>CAZPEN010000004.1:0-134988 GCA_964585615.1 uncultured Chthoniobacter sp. | reverse complement strand
CTGCAAGTGCCTGCATATCAGCAAAACGTCTTCTTAAACTGCGGAACTTGGGTTAAAATCGAGTGTCACATTTATTTAGAGAGATGGTATTACGCCATCCCATCCCCTCCAAACGAGGTTTTCGGGTTGAAAAAATGTGGAGCAAAGTCAAAGCCCTGCTGCGCAGTGCTGAGGCTCGAACCCCGGAGGAGCTTGTTGCCGCCATCGACGATGCCTTGGCCAAGGTTACAGCAAAAGACGCTCTCGGTTGGTTTGCCTCGTTCGGCTATAGCTTTTGTTGAAATGCTCTAGCCCTCAGCAACACCCGGCTTTGCCGAGTCTGGCAGCCAACTTTCCCTGGTCGACGGGCTCTTCCTGCCGCGTGGCGAGGGTTTTGATTTTCACCACCGGCCACTCGGCTCCCACCAGAACCGCGCGGTGTGCGCCCAGTCCCTCGGCATCCTGGAATTGGCGTCCCACCTTGGCCGGTTTGAGGGAGTAATCCGTCCGCCAACCCAGATCACGTGCCAACTGGACCACCTGCAGAGCCTCCGTGCGGCGGGCTTCGTCGGCCACGACCACATAAACCTCGCAGGGCGGGTTGGTGGCGGTCCGGCGTTTTTCCGCGGCGGCGGGTGTCTCGTCGATCAGATGGCCGAGGACGACATCCCCCATGCCGAAACCGATCGCGGGGAGATCCGAAGCCCCGTCGCTCAGGCCCTTGATCAAAGAATCGTAGCGTCCCCCGCCGGCCAGGGCGCGGAGGGTTTTTGAACGGTCGAAAATTTCAAAGACAACCCCCGTGTAATAGGCCAGACCACGAACAATCGAGAGGTCGGCTTCGACACAGTCCCCCATCCCGCGTGCCGCGAGCGCCGCCAGCACGGGAGCAAACGCCTCCGGGCTGCCCCCGGCAATGAAGGCCCGCAGGTCGGCCACGGTCAGTCCGGTCCCCACCAGTTTCTCGTCGAGCTTTTCCGCTGGTTCCCGCTCGATCTTGTCCGCGCACGCCAGGACCAGACGGGCCTGCTCGTCCCCACACCCGCGCGAAGCCAGGAAGTCCATCCAGGCCCGGCGGTCGCTGATTCTGACCACAAAATGCTCTTTCCCAAACCCGAAGCCCCGCATCAGATCCACCGCCAGGGCTACGATCTCCGCGTCCGCCTCCGGGGAGCTCTCCCCGATGATATCCGCGTTGAATTGCAGGAACTCGCGCAGCCGTCCCTTTTGCTGGCGCTCGTGGCGGAAGAAATTCGAGACGCAGAACCACTTCATCGGTTTCCGGAAGTGTTTTTCCTTCGCCGCAACCATCCTGGCCAGCGTGGGGGTCATCTCCGGGCGCAGGGCCACCTCACGCCCTCCGCGGTCCTGGAACGCATAGAGTTGCTCCAGGATCTCCGCGCCCTCTTCGTTCTTTTTCCGGTAAAGTTCGCCGCTCTCCAGTGTCGGGCCGTCATACTCGACAAACCCATACCGCCGGGCCACCGCCCGCCATGTCTCCACGACATAGTTTCTGCGCTCACAATCCTCGGGATAAAAATCACGGAATCCAGGCAACGCGGGCATTACTCAATCTCCCCCAACCATCCGGTCATCGTCAAACTCATGCCCGCCAGCATGGGATTTTCCACCGTCCATGAAAAGCATTTCCCTACCGCACGCTCACGATGCGGGCCGCGGCGGTGCGCTCGCCGGCCCGGCGACCGGAGAGTTGCGCTCCCAGCGGGGATTCCGGGGTGAGCACCGTGATGGTCACACCCTTGTGCCGCACTTCGGTTCCCCCGCCGGAGGGGGCGAGGAAAAACCATTCGCGGGATCCGGCGAACTCCAACTCCACCAACGCGCCCAGCTCCACCGACTCATCCGCTGCGAAATCGCGCAGGGGAAGGTTTTCGATCTCCGCAGCCGCCTTGGCGGCGGCCAGAGCCTGCTTTGCCAGGCCGTCAGCCAGGTAATTTTCCTCGGTCGAACGGGTGTCGTATTTCCCTTCGGCCTTGCTCTCGGCGTCGTTCCCCTGCGCCCGGGTACGCTTCGAGACATCCAGCCGGGCGGCAAACTCGCCCCGCAACCGGTCCAGAATCGCAAGCAGGATTTCCGATTTTTTCATGGGACAAAAAAGGAGAAAAATTCCGGGATGCGCCGTCCGATCCAGAAACCTCGCGCATCCAAAAACCCAAGATGCCCGCCGGACGCCGGGGTTTCGAGAAAAAACCTGGCGTTCGTCTTCGCTTCGGGGAAGGGGAAAGATTCCGGTGTGAGGAACGGATCGTCGAGCGCGTTCAGCAGCAGTGATGGCACACGGATCCCGCCCAGATATTGCCTGGCACTGGAGCGGGCCCAGTAGTCTTCCGCGTCACGAAATCCGTGGATGCGGGCCGTATACCGGTCGTCGAACTCCGCGAACGTCCGCACCCCGCCGAGTCCCGCGGCATCGATCTCCCCGGGAAACCGCCGCGCTTTTTCCGCCACTTTTTCCGTGAGACTTTTCATGAATCTCCCGAGGTAAATCCGGTTGCTCCGCCTCCGGTCGAGAGCCCGTGCGCTGGAAGCCAGGTCCACCGGCGCCGAAACCGCCACCGCCGTCCGGATCGCAGGATGGGCACTCCCTTCCCCCAGATACTTGAGCGTCATATTCCCCCCCAGACTGAATCCTCCCAGCGCGAGATCCCGATAACTCTCCGCCGCCCGGGCCACCACGGCGGCAAGATCGCCGGTTTCGCCACTGTGGTAAAACCGCGCGAGGCGGTTGGCCTCGCCGCTGCATCCCCGGAAGTTCCATGCCAGCACATCCCATCCCGCCGCATTCAGGGCGGCAGCCAGTCCCCGGATGTCGCTGTTCCGGGAGTTGCCCTCCAACCCGTGCGAAAGCACTGCCGCCCGCGCATGTCCGGCCCGCGCCCAGTCCAAATCCAAAAAATCCCCGTCCGGCAACTCCAGCCGTTCCCGCTCAAAAATCACCCCGCCCCGTCGTGGGAGAACCGCCCCCAGCACCGTCTGCACATGCCCGTTGCGCAGGAAGAACGGGGGGGCAAATGCGGAGCGAACGACCGGCATTCAGCACCCTCCCGTCCGGGCTGCCAGGTGTGCAGCCAGAGCGGTTTTGTCGGGAAAATGGAGGAGGCTCCGGTCGGCGGACAGCAATCCGAACCCCGGCCCGTAGGCAGCCCCGTTGACGACACAGGCATCGGTGCGGGCTGTCCGGATCTGGTCGGCGGCGCGGGCGACGGCCTGGTCGTGGCCCCCGTCGAGCTCATATTTCCAGCCGATGATCCGTGCGGAGGGGAACCATTCGCGGATTTTCGGGAGCACTTTCTCCGCGGGGCGCAGGGTGAGGCGGATCGATCCTGCCCGGCTGCTGAGCTTGTCCGAGCCTTCGGCTCCCTCGATGCTTTCCAGTACGAAATCACAAAGAGCCGCGGCGTGGAGAACGATGGCCGGTGGACGCTCCAGGGCGCGGAGTCCTTCCGCCAGGGAGGCATTTGTGGAGAAAGCCCGCACATCCGCCCCGGTGGGAGCGGGATGGGTGGACGCCTCGCTTCGGAAACACACCACATCAAAACCCGCCTTCGCAAAGGTTCCGGCGAGAACCGCACCGATTTCCCCGGTGGAGAAATTTGTGATCCTCCGGACCTTGTCGAGCGGTTCGTAAGCCGGACCGCAGGTGATGCAGGCGAGTTGTTTCACAAGTAGTCCGTGAAAAGCCCCCGGGCGAAAATTTTTCTAGTGCCGGAAGTGGCGGGTGCCGGTGAAGACCATGGCGACCTGGTGTTCGTCGGCCGCCTTGATGACATCGGGATCTTTCACCGATCCCCCGGGCTGGATGGCCGCCGTTGCCCCCGCCTGCGCAGCTGCAATGAGGCCGTCGGGGAAGGGAAAAAACGCATCGCTGCAAACCGCGCTGCCCTTGAGGGAAAGTCCGGCTTCCTGGGCCTTCCAGACCGCGATGCGGGAAGAATCCACGCGGGACATCTGCCCGGCTCCGATCCCCAGCGTCCGATCCTTCCCGGCGTAGACAATGGCATTCGACTTCACATGCTTGACGACCTTCCAGCCGAACTCCATCGCCTCGATCTCATCTTTCGACGGCGGGCGCGAGGACACGACCTTGTGCTCCAGATCGGGAATGTCCGCCGAATCGGCATCCTGGACAAGGAGCCCGCCGATGACACTGCGCACATCGCGGACATTCGGCGACAGCGGCTTCAAAATGCGCATGAGTCGCAGGTTTTTCTTCTTCTGGAGGAGCGAACGGGCGTCGGACTCGAACTCCGGGGCAATGATCACCTCGCTGAAGATCTCCGAGATCGCCTTGGCCAGCGCGAGAGTGATCGGGAGGTTGCAAATGATGATGCCGCCGAACGGTGCCTGCTTGTCCGTCGCGAAGGCCTTCTCCCAGGCTTCCCGAAGGTCGGGGTCCGTGCCGACGCCGCACGGGTTGGTGTGCTTGAGGATGGCGACGGTGGGTTTGGAGAATTCCTCGATGAGATTTCTGGCGGCGCTGATGTCGAGGATGTTGTTGTAGGACAGTTCCTTGCCGTGGAGTTTCTCGAAATACGAGCTGAAATTGCCGTAGAGCTCCGCGTGCTGGTGGGGATTCTCGCCATACCGGAGGCGGATCTCCAGAGGCAGATCCACATGGAAACTGGCGCACGTCTCCTGTTCCTTGTTGAGAAAATCGGCAATCGCCGCATCGTAGGCAGAGGTGGTCGCAAAGGCCTTGATGGCCAGTCGCTCACGCAACTTCCGGCTCGTTTTCCCGCCTTCCTCGCGCATGTCCTCCAACACGGCAGCATAGTCCGCCGGATCGGTCACCACACACACGGACTGGTAGTTTTTTGACGCACTGCGGATCATCGAGGGCCCCCCGATGTCGATCTGCTCGATGGCTTCGGGAAGCGTGACTCCTTCCTTCGCAACCGTGGCCTCGAACGGATAGAGATTCACCACCACGAGATCAATGGGCTTGATTCCGTGCGCCTTCGCCTGTTCCTCATGCTCCTCGTTTCCACGAAGATAAAGCAGTCCGCCATGGATCTTCGGATGCAATGTCTTGACCCGACCCTCCAGGATTTCCGGGGATCCGGTGAATTGGGACACCTCCACCGTGGCAATGCCGGCGGCCTGGAGCGATTTGGCAGTCCCGCCGGTGGAAAGGATTTCCACCCCCTGGGCGGCAAGTTCCCGGGCAAAGTCCACAATGCCGGTTTTGTCGGAGACGGAGATCAGAGCGCGTTGGATTTTCATAACAGCAGGTGACTGGTGTATGACTTCGGACCGGAGATTTCAATCTCCTTCCCCGGGCCGCCCCCTCCGGACCCGCGGCAAAGAAATCAAATCAATGCCCCGTTAACGGAGATTGAAGGGCGGGGGCGTTGTCGGCGATGACGACCGGGGTGCCGATTTTCAGCAATTCGAAGAGCTGGACGGCGGTTTCGCGCTTGAGGCGGATGCAACCGTGGGAGGCGGGGCGGCCGGGGACGTAGCCGACATGCATTCCGACCCCCGTGTTCGTGAGACGCATCCAATAGGGCATTTTTGCTCCCTGGAATGTCGCCCCCTCGGCGGGCACATCGGAACGCGTGTCGGCATCCGCAACGAGCACCGCCCCGGTGGCATCGACAATCTTTCCGTAGAGGTTCGAGGAATAGTCCTTCTGTTTTCCAAGAATGGTGAATTCCCCGGACGGGGTGGGATGCGATTTCTTGCCGGTGGCCACGGGGAAATCCATGGCGATGCAGCCGTCCACGAGAAGGAGACCGCGTTGTTCGGAGAGGGCAACCTGCACGGAGGCATTCTCCGGGGTGGCTGTGGCGAGGAGCGCGTCGTTGCGGTAGGTCTTGGATTTCCAGCCCGCCACCGCCCGCCAGGCGCCGTGGGCAGCCAGGGCGGCGGCCTGTTCTTCGGCGTGGCGCTTGGCCGCCGCATGTCTTTCGATGACGGCGCAGGAGGAAAAGGCCCAACACGCCGCGACACAAAGCATCCAGGTGAGGATCTTTTTCATGGAGAAATGATCAGGCCTTGGATCCGCCGGCACGCAGCCACTCCAGGGCGGCTTCCGGATTCTCAAAAATCGGGTAGGCCGTGTCAAATTTCGCCAGATCAAAAACCCGTTTCACCTCGCCCTGCAGCGAGCAAACCGCCAGCCAGCGGCCTTTTCTGGCCAGGTTTTTCCCCGCCAGGAACAGCTCGCGAAAGCCGGAGCTGGCCATGAAATCGAGCCCGGAGAGATCGACCAGCAGATCCGTCTGCTCATCCCCGCCGGTGAGGACGGCCATGGTGTCCTTGAGATCCCGCCAGGCGAAGGGATCGAGCTTGCCTGTGATGCGGAGGATGTTGACGTTTCCGTCCCGGGTGGATTGGAAGGCGGCCATAATGGGTTGAGTAAAGGCGATGCCGCCGTCGCCCGCAACGCGAAATTCCATCCACCGGATCTTCCATGGTTTTTCCTTTCTGGAAATTTCCCGCCACCCGCGTAGTGTCTGGCATCCATGCAACCGCCGACCGGCACGGTTACGTTTCTGTTCACCGACATCGAGGGAAGTTCCCGCCTGTGGGAGAGGTTTCCCGTCGACATGGGCCCCGCCCTGGCGCGACATGATGCCCTGCTTCGTTCGGAAATCGAATCCCATGACGGCTTTGTTTTCAAGACGGTCGGCGATGCGTTTTGCGCCGCTTTTGCCACGCCGGAACAGGGCCTGGACGCGGCGCTCGGGGCGCAGAAAAAACTTTTCGCCGAGGATTGGGGCCTGGTCGGGCCGCTGCGGGTGCGGATGGGGCTCCACACCGGCCCCGCGGAATTTCGCGACAACGATTACTTTGGCGGCACGCTGAACCGCGCGGCGCGAATCAGCTCCGCAGGTCACGGAGGCCAGGTTTTGTGCTCCCAAATGATCGCGGATCTTTTGCGCGAACAGATGCCGGAAGCCGGTTTTGTCCCGCTCGGAGATTTCCGCCTGCGGAACCTGAACCGCACGGAACGGATCTACCAAGTCAACGTGTCCGGCCTCCCGGTTTCCTTCCCGCCCCTGCGTTCGCAGCAAAACCTGCCCCACAATCTCCCGATTCCCCAGACCAGCTTCGTGGGCAGAACCGGTGAGCTGGAACAGGTGAAGGAATTGCTCGGGAAGACGCGCGTTCTCACCCTCCTCGGCACCGGAGGAACGGGAAAAACCCGCCTGGCCATCGAGGTGGGTCGCGAATTGCTGGATGATTATCCGGACGGTGTCTGGCTGGTGGAGCTGGCTCTGCTGGAAAAAGACGCCCCGCTTTCCGATGCGGTCGCCGCCTCGCTCGGAATCCGAGAGGAACCCGGTCGTGCGCTTTGCGAAACCCTCTCCTCGTTTCTTTGCGGAAGGAAAATCCTGCTCATCCTCGACAATTGCGAGCACCTCATGGAATCCGTCACGCGCGAGACCTCCGCTCTTCTCTCCTGTTGCAAAAATCTGCATGTGCTGGCCACCAGCCGCCAGGCGCTGCACATTTCCGGGGAAATCACTTTTCCGCTGCGCCCGCTCGAGGCCTTTGACGTGTGGCACCGTCCAAAGGACAGCCCGGTGACGGCGGAGGGCATTGCCGGGTTCGATGCGGTGAAACTTTTTGTTGAGCGCGCGCAGGCCGTGCTGCCGGGCTTCCGGCTCACCGATGAAAATGCCGCGGACATCGCCCGCATCTGCTGGCGGCTCGACGGGATTCCTCTTGCCCTGGAGCTTGCAGCCGCCCGCCTGCGGGTTCTCACTCCCGCCCAAATTGCGGAACGGCTCAACGACCAGTTCCGGCTCCTGAAAGGCCACTCCGTGCTGCCGCACCAGCAAACGCTCCGCGCCCTCATCGATTGGAGCTATGATCTTCTGACACCACCCGAAAAACTGTTGTTCCACCGCCTCGGAATCTTTGTCGGTGGCCGCACCATCGAAGCGGTCGAGGCGGTCTGCACGGGCGACAGCGTAGAGGACGTGCTTGATCTCATCCAACAGCTCGCCGACAAATCCCTTCTCTTCATCGAACAGGATCCGGTTTCCGGTCCGCGCTACACCCTTCTGGAATCCGTCTGGCAATACGCCCGCGAGAAATTGAAGGAATCCGGCGAGATGGAAATCCTCCAGGAAAAACATCTCGCCTATTATCTGGAGGTCGTCGAAGAGGCCGACCCCCATCTCTCCGGCCCCGATCCCGCCCGCTTCCTCAAAAAATTGTCCTCCGACAATCTCAATCTTCGCTATGCGTTGGAGTGGGCGGCGGAACGTCCCGGCGGCGCGGAACCCGGACTCCGGCTCCTCTCCGGCCTGGGGCGCTACTGGGAAATCTGCGGGAACCTCGAGGAAGCCGGACGCCACTGCCAGGCGGTCCTGGCGCGGCCGGACTGCGGGGCATTCCCGCACTGGCACGCCCATGCGTTGACGGCTGCGGGACGCATTGCCTGGGCGCGGGATCGTTATGCGGAAGGGCGGCTCTTTTTCGAGAAGGGAATCGCCCTTTTCGAGGAACAGGGGAATGACGAGATGACCGGGTTTGCCTGCGGCTCCGAAGGCTTCCTGGTTTTTTCCCAGGGCGACAGGGATCTTGCCCGGCAGTTTTTTGAGAAAACCAGGGAACTTGGAGAACGCACTTCCAGCCGGAAGCTCCAGGCGCTGGCCATCTCCGGTGAGGGCAGCATCGCGGCGGGAGACGGCCATCTTGAGCACGCCTTCGAACTCAAGCGCCGCGCCCTTCAGTTATTCCGTGAGACCGGAGATCGTTGGATCGTTGGCTACAGCCTCTGGAGCTTCGCCCACGTCGCCCTGGATCTGGGGAGGCCGCAACCCGCGCGCGAAGCCCTCGTCGAGTGGGCACAGATCGCCCGCGAACTCGGAAACCGCTGGGCGCTTCCCTTCATTGTCCAACACCTGGCGAATACCGCCCGCCTGGAGGGAAAACCGGACCTCGCCGCAAGGCTCTTCGGAGCCGCCGAACAACAACGGGAAAAAAACGGCTTCCGCCTCTCAGCCCCCGAGCAGCTCTCCTACGAAGCCTCCCTCAAAGCCCTCCAGGCACTCCTCGCTCCGGAGATCCTCCTCACCCTCTGGACCGCCGGACGCCACCTCCGCCCGGAAACGGCCATGGAACTGGCTCTCGCCGGTTGAGCGAAAATTCCCGCCGTCAGTAGGAAACCCGCTTTTCGCGGCACCACTCGATGGCTTCGGTATTTCCTCCCCGCGCGGCGCGGACGTACCATTGCCGGGCCTGCGCGGGGTCCGGTGAGACGCCCCTGCCGGACTCCAATGCCTTGGCGTAATTCACCATGCACGAAGGGAAGCCCTGCCGGATGCCGCCTTTCCAGATTTCAATCGCCCGCGCGGGATTTGCAGGAACCCCTTCTCCGCGCATGATGAGAGCGCCGACATTGGCGATGCCATCCCCGAAGCCCTGGGCGGCGGAGCGTGAGAAAAGCTCGTAGGCTTGCTTGAAGTCCTGCGGAACCCCGATGCCGCGTGCATACAGGTCGCCAAGAAGATTCAGGGCGCGGGGGTGCTGGAAAGCCGAGGCAGCCCGGAGAAGTTCCGCCGCACGGCGTGGGTTCTTCTGGATCCCCTTGCCATGGATCAGGCACTCGGCAAGGGCTGTCATGGCATCGGTGTCGCCTTCTGCAGAGGCTTTCTCAAACCATTCGACAGCCAGGCGCATGTCCGGCGCACTTGTTCCGCGTCCATTTGAGAGCATGAGTCCCGCCTGGGTCATGGCCTCGGTCTGTCCACCCCGGGCGGCCTGCTTGAAATACTTCAGTGATTCCGCGGGCGCGATGTCGCGGAGTTGCTCGCCAAGCACCATCTGTGCAGACACCACATGGCAGTCCGCCGCCGCTTCCAGCCCGGGCCGGAGGGCGGAGAACTTCGCAGGGGTCATGGAAAAGGCGTTTGAGCGGAGAAGCGCCGCGATCATCTCCATCCGCTCTTCCGGCTGTTTGTTGCCGGGAAATTCCCCCGCCACCCGGGCATAGGCATTGAGCGCCCCCGCGTAGTCTTCCCGATCCTGAAGGGCTGCTGCCGCCTTCATTTTTTCCTCAAATTCCTCCGGGTGGACGGGAGTCGCGGGTTGTTGTGTCTGAGGCTGGGTTTTTGGATAAGCCGGGGGAATCCCCTCCCGTGCAAAAAGAGGCACCAGGAAAAAGACCCCGCCCAGAAGCCCCGCAAAACCCAGAAGCGCCAAAACCGCGAACGCCCAGAAAAAGGGCGTCCGGGAAGTTGCGGGCGTGGGGGAGCCCGAGGGCTCGAAAGGCTGGTTTTTTCCGGTCATCCGCCTCCGCTTTACACCGCCCGTGCCTTGCAGGCAATGCCTCGTGATTGACAAAAGGAGGCCAACGATCCCACGATCCGGCCATGAATCCCGCGCCAAGGAAGTTTCACCGTCTGTTGGCCCCGTGGCTGGTCATTCCCCTTCTCCTCACCCTCGTCAGCGGGGTCGCCTACCGGCTCGGAAGAGCCTGGCTGGGCATCACCAAGGAAACTGGAGGAAAGATTCTGGATGTTCACACGGGAGCCTGGCTCGGGACCACCGGCTCGGTGCTCTACGTCATTCTTGTGGGGTCCGGTCTTCTCGCCCTGATTGGGACCGGTTTTTATCTGGTTCTGAAAAGCCGCGCAAAAGGCAATCCCCGCGTCCTTCACCGCCTTCTCGGTGCCGTGTTCCTTCTTCCCCTGGCGGCATCCGCCATCACCGGTATCGCCTTCAAGGTCGGGGAAGAATGGTTTCACTTCCCCGACAGCACCCTCAGTCTCCTCATGACCATCCACCAAGGGAGCTGGCTCGGCAAAGCCGCCGTGCCCTTTTACGTCCTGACCATTGGACTCGGGTTGCTGATTCTGGCCATCACCGGTCTCCAGATGACCGGGATTTTCCGGAGAAAAAAGCCGGTCGGGTAACATTCAAGGCAGCTTCCATTCCCGGCGAACCCGCTCGTATTCGGTTGCCGGCAGGAGAACATAAAGAGGGTTTTTCGAGGGGTCGATGGCGGCAATCAGGTTCCGGAGATTCGGTTCCGACATCGTCGTGCAACCGGCCGTCGGTTTGGAACCTCCTTCCCGCCAGATATGGAAAAAAATCGAGCTTCCGGCACCGGGTTCGATCCGGGGCGGCGCGTTGTGGGCAATGAACAACTTCAACGAATGGGCGGGATCGTCCTGCTTCATCTGCTGCTTTTTCTCCCAATCCGTCGAAGGCCCCCCCTCCAGGCGGACATGCTGGTTGTAAAGAGGAGACGAGGGATCCTCAACCCAGAGGTCCCGGGAGGTGATCCGGTGATACGGCATGTTTGCATGGCGGGGAACATCCGCCGCATATCCCCATGCTCCGCCAATTTTGAAAACGCCCGCCGGTGTCCGCCAATCCCCCTCCCGTTTCACCGTCGCTCCCTCCGGCACCGGATGCAGTCCCAACCCCCAAACAAGGCCCTTTTTCCCCAACCGTCCCTTCCATTCTCCTCCCACCTGCTGCCAGGCGGAACCGGACTTCTCGAAAAGCCGGAGCGTGACTGCCGAGGAATCCCAATTCTCCGCCACGCCCACCAAACATTGCCGGGAATCCTGCGGCAGCTCAAATGCCGTCAACACCCCGGAAATCGCAAAAAAGATCGCAAAAAAATGTTTCATTTGTGCCAAAAGTCGCCCCGGAACGATTTCAGACTTTGGTCTTGCCATCGGGTGCCGGGTGTGGGACTCTCCATCCCCTTACACAAAACAAGACAAAATGGCAAAGGCAGCTACAGCAGAAGTCGATACCCTTCGACTCCACGAAAAAGACACCGGCAGCGCGGACGTTCAGGTCGCACTGCTCACCAAACGCATCAGCGAACTCACAGAGCATCTCAAAGCCAACGCAAAGGACCATTCGTCCCGTCGCGGGCTGCTCAAACTCGTCGCCACCCGGCGACGTCTTCTCGACTACCTCAAGCGGACGGCAGCCGACCGCTACCAGTCGGTCCTCGAGAAACTTCAATTGCGCAAGTAGCGCAAACTCACCCACGGAAAGCCCCGGACACAGACTCGGGGCTTTTTCGTATTTCCCTGCCGCCGGGATCCGGCGGCGAAACCAGTCAGCAATACTATCATGTCCCATTCCGTTCACGCCCAAGTCGGGCAAACCCAGCTTACCATCGAAACCGGCAAACTTGCCAAACTCGCCGACGGTGCCGTCACCGTCCGCTGCGGAGAGACCATCGTGCTCGTCACCGCCGTCTCCGCCACTTCCATCAAAGAAGGCCAGGACTTCTTTCCTCTCACTGTTGAATACAAGGAAAAAGCCGCGGCTGTCGGGAAATTCCCCGGCGGTTACTTCAAGCGCGAGGGCCGTCCCTCGGAGAAAGAAATCCTCGTCTGCCGGATGACCGATCGTCCGCTCCGCCCCCTGTTCCCCAAGGGTTACCTCTACGACACCCAGATCATCACCCTTTTGCTCAGCGCGGACGGGCAGAATGATCCCGACATCCTCTCGATCAACGGAGCCTCGGCCGCCCTGTGCGTGTCGGACATTCCGTTTGCCGGTCCCGTCGGGGCCGTGCGCATCGGACGTGTCAACGGGGCCTTCATTGCCAACCCCACCCACGACGAGCGTGCAAACAGCGATCTCGACCTCATCTACGTCGGCGACGGCGAGAAGGTGATCATGATCGAAGGGGCCTCGGAAGAACTCCCCGAGGACCAGTTCATCGCCGCCCTCGACTTCGCCCGCGAAAACGTCCGTGTGATCGTTGCCGCCCAGCGCGAGCTGGCCGCCAAGGTGAACAAGACCAAGCGCACCGTGCCGCTCTTCCAGGTGGCCGATTCGGTTCTCGAAATCGCCTATCAGGTGGCCGGAGACCGCATCGAAGCCGCCATTTACACCCAGGGCAAAGTCGCCCGCAGCAAAGCAGTGGACGCCCTCCGCAAGGAAGTGGAAGCCGCTGTTCTCGAGAAATTCCCGACCGCATCGAAGTTCGAGATTTCCCAGGCCTTCGATTACCTTCAAAAGAAGGCTTTCCGGATCAGCATCCTCGACAAGCAACAGCGCTGCGACGGACGTGGCATCCACGACATCCGGCCCCTTTCCGGCGAGGTGGGTCTCCTGCCCCGTTCCCACGGCTCCGCCCTCTTCGCCCGTGGCGAGACCCAGGCACTGGGAATCGCGACACTGGCCCCGGCCGACGAAGCCCAGATGATCGACGCCTACGGTGGGGGAGAAGACACCAAGCGCTTCATCCTGCACTACAACTTCCCGCCGTTCAGCGTGGGCGAAACCGGTCGTTTCGGCGGCCAGAACCGCCGCGAAATCGGACACGGCGCCCTCGCCGAGCGTTCTCTCGCCCCGGTGATCCCCGATGAAAAAGACTTCCCGTATGCCATCCGTGTTTCCAGCGAAGTGATGGAGTCCAACGGCTCGACCTCGATGGCCACGGTCTGCGCCGGAACCCTCTCGCTCATGGATGCCGGGGTTCCGCTCAAACGCCCGGTCGCCGGAATTTCCGTCGGCCTCGTGACCGAATACGACGGTGAAGCCCTCAAGCGCTATACCACGCTCACCGACATCATCGGCAGCGAGGATCACTTCGGCGACATGGATTTCAAGCTTTGCGGCACCGAACTCGGAGTCACCGGCTTCCAGCTCGACCTCAAGCTCCCCGGCATCTCTCATGAGATCATGGCCGAAGCCATCGGACTGGCGACATCCGCCCGCACCAAGATCCTTGGCGTCATGCAGGGCATCCTCGCCGGACCGCGCACCGAGATGAGCCCTTATGCCCCGCGCATCGAGACCATCCGGATCAACCCGGAAAAGATCGGCCTCATCATCGGCCCCGGTGGAAAAACCATCAAGGGAATCGTTGCCGAGACCGGCGCCGAGATCAATATCGAAGACGACGGCTCCGTGCACATCTACTCCAGCAACGGCGACAGCCTCAAGCGTGCCAAGGAAATCATCCTCGGCATGACGAAGGAAATCACCGTCGGCGAGATCTACCAGGGCACGGTTGTTTCGATCAAGGAATTCGGTGCCTTTGTCGAAGTGCTGCCGGGCAAGGACGGCCTCGTCCACATCTCCGAACTCGCGGACTTCCGCGTCAACAAGGTCGAAGACGTCGTAAAAAACGGCGATTCGGTCTGGGTGAAATGCATCGGCGTGGACGACAAGGGCCGCGTCAAGCTCAGCCGCAAGGCCGCCATGAAAGACCGCGACGAGGCAGCCGCCGCGCCGCAGGCCTGATTTCCCTCCCACAGAAAGAAGCCCGGTTCTCCGCAGGGAGACCGGGCTTTTTTCGTGAAAATTCAAACAGAATGACCAAGATTGGCAGCAAGGATTGAATTGCTGCGGATGCGCGGTGGACAGAAACTTCAACTCCGCTTTCTGCAAATGCCTTTATCCCGAATCCAGTGATTGAGGTAGTTTTGACAGAAGGCAAAAAAAACGGCTTTGCCGGTGGTCTTTGAAAAAGCCGTTCCCGGATTGGAGCACATGTTGCACAAAGTCTATAACGCTCTCACGCATTCCGACGAAACCAAGAAGGAGTGACAACCGGTGGCAGGCCATCGTTCCAGCAAAGCTGGCTCTTCGCCTGCATTATCCCGGAGAAAAGCCAACGGCGCGGCCTATGATCGCTGGAGGCCCCACACCACGCAGTCCGATCCTGGTCTGCCGGTTGCCGAAAACTTGCTGGCCAAGATTCCAGAACCCTCCGCACCAAATCAAACCTGGGCTGCTGACATCACCTACATCCAAACCGAAGAGGATGGCTCTACCCGCGAGGCTTCACTGCAGCACCGTCGCGCACCGTGTCGGGCGGGTGGAGAATGACTTCCTGCCCCTCGGTCAGTCCATCCGTCACCTCTGCGGAGATGCCGTTGGTGTGCGAAATTCCGACCTTGGTCAGTTTCGCCCGCCCGTTTTTGACAACGAAGGTCATCCATTCATTTCCCCGGCGGAAAAGGGCTCCGGCGGGAACCTGCAGGACATTGTCCCCGGTCCATGTCACGATACGGGCCTCGACGCGGTAGCGGTCGCCCAGCACCCCTTCCGGGAGATCGGAGAAATTCACCCGCACCTTTACGCGTTGTTCCTCGACTCCCAGCGCGGACACTTTCAGGAACGCCCCGGGTTCGACCAGGACCACCTTTCCGTGCAAAGGTTCGCCGCCGCCCCATTGCTCGATGGAGACATCCGCGCCCGGCTTCACATTTACCGCGTCGCTGGAAAGCAATTCGATCTCCGCCTCCAGATCCCCGGGATCGCCGACTTCCATGATCGGGAGCCCGGGGGTCACGGGTCTTGCGCTCTCTTCAAAAACATTGAGCACGCGACCGGAAACCGGCGCATGGATTTCGATGGGCTGTCCGCTTTCCGCCGGATCCCCCGTGGCCTGCAGGAGCGCCGCCCTGGCCTGCTCCAACTCGAACTCGGCAACCTTCAGGGCAAACCGCGCCGAACCCAGTTGGTTGTCCAGCATGTCCACCCGGTTCTCCGCAGTGTCGAACTCCTGGATGGCAATGGCCCCCTTCTTTCGCAACTGTCCGGCCCGGTCCAGTTCCTTCCGGGCCAGCTCAAGTTCCGCGGTGGAACTTTGCACCTGCTCGTTGCGCTGCATCCGGACGGCCTCCGCGGAATGCACCGCCGCCTCGGCCTGCGCCTTCGCCCGCGGGTCCAAAAAATTCGACGGCAGGGCCTGGATCTCCGCCAGAAGGGTTTCTCCCGCAACGATCCGGTCTCCCGCCCGCACCGGCACGCGGCGCAGATAGCCGGCCACCGGCGGAGAGACCACATAGCGGTTGCGGATGCGCGTTTTCCCTTCTTCCAACACCGTGACCGTGAGCGGCCCCCGGGTGACAGCTTCCGTCTCGACCTCGACAGGCTTGGGAAGGAGCCCGGTCGCGATGAAAAGAGCGAGACCCAGACCGGCGGTCCACAAAAGGATCCTGCGCCAGAGGGTTTTCCGTCTGGCATTCTGCGCTTTGTTCGATGGTGTTTTCATTATTCCCTGGCTTTGAGGACTCCCAACAGGTCGAGATTCCGGATTCGACGACTGACAATAAAGAAGGAAACGCCGGCGGAAAGCAGAACGATCAAAACCGCTGTCGCGTAGGTTTCATGCGTGAGGATGAGCGGGAGGCGGATCGTTTCCGTGCTGGCAGACCGCACAATCCAATCCGCCAATCCCCCGCCGATCCAAAGCCCGAGCGGAATCGCCAGGGCCGTGAGCATGGCCAGCTCCCCAATCATCACCCCCGCCACTTCGCGGGCCGTGAAACCCACCACCCGCAGCGTCGCCAGATCACGACTGCGCTCGGAAAGGGAAATCCGCGCACTGTTGTAAACCACTCCGAAGGCGACAATCATCGAAAAGGAAAAGTAAATCCCCTGGATGAGATTGATCGATTCCGCAGTCGTCTTCCGGAAACTTTGCTGCAAAGCCGAAGTGATGCCGAGGTTGGCAATGCGCGGCACCTTTTTGACTCCGTCGAGAAATTCCTCCCACCGGTTCGCATCCACCGACAAATTCGCACCGCTCACCGTCTGCCCTTCCTGCATGAGCCGTCGCAGAGCGCCGATGTCCATATAGGCGGTGAGACCGGCGTAGTCGGTGATGAGTCCCCGGATGACGACCTCCCGGCTCGGACGCCGCCCCTCCTGCACCTCCATCACCAACGAATCCCCCGGCCTGGCATCCAGCATCTCCGCCAGTTTCGCCGAAATCAGCAATCCATCCGGCGGCATCGGCAGGGGGTTGGCATTTCTGTCCAGAGCGCGTTCCAGAAGGGCCCCGGCAGGAACCCCCATCACGCCCAGCCGGTGGCTGTGATGCCCGAACCGCAACCGTGCGGGAACACTGCGGAAGGGCTCGGCATGGATCACGCCCGGCAAATGCCGGATGTCATTCAGGACAGCGGCCGAACCAGGTTCGATGAGAGTCACCGTCACATCCTGCCTCTGTGCCAGGAGCCAGTGGAAATCGAGCATGAAGGAAATCCCATCCCGCATGGCTCCTGGCACGATAGGGATGCCCACGGCCAGAGCCAGCCCGAGTGTCGTGAAGAAGGCCTGCCAGGGCTTGCGCTCGATGTTTCGCAGGGCCATCCGCAGGGAGGGCCCTGCCAGATTGGTGAGCCCCAGACGCTCCAGCACAGAAGGTTTGAATTCCGCCGGCGGCTCCGGTCGCATCGCCTCCGCCGGCGGCAGGCGCATGGCCTGGCGCACCGTTCCCAGCACCCCCAGAAGCGAGGCCGCGGAGCTCAGGAGAAAAGCCAGTCCGACAGCGGCAAGATCCGGATGGAATGTCAGCGACGGAAACTGGAAAAACTTGTGATACATCGTCACCACATTCGATCCCAGCCAGGCACCGCCGATCCCCCCCGCCACCAGGCCGACACCCACGATTACCAGGGCAAATTTCAAATAATGCACCCCCACCTGGCGGGCGGAATACCCGAACGCCTTGAGCTGCGCGATCTGCTCGCGCTGGAGCCGGATCACCCGCGACAACACGGCACTGGTCATGAAAGTGGCGATGCTGAGGAAAACAATCGGGAAGGCGATGGACATCCCGTTGAGCATCTCAATCTCGTCATCGAGCTGTTTGGCCGAGGCATGGTCGCTCCGGTCGTAGGCGATGAGCCCTCCATAGGGTTCGAGCAGGCGGTCCACCTCCGCCATCACCGGGGCCGGGGTCTCCCCCGGCGCGACATCCAGAATGACGTTGTTGAATGCCCCGTCGAGATCACAGGCCGTGGCCAGATCGCGTTCGTTCATCCAAAAAACCCCGAACCGTCTGTTGTCCGGCAGGGCCTCCCCCGCCCGCGCCTCGAAAACATACTCCGGCGACAACCCGATGCCCACGATCTTCAGCTGTTCTTTTGCCCCCCGCAGGATCACCTCGATGGAATCGCCCGGCTGAAATCCATGCGCCTTCGCAAACGCTTCACCCACGACCACCTCGTTCGCTTTCCCGACCTCCGGAAACCGTCCGGTGCGCAGGAAAAGCGTGTTCAGCCGCATCGGGCGGTCCTCGGGAATGGAAAGGATCGTGCCATCCGCCGGCTCCGCCAGCCCCGGCAAATCCATGCGCAGAGCCCCCACCACACGAGTCTCCACAGCCGCCACACCGGGAATCGCCGCCAGGCGTTCGCGCAGGGAATTCGGAGCGCGCTTCAAATCGCAGAAGACATCCGCGAAGCGGTTCTGCTCGTAGTAGGCCGCCCGGGTTGTCTCCAGGGAAAGAATCAGGCTCCGCGCCATGATCATCATGGCCAGCCCGCAGGCCATCACCAGCCCCACCGCGACCATCTGGCCCTTCATCTTGCCGACATCGCGGATCAACTTGAGATCAAGGGAAGTCATTTGAGAAAATGGCAAATGCGGAATGCCGGGCCGCTCTTCACCATTGCAGGGACCGCACCGGGCGGCGGCTGGCATTCCGGTCGGTGCGGGAAATTTTCCCGTCGGAGAGATGGATCACACGGTCCGCCATCTCGGCCATCACCGCGTTGTGGGTGATGAGGACCGTAAGCGTGCCGAGGTCGCGGTTCACTTTTTCGATGGCTTCGAGCACCGTGATGCCGGTCTTTCCATCCAACGCACCGGTCGGCTCGTCACACAGGAGCACCTCGGGACGCTTGGCAATCGCCCGGGCAATGGCCACGCGCTGCTGCTGCCCGCCGGACATCTGCGAGGGGAAGTGATCCATCCGGTCTCCCAAACCGACCAATTCCAGCGCCTCTTCGGGCGTCATCGGATCGGCCGCGATCTCGGTGATCAGCGAGACATTCTCGCGCGCCGTGAGGCTGGGAATGAGATTGTAAAATTGGAAGACAAACCCCACCGCGTCGCGGCGGAAAGCCGTCAGTTCGTTCTCATCCGCCTCCGTGAGATCGCGCCCACAATACGTGAGCGTCCCGGATGTCGGCACGTCCAGCCCGCCCAGATTGTTCAGCAGGGTGGATTTCCCGCTGCCGGAGGGGCCGAGCAGGACCACCATCTCCCCGCGGTAAAGGTCGATGTCCACACCATCCAAAGCCCGGACCTCCGCCTCCCCCGCCGCATAGACCTTCGTCAGTCCCCGCCCGACAAAAACCGCCCCGCCTCCGTCGCTGGAAGCAGGCGGTTCCGCCAACGGAAAACCGGCATCGGAAAGGGACTTCATGCCCAACTCTGGCATTGCAAACGGCGGCGGGCAAGGTGATCCGATCAGGCGACACCGAAACCGAAAATCTCCTCAGCGCAGACCTTCGCCGCCGACCTGGATCAACTCAATGTCCTCTTCCCGGTGGTTGCCGAGGCCGATGGAATGGGCACTTTCAAGCCACAGCGTCATCGGGGAAAGCCCAGGAAGTTTGGAAGGAACCCTGGCTTCGTCCAATAGCCGGACGGCCACGGCGTCGATGGCCACGGGATCTTTGCTGGCATACAGGGTGAAGTTGTCGAGAAGGAACCCGGGGTTTGCAAAAGGCCCTCCCGCGTATTGCAGAATCAGCCCGTCCATGATCGTCAGCACCACTTTGTCCCGGATGATGGCATCGGCATAAATCTCCGCGAGATAGGGATCCCCGAAAGATGGCGGTTTGGTGAACCGCCGCCAGTTGTCCAAATTCGGCAGCACCATATTGGCCAGGGCTCCGTTGACGCCGGTGAGAAAGCTGTCCGTGAGCGAGGGAACATTGATGATCTTGGTGACTTCCCGGCTCAGAACGTTCGAGTAAAAACTCTTGCTGCTCAGTTGGTCACCGGCTCCGGTGGCATCCGCAAATCGCGAACCGGATTTTGTATCAAACCCGCTGTCGCCCCAGATCAACTTCCCCAGCACAGGAGCACTGACCTGCGCCTTGGAATCGTAGCCGGTCGCCGGATCAACCCACTGCAATTGGTACCGGGAACCGTCCCGGCGATAGCCCGTGGCAATGAGATCCTGGAGATTGCGGTCCCAGACAATGATGTTCGACGGCGAAACTCCCGCTTCGATCAACCCCGTGACGATGGCATCCACCACCTGGGGATTGGTGCCGCTCACCGGGCCTCCGGAGGCGGAGACCTTGATACCCACCCGGTCTTTCTTATTAACGAGGCTCCTCCAGGCCTCGGCAACGGTGGGCCTGCCCGTCACCCGGACGATCAATTGATCCACCATCCTCCGGACCACCGGCCCGCTTGCCTGCCGACCCTGGGAAAGCGAAGCACTGTCCACGGCAAAAAAGACTTTCGACGTCTCCTTCCCCTTGTCGGCGGCATGGCAAACCGCCCCGCCAAGCACCGGTGCGAAAAGGCACGCAAGCACTTTGCAAGTTCTCCAAGTTGGGAATAGTCTCATCCGATGGTCCGGCACCTTTATGTTCACATTCCTTTCTGTCCGAAGGTGTGTCCGTATTGCAGTTTCTACAAAGAAGCCGGCGACCGCAACAAAACGCAGGCTTTTCTTGAGGCGGTATTGCGCGAGGCGGAGTTGATGGCGGACGGGCTCCAACCGGAAACCATCTTTTTTGGCGGAGGCACTCCCACCGCCCTCTCCACTCCCCAACTGGGTTTTTTGCTCACAGGGCTGCGGGAGCGGGTCGACTTTTCGGAGGTGAAGGAATTCACGATGGAAATGAACCCCGCCACGGTCTCCCTGGAAAAAGCGACCGCCCTCCTCGGCCTCGGGGTCAACCGCGTCAGCATGGGCGTCCAGTCTTGGAGCGACGGGCTTCTCAAGACCCTGGGCCGCGTTCACTCCGCATCCCAGGCCCGGCGGAGTTACCAAATCCTCCGGGAAGCCGGGGTGCAAAACATCAACCTCGACCTCATTTTCGGAATCCCGGGCCAGTCGGCGGCGGATTGGAAAGAGTCGCTGGAAAAAACCGTGGAACTGGAGCCCGACCACATCTCCGCGTATTGCCTCACCTACGAGGAAGACACGGAATATTTTGAAAAATTCACCCGCGGGGAATACGCCCCCGAAGAAGGACGGGACGCGGAGTTTTTTGAGATGGCCATGGAGGTGCTCGCAAAAGCGGGGTTTGAGCAATACGAGATTTCGAACCACGCAAAACCCGGTCGGGAATGCCTGCACAACCTCGCCTACTGGAATGGAGCGGACTACACCGGGCTTGGTCCCAGTGCTTTTGGAACCCGCTTCGGGAGCCGTCGACGCAATATTGCCAACACCTCGGAATACATCCGACGGATTCAAAACGGACTCGCCACCCATGATTTTGAGGAAGCCGTCCCGGATGATCTCCGTCATGCCGAGAAAACGGCTTTCGGGTTGCGGACGAACTGCGGGATCCCTGTCGAGGGGCTCGACCCCCGGGTTGCCGGTTCCCTGGAGACCCACGGCCTCGTGGAAATTCTCGCCGGACGCCTCCGGCTCACCCACAGGGGAAAATTGGTGGCGGATGAAATCGCCGCGGAACTTCTCTGAGCGAAAATCCCAGCCATTTTCCGCGCCACTCGAATCAATTGGCGGGCTTGCTCCAACGGTCGCGGTCCGAAAAGATAATACACTCTCCCTCGATCGGAAGCGCGGTGAAGTAACGCAAGGCAAACCCTTCCACCTTGGGCGGACGCGTGATGAGCAATGCCCAATCCTTGTAGGCTCCTTTGTAGATATCCGAAAAAAGACTGAGATCCCCGGTGATGGGCGTCAGATAAAGCCCGTTGATCGGTTCCCCCAGTTTTCGGTAATCGTTCAACTGATTGAAGGCTCCGACGGACTGCGGAAGAAGCAAGGAATTCCGTTGCGCATACCAGGCGACCGCCCAGGGCATGTCGGATGCGATGATTTCTTTCTCCCCGAACCAGTCGCCAAGGATCCCGATGAACGGAGGCACATAGGGCGGCCATTGGATCGGCGATCCTCCTTTGGAAAACAGGGTGGCCAGCAGCGGGATGGAGCACAAAAACACCACTACACTCAAAAAAATCACCCTCACGAGCGGATACCCGATCTCCCACCGGCTCCACAGCACCATGAGGAAGGCGAGCCCGAAGAAGATGAACAGGGGCAGGAACAAAACATGCAGTTGGTTGGAAGAAATCACCCCTTCCAAACCGAACACCCCCATCCCGGTGACAGCACCGATCCACATGAGGAGAACACACCACTTGAAGCGGGACACGACATGGGAACGGAAAGGATGGAGCAGGGCAAGAAAGAAGGCTCCTGCGGCAAGATTCATCCCCAGATAGGCGAACAGCGCTTCCAACTGGGCCGAAACGCCCGCCTTCATCTTGGAAAAGAGCCCCGACCCGCTCACCGACGGGGCATCGTCAAACGAACGAAGGTATCCCGCTTCCGGACTTCCGGATGTGATCGCCGAATAAATGGCCAGGCCGAACGGGTTTCCGCACACGGAGTAATTTCTGGCCAGCCAGGGAAGATTCACCATCAACACGGCCGCCAACGCCACCAACGCCGCAATGCCCCGGGGCTGAAAATACACCGCCACAAAGACCGCCCAACCCAGGAAAATCCAGAAGGCCAGAGCGTGCGCAAGAATCATCAGCCCGAACAAAAGCCCCGCCCCGAAGAGAGAAATCAACACCGGCAGGAACTGGTCGCGACGGTGCATCGCGAAGACGGTCAGCCAGACCGCCCCCGAAAACAAAAACAACATCAGCATCTGTGGAAGTCCGGAAAGAGAAAACTTCCACATCAGATCCGTCAGCAGGATGATGGCGCAGCCGATCAGGGAAAGCTTGCTGTCGAACAGCTTCGCCCCGACGAAATACCAAACCGCCACCGAGAGCAGGAAAAACAGAATGGAAACGACGGCGATGCTTCTGTCCCCGGCATAGACCAGATCGGTCGGAGTCATTTTCCATGAAGATTTCACCAGTCGCAGGGGGAGGGAATTGATGGCCGGGTTGAGGGGGGACTGGTAAAAATCCGGGAAGTTTTCCACGGAGATTTCCTTGCCCGCTTTTTCCAACTGCCAGACTGCCAGCGGCCGGATGAACTGCGTCGTGAACCCTTTGCCCGAAGCGATATTGCGGGCGATCTGGGCCTGGTCCATCGCCGTCACCGTCGCCAATCCCTTGAAGTGCACAAACAAATACAGAAGGGTCAGTGCAATGATCAGCGCGGCAAACATGCCCCCCCGGATAAAGGGGGCCAGCCTGCCCTGCTCGATGGAGTGGACGGCGCCCTGGACGCCGACTTCGCCTGTAGCTGCCATAAAAAATCAGTTGGGGTTGTTGCGTTTGGAGATGTTCAGTTCTTTGAGACGACGATGCAATGTGCGGCGACTGATCCCCAACATCTGCGCCGCGTCCGTACGATTGCCCCGGCAGTCTTCCAAGGCGCGGAGGATAAGCGCGGTTTCCGTTTCCTGCAAATTTAATCCTCCGGATGTTGTAGTCGGAGAAACGGGCTTCCCGTTCCGGAGGGTGGCGGGCAAATCACGGAGGGTGATCCGGGGTCCGGTCGCCATGACCACCCCGTGCTCGATGGCCGTGCGCAACTCGCGCACATTGCCCGGCCAGTCGTAGTCGAGCACCGCCGTCATTGCCTCGGGGACCAGTTCCCGATACGCCTTGCCGTTCTCGGTGGCGGATTCCTTCAAAAAGGCATCCACCAGCAGCGGAATATCGACCTTCCGGTCCCGCAGAGGAGGCATCGTGAGAGGAACCACATGCAGACGAAAATACAGGTCTTCCCGGAATTTCCCTTCCGCGACGAGCTTGGCCAGGTCCTTGTTGGTGGCGGCGATCAGGCGCACATCGGCCTGCAATGTCTGGCTCCCCCCCACCCGCTCGAAGGTCCGTTCGCCCAGCACGCGGAGGATTTTCACCTGGGTGGAGGCGTCAATTTCCCCGATCTCATCAAGAAAAAGCGTTCCCCCCTTTGCCTGCTCGAAGCGCCCGATCCGGCGCTCGAAGGCTCCCGTGAAGGCCCCTTTTTCATGCCCGAAAAGCTCGCTGGCCAGGAGTTCGGGGGCGAGGGCCGCGCAGTGAACCGCCAGAAATTTCTCCTTCGCCCGCGGGCTCAGGTGATGAATGGCATGGGCCGCCAGCTCCTTGCCAGTGCCACTTTCGCCCTGAATGAGCACTGTCGCCTTGGAGGGAGCCACCTGCTTGATCGTGTCGAAAACCTCTGTCATCACCGGGGAACGACCGATCATTCCTCCAATCGTCATCTGGCGTCCGACCCGCTCGCGGAGCTCCCGGTTCTCCTCCCGGGTGGCACGGTCTTTCAAGGCCCGCTTGATGAGAAGCTCCAGGCGGTCGATGTTCACCGGCTTGGTGACAAAATCATACGCCCCCTTCCGCATCGCCTCCACGGCGGCATCCACCGATCCGTAGGCGGTCATCATGATGCACACCGGCGGCTTGGAAAGCTGAAGCGCCCGACCAATCAGGGACATCCCATCCTCTCCGCCCAATCGCAGGTCGGTCAGCAACACATCCACCGGCATCGCCTCCATCGTCTTCATCGCCCCGTCCGCATCGGCCGCCACATAGACGTCAAAATCCGCATCCAAGGCATTTCGCAACCCGTCTCGCGTGTTCTTCTCGTCATCAACAATAAGAATGGATGAGGACATGATGGCTCATTGAATGCCAGATTGTCCCACTCTTCAATCAGAGACTGAACGACACAACAGGTTGGACTGCATTTTTTTCTCATCTTTGTCCGCAAAATCTCCTACGTTGCCCGGATGTCTTTGCTGGCTGAAAAATATCGGGATTTCATCGTTCCCACCTACGGGCGCTTTGATTTCGACATCGCGAGTGGTTCCGGGTGCCGGGTTCGGGATTTTGAGGGACGGGAATTTCTGGATTTTGGAGCCGGCATCGCCGTTTGCTCGCTTGGGCACGCCCACCCGGAAATCACGGAGGCCATCGCCCGGCAGGCGGCGACCCTGGTGCATTCCTCCAATCTCTACCGCACGGCCCCCCAGGCGGAATTGGGCCGCAAACTCGTGGAAATCGCCGGGCCCGGAAAAACCTTCTTCTGCAACAGCGGTGCGGAGGCCAACGAGGGGCTCATCAAGCTGGCCAGAAGATTCGGGAGCACCACCGGACGACACGAAATCCTCACTTTCGAGGGCTCCTTCCACGGCCGGACCATGGCCGGAATCTCGGCAACCGGCCAGGATAAGGTGAAGCTGGGTTTCGGGCCTCTGCTGGAGGGATTCCGCCACCTGCCTTTCGGGGATCTTGCCGCCGTGGAGGCCGCCATCAGCCCCTCCACGGTTGCGATTCTCGTCGAGCCGGTGCAGGGCGAAGGCGGCATCCACATTGCCAGGGAAGCCTTCCTGAACGGCCTTCGCAGGCTTTGCGACAGGCACAACCTGCTTCTTCTTTTCGATGAAATCCAATGCGGCCTCGGCCGGACCGGGGAATGGTGCGGCTGGAAGAGCATCGCTCCCGGCGTCCGCCCGGATGGCGTCTCGTGGGCCAAGGGCATTGCCAACGGCTTCCCTCTCGGGGCCTTCTGGATCGCCGACGACCGGCGGGATGATCGCGGCCCGCTCTGCGATCTCCTTGGCCCTGGCAGCCACGGCACCACGTTCGGCGGCAATCCCGTCGCCTGCGCGGCGGCGCTCAAGGTGCTGGAAATCATCGAACGCGATCACCTCCGGGAGGCTGCAGGCCAATTGGGAGAATACCTGGCCGCCACCCTCCGCGAAGCCCGGCTTCCTTTCGTTTCCGAAATCCGCTCCCTCGGTCTCATGACCGGCATCCAACTGGACAAAAACACTTTCCCAAAAGGAGCGAGACCCCCGGCCTTGGAAACCGTGGTGTGCGCCATGGAAGAGGGCCTGCTTGCCATTCCCGCTGGAGAAACGGTCGTCCGGATGCTCCCCCCGCTCAATGTCACCAAAGCCGACATCGACGAAGCGGTGAAAAAGCTCGCCGCCACACTTGGAAAATTGGCAAAAGGCCCGGAACCTGCTCCCCTTGTTTTTTCCGCATGAAAAATCTTCTCTCCATCGAGTCTCTCGACGCCTCCGTGATCTCCGCCATCGTGGAGTCCGCCGGTGTCATGAAATCCACCCGCGGACGGCACGCCTCCCATCCCCTGCGCCACCAGTGCTGGGCGCTGATGTTTTCCAAATCCTCCACCCGCACCCGGGTCTCGTTCGAGACAGGCATCCGGGAACTCGGTGGCGATGTCATGTTTCTCGCAGCCGATGACATCCAACTGGGCCGCGGAGAGCCGATCTGCGACACGGCCAGGGTCATGGGCCGGATGCTGCACGGTGCGGTGATCCGGACTTTTGCCCAGAAGGATGTCGAGGACTTCGCCTCCTTCAGCAACATCCCCACCATCAACGCCCTCACCGACGAGGAACACCCCTGCCAGATCCTCTCGGACCTGTTCACCATCATCGAAACACACGGCTCTCTCGACGGACAATGCGTCACCTTCATCGGCGACGGCGACTGCAACGTCGCCCGTTCCTGGATCTGGGCGGCCGCCCGCATGGGTTTCGAACTTCGCATCGCCGCCCCGGAAGGCTTCCAGCCTCCCGCCGAACTGCTTGCAAGAGCGGGCGGAAAAATCTCCGTGACCGCCGACCTCCGCGCGGCGGCGGAAGGCTCCACCGTCCTTTACACCGACGTCTGGGTCAGCATGGGCAAGGAACAGGAATCCGCCCACCGGATCGAAAAATTGCAGGGCTACCAGATCAACGGCGACCTTTGCCGGCTTGCTCCCGGAGCCCTCGTGATGCACTGCCTGCCGGCTTATCGCGGGAAAGAAATCGACACCACCACCTTCGAGGCGAACGCGGACACCATTTTCCGGCAGGCTGAAAACCGGCTCCACACCCAGAAGGCGATTCTCGCCCTTTTGGTCGGCTGACCCTCCGACAATGACGCGAACCCCACAGGGCCGCTTGTTCTCCTGGGGATTTTCCCTGCGAACCAAGGCGTTCCTGTCGGTGCCCGCCCTCCTCTCCGCGCTTGCGGCAGCAGGGTGGCTTTTGATCCCCACCCCGCGGGATCACGCCATCTGGCCGCTCCTCGCTGCCGTTGCAGCAACCTCCGGATTGGTTTTGCTGGTAATCGAGAGCCTCTTCATCCGGAAAATCAAGCAACTGGACAGGGAACTTCTCGCGCTGGTCGGCAACACGGAATCCGATGAGCCCGGTCCGGCGGCCTCCCGGGATGAATTCGCCCGTCTCTCCTGCTCTCTCACCCGCCTGCTGGGTTCTCTCCAGTGCCGTTGTGAAGACTCCGAAGAACGCGAACAGGTGCTTCTGAGCGTGCTGGACAGTTCCTCCGAGGGCATTCTCGCCTTCCGCAGCGTCAGAAACGAAGACGGCGTCATCACCGACTTCATCCTCGCCCTGGCCAACAAAGCCGCTGAGGACATCTTCAACCGCAAAGCGGAGGAAATGACCGGCCGGTGCCTGCTGGGACTCTTTCCCGAGAACCTGGGCGAAGGGGTCTTCGACCGGTATGTCCGGGTGGTGGAAACAAAAACCGGCATGGATTTTGAAGTCTTTCACGGACACGAGGAAGTCCGCAGTTGGTTTCACCTCTTCGCCGAACCCTGGGACGACGGCCTCGTCGTCACGTTTGAAGAAATCGGCGCACGCAAACGGGCGGAACAGGAACTCAAAGCCAGCATCGAGGAACTTGAACGCTTCAACCGGGCCATGATCGGACGCGAAGACCGCATCCTGGAAATGAAAACCGAGGTCAACCGCCTCCGTTCCCGCCTGGGCCTGCCCCCGGCCTACAAAGTGGATGCTTCCAACGATGAACTCTGACTCCCTCTTCCCGCGATTGATGCAGGCCGTCGCCGACGCGCTCACCGTCCTTCTCGAACCGGGAAGTTTTGCGGACCGGACCACCCGGTTTTTGGAGTGCCTTGGAAATGCGGCCGGGGTGGACCGGGCTTACTACTTTGAAAACGATCCCGGCAGCTCCCCTCTCACCTGCAGCCAGCGCTGCGAATGGGCGCGGGAAGGGATCAGCCGCGAACTTCACAATCCCCTGCTCCAGCACATGGGCTACGATGCCATGCTGCCCGGCATTCTTCCCGCCCTTTCATCGGGAAAAACCTTCTCCATTCTCACAAAGAACTGCGCTTCCCCCCTCCGGGAGATGCTTCAGGACCAGGGCATCCTCTCGCTGGCCCTGATGCCGGTCCACTCGCACGGAGATTTTCTGGGATTCATCGGCTTTGACGACTGCCACACCGAGCGCATCTGGCGGGAAGTGGAAATTGAGTCCCTCCGCGCCGCATCCGCCGGCCTCGGCAACACCATCCTGCGACACAAAATGGAGGAAACCATGGCCGCCCGCGCGGAAGAACTCACCCGGAGCAGGCGGGTGGCCCTGAGCCTCATGGAAGACGCCCAGAAAGCCGTGACCGCCGCAGAGCAGGCAAACCGGGCCAAATCCGCCTTCCTCGCCATGATGAGCCACGAGATCCGCACCCCCCTCAACGGCGTCATCGGCTTCACCGACCTCCTGCTCGAAGAAAACCTCCCCCCCCATCACTCGGAATTGGTTTCCACCATCCGGAGCTGCGGCAGCTCCCTGCTCGGCCTCATCAGCGACATCCTCGATCTTTCAAAAATCGAATCCGGACGCCTCGACCTGGAAATGCTTCCCTGCTCGCTCCGCGAATGCCTCCGCGACGTTCTCGTCTCCTTCGAGCCCGTCCTCTCCGTAAAGAAACTGACCCTCTCTTCCCGCGTCAGCGACACTGTCCCCGGGGAAGTCGTCACCGATCCCAAACGCCTGCGGCAGATCCTTTTCAACCTCGTGGGCAACGCCGTCAAATTCACTTCCGAAGGGAAAATTTCCGTCACTCTGGATGCCACCCCTTCCTCGGGCGGGCGGCTTCTCCTTGCCGGGGAGGTCTCGGACACCGGCATCGGAATCCCCCTGGAAGAACAACAGAAGATCTTCGAAGCCTTCGGACAGGCCGACGCCTCGATTCACCGGCGCTTTGGCGGCAGCGGACTCGGTCTCGCCATCTGCCGGAAACTGGTCGAAGCCCTGGGAGGAAAAATCTCCGTGGAAAGCTCTCCGGGAAAGGGCACCTCGTTCCACTTCACCCTTCCCGCCTATACCATCCGGAAAACAACCCGCTCCGCACATCCGGACGCCCCCGAATCGGATATCGCCGGACTGAAAATCCTGGCCGTGGATGATGTTCAGACAAACCTCCGCCTCATGGTCGGCATCCTGCGGAAGATGGGTTGCCAGGCCGTGACCGCCACGGACGGACGCGAAGCGGTCTCCCTCCTGGCCCGGGACGCTTTTGACATCGTTTTCATGGACGTCCTCATGCCGGTCTGCGACGGACTGGAAGCCACCCGGCAGATCCGGGAAATGGAAAAGAAAACGGCGGACCGCAAACCTTCCTACATCGTCGCCCTCACCGCCGACGCCTTTGCCGAGAACAAGACCCGGTGCCTCGAAGCCGGGATGGACGAGTTCCTCACCAAGCCGCTGCGCATGGACTCGATCCGCTCCGCCATCGAACGTGGAGCCAGGAGAACCTCCCGGCACTGATCACTCTCCCCCGCGGTTGGGAACGTAACCGGCCACAAATTTCCGCCGGAATTCCCCGAACGTTCCCGCCAGGATGTGCCCGCGCGCCGTCGCGGCAAGGTTCAGGTAAAAATGCAGGTTGTGGATCGAAATCAGCCTCAACCCCAGGATTTCCTCCGCCTTCACCAGATGCCGCAGGTAGGCACGGGAAAAATTCCGGCAGGCATGGCACGTGCAATTTTCCTCGATCGGCCCCGGGTCTTCCGCAAATGGCGCATTCTTCAGATTGATCGTCCCGAGCGCCGTGAAAGCCGTTCCATTCCTGGCCAGCCGCGTCGGCAGCACACAGTCGAACATGTCCACCCCCCGCGCGATCATTTCGATGATCTGCGGCGGCGTCCCCAGCCCCATCGCATACCGCGCCTGGTCTCCCGGAAGAAACGGCACCGCGCTCTCAATCGCATGGAACATTTCCTCCTCCGGCTCCCCCACACTCACCCCGCCGATCGCATAGCCGTCAAACCCGATCTCCACGAGCGCCTCCGCACTCCTCTTCCGAAGATCCGCATAGCCCGACCCCTGGGTGATCCCGAAGACCAGTGGTCGGGACTCCACGGGCTGGGACTCCCACCAATCCCGGCAACGCCGCGCCCATCGCAGGGTCAGCTCCAGACTCTTCTCCGCCGCCTCGTGCGTGCAGGGATGCGGCGGACACTCGTCAAACGCCATCACGATGTCCGACCCCAGATCCCGCTGGATTTCCATCGATGTCTCCGGGCCGATGAAAGTCGGCGTCCCATCCAGGTGATTCTGAAATCGCACCCCCTCCTCGGTGATCTTCCGCAAACGCGCGAGGGAAAAAACCTGGAACCCCCCGCTGTCGGTGAGAATCGGACGATCCCACGACATAAACCGGTGCAGCCCCCCCATCCTGGCAATCAGCTTCTCCCCCGGCCGCACATGAAGATGGTAGGTATTCCCCAGAATCACCTGCGCATCCAACGACCGGAGCTCCTCCGGCGACATCGCCTTCACCGTCGCCTGTGTTCCCACAGGCATGAACACCGGCGTCCGGATCTCCCCGCGCCGGGTCTTCAAAATCCCGGCCCGTGCCCCACCCTCGCTTGTCATCAGAGAAAAACTCATCGTCCGCAAAGGTAAAGGCCTTGCACGGTGCAATGTCCAGTCAACGGGTGCCAAAAACGGCAATTTTCCCAGTCTGCCGTCGTGCGGCCTTTTTTATTGAGGCAACTCCTGGCATGGAAATCCTCTTCGAAGTCCATACCCCTCCGGGGAAACGGACCCCTCCCTCCGGATGCCCGCATCGTGGGCATCAACAGCCGCAAGTTCAAATCAGATTCCGGCTTCGTCAAGGACGGCACCTCCTTGGAAAAAACTTCAGTCTTGATGAGAGCGTCTTCGATCTTGTCGGAATCGCATTCTCCCCGTTCTTCCAAATCAAATGAACTCCCTCCCGTCCACATTCGATCTGACGGTTGCGTCCCGCTGGACAGGCTCTCCATTTTCCACTATTGATCCGGATCATGAGTTCCCCTTACTCGCGAGAGCCAGATTTTACTCCCGAATCCGCCGCACCCACCGATATCGCCCCGTTGGGTCGCCGTCCGGACAAACCGGCCCACGAAAGAACCGGACAGGAAGAGGCGGCGCTGGCCGACTGGGATGCGATTGAGGCGGATCCGGATTTTTTGGCGCTTCTGAAGGCAAAGGCGGCTTTTGTGGCTCCGGCCACCGCGTTCTTCGTCGTTTATTACTTCGCCCTTCCCATCGGGGTCGGATGGTTCCCCGGCTTCATGGAAACCAGGGTGTGGGGTGAGGTGAACCTCGCCTACGTCTTTGCCTTTTCGCAATTTCTGATGGCCTGGATCCTGGCCTTTCTTTATGTCGCCGTGGCGGCCGGCTGGGACCGGCGGGCCGCGGCCCTTGTGGCACGGTTTCAAAACGGGGAGGCCAAATGATCGAGGTTCCCGCTCCCGACCCCTCCAATCACTCCGCGCTGTGGATGTTCCTGGCATTTGTCGCGGCGACCCTGGTCATCACGTATTTCAGCGCCCGCAAATCCACCGGGGCCAGTGCCTATTTCGCCGCCGGACGCCGGATCACCGGCTGGCAGAACGGGCTGGCCGTCGCCGGAGACTACATGAGCGCGGCCAGTTTTCTCGGAATCGCCGGCATGATCGCCTTCAATGGCTACGATGGCTTCATGTATTCCGTGGGATTTCTCGTCGCCTATCTCACCGTGCTTTTCATCGTGGCCGAGCCGTTGCGGAATGCCGGAAAATACACGATGGCCGACGTGCTGGCCTATCGGTTGAAACCCCGCCCGGTCCGCGCGGCCGCGTCGCTGAGCACCCTCACGGTCTCCGTGTTCTACATGATCGCGCAGATGGTCGGCGCGGGCACCCTCGTCCGGCAGTTGATCCCCGGCGTGAGCTACGAAGTCGCCGTGATCGGCGTGGGGGTGCTGATGGTGGTGTATGTGGTTTTCGGGGGAATGCTTGCCACGACCTGGGTGCAGATCATCAAGGCGATCCTGCTCATGAGCGGCAGTATTTTCCTGAGCATTCTGGTGCTCAACAAGTTCGACTTCGATCTCGGGAAATTCTTTTCCTCGCTCACGGCAATCACCTCGACCGGAGCGAATGGGGAGATTGTGACACGGAACTTCCTGACGCCCGGACTTCTCTTCAAGAATCCCTGGGACCAGATCTCCCTCGGCATGGCGCTCGTCTTCGGCACCGCCGGGCTGCCCCACATTCTCATCCGCTTCTACACCGTGCCCGACGCAAAAACCGCGCGGGCCAGCGTCGTCTGGGCGATGCTCATCATCGGGCTCTTCTACATCATGACCACGTTCTTCGGATTCGGGGCCGCAAGCCTTCTCGGCCCGGACCACCTGAAGAGCCATGGCGGCACGAACATGGCCGCTCCGGAACTGGCACGGGCCATGGGCGGCGAGTTGTTCTTCGCCTTCATCAGCGCCGTCGCGTTCGCCACGATCCTGGCCGTTGTGGCGGGATTGACGATCAGTGCCAGCACAAGCTTCGCACACGATTTCTTCACGAACGTCATCCACCACGGCAGGGAGCACCGTCCCGGCGAGGAAGTGAAGGTCGCCCGCATCACGGCGTTTGTTGTCGGAGCCGCCGCCATTGTCATCGCGATCCTGCTCGGGCCTTCGGTGAACGTGGCCTTTCTGGTCGGCCTCGCCTTCGCCGTGGCGGCAAGCGCCAACCTGCCGGTCATTATCTTTTCGATCTTCTGGAAACGCTTCACGACGACCGGCGCGGTCACCGGGCTGATTGTCGGTCTGGTCTCCAGCATCGTGCTGATTCTGGTGAGCCCGGACTTCATGAAATCCCCGCTCTTCCCGCTGAAAAACCCCGCGATCATCAGCATTCCGCTGGGATTTCTGGGGGCATTTCTGGGAACGTTCCTCTCCCGCGAACCCTCCGCCGAGAAGTTGTTTGCAGAGTTGAAAGTCCGCGCAAACACCGGACTCGGAGCGGAAAAAGCCTCCACGCACTGAACGTCTCCCGGCGGGACGAAAAAAATCCTCCGCCCGCACACAGGCCGGACGGAGGATCTACCACAACAACAGGTTTTTTGCGGGGATGCCCCCCCGCGCTTTCTACTTCTCGTCGAGAGCGGCAACGCCGGGCAGGGACCTGCCTTCGAGCAACTCCAGCGAGGCTCCTCCGCCTGTCGAGCAATGGCTGACCTTGTCGGCCACCTGGAATTTCTTGGCCGCGGTGGCCGTGTCGCCTCCGCCCACCACGCTGATCGCCCCGGCAGCCGTGGCCGCCGCGACGGCAGCCGCCATGCTCTTCGTGCCTTCGGCAAAGCGGTCGAACTCGAACACACCGGCCGGACCGTTCCAAATGATGGTCCTGGCGCGTCCGATCACTTCGGCAAAGAGCACACGGCTCTTCGGGCCGACATCGAGCCCCATCCAGCCGTCGGGAATTCCCGCTGTGTCGTCGGACTCGCGGATTTCGGCGTCCGGGGCAAATTTGTTGGCGCAAATGAAGTCCACCGGCAGGTGGATCTGCACGCCTTTTTCCCTCGCCTTCGCCATGAGCTCGGCGACGATCTTCGCGCCTTCCGGGTCAAAGAGGCTGTCGCCGATGGCCATGCCGCCGAGGATTTTTTTGAACGTATAAGCCATGCCGCCGCCGATGATGATCTCATCGGCCCTGTCGAGCAGGTTGCTGATGAGCGGGATCTTGTCGGCGACTTTTGCACCGCCGAGGATCGCCAGCAACGGGCGCTTCGGATGGTCGAGGACCGCGGCAAAGGCATCAAGTTCCTTCTGCATGAGGAACCCGGCAACCTTGTCGGGAAGGGCAACTCCGACGACCGAGGAATGGGCGCGGTGCGCGGTGCCGAAGGCGTCGCTCACGAACACATCCCCGAGTCTGGTGAGGCTGGCACGAAAAGCGGCGACCTTCTCCGGATCCGCCTTCGTGGAAGTTCCGTCCTCGTTCTTCCGTTTGCCTTCTTCTTCCAGATGGAAGCGGAGGTTCTCAAGAAGAACGACCTCCCCCGGCTTGACGTCCGCGCAGGCGGCCTCGACTTCCGGTCCGACGCAGTCCGTGAGGAATTTCACCGGCCGCCCCAGAAGCTCACCCAGCTTGTCGGCCACCGGCTTCAACGAAAATTTCTCCACGCGGGTGCCGTCCGGACGACCGAGATGGCTCATGAGGATGACCGCCGCGCCCTGATCAAGCGCGTATTGGATTGTCGGAATCGCGGCAACAATGCGCTGCGGGTTCGTGATGGCACCCGTGGCCTTGTCCTGCGGGACATTGAAGTCCACGCGCATGAGGACACGCCTGCCGGCGAGGGAAATGTCTTTGATGGATTTTTTCATGGGAAGAATGCGAAATGGGGAATGCGAAATGCCCCCCGGGTTACTTTTTTGTGGATTTGGTGATGGCGGCGAGAATGCGCTTGAGTTCTTGGGCGGATTCAAGAAGTTCAGAAGCCCCTTCGGAGACTTCACGGTAAGAATCCCGAATAAGACGAAGCCAATAGTGGGATTCGCGGGCCTCCTTTTCCGCGCGGCTCATCAAGGTATGAAATTCGGGTTTTGTCTGTGCGGCCTGTGCCTCCTCGACATTGGCACCGACACTCGTTGCCGCCCGCACGAATTGGCGCGAGAGCACGAATTCGTGGAGCGACTGGAGTTTGCGGGCCAGCGAAATTCCCGCCAAGGCAAATGCATAGCTCTTGTCGAGCACCGCATTCGCCGGAGGGTCATTTCGCATTTCACATTTCCGAATTTCGAATTTTCTTTTCGTTACTTGGCGATGACCCGGACCATTTCGAGCACCTTGTTGGAATAACCCCATTCGTTGTCATACCAGGAGACCAGCTTGACGAATGTGGGATCCAGCGCGATGCCGGCTTCGGCGTCGAAGACCGAGGTATGGGTCTCGCCGCGGAAATCGGTGCTCACGACTTTCTCGTCCGTGTAGCCCAGAACACCCTTCAGGGGACCTTCCGAGGCGGCCTTGATGGCGGCACAGATTTCCTCGTAGGAAGCGGGCTTTTCGAGCTCGACCGTGAGGTCCACCACCGACACGTCGGAGGTGGGCACGCGGAACGCCATGCCGGTGAGCTTCTTGTTGAGGGCCGGGATCACCTTGCCAACAGCCTTCGCGGCTCCGGTGGAGGAGGGGATGATGTTTTCGAGGATGCCGCGTCCACCGCGCCAATCCTTGTTGCTCGGGCCGTCCACGGTCTTCTGGGTCGCCGTGGCGGCGTGAACAGTGGTCATGAGTCCGCGCTTGATGCCGAAGGTGTCGTTGATGACCTTGGCCAGCGGGGCGAGACAGTTCGTGGTGCAGCTCGCGTTGGAGATGATGGTTTCCCCGGCGTAGCTCTTTTCGTTCACGCCGTAGACGAACATCGGGGTCTCGTCCTTCGAGGGAGCGGACATGATGACCTTCTTTGCGCCGGCCTTGAGGTGGGCTTCGGCGGTGGCCTTGTCGAGGAAAAGGCCGGTGGATTCCACCACGACGTCGGCTCCGACCTCGTCCCATTTGAGGGTGGAGGGATCCTTGATGGCGGTGAGGCGGATTTTGTTGCCGTTGACGATGAGGTTGTTGCCGTCCACAGAGACTTCCCCGTCAAAACGACCGTGGACCGAGTCGTATTTCAACATGTAGGCAAGATAGTGGGGTTCGAGCAGGTCGTTGATGCCGACCACCTGGATGTCGTTGCCGAAGTTTTTGACCGCCGCGCGGAAGACCATGCGTCCGATGCGTCCGAAGCCGTTGATACCGATTTTGATCATGATGAAGTGTGGTTGTTTATGGTTGGTTTTTGTCCGAAAGGGACGACATTAAAGGAGCCCTCCCGCCGAGCGTCAATGAGCAATCACGGGATTCCTTGAGCTGGAGCAAACATGCGGCGTCGATGGCGGCCAATTCCTCCGCGGAAAAACCGGGATTTTCCAGCGCGGCCACATTGTCCTCGATTTGGGACACTTTGCTGGCGCCGATGAGCACGGACGTGACTTCCGGACGCGACAGAATCCACGCCAGGGCAAGCTGGGCAAGGGATTGACCGCGCGCCCCTGCGATGGCGGCAAGAGCCCGGACGCGACGCAGCACGTCTTCGGTAATCTGGTCGGCTTTGAGAAATCCGTGTGCCTTTCCCGCCCGGGAATCCGGTTCGATGCCACCAAGATACCGGTTGGTCAGCAGCCCCTGCGCCAGAGGACAAAAGGCGATGCAGCCGGTTCCCGCCTCGCGGAGCACGTCTGACAACCCCTCCTCGACCCAGCGGTCAAAAAGGTTGTAGCGGGGTTGGTGTATCAAAAGCGGCACGCCTTCCGCCGCCAGCAATGCCGCCGCCTGGCGGGTTCGTTCCGCGGGATAACTGGACACCCCGGCGTAAAGAGCCTTCCCGGAACGCACGGCCTGGACAAGAGCCCCGACGGTTTCCTCCAGCGGAGTTTCCGGATCGGGACGGTGACTGTAAAAAATATCCACATGGTCGAGTCCCATCCGCTTGAGACTCTGGTCGAGACTGCTCAGAAGATATTTGCGCGATCCCCAGTCTCCATAGGGCCCCGGCCACATAGAATAGCCGGCCTTTGTCGAAATCAGAAGTTCGTCACGATGGGCCGCCAGATCGCTTTTCAGGATCTTTCCAAAAGTCTCCTCGGCGCTTCCCGGCGGAGGTCCGTAGTTGTTCGCGAGATCAAAGTGCGTGATTCCGAGGTCGAACGCCCGGAGGACCATCGCCCGCGAATTCTCATGCACGTCCACGCCGCCGAAATTGTGCCAAAGGCCCAGGGAAACCGCGGGGAGACGCAAACCGCTTTTGCCGCATCGCCGGTAGGACATCCGGTCATATCGCGCCGGGGAGGGGAGATAATTCATAGGAGAAGCGAGCATTTCCGAAGCCGTTTCCTTCTTCAAGCACCATCTCCGGAAGCACAAGCGAACGGATTGACGGACTCGAAAATGACACTGCGACAGGGAGTGGCAAGACTTGGAACCCGAGGTTTTGTATGCGCTTGGTGAGAGGATGCAGGGCCCGTGAGGGGTTGAGCTTGTCAAAGACGCGGCAGGCGGCCTTGTTTTTGAGAATGTTGTGTCATGATGCGCCTCGACACAGGTGCGCTCCGGCGGATAAATTGCCGGGCATGACGAGCATGACAGGACACGGACGCGGCGAGGCACGGACAAAAACGTGGACCGCTGTCGTGGAATGTTTTTCCGTGAACCGCAAGACCGCCGAAGTGGTTTTCCATTCGGAACGCGGGGCCGCGTGGCTGGAGCCGTCCGTGCGCGAGCGCACGATGGCCAGCGTGGCGCGCGGACGCGTGCAGGTGAATCTCACGCTCGTCCACGCGGGCGGAGCCGCCGGAGGAATTCTCGACAGCTCACGGGCCGCGGTCTTTGTGCAGGAAGCCCGTGCCCTGCAAAAGAAACTCCGCCTTCCCGGCGAGATCACCATCTCGGATGTCATCGGGGCCCCCGGAGTCGTCCGTTCCGCGGAACCTTCCGGCGAGGGAGTGAAAGAAACGGTCCTGACCGCGCTCGACCAGGCTCTGGAAGGACTCGTGGCCACACGTCGGCGCGAAGGAAAAACCTTGCAGAAGGTTTTGGACAAGGCCGTCACCCGCCTGGGCGGCATTGCAAAGAAGATCTCCCCCCTGGCCCGGAACGTCACCCTCCAGCAGCGCGAATCCCTTCTCCGGCGCGTGGCGCGGGCCGGCGTGAGTCTCGCCAAGGACGATCCCCGTTTCCTCACCGAGGTGGCCCTCCTCGCGGAGCGGGGGGACATCACGGAGGAACTCCACCGCGCGGCCAGCCACATCGGACAGTTCCGCGAAAAACTCGCCGGGGACGGTCCGGTCGGCCGCACGCTGGAATTCCTCGCCCAGGAACTCGGTCGCGAGTTCAACACCATCGGCTCCAAATCCTCCGACGCGGAACTCGCCCGCCTGATCATCGAAGCCAAGGCGGAACTCGACAGAATCCGCGAACAACTTGCCAACATTGAATAAAATCCAACGCTCCGGAATCCTCTTCGTCCTCTCCGCGCCCTCCGGCGCGGGCAAGACCACGCTGACCACCGCCCTGCGGCAGAAGCCGGATTTCGTTTACGCGGTCTCCTGCACGACCCGCCCGCCCCGTCCGGGCGAGACCGATGGCGAAGATTACTTTTTCCTCACACAGGAGGATTTTGCAGCCCGCATCCGGGCGGGAGATTTCCTGGAATACGCGGAAGTGCACGGCCGGTTCTACGGCACGCTCAAGTCCACGGTCCTCGACAACCTTTCCAAGGGCATCGACGTGCTCATCGACATCGACACCACCGGTGCCGCAAGCATCCGCGGCTGCGGGGATCCCGTCATCGCCGCCGCCCTCGCGGATGTGTTCATCATGCCCCCCGGGCTCGACGAACTGGCCCGCCGCCTCCGCCGTCGCGGCACGGAAAGCGAGGAACAGATCGCCACACGCCTCCGCAATGCCGCATCGGAAATGCAGCACTGGCGCAACTACCGGTACACCCTGATCAGCGGCTCGATGGAGGAAGACATCGAAAAATTCCGCGCCGTGATGCGCGCGGAACGCTACCTCAGCCGCCGCCTCGACATCCCCGGATTATGAAAACCATCCTCCTCGGCGTCACCGGATCCATCGCCGCCTTCAAGGCCGCGGATCTCACCAGCCGCCTCACCAAAGCGGACTATGATGTCTTCGTGGTGATGACGCGCCACGCCACCGAGTTCGTCACGCCGCTGACATTCCAGACACTTTCCCGCAACACCGTCACCACCGGCATCTTCGACGAAAAGGAGTCCTGGCATCCCGGCCACATCGCGCTGGCCGATCGCGCGGATCTCCTGCTCATCGCGCCCGCCACCGCAAATGTCATCGCGAAACTCGCAAACGGCATTGCCGATGACGCGCTCACCTCGATCGCGCTCGCCTCGCAGGCTCCTCTTCTCATCGCGCCCGCAATGAACGGAAAAATGTGGGCCCATCCCGCCACGCAGGAAAACGTCTCGCGTCTCAAAAAGCGCGGAGCAAAATTCATCGGGCCCGGGGAAGGCCTTCTCGCCTGCGGTTACGAGGGCCCCGGCCGGCTGTCGGAAATCGACGACATCCTGCGTGCCGTGCAATCGCTTCCCGCCAAATCTTCCTGAAAAACTTTTTCGCGCTGAAAAACTCGCGAAAAAAAATCAAGTCGAATTGTGAAAATTTGTTGACGCATGTCACCGCCCGACTTATTCACAACATCAGTGAGTTATTCACAACATGTTCACAAACCATTTCCCGCAGTTGCGGATGGAAAGGGGGGATATTAAATGCCAGTAGCAAAGAAAAAAGCGGTTGCCAAGAAGGCCCCGGCCAAAAAAGCTCCCGCGAAGAAAGCCCCGGCCAAGAAAGCGGCAGTGAAGAAACCGGCCGCCAAGAAAGTTGTCGCGAAGAAAGCCGTTGCCAAGAAGCCGGCCGCCAAAAAAACCGTCGCGAAGAAGAAAAAATAACCCGCCATCCGTTTTGAACGGATAGCAAAATCAAATTGGGAGAAGCTCCAACCAGCTTCTCCCAATTTTTTTGCGCTTTGGCGTGGCGGATTTCCCTGTTCCCGGAAATCTCACCGGAGGGATTGCGCGTCAGAGAGTGAACGCTTTGGGTGGTCCGAGGATTTCGCGGAGGACCACCGCACGCCGCACGCTGTCGCGCGAGTGCAGGGAGTTCCGAAGAGCGCCGGTGCGCGGAGCGATTTCCAGCGGTGCAGCGGAAGCGGGTGGAAAGAGGGGCTTTTCAACGACCGGTTTGGCGGACGGCACAAAGACCGGCGGCGGAAGCTTGGGGGGTGCCAACGGCTTTCGGGGTTCCGGGCGGGGAGGTTCCCCGGTTTCGAGCGGAATCCCGAGTGCCTCCATGAGTTTGCGCATTTCCCCGGCGGGATCCGCCACGGGCGGAGCCGGTGGGGGCTCCTCCTCCGATTCGAAATCCTCCCCGGTTTGCCGGAAGGGATCTCCCTCCGGAATTCCCCGGCCCTCGCGTTCCTGTTTTCTTTGCCCGCGCCTTTCCGCCGAACGCTGGATCAGCCAGTTCACGAGACTGATGAGGCCGATGACAACAAGGATGACGAGTTGTTCCATGGCGGGCGGGAATTTGCAGTCCGGAGATCAGCTCGCGGGATTTTTTTCCGAGCCGGCGATGCTCTCGCGCATCGAGGTGTCCGACTGGATGTTCTTCATTTTCATGTAATCCATGATCCCGAGATTTCCGCTGCGGAACGCTTCGGCCATGGCCTGCGGGACCTGGGCTTCTGCCTCGACAACCTTGGCACGCATCTCCTGCGTGCGGGCCTTCATTTCCTGTTCGCTGGCCACGGCGGCGGCCCGTCGCATTTCCGCCTTGGCCTGGGCGACCACCTTGTCGGCCTCGGCCTGCTCGGCCTGAAGTTTCGCCCCGATGTTGTCGCCGATGTCCACATCCGCGATGTCGACCGAGAGGATTTCGAACGCCGTCCCGCTGTCGAGTCCCTTCTGGAGCACGGTTTTGGAAATGCGGTCGGGATTTTCCAGAACATCCTTGTAGGAGAGGGCCGAACCGATCGAGGTGACAATGCCTTCGCCGACGCGGGCGATGATGGTTTCCTCGGTGGCTCCGCCGACAAACCGGTCGAGGTTCGAACGCACGGTGACACGGGCGCGAACCTTGACTCCGATGCCGTCACGGGCCACGGCGTCGATCGTCACCCGTCCGGTGGCCGGGTTCGGGCAGTCGATGACTTTCGGGTTGATGCTGGTGCGGACGGCCTCCAGAACGGTCTTGCTCGTTCCCTTGATCGCAAGGTCAATCGCACAGGCGCGGTTGAAATCGAGGGTGATGCCGGCCTTGTCAGCGGCGATGAGGGCGAGAACCACGTGGCTCACATTCCCTCCGGAAAGATAGTGGGCTTCCAGCAGATCGGTCTCCAGAGGAATGCCCGCCTTCACGGATGTGATCCGGCTGTCCACAACCATCCCCACGGGGACTTTTCGAAAACGCATCCCCACAAGCTTCATGAACGGAACCGGGGCGTCCGCGATTCTTGCACGGAACCAAACTCCAAAAAAGTTGAGGAGCAGCAGAATCAAAACCAGTCCGGCGACCAGAATGATTCCGAAAACAATGTAGACGGCAAGTTGTGTGATCATGATTCGGAAGAACGTGCCGCATTATGGCACAAGATCGCTGCCTTGCGCAGAAAATCTTGTCTCCCGCCGCGCTCAGTAGAATTCCGAAAGCTCTTTCTGCGAGGCGAATTTCCTGAGTGCCGGGTCGTTGATGAGATAATAGAAGAGGTCTGCGTCGATTCTGTCGCGGTTGAACCGCAGGATGGCGGCGGCGGCCTCGAAGTTTCCACGTTTCATTTCGGAGTAGGCATTCGGAAAATCCTTGGAAGGAATGCCGAGCGGTTGGGACGGGGGGAGAAGAGTTTCTCCTTCATCGATGGCAAGAAGAGCTTTGGTGGTCTCCATCACAACCATGGTGTCCGTCGGGTTCATGCGCAGGGAGGCGGAGTCGAGCAGGGCGGCGGCCTGTTCTTTCTTGTTTTGGTAGCGGAGAAGCGAGGCCAGTTCGATGAACGGATTGGAGTTCATCGGATCGGCAGCGAGGGCTTTTTTCAGGAGGGTTTCCTGTTCCGCGGAAGGCCCCTTGGATTGCATGGCGGAGATGGCGGCCTTGAGAGCATAGGAATCGGAAACCCGGAAGCCCTTTTCAATCGAGGCACCGGCCAGGCGGTCCGCCTCGCGGGGATACCCGGCTTGGAGCGCGGCCAGGGCGGTTGCGTAATGCAGCGAGGGCACATCGGGATGGACCGCCAGCATTTTGTTCAGGGAATCAAGCGCTTCCAAATTTTCCCCCCGTCGAAGAAGCTGAAGGGCGGCGTCCAATTGCGGCAGCAGTTCTTCCGGAAACTCCCTCCGCGGTGGCTGGGGAGCCGCGGCAAGTTGGGTCGAAGGCAGGGGATTCCCCTCCCACTTGCTCCGGGATTCCCCGAACCGAAAGGCCAGCACGAGCGCAAACAGCACCATCACGACCAGTCCGGCCTTGATGACCAATGATGTGTGTTTCAAGAAGGCAGGAGGCACCGTCTGCGGAGGTTCGGCGGGAAGCGGGACTTCCTTCTCCGCGGCGGGTTCGGCCATTTCATCCTTGGCGATCTCCACTCTGGCAACGGGAACAGACGGGGCGGGCTTCCCAATCGAAAGGGGAATGCGGGCCGGCCTCAATCCCGACGGCGTGTGGACCCAGCCCCCTTTGTCCTTGCGTTCGGCGGCCGGACTGGACGCCTCCTCCGGCTGTCCCTGGGAACGGGGGTGAAAACGGGAGAGACTCTGGGTTTTTTGAGAACCCTTTTGTTCAACATCTGTTGCGCCGGAGTTCATATCTGTGGAATGGATTGGACACAGAATCCAACGTCCACACCGGAAACCGGTCGAGAGGAGATTTGTAACGATCTCGTCACATACAAAATGTCTTGAGAAAAAAACCGTTCGGTGTGATAAATAGGTCGTGTTCCCCGCACTTGCCGAGTTTGTCGGTACGGCGTTGCTCATCATTCTGGGCGACGGTGTGGTGGCCAATGTCCTGCTAAACCGCAGCAAGGCCCAAAATGCCGGGTGGATGGTCGTCGCGACCGGTTGGGCACTCGGGGTCTTCGTCGCCGTCTTCGCCGTGGGACGCATCTCCGGTGCCCACCTGAATCCCGCGGTCTCCGTGGCGATGGCGATGGCCGGAAATTTCCCCTGGGCCTCGGTGCCTGCCTACATCATCGCGCAAATCCTCGGAGCCCTGGCCGGAGCCGCCATCGTCTGGCTGGCCTTTCTTCCCCATTGGAAAATCACGGATGACCCGGCCGCAAAGCTGGCGGTTTTTTGCACGGCCCCGGCGATCCGCTGCGCACCGGCCAACCTGCTCTGCGAGATCATCGGGACATTTGTTCTGCTGTTCGGGATTTTTTGCCTGAAAGGTGCCACCGGGCAGCCGCCGGGGCAGGCCGTCTACCCGATCGATCTGGGAGCACTGGGTGCCCTGCCGGTGGCGTTTCTTGTCTGGGCCATCGGGCTTTCGCTCGGAGGCCCGACCGGTTACGCCATCAATCCCGCGCGGGATCTCGGACCACGGATCGCCCATGCGCTTCTTCCTGTTGCTGGAAAAGGCGGAAGCGACTGGAGCTATGCCTGGGTGCCGGTGGTTGGCCCGCTGCTGGGAGGCGCACTGGCCGCGCTCGCTTATGTCGCCCTTGGAAAATTCTGAACTTCTCTTCTCCCCATGAAATACCTCCTCTCCCTCGACCAGGGCACGACCAGTTCGCGAGCCATCGTCTATGACGAACTCCTCCGCGTCCGTGCCTCCGCCCAAAAGGAATTCTCCCAGCACTTCCCGCAGCCGGGGTGGGTCGAACACGACGCGACGGAGATCTGGGAAACCGTCCTCTCCACCGCGCGCGAGGCCCTCGAAAAATCCGCCGTCTCTCCCGCGGACATCACCTCAATCGGCATCACCAATCAGCGTGAAACCATCGTCGTCTGGGATCGCCGCACCGGGGAACCGGTCCACCGGGCCATCGTGTGGCAGGACCGCCGCACCGGCGAATACGTCAGCGCCCTGCGCGAGGCAGGAAAAGAGGTGCTCATCCAACAACGCACCGGGCTGCTCCTCGACCCCTATTTTTCCGCGAGCAAACTGCACTGGATCCTGAGGCAGGTGCCGGACGGCCATGCGCGGGCGGCCGCCGGGGAACTCGCCGCGGGAACCGTGGACAGTTGGATGATCTACAAGCTCACCGGCGGGAAGGAACATGTCACCGACGTGAGCAATGCCTCGCGCACGATGTTGATGAACATCCGCTCCGGCGGGTGGGATCCCGAACTTCTCGCCCTCTTCGACATTCCCTCTGCCATGATGCCGCGGATCGTTTCCAGCAGCGGCACCCTGGGCGTGAGCGATCCCGGTCTCTTCGGCGCCGCCCTGCCGGTGGGAAGCGCGATCGGCGACCAACAGGCGGCACTTTTCGGACAGCTCTGCACGAAACCCGGCATGGTCAAATGCACCTACGGCACCGGCTGTTTCCTTCTCACGTTCACCGGAGCGGACGCCATCGCCAGCTCGAACCGCCTTCTCACCACCGTGGCATGGCAGATCGGAAATGCCCCGGTGCAATATGCCATCGAGGGCAGTGTCTTCATGGGAGGAGCCTCGATCCAATGGCTTCGCGACGGACTGGGCCTCATCAAATCCGCCCCGGAAGTCAACGAACTGGCCTCCCGCGTGATGGACAGCGGGGGCGTCGTGCTGGTTCCCGCCTTCACGGGACTCGGCGCCCCGTATTGGGATCCCACCGCCCGCGGCACGCTCCTCGGCCTCTCGCGCGGCACCACGGCGGCTCACATCGCCCGCGCCACCCTGGAGGGCATCGCCTTCCAGGTCGCCGACCTCATCGGGGCGATGGAAAAGGATTCCGGAAGAAAAATTGCCGTCCTTCGCGTGGATGGCGGCGCCTGTGCAAGCGACCTGCTCATGCAAACGCAGGCCGACATCCTGGGACTCTCCGTCGAACGCCCGAAGAACATCGAGAGCACCGCCCTCGGGGCCGCCATGCTGGCCGGACTTGGCGCCGGCATCTGGCCGGACACCGATTCACTTTCCTCCATCCGCGAGGTGGACCGCAAATTTGCCCCGACCATCACCATCAAAGACCGCCGCGCCCGGATGAAGGTCTGGAAAAAAGCCGTCAAGCGCGCACAAAAATGGGAAACCACATTATGAACCGAGAAAAACTGATCCAACAAGCCACAGAGAACACCCCGTGGGACATCATCATCATCGGAGGCGGCGCGACCGGCCTCGGGGCGGCGGTGGATGCGGTCACCCGGGGTTTCCGCACCCTCCTGCTCGAAGCCGATGACTTTGCCAAAGGCACCTCCAGCCGGAGCACAAAACTGGTGCACGGAGGCGTGCGCTATCTGGAGCAGGGAGACATCCCGCTCGTGCTGGAGGCCCTGCGCGAACGCGGGCTCATGCACCAGAATGCCCCCCACCTCGTCCATCACCTCTCCTTCATCGTGCCACGTTATCAGTGGTGGGAAGGCCCGTTCTTCGGCATCGGCCTCAAAGTTTATGACGCCCTGGCCGGGAAACTGAACCTCGCCCCTTCCCGCCTCCTCTCGCGGGAGGAAACCATCGCCCGGATCCCCAACATCGAAAAAGACAAACTCCTCGGCGGCGTGGAATATTTTGACGGCCAGTTCGACGACGCCCGTCTGGCGGTCACGCTCGTGCAGACCGCCGTGCATCACGGAGCCTGCATCCTGAACTACTGCAAAGTCACGGGACTGACCAAGGAAAGCGGCCTCACAAACGGCGTCACATTTCTCGACACGGAAACCGGCACGGCCCACACCGCCACGGCGAAAGTCGTCATCAACGCGACCGGCATCTTCAGCGATTCCATCCGTCTCCTGGACGATCCCGCCGCCACCCGCGCCGTGCAGCCAAGCCAGGGCGTCCACCTGGTCTTCGACCGCTCCTTCCTCGCCGGAGACTCCGCCATCATGGTCCCGCACACCGACGATGGCCGGGTGCTCTTCGTCATTCCCTGGCACGGCAAGGTTCTTGTCGGAACCACCGACACCCCCATGGACCATGCCGATCTGGAGCCGCGGGCGATGAAGGAGGAAATCGGGTTCATCCTGCGCAATGCCGCGCGCTACCTCTCCCGCGATCCCGAAGAAAAAGACATCCTCAGCGTCTTTGCCGGCCAGCGTCCGCTGGTGCGTCCCCCCGGAAAGGACGGGGGGGCCACAAAAGCCATCTCACGCAACCACGAAGTCCTTGTCTCGGACTCCGGCCTTCTCACCATTGTGGGAGGAAAATGGACGACCTACCGAAAAATGGCAGAAGACACGCTGGACCACGCCATCACTCTCGGGGGACTGGAAGACCGGCCCTGCGTCACGGGCAATCTCCAGCTTCACGGCTGGCGGGCACCGAACGCCCCCGCCCTGCCGGAGGGACTTGCCGTCTACGGCAGCGACGCCCCGAAAGTCGGGGCCCTCATGAAATCCGACCCGGCCCTCGCCGCCCCCATCCATCCGCGCCTCGCCTATCCCATGGCAGCCGTCGTGTGGGCAGCGAGACACGAACAGGCCAGAACCCTTGAAGATGTGCTTTCCCGCCGCACGCGCATTCTGATCCTTGACGCGCAGGCCGCCATCGAGGCCGCCCCCGCCGTCGCCGCCATCCTCGCCCGCGAACTCCACAAAGACACCGAATGGGCCGGGAATCAGGTCCGGGAATTCACAAACCTCGCCGAAGGCTATTTGAACCACGACTGACCGGAAACAGATTCCTTTTTCCTTCGGGTCCATATTTCCGTGACGCCGGGGAGGAGAGCAGAAAATCAGAACAGCCTGGCATAGCGGTCGATCTCCCACTGGCTCACCGACTGGTGGTATTCCCTCCACTCCTCGGATTTGTAATGGATGAACTCGTCCCGCAGCGGTTTCCCGAGCACATTTTCCACAAAAGGATCCGCCGCGAAGGCGCGGACCGCCTCATCCAGATTCCGCGGAAGCTCGCAGATTCCCCGCGCGGAGAGTTCCGCCGGACTGAGTTCGTAGAGATTGTCTTCCTGTGCGGGACCGGGATCGAGATTTTCGCGGATGCCCTCCAACCCCGCCGCCAGCACGAGAGCCGCGGCGAGGTAGGGATTGCAGGATCCGTCGGCATTCCGCGATTCGCAACGGCCTCCGCCCATCGGCACGCGTACCGAGTTCGTGCGGTTGTTGCGGCCGTAGGAATTGAAGACCGGCGCCCAGGAGTAGTAGGCCATGAGACCGCGGCGGACAAGCCGCTTGTAACTGTTCACCGTCGGGGCGAATGCCGCGCAGAGGGCCGGGCCGTGTTTCAGGATTCCCGCGATGAACTGGTAGCACAGCGGGGAGATGCCGAGACCGCGCGGATCGTCCCCGGCGGCGAAAAGATTTTTTCCCGAGGCATCCGCAAGCGACATGTTGAAGTGGGCACCGTTGCCGGTTTTGTCGGGAAAAGGTTTGGGCATGAACGTCGCCAGCAGGCCCTCCTCCGCAGCGTAGTGCTTCGCCATCATGCGGAAGAAAACATAGCGATCGCACATTGTGAGGGCATCGGCGTATTTGAAGTCGAATTCGAACTGGGAGTTCGCGTCCTCGTGATCGAGCGAGTAGAGATCCCACCCGAGCCCGTTGATGGCGGAGGCGGTTTTGTCGAGCCAGGAGTAACGGTCCAAAAACCGCTTCACATCGTAGCAGGCTTTCGTGAGGTTGTCATCGGGGTTCGGGATTTCCAGCCGGCCTGCCTCGGTGAGGCGGACCACGAAGACCTCGCATTCGATGCCGAGCTGGAAGCTGAAACCCATCTCCGCGGCGGCGGCGAGTTGCTTCTTCAGGGCCACGCGAGTGCTGATTTCGTAAGGTTCGCCGTGGAAGGTATTGTCGGCGGGAAACCACGCGATCTCGCTGTTCCAGGGGAGCTGGATCATCCGGTCCAGATCGGGAACCGAGGAGATCTCGTCATCGTTCGGACTTTGTCCAAGTCCGTCGAGCGCATAGCCGGTGTAAAGTTCGGACCCATGGGCAAAGTGCTCGAAGTGATCCACGGGAACCACCTTGCCCTTCGGAATCCCGTGAATGTCGGGATAGGCTCCGATGCAGTATTTCACCCCCCGGGATTTCAGGAGGTCTTTCTGTGCGGCGATTTGGTCGTCGGTTTTTTTCATTGTTGGGGATTCCATGAAACGGCGAGGGGAGGGACTTCGGAGAGGCCGGCGGTGACGCGTTCGGCCAGGTCTTCGACCATCCATTGGAACAATTGCTTTCCCGCCGCAGCCGTGGCCCTGGACGGATGTCCCGTGGTGCCGTTGAGGCTTGTGCGGTTGACGGGATGTGAGAATTCCAGGCCGGCTGTCCGGTCGGGATCGTCCCCTGCCGCAAGAAGACCGGGCCGGGCCATGCCGGGGAAAAGGTGGAGCATCAGCGAAGTCTCGGAGGCATTGGCATGCCAGTCGGCGCCGTCCGAAAAGAATGTTGTTTTCACACGCGGACTGATCTCCGGGGTCGATATCTGCGACACCATCAGGTCATCATGGCGGGCTCTCAATTCCTCCAACGCACAGCGCACGGGGGCGGAGTTCGTCACATGCGCACTCACAAAAAACAGCCGCCGGACGCCGGAAGAATGAAGCCAATCGCCGATTTCCGACAGCACCGCGATCAGGGTGCGCGGCGAGAGGGACAGGGTTCCTGGCCATCGCTTCGAGTGACCGTGGGAACAGCCGTAGGCCAGGGGAGGAAGAACGGGAACCCGTGTCCGCGCGGAAACTTCCCGGCACACCGCCTGTGCGATGGCCGTGTCAACGCCGGTTCCGAGGTGCGGACCGTGCTGCTCGGTGGCTCCCACGGGGACCAGAACAGCGCACCCGCAGGCATCCAGCAGTGGCGGAATCTCCGGCCAGGTGAGTTCTTCCCAGAGAACCGGTTTACTCGACATCATCCCCGATCATCGTCATCCGGGTGATCGGAAGACGTTCCTGTTGTTCGGCCACCGGCGGGTGGATCAACTCGCCGAGGCGGTGGTAGGCGGCCAGGAAGGGGGGAGAAACAAATTGGGATCTGTCACGCGGCCTGGGCACCGGATTTTCAATGACCTCGGCGACCCGGCTGGGATTGGTGCCGAGGACGAGGATCCGGTCGGAAAGATAGACCGCCTCGTCGAGATCGTGGGTGATGAACAGGATCGTGACGTCCACGTTTTTCCAGATTTCCAGAAGATACGCCTGCATCTGGGCACGGGTCTGGGCGTCCAGGGCCCCGAATGGCTCGTCCATGAGGAGGATCCGCGGGCGGTTCGCCAGCGCACGGGCAATCGCCACCCGTTGCTTCATGCCGCCGGAAAGCTGGTGCGGGTAGGAGTTTTCAAATTTCGACAGGCCGACCAGGCTGATCCACTCCCGTGCCTCGGCCTCCGCAATCGACGCCGGCTGCCCCGCCATGCGGCGACCGAACATTACATTCTTTTTCACGGTCAGCCACGGGAACAGGGTGTAACCCTGGAAGACCATTCCCCGGTCGGGCCCCGGCCCCGAGACACTTCGTCCGTCGAGCAACACTTCACCCGAAGTGGGAGAGTCCAACCCGGCCAGGATCCGGATGAGTGTCGACTTCCCGCATCCCGAGGGACCGAGCACGCAGAGGAATTCCCGGCGGTGAACCTGGAACGAAATCCGGTCCAGCGTCGTGTGCTCCAACCCCTGGGAGACGAATGTCCTCGTCAGGGCCCGGACATCCAGCACCACCGGACGTTCCTTCAGTTTGGAGAACCTCGCGGCAACTTCCGGAGACTGGTTTTTGTAGGTGTCGTTCATGCCGGGCGGGGTTTGCGGCGGGAGTCCAGCAGGGTCCGGAGGAGGCCCGGGCCCGAAGTCTTTTTCTGCCAGGGGAAAATCCTGCGGCCGATCACGTCGAGCACGCGGTCGGTCGAGAATCCGATGATTCCGATGATGATGATGGCGGCGAAGACATTGTCGTAGATCCGATATTTTGCCTGTTGGTTGATGAAATAAGTGATGCCGGAACTGGCCCCGATGTATTCCGCGACAATCAGGTAGGTCCAGGCCCAGCCGAGCAGGATGCGCATGTCGTTGTAGAGATCGACGGCGATGCCGGGCAGGACGACTTGGAAGAGCACCTGGAGGCGGTTGGCTCCCAGCGTTTGCGCCGCCTCGACGAGCGAGGTGTCGAGCTTGCGGGTCGTGTTGGCGATCACCAGCACCTGCTGGAAGAATGTCCCGATCACAATGATGGCGATTTTTGGGCCGTCATAGATGCCCATCACCGCCACCGCCAGAGCCCCGAAGACCGGGGCCGGCATGTATCGGAAAAAATCCACCGCCGGCTCGCTCAGTTTGGAAAAGACATGGAACGTCCCGCAGAGGATGCCCAAGGGAACCCCGAAGATCGAACTCCAGAAAAACCCCCAGAAAATGATCTGGATGCTGTGCCAGAGGCTTTCGTGGAGCCAGGGCTCGCCTTTCCGGCGGGGTGGGGTGGTGAAGCTTTTGTAGAGTGCGCGTCCCACTTCATGAGGAGCGGGCAGGAAGACCGGATTCGCCGGTTCGCCGGCCGCAATCTTCTTTCCCGCCGCGACCAGCTTTGCATTTTCCTCACGGAAGACTTTCTTTTCGACGAGGGTATCGGGTTTGAAATAGGAAACGTCCCCCGGATCCGTGATCCGCATGAGCGGGTGCCAGACGAAGGGCACGTAGCTCACCACGCACCAGACCACCAGCGGGGTGAGGAACGACATCCACACCAGCAAAAGCTGGGCGCCCGGCGCGAGTTCAGCAAATGGAACAAACCATCCCGGCTTTTTTTTGGTCTCCATAATCTGAAAAAGCCCCCGCGCTCATGCGGACGCGGGGGCTTTTCTGTGAAAATCTCAGAGTCCGTCTGTGGTCGCCGGAGCGACGTAATCACTGACGACCTGCGGTTTTTCATACACCTTGTTGTCCACGTTGAACTTGTCCACGATGTCTCCCGAACCGTAGATCGAGTCCAGCCCGGGGCCTTTCTGAAAGGCCTTTTTCGCTTCGGCAAGGGTTAGGATCTTCGTTCCACCGACAAAAGCCGCGTATTCCTCGGGGGAGAGGTTCACCCGGGCCGACATGCTCTTGATGGCATCGGCCTTGGTGTCGGGGTTGTGGAAATAATCGACAATCTTGTACCAGACTTTGGCGACTTTTTCCCAGTCTCCGCCGCGTTCGGAGAGACTGGCGGGGTTCACCGCGAGAACATCGTAGATCAGTCCGGGGACATCCGCGCTGGAGTAAATGGCCTTGGAGCCGGGAACCGCCTTGAGTGCCTGGCCGGAGTTCGGCTGCCAGGCGGCGATGGCATCCACGTCACCCGAGGCGAAGGCCTTCGGTGTTTCGTGGGTGGGAATGTTCACCAAGGTGACATCGTCTTCCTTCAGGCCGTTCGCCTCCAACGCCTTCAGGAGGAGCAGATGATCGACAAAACCAATTTCCACCCCGATCTTTTTTCCCTTGAGATCCTTCACCGATTCGATGCCGGGCTTGGCCACAAGCATGTCATTCCCATTGCTGTAGTCGTTGATGATCAACGCCTTGCTTGGTGCGCCGGTGGCTCCGGTAACCAGGGCGTCGCCGTTCGTCATGCAGACCGCATCCACTTTTCCGGCGGAGAAGGCTTCCATTGAAGGCACGTATTCGAACCACTCAAAATCCACATCCACCCCGGCTTCCTTGAACCACCCCTTGTCGATCCCCACCTGCCAGGCCACCCAACCGGGCCAGTCGCTGTAGGCAATCTTGAGCGGCTCCGCATGGAGCATCGTTGTCAATCCGAGGACGAGCCCCGCCAATAATTTCCCTGTTTTCATGTGTCCGTGTCTCCTTTTGTAGTATGAAGTTTTTGTTGTGTCGTAATAACGACTCAAATCAAAAAGCAATCCCCATGCCAGATTTCCGGAAAAGTTTCTCCCGGAAAAGCCGACGGGGAATCCCCGATCCCGCAGTTGCATCGCAGGGCGGGAGGGGGTAAGAGACCGCATGTCTTCGGAAAACGCGCTCGCCCGGGAAAAATCTCCCTATCTTCTCCAGCACAAGGGCAACCCGGTGGACTGGCATCCCTGGGGGGAAGCGGCTTTTGAGAAAGCACGGCGGGAGGACAGGCCCGTCTTCCTCTCGATCGGTTACTCCACCTGCCACTGGTGCCATGTGATGGCGCATGAGTCTTTTGAAAACCCGTTGATCGCCGCGCTCCTGAACCGTGCTTTCATCAACATCAAGGTCGACCGCGAGGAGCGTCCGGATGTGGACCGGGTGTACATGGCCTTTGTTCAGGCGACAACCGGCAGCGGCGGATGGCCGATGAGTGTGTGGCTGACCCCCGACGGACATCCCTTTTTTGGCGGCACGTATTTCCCGCCGGAAGACCGTCATGGGCGGGCCGGATTCCCTCAAATCCTTCTCCAAATCGAACAACTCTGGAAAACCGACCGGGCCCGGATCGCATCCGAAGCCGGTCGTGTGATGGCCGAACTCCGACAGACGGCAGCTGCCCGGACACCAACTGCGGAGCTTTCCCCGGAATGGCTTGCGGGTGGAGAGCGGGCGTTTGCCGGGGCTTTCGACACCCGGTGGGGCGGCTTCGGCGGAGCGCCGAAATTTCCCCGTCCCTCGGTGCTGAATTTCCTGTTGCGCCGCGACGAAAAGTCCCGCGACATGGCGCTGGCCACCCTGCGGGCCATGGCGGGGGGCGGGATACGGGATCATCTCGGGGGAGGATTTCACCGCTATTCCGTCGACGCCCTCTGGCATGTTCCCCACTTCGAGAAAATGCTCTACGACCAGGCGCAAATTGCCGCCTCGCTCGTGGAAGCCTGGCAGATCACAAAGGATGCTTTTTTTGAAACGACCGCCAGGAGTACGCTCGACTACGTGCTCCGGGACATGACACATCCCCTCGGGGGATTTTTCTCGGCGGAAGATGCCGACAGTCCCGTCACTCCCGACGGGCATGACCACGCGGAGGGGGCTTTTTACGTTTGGTCAAAACGCGAGATCGAAAGCCTTCTTCCTGCGGCGGAAGCCCGGGCGTTTTGCGAACACTACGGCGTGGAAGAGTCCGGCAATGTTCCCGCCGACAGCGATCCCCACGGGGAATTTTCCGGGAAAAACATCCTCATGGAGAGGCGGGAAGAAACCGTTTCGTTGGAAAAAAGCCGGGCAACCCTTCTCGCCCACCGCAACCTCCGTCCCCGCCCGCATCTCGATGACAAAATCCTGTGCGCCTGGAACGGGCTGATGATTTCCGCCCTCGCTCGTGCAGGCCGGACGTTTGCGGAACCGCGTTACATCAATGCCGCCGCCCGTGCTGCGGAGTTTGTCCTGCAACACCTTTGTCCCACAGGCGATCTCCGGCGATCCTGGAGGGACGGACCCTCCCCCATTCCCGCCTTTGCCGAGGATCACGCGTTTTTCATCCAGGGTTTGCTGGATCTCTACGAGACGGACTTTCAACTGCGCTGGATGCAACATGCCGTCGCGCTCCAGAAACGCCAGGATGAGCTCTTCTGGGACGGAAACGGATACTTCAGCAGCCGTGCCGGGGATCCGCTGGTTTCACTGAGGATGAAAGAAACGGACGACGGAGCCGAACCCTCCGCCAATTCCATCAGCGCCCTCAACCTCCTGCGTCTCGGACGCTTTTTCCACGACGACCACCAGGAATCCCAGGCCCGCAAAATCCTTGCCGCCCATGCCCTTCCCATGGAACGAATCCCGACCGCCGTTCCGCAAATGCTCGTCGCCCTCGATCTTGCCCTGGCACCGCCCGAGCATCTCATCATTGTCGGGGCTCCGGAAGAATCCCGTCCCCTCCTCGAACGCCTGGCCGGAACCTTCCGCCCCCACGCCATCCACATCCTCCTTGATTCGCAGGATGCCGTGGACTTCTTCCATTCCCCCTTGCTGCCGGAGAGGGAAAAAATCCATGGCAAACCCACCCTTTACGAATGCCGCAACTTCACCTGCCAAGCCCCGGTGACAATTTTCTGATTCCTTCCACTCCCGTCCGCGCATTTCCCGTCCCGTCTTTGAATCCCCCCCCAGAGTTGGCATTCGTCGTCTCGCGCGTCAGCGGTTTTGCACGCATGCCGGACCCTATTCCAAATTTTCCGCTCACAGCCGCCGTGGAGGAGGGTGCCGTTGCCTGTGCCTTTGGAGCCGGGAGATGAGCGACCGGTGCGGGACCACAGCCGGAAAATAAGAGGGCGAAAAAAGGACCCAGTGAAACAAAGCGGCTGTCGCTGGTGAGGGGAAATGAGTTCATCAAGACCGAAACACTTCCTCAAATGGTCCGCGCCCGCGACCCGCAATTAAGTTTTACCCAAAAGCATCTCTCTTGGTCCGCCGCGATGATCTGCCGGAGATGCGGTCCGCCCGAGGCGGATCTCCAGCCACCAGCGCCGGCGTCCGCCCGGCTCGATCTCGCAAGAGGGATTTTCGCAACAAGCGTCCGCCAGGGAATCGGCGGGAAGGTTTGTCGGCTCCAGTGCCAAGTGATGCCAGCCATTGAAGCCTCCGCGGGTGAGCCACAGACCGAGAAAGGGGAGAGTGCCGGTGTCCCAGGTCAGTTCCAGCCAGTCGCAGGTCCTGGAGTTGGCCAGCCTTGCGCATCCCCCGTGCAACGGCCCGGCAAAAGCCTTCATAAACGAGTTGGGTCCGCCCAGATCCAATTTGTCGAGGCGGATGTCCGGCGACGATTCCGGCCACGGCCAGAGTATTCCCCGTTCGACACCGGCATGGGTTGCAACCTCAACCCGCAGGTCCTTCACCTCAGCCGGCAGGGACAGCCGGTCATCGGGATCGATCCGAAGCAGGGGATGCCATGCCCACAGCCAGGCCTCGGGAACCTCCCCTCTATTCCCGATGGTGTAATCCATGCGCAACGTGTCGCCGCAGATCCGGATTTCGCGAACGAGATCGAGCGGGGAGCGGGGCAGCGACACCGAAAGGCGGAGACAATCATCGGCAGCCCCGTCCGGGACCCATTCCTGGGTCCACGCCTCCCCGTGATCGGGCAGGCTGCGTCCCTGCCATTCACACGCGCGGATCGTGGGTATGCATTCGTCCGCCCCGGCAAAGGTTCCTTTGTCAAAGGGATCGTCCAAGCGGTTTTTCCAGAGCCGCAGTTCCGCCCCTGGATTCCAGAGCCACTCGCGGCCGCCCTTGAGATCGCAGAGCGAAACAATGCGCCCACCCAGCTCCGGCACCACCGTGACCGATGCGCGTTCGGATGAGAGACGGACAAGTTCGAAACCGTCGTGCCGGAATCGCTTCCATGCACTCATTGCAGAGAACGGGCAAGATCGGCGGCATCCGAGTGGTTGGGATCGCGGGCAAGCACGGACTTCAGAAGAGCGAGCGCGTGTTCTGCTCGCCCCAAGCCAAGATGTGCCTGCGCCTGGAGGAACAGGGAGGCGGTCTCCTGGCGAAACTGCAGATCGTCATCGAAAAGCAGCATCGCCGGGAGCGATGTCGCGAAGTAATCAATCCGGGCCTCCCCGCGCATGAGATCCTCCGCATAGGAGAGGAGGTCCCTTAGGAGTTTTCGCGTGCGGGATTTTTTCCCGAGTTTCTCCCACGCGAGCGCGGAATAGTAAGTCATCTCGCTGAATGCACACACGCGCATGTCCTGAAAATCCCCGTGGAAAGTCGCAGCGGCAAGCCAGTGCGACCGCGCTTCGGCTTTGTCCCCGGATTCCGCCAGCGCACAGCCGAGCCAGTAATGGATATCGCTTTGGTTGGCGAGCAGATGCCTGGCTTCGCCGAGGTTTGGAGGACAGCGCAGCGCCTCCTCGAAGAGTTGCCGCGCTTCCTGAGCCTCCCCGACACGAAGCGCACGGCAGCCGAGGGAGAGATGGGTGCGGACATGCTGCCCGAGCGCCTGCCCCTCGCCGCCCTCCCATGGCTGGAACCGGCGGCGGCGCAGGGTTTCGCGGGCATTTTCGAAAGATCCGGTCTGATTATAGAGAGCGCAGATTTCCACGGAAAGATCATCCCGCTGGTCCACGAGTTGCCGGTGCGCTTCCAATTCCCGCAGCCGCCGCGCCGGGGGTTCGCCGGTGCGCTTCCAGAGCTGGTCTCGCTCGTAAAGCAGGCGCGCGTCAGCGGGGTTCGCGCGAAAGGCCTTTTCGTAGGCTGCCCGCGCTTTCGCCGGCTGGCGGAGGATATTGTAGCGGCCGATGCCGAGATTCCTCCAGACGACGGAGCTGGAGGGATCGAGCTTCGCGCTCTTCTCCCACAACCGGATCGCCTCGTGATGGCGGCGGCGGTCGTAAAAAAGGTGCCCGAGATACATCGGTGCCCGGGCGTCGTGCGGGTTCGCCTTGATCGCGCTCTCAAGGATCGCCATCTCTTCGAGACGCGCCGGAAAACAATAATCCGGGCTCGCAAGCGCCGCCCTCGCACGGATTTTTTTCGCGGCCCCAGTGCGCCCGGATTTTTCCTCCAGCCATCCGAGCGTGTAGAGGACGATGGGCGTGGTGCCGGGGTCGGCCTTCAGGCCGCGCAGGATGCCGCAGGCCTCTTCAAAAAAGCCGGATGCGACGAGATCGTGCACGAGATCGAGCGCCGTCTGGGTGTCGCAGGCCAACGGCTCGCCCATCAGATGCCGGCTCCACCAGTCGAGCGGGTCGAGGGAGCGCGTGCTTTCGAGTGCCGCCACAGCCTCATCGTGGCGACCGAGTTTTTGCAGCACCATCGCGCGGAGGTTGCGGGCACCGAGGTTTTCGGTATTCATGCGCAACGAGCGGTCGAGGTGGTCTTGCGCGGTCCCCCACCGGTGGAATGTGCAATCGATTTGCGCCAGGGCATGGTAGCCGGCCGACTGCCACTCCTGGTTCCACACGGATTTGTAAAGCGACGCATACGCCTCCTGGTCGCGCCCGAGATGTCGGAGGACGAGCCCGAGGTGATAGAAGGCTTCGCCGTCGGACGGGTTGGCATTTCGAAAGGTCAGCCGGGCAATCGCTCTTCGCAGATGGTCTTCGGCTATAACAAACTCTCCGCGCTTCATGTGCCAGATACCCAGTGCCGTATGGCACCGCGCTTCCCCGGGATCCCGCCGCAGGCCCTCGCGCCAGTAGGGCTCGGGGCTGCGCGTGGCATGGCGGTATTGATCAAGGTGCAACCCCGTGAGATAGAGTTCGTCCATGCTGGCAATCCCGGCAGGCGGCGGCGGTTCTGTGGCCGGAGCAGGGACCGGCTTGGGCGCACGTTTTTCCGGCCCCCAGGCGATAACTTCGCTCCCGTCCGGACCGCTCAGAACCAAAGCCACCTCATGCGGTTCGATCCCCCGGGGCAGATTCTCGACCACCTCGACAAACGGACGGCCCGGCGAGATGTCACGGGTGAATTTGTTCAGCGTCCTCCCCCGGCAAGTGATTTGCAGGACGGCTCTGCGGAACGGGCGGGAAACCGCCACGCCAACCCGGAGGCACCTGCCGATCAGGCTCAAATTGAGCGAGGCCTCCGTATTCGCATGATGCGCCGGCCCGATCTCGCGGATCGGATACCACCACTGGCTCCAGGTTTTCGTCTCACCGGGGAGGAGGAACGAAAAGTCCGGCTGGTTGTCGGTATAGACCCCCGCCATGATTTCGATATAGGGTGCACATTCGCCATCCGTGTCTGGATCGGTCAGGCTGCGGTCCCACGCGTAGCCGAATTCGTGATTTCCCCACGTCCACTGTTTCTTGCCGGGGGCGATGTGGTGGTTTGCCACATGCACGACCCCCGCCTTCTGCGAGTGGTCGTAGCCGCCGAAGAAATCCTCTTCCGACCCCATGCACATGTAGGACGTCGGCACCGGGATGTTGGCGTAAAACGACAGATCGTTTGGCGGGTAGTCCACCGGCCCCCTGCCTCCGGATGCGGGCGGAATGAAGCGGGCAGGCACCTCCTTTTCCGGCACCCGGTCCCGGGCACGGGCTCCATAATCGACTCCATAATACTGCCCGGTGCAGAGCGGATACGAACTCATCGAACGCCGCGCATGGTCGGCCACGTAATCGACGTCCGGAGGAAAAAAACTCTGATATCCCTCGTGCACGCGGGTCGCCACGTTTGCCCACCAGAGAAATGTCTGGGTAACGGGCGTGCGGTTATAAGCACGCACCTTGACCTCAACCACGGACCGCCCGGGATGCAGGCAGACCCCATGCATGCCTTTCATGCGCTGCAGCGGGTCATGGGACGAACACCACACCGTGATGCTGCCGTCGGGCTCGCGTTCGATCTCCGTATCCACCGGCATGTAGGTGTGAGGCCGGTGGTGCTGCGGCCAGTTGAACTCCACCCCTCCCGAAATCCAGGGGCCGGCGAGTCCGACGAGCGCCGGTTTGATCACGTCCTGCCTGTAAAAAAAATCATGGCCGTTCGTCTTGTCCCGCGCCGCGTGGATGCGCCCCCCGATTTGCGGCAGGACCATCACCTCGACAAATTCGTTTTCCAGGAAAACCGCCTCCCATTCGCAGGCTTCGGGCGCTTCGGAGATCCGGTCGTAAAAGGGCAGCGGATACACTTTCCCGCTGCTCCCCTGGTAAACCCGCTTCTCAAGAAACATCGGGTTTTTGTCCGGAGGCATCGGCTGGTAGGTCGGCAGTGTCACAGCCTCGCGGCGGATCGATACAGGGGAAGAACTCATACCGGATGAATTTAATGCTTTCCTTCTTCCGCATGAATGGAAGAAGTTCTGATTTAACTGGATTATTATATGATTTCATCCGGCATCCCGTCCGCCTCTCCCCGGCGCCGCTGCGAGGGATTTCCAGGCCAGCGCCTCGTGATCATCCCCATGCCGCAACTGGCCTCCATCGCCAACGATCCGCTCCTCGCCGACCTTTACCCAACCGCCACCGGGAGCTTTCCACGCGCACCGGGGCATTTTGTCCGACGACAAACCGGGATCGACGACTTCATCCTGATCCTCGTCCTGAAAGGAAAAGGATGGACGCTCACCCCCGGGCGAAGCGAACTGACCGCAGGCCAGTTCTGCCTCATCCCCGCGGGTCTTCCACACTGCTACGGGGCCGACGGGGACGATCCGTGGGCAATCCAGTGGGTGCATTTCCGAGGGAAATGCGCGGCGGATTTCTCCGCACTCTTTTCCCCGGATCGCCCGGGAGCGGCGTTGAGCCTTCCTCCCGGGGCCGTCAGCCGGTTGGATTTTTCCGCTGTGTTCGAGTGCCTGGAGCCGGGCTACACCCGCCGGGATATGCTGGGAGCCGCCGCGCACCTGCGGATGTTGATCACCGAACTCCACCGGCTGCTGGAGGTCTGCGCCCGCACCACATCGGACGATGCCATCCACCGGAGCCTGGGCTGGATGAGGCGGAACCTTCACCAAACAACTTCACTGCCTGCGCTGGCGCGGGCGGCCGGACTCTCCATTCCCCATTACAGCATCCTCTTCCGGCGGGCAACAGGGTTTTCCCCCATAGATTACTTTCTCAGATTGAAGATCCAGCGGGCCTGTCAACTACTCGACACCACCGGCCTTCGTGTGGGAGAAATTGCCACCGAAACCGGCTGGGCGGACCCCTTCTACTTCTCCAGAGCGTTCCGCCGCATCGTCGGGAAATCCCCTCGCGCCTACAGGGCAGTGGCAAAGGGGTAGGTGCGGTCCCAGCAGTCGGCCACGCGACCAGGGCTTTTTGTTTTGGGCTCATTTTCGCTCCTTTCCGAGGTGCGCCGCAGGCGCGGGGCTTTCCGTTCTTACTCCGCGGTCGGGGTGGCGTTCTGAGATCGCACTTCTCTGCGGGGCGGGCCTGTCATGGCCCCCATCCATTGCGACTCAACCAGATCCCCGGCCCTCCATCCTGACCCAAGGTGCGCTTGGCTTTGGAGAAGGCACCGAAATCCGGGAAGCATCCCACCGACACCCACGCCGCTTCCACGAACACCCACCGCAGCCACTTGTTGCAGGCTCGCATCAGTTTGCCCTGATAGGCCAGGATCTCTCCGCGATCATTCACTGCGCAGTAAACGCTGTATCTCTTGTGATAATCAATGCCGATAAACACGGGTGTCCGGTTAACTGAGTGATGGAGTTTTCTGTTCTACGTCGATTTACGGCGGAGGAGGTAAAGGACGATTCCTGCGATCACCACCCCAACGGTTGCCAACGGCATGACTGGGAAGCTGCGAGAAGGTTTTGTTTCCTTCGCCGTCGAGGAAGCCAATGGTGTTAGCATTGCCGACGGAGCCGGTGTCATCGGCGCTGGAGTCGCAGGCGGCGATGGTGAAGGCGTGCTTTCCTGCGTTGGCTGCAAAAGTTCGAGGGTGGTGGTTCGGGTAAGTTGACCTGATTGCCTAAGCCTCTCCTGTTCATTGGGTCGTTGCTGTTGGTTTCGCAAATTGAATTGACCGGAAGTATCCACCGGACGCCAAGGAGCATCTCGGTTGTTTAGATACTCGGCCAAGGAGATCATTTCCAGGATCGGCTTGTTGTTCAGCGAATACGGTTTCAAAGTGGCCTCCAATCGCTGATCGAAGTCCCCGGCGGAGGCATCGAAAAACTCTTGCTTCTGAATCTCACCTTGTTGGTCATAAGCCAAAAAACGGGGCTTTGCGCCTGCAAGCAAAGTGGCATAAAGATAATCGCCATTCGCACCGCTCCAAACGCTGCGTTCCTCAATCAAAAGGTCCTTCCCCAAATCGAGACTATGCCAAACTCGGCCACTCCAGTTGCCTGCGCTGGTGGCATAGAGAGGCGGCGCAGCATTGAAGCTTAGTCGGTAAATGTATCCGCCGGGTAAAAATCCGGACCTGCTATTCTCTGTCCAAGTATCAAAGTCTGTCTTCTGATCCGCAGACGGGAGCTTTGTGCTTTGGGGAACCTCAAGGAAGAAAGGAACGTAGGTTCGCGCGTCCTTCAACAAAGCCAAAGAATGCCCGCCAACTTGAGAGATTGAGTCCGCAAGCAGTCGCTCTTCCTTGCGAACCTGTTCCGCTAACCATTCATCCAAAGTTTCAGCACTAGCACTCGCAGCAAGCAGTGCTGTAATGAGCAATGTGCAAAGTTTCATGGCTGTGCTCCCTCTACTTGGTTGCAGACTTCCTCGACGTAATTGTTTTGACCGTAGTTGAACTGCCACTCATGAACGGACGGCCCCCGCCAAGAGCACCAATGAGCTGCAGCACCGTTATAAGCCTTAATCGCCACTGCATCTTCTGGCCGCTTCTGCCCTTGGTTGTCTCCGAATGTAATCGAACCCTGCACACAGCTGGGAACTGGCACGTTTTGTCCAGTATGGAATATCGTCTGTGGACGCTGGCCATTTGGCATCGAGCCCGGTCCACTACGGGGAGTGGTATCGTTCATAAATATTTCCGCGATCTGAATTTTCCCTGCCATGATGTTCAAGAACGAATCGACGTTCTTCTGCCAATTCCAGAATATCTCACGAGGCGCGGAAACAGTCTTGACGCCATTGGCGCCAGTTACCTGCGCTAGACCTGCTCCGCCAACCCCAGTTTCATCGTTCGAACGAACCACCAAAGAATCACCCTTTGTGAAGGTGTAATTAACGCCGCTGTTGATCGGACTGCTATTGCCGCTGCGCTCCCAAAACTGGTTATAGAAACCTGGGTTGTATGCTTGGCTTTCGTGCTTTTCGATAGCGTAAGCATACCACGGAGTACCTGTACGCCCTTGGGTATATGCCTTGCATCGGGAATCATCTGGATTGCGTCCACCTATCGCAAACCTGATTGTTTGCTCTTCGCCCCCATTTATTTTGTAGGTTAACGTTGCGCCTCCTCCAAAAAACGGAATGTCACTATATTCGTTCCATAATTCCCATCGACCATTTGTAACGCTCTTAAATGAGCCGTCGGCTGGGATTTTGACGGTGTCATCAGCTTGCTTTCCCGCATAGGGGCGCTCGTATTCGACAAGTAGCTTTGCCTCGAGTGTCAACCCCTGAGGAACCCCGGGTATGTTGAAGACTAACTGAGGCATTCTCGGCGTGTTGTCAGTGGCTGACTTATGAGCTTCAATCCATGCAATGCTTGCGTCCGTGATTGCTTGACCTGCTGTCCAATTTGAAATCACTGCATCGTCCCCGGTGTTTCCGTGATCTTTGATATCTTTCAATTCGACAGGCAGAAGGAGAGCCTTGTCTTCCCTAATCGCATCTTTCCGTTTGAACGTGAATTTCAGTTCTTCCACTTCCTTGTGGGGTTCGAGGCCTTCCAGAAAGAGGGCGGTTTTTTGCTGTTTGAGTCCGGAGAGTTTGCCTTGGGGGGAGTTCAGGTCGATTTCCAGATCGGACGTTTGGAGAGGAGTTCCCTGGTCAGTAAAAGCGCGGATGGTTTGGCTGTTGAATTCGATTTTCAATGTTCCCTTGTCCAGGTCGTGAGGGAGAAAATCGAGTTCCACTTCCACGAGATCATTGTCCGCCGAGCCCAAGGTTTCGTCGTCGTTGTCCCTTTTTGGGTTTGAGGTGCTGCCGCGGGCGTCGTCGTCGTCGTTGTTTGCGACAAGGATTCCCGCGTAAGGCTGGTCTTTTTGCGAAGGACGTTCCATTTTTTGGCCCGGAGCGGCTTTTGTTCCCGGTGCGTGCAGGGTCATCTCAATCTTGACAACGGTCAACCGGAGAATGTCGGCATCTGTGATGGTGGTTTTCTTGTCTCCACTGATCCAGCGGACCTTGAACTCCTGATCATCCCGGGCATCGCTGAATTGCGATCCCCTCACGTAAAATGTCCACTGGCGGGTGGCATCGTAGTCTTTTGTCTGTTCAACGCGCTTGGTTCCCTGTTGGTCCTCGAAGACTTCCAACTTCGAGGTGTCCCAGGAGAACTGGTAGTTTCCTCCAAGAGCAGAGGGGGAGATGGCGGAAATCTCGATCGTTGAATAAACAGGGTCTTCTTCGCTGGTTTCGGGCAACATAACGACAATGCCATCCTTGGATTTGAATTCGTCTTTTCCTGCTTTTTCGCCATCCGGGTTTGTGATGGAAAGGTCGATCTTCGGCATTGTGATGCGGGCGGTCAGGGTTTCTTCCTCATCCGGGCTTGCCATCGGGTCTTTTGGCAAGAGTGGCAAATATGACCGAGATGCTGAGTTCGGTCGCGGGGTTTCCATCGAACTGTTTTTGCGTGGGAGAGGGGCTGGTGCTTTTCCAGGTCCATCCGGGAGCGGGAGAAGGGGTCACCGAGGCCGTGATCAGGGTCGGCCATTTGGTTGCCAGCAGGGTATCGTCATTGTCCGGATCCTTGATGGTGTTTCCGGCACTGACTTTGATGGTGTTTCCGCTGCCGGACTTGACGGTGACTTCCGCCGCCCGACCGGTCAGACAGAGGGTGAGGAAGAAAATCCCGAAGAGGAATGGGCTTTTCATGGGATTCGCCTCCGGTCGGTGTCGATGACTGTGATAAGGCGGGTGATTTCCTTGGTGGGAAACTGGCTGGCAAGCCGGGCCGGGATGGTGTCGGGCGGCGTGCCCTGTGCCATTTCACTGAGGACATGGGACTTGATAAGAAGATCGCGAATCCATGACAACTGGGAGCGGTCGTTCAGACAATCCCGCATGCTGGTGGCGAATCCTTCCACCTTTTTGAAATCTCCGCTTCGGGCGGCCTGGAGGGCAAACCAGTAGTAGGCATAAGCCGCATAGGTGTGACGTGGGGATTCCTCGACAACTTGGTGAAAAATCTCCAGTGCGCGCAGGATGTGGCCATGATAGATGAGGATGGCTGCGTAGGAGTTCCCCAGAATGGCAGTGCCATCGGCGGGAGTGGCGGGATCATCCACATACGTTGCAGCCAGTTTTTCTGCATCTTCCAGGCGGTTTTTCCATCCATAGGAGCGCAGAACACAGGCGAGATATTCCCAGAACTCCATTTTTGGGGTCCAGAGCCAGAGTTTGCGGTCTTTATCCATCCCTTCCCATACAGCGATGGTGCCATCAAAATCTCCCCAATCGTTCTGACGCCGGGCGTATTGGAACAACCATGTCACGGCTCCAGAGGGAGTGGTGGCGGAAGCAATGTTGGCCCGCACGGTCCGTTCGCCCTTTTTTCGGAATGCCTGGGCGAGTTCCTGGCAATCTGGAGCACTGCCAAGCTGCCTGGACATGTCGAGCAGCAACGTGGGATCTTCCATCAACCCCAAAGCACTCTTCAAGAATGGCTTTGCCCGTGTGGTAATATCGTCCCGTCCGGAAATGGCTGCCGCCCGCAAGGCTTCCACCAGTGAGAAATTCCGGATGCGTTCCGGCGTTTTGGACTGCCCGGCTATGGAAAGATAGCGTTCGGCGGCTTCTCCGATGTTTCCCTGGGACGCTTTGTATTTGGCAAGCCTCCATGTGGAGCGTCCCCAGCGTTTGCTGCCGACAGGGGTCGAGGCAAGGATTGCTTCCAGGAGGGCAATGGCCCGCTTTTCCCGGCCAAATTGAAAAAGGAGTTCGGAAATGGCCTGGGCCATCCGGTCTCCCCCCTCTTTTCCAAACCGTTTTTTGGCTGTCTCAACAAAGGGAGTTTCCAATACGTCCTGCTGCGAGGCCAAGAGCCCGGTGACCACTGCCCGGGCAGCACTGATATGCTCCAGAAGGGACAGTGACCCGGTGTTCCACATCGACCACGCGATGGGCAGCAGGGTCTGGGGATTCGCCCCCGCGGTTTGTGCGCTGGAGAGCAACATTCGCCGGAAGTTGTAGGCTGTGGCCGGGAAATCCTTCGCCCCGGTGCCCGCAAGCCAATCCCGGGCCAGGCTCTGCCACAGGGGATCCCCGGCCTTTCGCAGTTCAACAACAACGATCTGCAGGGCTCGGATCCCCACGGGGGACAGGCTGTTTTTCTTCAACCACTCTGCCTCGGCAGGGGGAAGGCCCGTCATTTCCAATCCCCATCTTGCCGCAATCAGGAGCTTCCATCCGGAGAGCGTCTTGGCCTGGAATTTGCCGTTGCGAATCCCATCCAGAGCCCATTCCTGCGCCTTCTGGGGATCCCGGGATCTCAGGAAAATTTCTGCCATCCCCAGCCTGGCCCGGCATCCGCCTTTTGGGTTGATTTCCACAACCTTCTCGAAGAAAAACCGGGCGGATTCCAACTCGCCTTCGTTGAGAAAAAGGTGTCCCAGTCTGGTGGAAACCACGCTGGAGCGCGGCGGACGCTGAATGACGACGAACTGCCCCCTTTCCTCCAATTCTCGTGCAATGGACTGCACCAACTTTCTGAAATCCCGCTCTTCCTTCAAAGACCGGGCGACACTCTTTCGTGCCACTTCGAATGACTCGTCGACTCTCCCGTGTCGGAGCAAATGTTTGACTTGGGCAATCGCCGGACGAAGCCAAGCTCTGGGATGGTTGGCGGTGTTCTGTTCCGATTTTTGGTAAGCTTCCAAAGCCTCCGGCAACCTGCCCTGCTTGGCGCAGGCGTCTCCTGCAAGGCCAAGGATCCTGGCCTTCATCAAAGGGGAGGATGCTGCACGGCTCTGAACATCGAGAAGTTGCAATCCGTCCGCATATTGGCGGCGTTGGATCAAATCCCGTGCTTCACGCAGTTGCGTGCTGGTTTGTTCCCTGTCGCCAGGAAGAGAGGATTTTCGTTTCCTCCACTTTTTGAATGGCTGCCCTGATTTCATTTGTTCAAATTCTGCCGGGGGCCGGGTGGCTCATTGCTGAGACACACCCGGCCGCCGGCGCGTGTGCGGCTGCCTTGCTCTCGTCACTACTTTTTAGTCACAGGCTGGCGGCCGCGAAAGTTACCCTTTGATGATTTGAAATTCGATGTCTTCGTCCCTGACGCTGAACAGCGCGTCCTGTGCGGAAGAGAATGTTCTCTCCCGGCATATCTTCAAAAATCCCCTGCTGTAATTTTTGCCCGGGAGAGGAGCGATCTTATAATGGAGCGATTTGGCATCGGCTTTTGAAAAGGCTCCGTCCCCAAAAAATGCGAGCCCTGCCAACCCGAAGATGAATTTTCCAAGAAACCCCCGCCTTGAAACCCTTGTTTTCATTTCCCTGATGAAGTATGCCCATAGCACGTATCGTATCCGCCTTTATGACGCAATGATTTTTTCCAAAAAAACTCTTTTTGTTTGCAAGTTGTTGTGTCTGTTTGGCTTTTTATGGGCCGCCATGCCTGTTTTCGCGGACAGCATCGCGTTTTTTTACGCCTTGGATCCGGATTTGCAGGTCTTGCAGAAAGAGAACATGCCCGAAAAGACGTTCAAACTGGGGAGCCGTACGGTCTATCGCTTCTCCATCGGAGGGCATGTTGTCTGTGCGATAAAAATGAAATCCGGCAACATGGAAACAGCAGTGAGTGCTGCGAGTTTGCTGGGGGTCCAAAAATTTGACCGTGTATTTTCCAGCGGCCCTGCGGGTGGATTGAGTGACCAGATGTCCATTGGAACGTGGCATGGCATTTCCTCTCTTGTGCCATATCAGGCGGGGACGTGGACGGCTTCGGGGTTTGTGCCTGCGGAGCGGATGGAGTTGAAAGACTCCCTTTCTGCAGCCAGGGGGTTGGATTTGCCGACGTCCGCTTTGGCATCGGGGGAGGTGTTCGTCGCCAGTGCCATGGAACGCCAACGCATCCGGGAACTGTCGGAAGCGGATTTGATCGATATGAATCTGGCGGGCCTCGCGAAGGCTGCTGTCAGCCACAATGTTCCCCTCACGGCTGTTCGCGTGGTCAGTGACCATGCGGATGATCAGGCCCCGGAGCAATTCGCCCGGTTTGTCGGGAGCTACGATGGTCGTGGTGCCGGGTATTTTCTCCGCTGGCTTTCCTCTCTGCCGGAGAACAAGACCCTCCCCAAGCAGTATCCCGGATTGAAGAATTTATTGGAGGACTGACCCTTTTGCTGTGGGAGAAGGTGTGCTTGCGCCGTTTTCATGTGCCGGTTCTGCGGGCGTTGGGCTTGTCGAAGAGGGATTTCTCTCTACTATCCGGGGGGATGATTTCCAGCGATCCTGTCTCCGTTCCCGATGCTTCCGGACATTTCGGCCCGTATGGGGGAATGTTTGTTCCGGAGACCCTCATGACGGCCCTTCAGGAATTGGAGGGGGAATACTGCGCGGCGGCGGCGGATCCGGCGTTTCAAAACGAACTTTCCGGGTTGCTGGAGAATTTCTGCGGGCGGCCGACGCCGCTCTATTTTGCCGAGCGGCTCACGGGGAAACTCGGGGGGGCGAAAATTTATCTCAAGCGCGAGGATCTGCTGCACACGGGGGCACACAAGATCAACAATGCCATGGGCCAGATCCTGCTGGCGCGCCGGATGGGGAAAAGCCGGATCATTGCCGAGACCGGGGCCGGACAGCACGGGGTGGCCACGGCGACGGCTGCCGCGCGGTTCGGTTTTGAATGCGTGATTTACATGGGCGCGGTGGACATGGAGCGGCAGGCGCTGAATGTGGCCCGCATGAAATTCCTCGGCGCGAAGGTGGTGCCCGTGACCGCCGGACAGGCGACCCTCAAGGAGGCGATCAACGAGGCCATGCGCGACTGGGTGACAAATGTCCGGACGACCCACTACATCCTCGGGAGTGCGCTCGGTTCGCATCCGTATCCGATGATCGTGCGGGATTTCCACAAGGTGATCGGCGAGGAAACCCGGCGGCAGATTCTGGAACGCGAGAACCGCCTGCCGGACCACCTCGTGGCGTGTGTCGGGGGCGGCAGCAATGCCATCGGATTTTTTCACGCTTTTCTTGGAGACGGGTCCGTGCGGATGACCGGAGTGGAGGCGGGCGGCGAAGGGATCTCGCGCGGTCGCCACGCGGCCAGGTTCCAGGGCGGAAAACTCGGCGTCCTGCAGGGTACGAAGACCTGGCTGTTGGCGGATGACAACGGCCAGATCGAACTCACCCACTCGGTTTCCGCCGGGCTGGACTACGCCGCCATCGGACCGGAACACAGCTATTACCGCGACCTGGGCCGGATTTCCTACGACTACGCCACCGATGCCGAAGCGCTGGCGGCATTCCGGACGTTGGCGGAGATCGAGGGGATCATTCCCGCACTGGAATCCGCCCATGCCATCGCGCATGTCATCAAAACCGCGCCATCCCTGCCGGAAACGGCCATTGTTATCGCGAACCTGTCCGGACGCGGGGACAAGGACGTGCAGCAGGCCGCGGAAATCCTTCTTTAGCCATGTCCTCGCTCGCCGAACGTTCCGCCCGCGGCCGCCAGGTTCTTGTGGCGGGCCTGGCGGTCAATTGCCTGCTTGCCCTCCTCAAGCTCGGAGCCGGCTGGCTGGGACATTCCCAGGCCCTGGTGGCGGACGGTCTGGAGTCCACGCTGGATGTTTTGAGTTCGGCGATGATCTGGGGAGCCCTGAAATACGCGGAGCGTCCGCCGGATTCGGATCATCCCTACGGACACGGAAAAATGGAATCCCTGGCAGGTGCGGGCGGGGCGGTTCTGCTGTTGCTTGCCGGAGTGCTCGTGGCGCTCAAGAGCCTGGGGGAGATCCTTGCCGGTGCTCCCGACCGCCTTCCCCCGGCTCCCTTCACGCTGGTGGTGCTGATCGCCGTGGTGGTCATCAAGGAAGGTCTCTTCCGTCTTTCCAACCGGCGCGGCCGCGAAGTGAAGAGCAGCGCGGTCCAGTCCGACGCCTGGCATCACCGGTCCGACGCCCTCACTTCTCTGGCCGCCGCCATTGGCATCACGCTCTGCCTGATTGGCGGCCCGGCATGGGTGAGCGCGGACAACTGGGCGGCTCTTTTTTCCTGCACGATCATCGCATTCAACGGTCTTCTCATGCTGAAGACCTCGGTGGGGGAACTTCTCGATCAGCAGGCACCGGACGATGTCATCCAACAGATCATGGAAGCTGCCAGGGCGGTTGAGGGGGTGGACAACATTGAGAAATGCCGCGTGCGAAAAAGCGGACTCAGTCTCATCGCCGATCTTCATGTGCGGGTACACGGCGAAGTCACGGTCACCGACGGGCATTCGATTGCCCACCGGGTCAAAGACACCCTGATGAACGGTGACCACCATCTCCTGGATGTCACGGTTCACATCGAACCCGCGTGATGCGGCTTGACCCGGACGGCGCACCGGTTTTTCTTGGGCTTTCCCATGCAATCTCTTCCTCTCTGGGCCGGGCCCGTTCCCCATGCCAAAGGCGCGAACGCCATTGATGTGCCGACGCTTGATATTTACGAACCCTTCGGAACCAAATTTTCCGACACGGCGGTTCTGATTCTTCCTGGCGGGGGATACGGGATGCTTTCCGCCCAAGAGGGGGAAGGGTTTGCGGGGATTTTCCAGCTTCAGGGGTTCAAGGCGTTTGTCCTGAATTACCGGCTCGGCTCGAATGGCTACCGGCATCCGGTGATGCTGGAAGATGCGGCCCGGGCGCTGCGCCTGGTTCGTTCCCGGGCCGCTCGGGATGGTTTTGACCCCGGCAAAATTGTCGTCATAGGCTCCTCCGCGGGCGGGCATTTGGCGGCCACGCTCCTCACAAAATGGGATGCCGGAAATCCGGAAACCCCGGATCCCGTGGACCGGTTGAGTTCGCGCCCGGATCTTGGGATTTTGTGCTATCCGGTGATCACCATGGGAGAATCAACCCACGGTGGTTCGCGTGACAATCTTCTCGGCAACCAACCCCCGGAAGAACTCATCGCCGGGCTCTCCGCAGAAAGCCATGTGTGCCCGACGACTCCGCCCTGCTTTGTCTGGCACACTTGGGAAGATGGTGCCGTGCCGGTGGACAACACCCTTCTCTTCGTCTCCGCCCTGCGTCGCGCGGGAGTGCCCTTTGAATGCCATATCTACCAGGACGGGCAGCACGGTCTTGGCATGAAGGATGGCATTTGCTGGTGGGAAGACGCGATCCGGTGGCTGGAAAAACGCCTGCACGCCGCCTGACCGGATAAACGGTCAAAAGACGGCATCCGCTGCGGCCAGCGTGCGGGCGAGGACTTCCACTCCGCGGGCAATCTGCTCCGGGGAGGAAAATTCATCCGGGCGATGGCTCCATCCGTTTCGACAGGGGATGAAGATCATGGCCGTGGGAGCGAGGCGGGCCATGAAAAGCGAGTCGTGGTAGGCGCGGCTGACCATGCGCAGGGATTTCAACCCTCCGGCGGCCTGCCCGATGATTTCCACGAGGCGCGTGTCGCATTCTGCGGGGGGATCGATATTGATCCATTCCGTATTCAGGGCAACGCCCCGGCGCCCGGCGATCGACCGCACCGCTTCCAGGATCCCCGTGGTGACAAAATCCCGCGACGAGAGCCGGGTGTCACGGATGTCCATTTCCAAAACCGTCCGGCAGGGAATCGAGTTGATGGCGTTGGGAAAGAGTTTCACCAGGCCGGTTGTTCCGACTCCGTCGGGGCTGCCGCTTTCCCGGACGAGTTTCTCCAGGGCCAGAGCCGCCTCCGCCGCGGCGAGCCCGGCATCGTGGCGGTCCGGCATGAGCACCGCGCCCGCGTGGCCGCCTTCTCCGGTGAATTCCACCCGCAGGGCCGCGGGAGCCGCAATTTTTTCGACGACCCCGATGTCGAACCCCCCGCGCTCAAGGAGCGGACCCTGTTCGATGTGAAGTTCCACAAACGCGGCACAAGCACCCGGGGAAATGCGGACTTCAGCGAGATCTCCATGATAGCCCGCCCCGTTCCGCCACTCCACCAGCGAACGGCCATCCAAATCGACGAGCGCATCGGCCTGATCCGGAGCCAGCGAGCCGGACATCAAGCGGCTTCCGAGACATCCGATGCCGAAGCGCGTCGGTTCCTCGGAGGTGAACATGATCAGCTCCACCGGATGCCGGGGCTGGAATCCGGATTCCCTCAAAACACGGATGGCTTCCAGACCGCCAAGCACCCCGACCACGCCGTCGAACATCCCGGCGTTTGGAATGGCGTCGGTGTGCGAGCCGGTGGCAAGCGGCGGCAGCCCGGAAAGCGACCCCTCCCACCTTGCAAAAAGATTCCCGACCGCGTCGAACCGCGTGGTAAGCCCGGCGGCGAGGCACTTTCCCACAAGCCAGTTCCGGGCACGAAGATCTTCGTCCGAAAAGACGATCCTTGTGACAGCCGGCGGAGGGTGGGAGGAAAAGGCCGCGAGTTCCGCAAGCTCCTCCCGGAGGCGCGAACTGTTCACCTTCATGGCAGGAGGGGATGCCGGTTGATGTCCTTGTAATAAAGGTAGGAAGCCGGTTCCTCTCCCATCGCGACAAACCACTGGGGACAATACGGGGCCATCCAAATCGCATCGCCCGCGCGAACCGGATAGTGCGCATTTTCCAGACGGTAGATCCCCTGGCCGGAAAGCATGAGGAGCCCGTGTTCCATGATGTGGGTCTCCACAAACGGCAGCGTGGCCCCGGGCTCGTAAGTGAAAATGTTCACCGCCATGTCAAAGCGGGGATCATCCGGCAGGAGGGTCTTGAGCAGGGCGCGGGGATTGCCAAGGAACGGGATGGCCTCCACGGCGTCGGCATTCCCGAAAACCGGCTCCGGCACCTGGCCGAGGCCATGGAATTTTTTCCGAAAAACCGTGGCCACCGCGTCATCGGAGTGGAAGGTGAGTCCCGAGCCCGCCGGGCACCACGCGTAACCGCCGGGCGTCAACAACGACTCCTGCTCCCCGATCCCCACCGTGCAGGAACCGCTCTGCACATACAGGAACGACTCCACATCATCCGCCGGGAATCCTCCCCTTCCGCCTGTGGAAAACCGCAGGAGAATCTGCGCGAACCCGGCACCCATTTCCGGTGAGATGAGGAAACAGGGGACGACCCCATCGAACCCCGGCAATGCCGAGGGCACGTGCCCGTCCTCCGCAAGGAGTGCGTGCCTGGCTGCAACCACGGTTCTTGTTTCCCCGAAGACCTTTTCCATAGTGTTCCTTTCCCCCCTCCGTCGCGTTTTCATACAACCAAACCCGGGTCGGGGCAATCCCGATTCACTAATCGGCCGCCGCCTTTTCCGCCTTGAACTGAAGATGGTGAAGGCGGCTGTACAATCCGTTTTTCGCCAGAAGTTCGTGGTGACTGCCCTGTTCGACCACGCGCCCCTGGTCGAGAACGAGGATCCGGTCGGCATTCATGACCGTGGAAAGCCGGTGGGCGATCACGATCGAGGTGCGGCGGACCATGAGTTTTTCCAAAGCATCCTGGACCAGGCGCTCCGACCCGGTGTCGAGCGCGGAGGTGGCCTCGTCGAGGATGAGGATGCGCGGATCTTTCAGAACCACGCGAGCGATGGCGATCCGCTGGCGCTGGCCTCCGGAGAGCTGCACTCCTTTTTCACCGAGCCAGGTCTCGTAGCCATGGGAGAGCTGGGAAATGAATTCATCCGCATGGGCGGCGAGGGCCGCCTGCCGCATCTCGGCATCCGTGGCACCGGGACGTCCGTAGCGGATGTTGTCGGCAATCGTTCCGGAGAAGAGGATGTTGTCCTGCATGACGATCCCGATCTGTCGGCGGAGCGAGTGGACATTGAAATTCCGGATATCCTTTCCATCGACAAGGATGCGTCCTTCGGTCGGATCGTAAAAGCGTGCCAGCAGGGTGATGAGCGTGCTTTTTCCCGAGCCGCTCGGGCCGACCAATGCGAAGGTCGATCCGGCGGGAACCTCGAAATCCAGATGATGAAGCGTGGTGTGCTGCGGACGGTAGGCGAAGGACACCTTCTCGAAGGTGACTTTGCCCTCCATCCGCTCCAGAGCCGGGAGCGCGTCGTTCTCCGGAATGTGCGGCCGTGTGTCGAGCAGGGCGAAAATTTTCTCCAGCGACGTGGCGGCCTGTTGCATGATGGCATTGGAATCCACGATCCGGGTGATCGGGGCGTAGAGCAACCCGATGTAGAAAAGAAAGGCGGTGAGCTGGCCGACGGAAAAATGCCCGCCCGGCTGCATGACCAGCCACGAGCCGTAGGCCAGCACCATGAAGACGCCCAAACCGGAGATCAGATCCGCCCCCACGCTGAGCAGGGTGTTCCGCCAGGTCAGGCGGTTGAAATTGCGGAAATCCGCCTCGATGCGGCGCTGGAAATTTTCCACTTCGACACCCTCCATGGCAAACGCCCGGACGAGGCGCGTGCTGGCGATCCTTTCGTGGAGGAAACTCATGACCCGGTCCCAATTCTGCCGGTGCCGCCGGCTCTCGATCCGCAACCGGCGGCGGTGCCAGCGGTAGTTTGCGACAAAGAGCGGCAGGATCGCGTAGGTCAGAAGCGCCAGCTGCCAGTTGGCGTTCAGGAGGAGGATCATCACCCCCACCACCGTGACAAGATCGCCGATGAGATTCACCGAGGCACCGGTCACGAGCGAATAAAAGGCCCCCGTGTCGGTGCTGATCCGGGAGACGATTTTTCCCGTATGCCGGGCGTCGTAGAACCTCAGGGACAGGCTTTGGAGGTGGCGGAAGATGTTGATCCGCATGTCGCAGGTGATGCGCATTCCGGTCTGCTGCATGAAATAGTTCCGCATGAGGATCACGGCGCTTCTGCCGAGCACGGCCCCCAGAAAAATCGCGAGCACCCCGGCCAGGTGCCGCCAGGATTCCTTTGCCGATGCCAGATCCACGATCCTCCCGATGAGATACGGGCGGATGAGTTCCAAAATGGTGGCGGTGAGCAGCAGGACAAAGATTCCGGCCAGCTTCGGCCAGTAAGGAAGCAGTGAGGGAATGAACCTCCGGAGAGTCGGCCAGATTTCGGAGCCGGAACGGCGATACGACATGGGATTGGTTTACCACGAGTGAAACCAACCGCGTCGCACTACAAGAAAAAACTCACCGCCGGACGCCTCTGCCCGCAAGAAACCGTCCTTTTCCCGCCCCGGCAACCGGAATCCCCCCGCGGACGAGGAATTCGCCGCGCCGGATGACAAAGATCACCCGGCAGGACGGCTTGAAGAATTCGTAAAGGTGGCCGGGATGCCGGTAAAGCGGCGGGGCCGGATCTTCGGGAGCGGAAAATCTCACCACGGTCAGATCCGCGTCGCAGCCGACGTCCAGGTGACCTTTTTCCAATCCGAACCGCCCGGCCGGGGCAGCGGAGAACCATTCTGCGGCGCGGGGGGCGGCTCCGGCCCGGTGAAGCTCTCCGAGCAACGAGACAAACCCGTGCTGGCATCCCGAGATCCCCCCCCAGATCGCAAAGAAATCGTCGCCGGTTTTCCGTTCCGGCGGAGCCGGGGAGTGATCCGACCCGATTGTGTCGATCTTTCCGGCCAGAAGATCCCTCCACAGTTGCCGGACATCGTCCCGCGGACGGAGCGGCGGCGCACATTTTGCCCGGGCTCCGATGGCGGTCGCCTGCTCCGCGTCGAAGAGCAGGTAATGCGGACAGGTCTCCGCGGTGACATCCACCCCGGCCCGCCTGGCCCGGACGATTTCCTCAAGCCCCCCGGAACAACTCACATGGACGATCTGGAGCGTTGCCTCCGTTTCCCCGGCGACCTCACACGCCATGCGGATTGCGGAAACTTCCGCCTGCTTCGGACGGCTGGCAAGGAAGTCGGCCATCGAACGCCGCCCCCCGCATCCCACCAGAGCCGGGTCTTCCGCATGAACCGCCACGGGAACACCCGCCGCGCGGGCCCGCTTCATTCCCTCCCGCAGGGTGGACTCATCCGCCGCAGGAAATTCCTCGATGCCGCTCGGGCACAGGAACGCCTTGAACCCCACCGCCCCGGCTTCCGCCATTTCGGGAATCCGGTCCGTCCACCCCGGACACAACCCGCCCCAAAGGGCAAAATCGAGCACGGATTTTTCTTCGGCGAGGCGGCGCTTTTCTTCCAGGGCCGCCGCCGTCAGAACGGGCGGATCGGAATTCAACGGCATGTCGGCAAACGCCGTTCCTCCCCCCGCCGCCAGCGCGCGCGATCCGGTCCGGAGTCCCTCCCAATGCGCCCGGCCGGGCTCGTTGAAGTGAACATGGGCATCCACGAAACCCGGAAAAACATGGCAGCCATTGAGATCCAACTCCTCGCCCGTCTCTCCCCGGATGACCTCGCCGACCCCGGCAATTTTCTCTCCCCCGATCGCCAAATCGCGCCGGACAAAGCCCTCCGCCGTGGCCAGTTCCGCGTTTCTCAGAAGGATCATGTTGCTGCTCCCGTGTCGGGTTTCAAATCCGCGAGAAAATCGCGCAGCACCGCTGTCGCAGCCTCGATGTCCTCCGGCAGGGCATGTTCCTCCGGATGGTGGCTCACTCCCGCCCGGCAGCGGACAAAAAGCATCGCTGTCTTCGTGACCCCGGCAAAAGCGACGGCATCGTGTCCGGCCCCGCTGGCAAGCAGGGGACACCGACCCTGGTGTCTCTCGACAAGACGCGCCAGATGTCCGCGCAGCTCCGGATCGCAGGCCACCGCATCGGAATCCATCCGAATGTCGATGTGACAATCCAACCCACGCGCTACGGCCACGGCGCGGATTCTTCGGAACAGCCTTTCCACAAACGTCCGGCGCTTCGAATCATCCGCATCGCGGATGTCCAACGAAAAGGAAACCCGTCCGGGAATCACATTGCCCGCGGCGGAATGCACGAAAATCTCCCCGACCGTGGCCACCAGGCCGCCGGCTTCCCGCGCCTCTGTCTCCACGAGTCCCACGCACTCCGCCGCCCCCGCGAGGGCGTCTTTTCTCAGAGCCATCGGAACGGTTCCCGCATGGCCGGATTTTCCCTCCAACACCACCTTTGCCCGAGTCTGGCCGACAATTCCGGAAACCACTCCCAAAGCCAGCGACTCCGCTTCGAGCACCGGTCCCTGTTCGATGTGGGCCTCCACATAAGCCGCCAGCTTTCGCGGAGGCGGGGCAGGAAAGGAAGGCCGGTGTGCGGCAAGAACTGCGGCCAGCGGAATCCCTCCCGCATCGACAACATCCGGAATTTTCTCATCCCCCGCGTAGAAACGACTCCCCAGATAAGTGGAACCGAAGCGAACCCCCTCCTCGTCGGAAAATGCCACAACTTCCAGATGAAAGGGCAGAGACACATTCTTCAGCTCCTCCGCCGCATGAATCCCGACAACCACCCCCAGCGCACCATCGTATCGCCCCGCATTGCGGACCGTGTCCAAATGCGACCCACAGGCCACCGTGGAAGCCTCGGGATTTCCGCAATCCTTCCTCCCGATCAAATTTCCCGCCCGGTCTTCAAAAACGCGAAGCCCCGCGGAGCCCATCCACTCTCCCACCACCGCCTTGGCACGTTCCAGGGCCGGGGAAAGAAACGTCCGCTCCAGCCCGGCGGGAGCATCCGAAATCCCCGCCAAAGCCTCCAAACGCGCATGGATGTTCGCGCTCAACTTCCCCGGTAGGTCTGGTAGGCCCATGGAGTGCAAAGAAGGGGGACATGGTAGGAATTGCCGGCCTGCACCGTGAAACGCACCGGCACCTCGTCCAAAAAAGAAGCCTCCGCAGGCGTGCCGAAATACTGTGCCACCTGAAAAACCATCTCGTAGACACCCGGCGTCAGGGCTTCCCCCTCCAAAAGTGGAGCATCCGTGCGTCCGTCCGCATTTGTCATGGTCTCCACGCAGGACACGCGCCCGCCGCCATCCCATTTCCACAACCCCACCCGCATCCCCGCCGCGGGACGCCCGGTGACAAGATCCAAAACATGTGTGCTCAACCCGGCCATTTTCTGTGAGAAGCATACGCCGTGCCTTGATTCCGGCAAGACAGGGCAAAAGAATTGACGAATAAATTGTACAAAGTGTTGTGAGACTGGGAGAAGCTTGGGATGCAAGAGCCCAAGCGAATTGAAACCCTGAGTGAACACCTGAGCATCATCCCGGATCCGCGAGTGGAGCGTGGGAGGGAACTCCCTGCATTGGTCCCTGGGTGTTTGCTTTGCCGAGGACGCCTGTAGAATCCGCGGCGGCTATGCCGCAGAGAACATGGCCATCCTTCGTCCTGTCGCCCTCAACGTGCTCAAACGCGACGCTTCCAAGAAGCGCGGCATCAAGGGCAAACAGAAAAACGCTTCATGGGATCACTCTTGCCACCTTTCCCTCCTCGGATTTTCATGCGTTTGCCCTGGCCTGCAAACACACACGCATTGCATTGCCCGGAAAGCGCGGATAGGTTGCCCGGTTAGTGGAAACCTTGCCGACACCCACCGGACCGGGACGCGTGCAACGCCGTATCGAAGGCGTTCTGCGCTCGGTCGCGCTTGCCCGCTCGTCGGCGCGGCATTTTTTCCGGAGGCTTCAACGGAAACCCCGCACGGTCACCGAGGGCCCCAATCTTCTTCCCACACTCATCAAGGTGCTCGCCGCCTTCGCCCGGGCGGATGGCGAGCTGCTGGAGGAGGAAATCGATTCCAGCCTCGGGTTCCTGCGTTATGACTACCCGGATGCCGTTTATTCCGAACTGCGGAAGCTCTTCCGGGACGCGCTGCACGAGCGGCAGGATCTCAACGAGATGGCGCAGAAACTTGCCGGCCAGCTCAGCGACGAGCGCAAGATTCTTCTCGGCGTCCAGCTCTACGACCTGATTGCCAAAGCCGGTCTGCGGCAGGACCAGGTGATTGCCTATTACTCGTTCATGTCGCAGCTCGGCATGGCCGCCCAGGCGATCGACATCGTTTACCAGCTCAACTCCGACGACCAGTCCGACGCCGCCGTTTACCAGGCGGGCGCCTCTCCCCTGGAAATGGTGAGCTTCGGCCATCCCGACCACGCGGATGTCGCGCTGGCCGATTTCGCCCCGGAAGAAAAGCTCAACGCCTATCGCTACGGCGACCTGGTGATCCTGAAGAACCTCAGCGGACGCAATCTCGTCGTGCAGGGGCGTGCGCTCAAACCCGGCGACTTCGCCCGTCTTTACACCGGACAGCGCGTCCTCATCGACGACCAGGTGCTGGCCTACTCGGACATTTTCTTTTATTTCAACGCGAAGAAAAACGTCACGCTCCCCGAGATTTTCGTGGCGGTGAGCGGTTCGGACGAGGTGCGGCTGGAAAAGTCGCGCTCCCGCGACTCCTGCCTCCAGGTGACGTTCGGCCTGCGGGTGCGGGTGCGGGCGCTGAAGAATGTCGACGCCGTCCTCAAGGGGATCCGTCTCAACGAAAAAACCGAGGTGTCGGCAACGCTGGAGGACAAGATCATCTTCCACGACGACAGCGAACTGGATCTCGGGGATCTGCGGAGGCGGGCCCGTTCCTACGGCGGCCGCTTCCAGCTCAAGACCTCGAAGAACGAATATCTCGTCTCAAACAACCCCGGCCTCCTGCAGGAAGACGACATCCTCCTGGCTCCGGGCGCGGGCGGGGATGTGCTGCTCAAGATCTCCTGCGACTACGACCGTCGCGAAGGCCGCCTGGAGGTGCTGCAATCCGACCGGCCCATCCTGGTCCGCGGGGTGCCGGTGAGAAACTCCGCGCCGTTGGCGGATGGGGACACCATCCGCGTGGACATCGGCCAGGTTCTCCGCTGCAACTTCACCGAACGGCTCATCGAGGAAGAGCGCAACGTCATCCGCTCCATCGAGGTCCGCGACCTCGTCTGCCGGTTCCCGAACGGCAATGTGGCCATCGACGGAATCTCCTTTTCCATCCAGCGCGGGGAAATGGTCTGCGTGATGGGGGCCAGCGGGTGCGGGAAAAGCACGCTCATGCGGGCGCTCTCCGGCCAGTTTCCCCCTCACCAGGGGGATGTTCTTTTCAACAACCGCTCGCTTTACGCAAACTACGACGCCCTCCGGAAATACGTCACCTACGTTCCCCAATACGACGCGTTCGACGAACATCTCACCATCGAGGAAAACCTGGATTTCGCGGCGGCCATCCGCGCCCCCCACCTGTCCCGCCGGGAACGGCTCCGCCGGATCGATGGCAAGCTCGCGGAACTCGGCCTCAACGAACGCCGGAATTTTGTCGTCGGCAGCACCCACAAGAAGACCCTCAGCGGCGGCGAACGCAAGCGCCTGAACATCGGGCTCGACATGGTCAGCTCGGCGGACGTCTTCCTCTTCGACGAACCGACCAGCGGGCTTTCCTCGAAGGATTCCGAACACGTCATCGAGATCATCCGCGGGATGTCGCACAACAAGATCGTGCTCGTCACAATCCACCAGCCGACATCGAAAATTTTCCAGATGTTCCACAAGGCCATCCTTCTGGACCGCGGTGGAAAGCTCGTCTTCTTCGGAACCCCGCAGGAAATGTTGAAATATTTCGCCGAAGCCGAACACCAGCAGCACTTCGGCACCGCGCTCGGCGGCTGCGAGGCCTGCGGGACCACCCGGCCGGAATTCATCTTCGACGTGCTGGAAACCCCGCTGCGCGATCTCGGGGGCGACATCATTTTCGAGGAAAACAACCGCGGACAGCTTGTGCCGGCCCGGAGGTTCTCCCCGGATTACTGGCGGGACAAATACGAAGCCTACCGGCTGATGAAGGACGTACAGCAGCCGTCCGTGCCGAAGGAAGCCGCCCCGTCCCAGCAATCCTCCCGCCGCCGCGAACCGATCCGTCCCCGCGAGGAATGGCACCAGTTCGTCGTCCTGCTCAAGCGCGCGTTCATCAGCAAACTGCGCAATCCGGCCAATCTCCTCACCACCATTCTCGAAGCCCCGCTTCTGGCCCTGCTCACGGGCATGGTTCTCCGGTATTCGGAGAGCGACGTGTACGATTTTGCCTCCGCGTTCCACATTCCGACCTACCTTTTCCTCTCGCTGGTGGTGGCGATGTTCCTCGGCCTCACGAACAGCGTGGACGACATCATCCGCGACCGGCCGGTGCTCATGCGGGAACGGAATCTCGACGTGCGGCTCATCTATTATGTGCTGGCCAAGGCGCTCACTCTCGCGGCTTTTGCGGTCATCCAGTGCGCTCTCTTTGCCTGGATCGGCAACTGGCTGCTGGCCGTGCGTGGCGGCTTTTGGGTGGTCTTCGTCGCGATGTTCCTGACCACCGGCAGCGGCGTGGCCATCGGCCTGGTCATTTCCTCGCTCGTGGCGGAAAGCAAGACGGGCATCCTCATCATTCCGGCGGTCCTGATCCCGCAGATCATCCTCAGCGGCGCACTCATCAAATACGAGGAAATGAACCGGAATCTGGATTTCGTTTACACCATCCAGCAATGGGTGAACAGCCATCCGGACAGTGCCATGCCCGCGCGGAGCGATCTCCAGGTGCCGCTGATCTGCGAGTTCATGCCGACCCGGTGGTCCTACGAAGCCCTCGTCTTCGCCCAGGCGAAACTGAACCCGCTCACCCGCCGGCAGGAGACCATCCAGAACCAGATCAACCGGCTCGTGGAGGAGAAAAATCCCACGGAGGCACAGGAAAACCGGCTCGAAGATCTCAAGGACACACTGGCCGTGCTCTCGGGGCTGGAAGCCTCGGATCCGAAGACCCTCGACTCGCAGTTCCGCCACATCGATGCCATCATCGCGGGAGCGCCGTTTGACCGTTCGGTCTTCAGGGGAGCCGGCAGCGGAGTCACCGCCGAACAGCTTTACGTGAACCAGAAGGTCACGGATCTCATTTCCAAAGCCGAGATGGAACAGAGCGATTACCGGGAAAACCGCCACCTGAATGTCTTCTTCGGCCCGGTGAAGGAATACCTCGGGCTCCGCGCCGGAATGCTTTGGTTCAATTCCCTCGTCCTCATCGGTTCGACCCTGGGACTTTTCTTCGTGCTCTACCTGATCCTGCGGGCACAAATCCGCCACCGCGTCGCATGAGCAACGGCACGGGCTTTGAACTGGCCTCGCATTACAAACCCCGGGGGGACCAGGGGCGGGCGATTGAAAACCTGACCCGCTCGCTGCTGGCCGGGAACCGTCACCAGACGCTTCTGGGGGTCACCGGATCGGGAAAAACCTTCACCATTGCGAATGTCATCCGCGACCTCAACCGTCCGACATTGATCATGTCGCACAACAAGACGCTCGCGGCACAGCTTTACAGCGAATTCCGGCAGTTCTTCCCGCGCAATGCCGTCGAGTATTTTGTCAGTTACTTCGACTACTACCAGCCGGAAGCCTATCTCCCCCGCTCGGACACCTACATTGAAAAGGATTCCTCGATCAACGAGGAGATCGAGCGCCTGCGGCTCTCGGCGGTCAGCTCGTTGCTCACGCGCCGGGACACGATCGTCGTCGCCAGCGTTTCCTGCATCTACGGTCTCGCCTCGCCGGAGGACTTCCTGCAAATGCTGGTCACGCTTCGTCCCGGACAGCCGATGACCCGCGAGGCGTTTCTTTCCAAACTGGTGGAAATGCTCTACGAGCGGAACGACATCGCGTTCACGCGCGGCAAATTCCGCGTGCGCGGCGACGTGGTCGAGGTGCATCCCGCGCAGAGCGAGGACGAGGCGGTGCGGGTCGAGTTTTTCGGGGACGAGATCGAGCGGATCAGCCAGTTCGATCCCCTCACCGGACATGTCTCCGCCACGCTCACCACATTCACGCTTTTTCCCGCGAAACAATTCGTGACCCCCTACGACAAGCTCAACCGCGCCATGGGGGACATCCGCCGCGAGATGGAAGAGTGCGTCATCAAATTCGAGCGCGACGGCAAATTCATCGAAGCCCAGCGGATCAAAATGCGCACCGAGTTCGACCTCGAGATGATGCAGGAGATGGGGTATTGCAGCGGGATCGAGAATTACTCGCGCCACCTCACCGGACGGCCGCCGGGTTCGAGACCCTACACCCTCATGGATTTTCTCCCCGAGGGCACCCTGCTGGTCATCGACGAGTCCCATGCCACCGTCCCCCAGATCGGCGGGATGTTTGCCGGCGACCGCTCGCGCAAATCCGTTCTGGTGAACTACGGGTTCCGTCTCCCCAGCGCGCTCGACAACCGTCCGCTCAACTTCGGGGAATTCATGGAAGTGACCGGCCAGGTCGTTTACGTGAGCGCCACCCCCGGCCAGTTCGAGATCCGCAACAGCGTGGCCGGCAATTCCACCTGGGTCGCCAATCCCGACAAAAAACTCGGCGAAGGCCGCACCAATCCCTTCCAGGGTCTCCGGCGCAAACCGGACGACACCGCCGACACCGTCCTTGATGTTCACACGCCGGGCTCTCCGCTCATCGTCGAGCAGATCATCCGGCCCACGGGACTTCTCGATCCAAAAATCACCGTCCGCCCGTTGAAAGGCCAGATCGATGCCACCATCGAACTCTGCCGGAAGCGGATCGAAACCGGCGAACGCGTCCTGGTCACCACCCTCACCAAACGCACCGCCGAGGATTTGGCGGACTACCTCCGGGACATCGGGCTCAAGGTCCGCTACCTGCACAGCGACATCGACACCATCGAACGCGTGGAAATCCTGCGCGGACTCCGCGCCGGGGATTGCGACATTCTGGTGGGCATCAATCTCCTCCGCGAAGGTCTCGACCTGCCGGAAGTCTCGCTCGTGTGCATCCTGGATGCCGACAAGGAGGGTTATCTCCGCAGCCAGACGAGCCTCATCCAGACAGCCGGACGCGCCGCCCGGCACATCAACGGCGAAGTCGTCCTCTTTGCCGACACCGTCACCGGCAGCATGCAGGCCCTCCTCGAAGTGAGCGAATACCGGCGCAGCCGGCAGGAAGCCTACAACAGGAAACACAACATCACGCCCACCAGCGTGAAACGCGCCGTCCAGGAAAGCCTCCACGTCATCCTCAAGGGCCGGGAAGTCGAACAAAGCATCGTCCGGGAGGATGCCGCCAGCTTCGATCTCCACGAACTTGTGCGCGAACTCGAACGCGACATGGCCGCCGCCGCCGCCAGCCTCGAATACGAACGCGCCGCCCTCCTCCGCGACCAGATCGCCGAACTCAAAAACGGCACTGGCACCGCCAAAATCGCCCCTGCCTCCAAAGGAGCCTACCCCAGGCCTTCCCGCCGCAAAACGCGATAGCCGGACGGCCCGCCACGGCAATCATCCCGACTGTTTTTTCTCCGTTCCCGCCAGCAGTCCTTCCAAAAAAGCAACCTCCTTTTCTGTAGCCAGATGGGGTGCCGGACTGTAAATGAGGGCCGGTTCCCGATTTCAAGAAGCTCCATGTGCGCAAAAATTCCCCATCTCCTGAAGTTCGCGGCGGTCGTGCCGGTGGCGCTCCTGATTGTTTTCTGTTTCTGTGCGCTGGCGACCTTTGGAACGGGAAACCTTTTCCAGCCGACGTTGGGGACGCCGTTTGATTCGCTGGCTCTGGGCCTGATGAAAGGGGAGGTGGGTTTGCCGGACGGGGCGGTGATTTATGAAAACATCCGGGTGGGAGGGAAGAATGTCATCTACTTCGGGGCGTTCCCCGCGTTCGTGCGGATGCCTTTTCTGGTGCTCATGCCCTGGACATTTGGAAAATTGGCACCGTTGGTTGTCCTGCTGGGCGGGCTCTTTTGCGCGGGGGCGTTTTATTTTGTGTTCCGGGAAGTCTCCCGGCACACGGAGATGCTTTTCGGGCGGTTCGGTCCCGGGTTGCTTGCACTTGTTTTTTCACTCAGCGCTCCGGTTGTGTACCAGGTGGCCGTTCCGACGATCTATCAGGAGGTGAACATCTGGGCTCTGGGGTTTGCGCTGTGGGCCATCGGCATTTTTTATCGTGCCTTCAAGCGGGGGTGGAATACCACGGCTCTTGTTCTGCTGTCGGCTTGCACCGGGGGGGCGATTCTTTCGAGGCTGACTTATGGGTTGCCGTTGCTGGGGCTCATGGCGGGGGCGGTGGTCCTGTTCTGCATCCAACGGGGCCGGGAGGCAGCCCCGGCAAAAATCCTGCAAGGCCTCGCTCTGGCGGTCGTGCCGCTGGTGCTGGCCGGGTCGTTCCAGCTTTGGTACAACCACGCCCGCTTTGGCTCGCCCCTGGTTTTTTCGACCTGGGACGGATACGAAATGGAGAGTGCGGCGGTGGTCAAAACACGGGCGGTGCTGGGGTCGTTCAATGCCCGGAGGATTCCGTTTTCCCTCGGGGAATACCTGGGCATCCACAAAGAATACCTGGTGCCGGAGTTTCCCTATATTTCGCCCTCTTCCCCGGCCCGGGCGGAACGTCCGCCGCTTTATTTCTCGGATTCGGCCGAGGCAATGGTGTCGATTTCCCTTGCGAGTCCGGTTCTCATCGCGGCTTCGGTTCTGGGAATCGTGGCGTTGGTCCGGAGGCGGTTCTCCGCGCTGACCTATGCGGCACTGGTCTTCTCCGGCCAGGTTCTCCTGATCTGCGCGTGGTATTTCATCACGTTCCGCTACACAGCGGAGTTTGTCCCGCTGGCGACGGTGCTGGCGCTGGCCGCCTTTGAGCCGCCGCCTTCCTCCTCCCGGAAATGGGGGCAGATTTTTCTCTTCGGCATCGGGTTTCTTTCCATCGCCACGATGGTGGTAACTGTTCCCCGGCTGGTAATCTACCAAACCGGCATCCCGGAAAGCTACCGGCAGATGCTCAAGGACCGGATCGGCACAGGACAATGAACACCAGCCCCGACAAGTCCCGGAAGGCTCTCATCTTCATTGTCGCCTACAATGCGGAGGCGCATTTGGAGGACGTTTTCCGCCGGATCCCTTACGACCGTCTTCCCGCCGGATGCGAGATCATTGTCATCGACGATGCCTCGCCGGATGGAACGGTCGAAGCCGGGCGGCGGGCGGCGCGGGACTGTCCGATTCCGGTACGGGTGCTGAAAAACCCCCGCAATCTTGGCTATGGCGGAAATCAGAAACTCGGCTACCGGATGGCCATCGAGGAGGGGTTTGAGTGTGTCGTGCTGCTTCACGGGGACGGACAGTATGCGCCGGAGTTGCTGCCGGAGATGCTTTCCCCGATTCTCGACGGGCGGGCGGACGTGGTCCTCGGCTCCCGGATGCTGCACAAAAAGGATGCCCTTGCCGGGGGGATGCCGCTTTACAAATGGATCGGCAACCAGATTCTCACAAAGATCGAGAATGGGATGCTGGGAGCCGACCTGAGCGAGTTCCACACCGGCTACCGGGCCTATCGTTCCGATGCCCTCCGGAAAATCCCGTTCCATCTCAACACGAATGATTTTCATTTCGACACGGACATCCTGATCCAGTTCCTGCGCACCGGGGCGGAGATCCGGGAAATCCCGATCCCCACGCACTACGGCGACGAAGTCTGCCATGTGAACGGATGGCGGTATTTTTTCGATTGTTTGAAGAGTTGCTGGCACGACTGGCTTACCAAGCGGGGGATTTTCTATTGCCGTCGGTTCGATTTTTTCCCGCCGGAGGGACGCTATGAATCCAAGCTCGGCCTGGAGTCGTCCTCCCACAAAGTGGCGGTGGGGCTGGTGCCGGAAGGCAGCCGGGTGTTGGATATCGGCGGCGGGAGCGGGTGGGTGGCGGATTGCCTGGCCGGGGAAAAACGCTGCACGGTGACGATTGTGGACCGGTTTTTCCGGAAGGATCCCGAAGTGCGGCACCAAAAGATTTTCCACGACCTGTCGACACCGCCGGACCCGGAGCTTCCGAAAGCGGATGTCGTGTTGCTTCTGGACGTGATCGAGCACATCCCCCGGGCCAACCACACCGCCCTGCTCGACCGGCTGCGGCAGGATTTCGACGAACCGCCCGCGAAGGTGATCATCAGTGTTCCCAACACCGCCTTCCTGCCGCTCCGGCTGGTCTTCCTGCTGTTCGGGCGGTTGAATTACGGACGGCGGGGCATCCTGGACGACACGCACGCGTTTCTTTTCACGAGAAGCTCTCTCACCGAATTGATGGACAGTTGCGGCTACGACATCCTTCGCTGGCACCACACTCCGGCTCCCTACGAACTGGCCTTCGGGAATTGCCGGATCGCGCGCCTGCTGACGCAGGGAAATGCCCTTGCGGCGCGGGTGTTTCCCTCGCTGTTTGCCTACCAGCACATCATCGAAACCATCCCGCGCCCGACAGTCCGGACGCTGCTCCGGCATTCGTTTGAAAATTCGCAGTAAGTCTTTTCAGAACGTGACCCCGAGACCGAATTGCCAGGCCCCGAGCGGGTCGCCGTCCCGGCGGATGAGGTTGTATCCGTAATCCATGCGGAGGGCACCGAGCGGGGTGTAAAACCGGATGCCTGCACCGGGAGCCACGCGGGTTTCGTTGAGTTCCATCTCATCCAGCGAGGAGGCGAGATTTCCCACATCGGTGAAAACGGCGAGAAAAAAACCGCGCCCCACCGGCCATTGGAGTTCGATGTTGGCCTGAAGAAAGGCTTCGCCGCCGAACGGAACGCCTGAACGGTCGCGCGGAGCCATTCCGTCGAATTGGAAGCTGCGGACGGAATCCGGGCCGCCCAGAAAAAATCTCTCCGGCACGGGAACCGAGTCGGTGTTTCCAAAAGGCACAATGAGACCGGCCCGGTGGTTGAATGTGAGGAACGGTACAAACGGACGGTCGGGAACGATTTTCTGCAACGGCACATACCATGTGGCCTGCGCGGTGGCCTTGAAAAACGACAGATCCCCGAGCAGGGGGGCGGCCGCGATGCCGGCGGCGTAGCGCAGATTGTATCCGCTCATGGGCGCAAGGGGGTCGTTCCTCCGGTCGAGTTCCTGGTGGAGGGTCAACTGGCCGAGACGGTATTCCTCGAGGGCGTCCGGTTCGCTGCCCGAGAAAATCTGGGAATTGGTGACTGACTTCCACTCGTAAAGCACCCCCCAGCCGGTGCCGGAGCGTTCCTCCAGACGCTGGCGGAGACCGAGGCGGACTCCGTATTGCGTGGCCTTGAACGCGGGAAGTTCCTGCCGCATGGCAAAGGCATCCACCGAACCGGTGAAATCGCTGCCGAGAAACCAGGGATCGGAAAACTCCGCGTCCCCGCCGAAGCTCTTCTGGGAAACAAACCCGGTCACCTTCAAGCGGTCCAAGGTACCGAGGAAATTCCTGTCCGTGAACGTGGCGGTGGCAAAGCCCTGATACCATTCGCTGTATCCCAACGTCGTGGCCAGCGAGCGGCTGTCGGTCTCGCGGACACGGATGGAGAGATCCACTGTGTCGTTTTTCCGCGGGGTGGTCTTCACGTCAACGGTGGAAAAGGCCCCGACAAACCAAAGGCGGCGCTCCGCCGCATCAAGTGCCGTGGCATCGAAGAGATCCCCCCCGGCGATGCCAAAACGCCCCAGGAGCGTCGTCTCGCGGGTTTTTTGAAGTCCGTCGGAAGTGATTTTCCCGATCCGCATTCGCCGGCCGGGAACGGGATGGACCACGAGATCCACGATCCCTTCTCCGGCGGCAGGGGACTGCTCAACAGTGGCGGCGGCAAAAAAATACCCGTGGGAACGCAGGAAATCGACCGCCCGCGATTGGACAAGCGCCTGGTCGGAAGGCCGGAACGGACGGCCTTCAAAACCTCCGAGGTGTTCCAGCAATTCGGCGGATTCTTCAAACGGACCGCCCGCCGCCAGCACCCGGCCAACGTGGTAGCGGGTGCCCGGGTCGATGACGACGACAAGATCCACGTTGCGAAAATCCGCCGCAGGCTGTTCGACCACTTCCAGCCGGGCATCAAGGAACCCCTCGTTGACATAGGTCAGGCGCAGCTTTTCGAGAGCATCCGAGACAGCGGTTTCCACGTAGCGCAGGCGTCCGAAAGCCACGCGTGTGGCCTGGCGGATGGCGGAGGTGAAGATCCCCGAGAGCCGGTCCCGTGCGATTTCTTCGCCTCCCTGGAAAACGATCCTTCCGATCCACAGCCGGGTGCCTTCCTCAATCGAAAAAACCACCCGTTCCGGCGTGAAATCATAGGTCACCGAGGCATCCGGGAAGCCCTGCGAAAAGTAGAATTCCCGGAGGAAAAACGCGGCGTCATCCGCCACCGTGACATCGCTGCCGGAGGCGGGCCCGGCATCGTAGCGCTTCAACGCCTGGAGCAGCCGCGCATTGGAAAAAAGGGTGTTCCCGCGGAACTCCCACTCCAGTCCGCCCGCCGTGGCAGCGGAGAAGATGATCCAGGCCGTGAAAAAAACCCGGAGAGAGCGTTTCATCGAAACCGCCAGGTATAGGTCGCGCCGGCGTTGAAAAAGCCGTACCCGTCGCGCTCCGTCACCAGATCGAAATTCTCAAACAACCGGAACGATCCCCGCATGGTTGTCTGCTCGCCAAGTGAACGCGGCGGGATCGCCTGGATCTGGAGCCGGTTCATGAGGGCCTCCGTGTCCACCCCGGGAAGATCAAGCTGCCTGGCAAACGAACGCAGGAGAAAAAGCCCGCCCTGCCCGGCTGCCGCCTCGCCCAATCCGACTCCGGAAGACTGGCCTTCGGTGGCAATGCCCGTGGTGAGAAGAAGCACCAGAGCCTCCTGCGGCAGCGGGGGCTCCGAACGCAGGATCAGCTTTTTCTCGTTGAGCGGACCGAAGGCATACGCCTGGATCTCGAACCCGGGAGTCTGCGCCGTGCCCCGCACATCCAGCAGCGGAATCCACGGGGAATCCGGAAGAAAATCCACGCGTCCCTCCGTGATGTTCATCGTGGTGAATGGCAGGAAGGCCTGCACATCCTTGAGGGTGATGCGCCCCACCGGCACCGGCTGGCCGAGGGTTCCACGCAGGGAAACATCCGGGATGATCTCTCCCGCGGCGATGTTGCCCTGGATGAGGAAGGGCGTTTCATTTTTGATCTTGAGATCCAGCGTCCACCGCGCAAACGGCTCCGGCACCGTGCCCGGGGCAACCGGCGGCAGGAAAACCGCGTCGGGAGATTCTCCGGGCCCGATCAGCAACAGGGGCGTGATCTCGAACCGCTGGTAGATCCGTCCATCCACAAGCCGCACCGTTCCGGCCACCGCTCCCGAGGTGTTGTCGCCTTTCAGCGTGGCATCGATATTTGCCCGGAGCCGCATTCCCTCGTCACGCATGAGGAGTACTTTTTCCCCGTGCAGTTGGAGATCCCAGACCGGGTTCCCGGGGTTCGAGAGACCGACCTGGCCGGAAATCTGGAACGGTCCCGCGCCGACCTCGCCCCGGAAGCGTTCGATGCGCATGCGCGTGCCGTCGAATTCCAACACGGCTTCGGTTTTTGTGACCGGCGGCGTTCTGGTGGCGATCTCAAATCCCCCGTCTTTCAATTCCACACGCCCGTTCGTCCGGGGTTCCCCGACGGTTCCGGAAAAAGCCAGTTTTCCGGAGACCGATCCGGTCAGTTTCCGAAGATCCGGGAGAAAGCGGCGGAACACCGCCAGGTCGGTGCGCGGGAAGTCGAGCGTGGCATCGAATGTTCCGGAAGGATTCGCCCACTGCCAGTCGCCGGAATCCGTCCGAACCAGGCCGAAGGGCATTCGTCCGGAAAGCGTCATGGGCGGGAAATCCTTCGTTTCCAGCAATCCGGTGAAGGAGGCGGCCCCGTCGGCGGCAGAGAATGTCACCCCGAGGGAAGAGGGCGGGACACTGGCACCGGGGAGTTTCCAGAGAAGATTGCGGGCGGCCAGATCCCCTTTGACGGACAGATGCGCCGCCGGTCCTCCCGCCTCGACGCCCACGCGAACGAGGCCTTCAAGCGGCGCATTTTGTCCGGCCAGCTGGAGGAGCGAGCGGAGGTCGAGTTCCTTCGGCGTGACCAGGCGGAGATAGGCCTCGCGGGCGGGATCGATGGCGGCACGCCAATCCCTGCCACCGAGGATCGCAAACGGGTCGATGGGCAAAAAGGCGGCCCCGTCGAGAAGCGGGGTGCTGCCGGTTTTCAACTCCACATCTTTCAGCGTGATTCCCGAGCTGGCAAATGTGGCGCGGGAGTTCAGTTTGAGCGGCCCGTGCTCGGTTTCCATGGTGGAAAAGTAGAGGTTCTGCGGAGAATACGTTCCGGCAAACCGCCCGGTGAGCCCGGCGGGGGTGAGTCCGGAGACAAAGTTCTTCAATTTCAAATCGAACGCACCGGAATGCGCCTTCAGGTTGCCGTCGCCCTGCCAGCGGATGTCGAGTGTGCCGCCATAGATCTTTTCCGCGCCGGGGGCATGGAACGGGGCCAGGTAAACGGCGAGATCGGCGATGCGGGCCGTCAACTCGGCGGCATATTGATGCGGCGAGGCAATCCCGATCGTCCCCCGGAGGGAAGCGGCGTCCTTGCGGGAAAACAAATCGCACAACGCGACATCAATCTCGTTTTTCCGAAAAACAGCTTCCATGTGCAGCGAGGCCGGCGGCAGGGAACGGAACACGATGTCGGAGGCCTCAATGCTCAGGAATCCGTCCAATTCCCCCGGATGCCCGCTCACGGAACCGGCGGCGGTCATTCGTCCGGCGGCTTCATTCAGCGGACCGCCCAACAGCCCGGCCAGGGTGCCGAGCTCGCGGATGTCCGCCTGGAAATTCACGAGGAAGGGGGATTGGGAAATCTGGGACCAGCCTTCCGCCAGGGAAAGCTCGCCATTGAAATTCACCCGGTTTTCTTTTTGCCGGAGATCGAAGTTTGTGACCACCAGCCGCCGGTGGATGAGGCTGGCCCCGACTTCGAGGGACTCCCAGCCGCGTTTGTTCCACTGGAACCCCTCCGCCACCAGCCGCAGCGACGCCTCGGCATCGGCCGGACGGTCCGGGCGGCCGCGATAGGTCAACCGGCCTTCCGCCAGCTTCCCCGCCACCTCGCCGGGGATTCCCAGCAACCCGGGCAGCTGCCCGAGGGGAATGTTCGACGCCCAGGCCGCCATGTCCAGGGTTCCGTCGGAAGACCGGACGGTCAGATCGCTCCGCAGCGAGCCCCCGAAGCAGGCCGCCGTGAACGAGAGTGCGGGACCTTCCCCGCGCAGGAAATCCAGCGAAAGATTTTCGATCCGGATTTCCGGGGCCAGCCCCATGTCCGCCAGCCAGAGGGTGCCGTTTTTCCAGGCTGTGGAGGCGTGGATGGGACCGATGGATTTGGAATAATTCCCCAGAAAAAAAGCAAATGAACCCGCGTCCAGCCGTCCCGCCCCGCTCTCATCCAGCAGCAACGCAAAATCCCGCAGCATCCACTTCTCGTTTTTCCCCAGCAACTCCAGGGACGGTGCCTCCACGGCAATCTCCCGCGGCATCCACCGATGCAGGGGAACTGCCGGCGTTCCCTCCCCGCCCGATCCGATGGTGGCGAGATCCCAGAGTCCCGAGAGCCCCCGGATCTTCAACGCGCGGACAAAACGTTCGTCTTCCGAGAACAGGCTGGTCAGGCTGCCCCAGTGCCATTCGAAGAGGGAAATGTCCACCGCCGTCGCCAAGCCGCTCCCCGGAGTGGAGCGGAATTTCACCCCTTTTAACGAAACCGGACCATCCAGCCGCGCGTCGATTTTTTCCGCCGAAAACACAAGCCGGTTTTCCGCGCACCATGTCTCCAGGCCTTTTTGCAGAAGCCAGGAAAGGACCATCGGGTGGATGAACCAGAGCAACAGGACGACCGCCAACGGAACGAAAATCCAGACTTTGCGGGAGCGCCTCTTTGGGGACGCGGAGATGGGCTTTTCCTCGGACATTTTCCAGCACTTTACACAGGTTCCCGCATTTCAATCCAGTTCAGCCTTGATGCCCCGCCTTCCCCGGCCTAGACATCGCGTAAATATGGAGGTGTACCGGTATTGAAAAAGAAAGCATCCGACGGTTGGATCGCCATCGCGGTGATCTCCTGCAGCATCGTTCTGTTCATCGCCCTGGCCTTCGGCCTCACCGGGCGGGTTTTTGTCAGCGGAGGCCGGGATGTCCGGGTCCGCTTCCCCGATGTCACCGGAATCAAGGTCAGTTCCCAGGTGAAATTTGCCGGTGCCCCGGCGGGGGCGGTCTCCGGAATGCGGATGCTCACCGCCCAAGAACGGGCCGCCGATCCTGCCAATCTCGTGGAAATCACCCTGCACCTCCTCCCCGATGTGCCGCCGCTCACCAAAAATGCCCATGTCAGCATCGCGGCGGACACGCTTCTGAGCGACAAGTTTGTTTTGGTGAAGGATGCCAGCCCCGTGGGCACGCCGGCTCTGACCGGGGAGGAAATCCTCGTCGGCATCGCCCCGACCACTTTCGACCAACTCGCCCGGAACGTGGATGACGCCATCGAAGGGCTCCGGAAGACTCTCGGCGGGGAAGCCGCCGACAATGCAAAGGATCTCTTTTCCAGAGTCCACCAGCTCGTGGATCAGACCCAGGGCCTCCTCACGGAGTTGAAACCCGTCGTCGGCGATGCGGGCTCTGTCATGGCGGATGCCCGCTCGGTCCTCGGTGACGCGAAGGGAGTCCTTGGCGACACGAAGACAACCGTCGGCGACATGCGCACGCTCCTCTCCGAAAACAAGGACCGCATCGGCCGGGCCATCACCCGCCTCGACAGTGCCGCCGGTTCCATCGAATCTTTTGCCAAAAAGAGCGAATCCCTCGTTCGCGACAACGAGAAAAACATCTCCAGTGCGCTCGCCGGACTGCGTGTCACCTCGGACAACCTCAAAGTCACTTCCACCTACTCGAAATTCCTCCTCCACAACCTTGCCGAGCGTCCCAACCGCCTCATCTGGGGCGTCTGGAAACCGCCGACTCTCCCCACCGAAGAGGAAATTCTGAAATCCCGCCAGCCTCTCCCGGAACGCTGATTCGTCCGGAAGGGACTGCTGTTCACACCCGGGAATTGGCCGCGGCAACCCGGCTGCCCCATTCCAGAAGCTCCGGCGTGCAATCGTCGCGATCGAGGGCGCATTCGATCAAAACCGGACCCTTGTGGGAAACAGCCCTGGCAATCGCGGCGGAAAGCTCTCCGGCGGTGGTGGCCCGGAGCCCGAGCCCGTTTCCCTCCCCCGCATTGAAAACGTCCATGAGCCCGGCGTAATCCCAGTTTTTGATGTTGTTGTAAGGCCCGTCGTGAATTTCCACCTCGATGGTGTACCCCCGGTTGTTGAGGAGGAAAATGATGGGATCCACATTGCAGCGGATCATGGTGGACACTTCCTGGGCGGTGAGCTGGAACGAGCCGTCCCCGATCAGGGAGAGCGTCCGGCGGCCCGGAGCCGCGCCGAGGGAAACCCCCAATGTCGCGCCGGTGGCCCAGCCGATCGAACCATATTGCATCTGGAAAAAATAACCGGCCCCCGCCGGCAGGCGGAGTTTCTGGCCGTTGAACCACGAGTCTCCGGTCTCGACGACGATGTCGGATTCCGGCGAAAGCAGTTCCTGGACCTGTCGCCGGAGTTCCTTGAGGGACAGGGGCGTGCTTTCCGCCGCTGGGACCAACGGGGCCGGGGCATCGTGTTGCCGGAGGTAGCTGGCCAGCGACGCCCCGTTTTTCTCCACCCGGGCCGCAAGGGTTTCCAGGAACGGTGCCAACGGAACACCCGAAAAATGGGCGTCCTTCATCTGCAAAAAATCCGGTCCGGCATGGAGAAGTTTCCCGGCGGGAGTGAGCGTGGTCCAGCCCGTGGTCGTGTAATCGTTGAACAACGGTCCCGCAAAAATCTGGCAATCGCTGGACTCGACGATTTCCGAGCAATTCGGGCTCCCGACTTCTCCCCAATACGTGCCGATGAACTGCGGGTGGTCTTCCGGGAAAAGCCCCTTCGCATCGGGCATCACCGCCACCGCGCAGCCGAGCGCCCCGGCGAGTTTTTTGAACGCGGGAACGGCCCGCCCGGAGCGGAGCCTGACGCCTGCCACGAGGACCGGCTTCACCGCGGAGTTGATCCGCGCGGCCGCGGCGGACACCGCAGCTTCAAGGGCGGCAGGATCGGGGGCCGGTTCCAGCGGAGGCAGGGTCAGCGGCGCGGGCACCGGGACCCCGGCATTGGCAAGGTTGCAGGCGATCTCCAGATACACCGGCTTGCGTCTGGCAAGACAGGTCGAGACGGCGGCATCGATCATCCCCGGCGCATCGGTGGCATGACGGATGACAAACGTGGCGGCGACCACCGGTTCGAAACATTTCACCGCCTGGTAGAAATCCTTTTTCCCGATGGTGTGGTGGAGCAGGTGGTTTGCCGACGCATCGTTCGTGTTCGGCCCCCCGGATATCACCAGCAGCGGCAAATCATCCGAATACGCTCCGGCTGCCGCATTGATGACGCTCAACCCGCCGACCATGTAGGTGACGACCACGACGGAAAGCCCCCCGGTCGAACGCGCATACCCGTCTGCCGCGTATCCGGCGTTCAGTTCATTGCAGCAACCGACCATCCGAAGGGACGGGGATTTGAGAAATTCGTCCAGAAGCACAAGATTGAAGTCTCCCGGGACGCTGAAAAAATGACGCACCCCGGCCTGCGCGAGACGCGCGGCGAGATGGCTGCCGACGGTGGATGAAGCACTCATGTTTTTTGGGAAAAATCAGCCCTGGTTGTCGTCGTACACCGGACGATAGGCGAGGCTCCGGACATGCTCCCCGATGTCGTCGGGACGGGGAACCCCGGCGAGACCGTTGTCGAAGATGTTTTCGGCGATCCGCGTGGCGGTGTGCAGCGAAGCGTCGAGGATGTGGCTTTGCGGAGGATAGATCAGACCCGATTCCAGATCCGCGTCGGTCACCTGCTCGGCCACCGCCCTTGCGGCACAAATGAACATTTCTCCGGTGACCCGCTTCGCCTGGGTCGCCAGCACGGCCATCCCCATCGCGGGGAAAATGTAGACGTTGTTTCCCTGACCGGGGAGGAACTTTTTGCCGTTGAAGACCACCGGGTCGAACGGGCTGCCGGAGGCGAAGATGGCGCGTCCGCCGGACCACTTGTAAGCTTCCTCCGCCGTGCATTCGGAGCGGGAGGTCGGATTGGAATAGGGGAAGATCACCGGGCGTTCATTGATCTCCGCCATGGCCTCGATGACGGCCTGGTTGAAAAGCTTCGGGACGGTGCTCACCCCGATGATGCCGGTGGGGCGGATTTCCCGGATGGCTTCGACGAAGGACGCCTGCGGCGCATGGTCGTGGGCGAAGGGTTTCTGGAACGCCGCCAGATCGGTGCGGGAGCTCACAATGAGCCCGTTGACGTCGAAGAGCCAGTTGCGGGAATGCCCGTCCTCCAGGGTGATTCCCTCCAGCGCCATGGCCTCGCTGATGAGTTCCGCGATGCCGGTCGCAGCAGATCCTCCCCCGAGGAAAAGAAATCTCTGGTCCGTGAGCTTCTGCCCGGAAATGCGGAGTGCCCCGAAAATCCCCGCCAGCGCCACGGCCGCCGTGCCCTGGATGTCGTCGTTGTAGGTGCAAATCCGGTCCCGATAGCGTTCCAGAATCGGAACCGCGTTGAAATTTGCGAAATCCTCCCACTGGATGCAGCACCGGGGGTACAACTCCTGCACCGCCTGCACAAATTCTTCGATGAACGCATCGTAATCCGCACCCCGCACGCGGAGCTGCCGCAGCCCGAGATACAGCGGGTCGTCAAGGAGCGCCTGGTTGTTCGTTCCCACATCCAGCATCACCGGCAGTGTGTAGCGGGGAGGCACTCCCGCACAGGCGGTGTAGAGGGAGAGTTTCCCAACGGGAATGCCCATGCCGCCGACTCCGAGATCGCCCAAACCGAGGATGCGCTCGCCATCGGTAACCACGATGAAGCGGACGTCCTCCTCCGGCCAATGGGAGAGAATTTCCTTCAACCGTCCGCGTGCGGTTATCGGCAGGTACAGGCCGCGGGTCGAACGGAAGAAATGGTCGAATTTCTGGCAGGCCTCGCCGACGGTCGGCGTGTAGACCAGGGGCATGAACGTGGCCGGATCCGACATGAGCACCGCGTAGAAGAGCGTCTCATTCCGGCCCTGGAGGTCGGCCAGGAAGAGGTATTTCTGGAGGTCGGACTCCAGAAACGAAAGCTGGGTGTGAACCCGCCCGACCTGGATTTCAAGAACATCTGCCGTCGGCGGCAAAAACCCTTCGATCCCGAGGCGCCGCCGCTCCCCGGGCGAAAAGGCACTTCCTTTGTTCCGGCGGGGATCATGCAGAATTTCCAATGGGGAACTGGTGGCATTTGTCATGGGCCGACATGCTCGCCGCAACGGGCCGCAAAGTCAAATGGGCGCGGAAGCAACGATTGCCCCCGAAGGAACAAAAGCGCCAAGGAAAAGAAGGGGGGTCCATCACCGTCCGGTTTGTTCCAGAAACATTTTCCGAAGCACTTTTTCCCGCCAGGCACCGGGAACGTTCCGGGCAAGAAACCGGAGCAGACGGGCCCGCCTGCCCACCACCTTCCGTGCCGGAGGGGCAGGATCTTCGAGCAGGTCGCGAACCGCGCGGGCCACGACCCCGGGAGAACTCCCGCCGGTCTCTTCTTTCAAAACTTTCCTGGAAAATTCCTGCATGAGCGTCCCGTAGCGTTCCCGGCCTTCCGGTGGCAGGCCGGCAATCGTTCCGTCAATCTCTGCCACCAATTTTTCAGCGGCACCCGAGTTGATCGAAGCCGGCTGGAGAAGCGCGACCCGGATCCCGTCACCGTGCAATTCCATGCGCAGCGCGTCGCTGACGGCTTCCACCGCATGCTTCGCGGCACAAAGTGCGGCCCCGAACGGCAGGGTGAGCATTCCGCCGATGGACCCGATATTGACGATGGTTCCGCGGTTTTTTCTCAACTGGGGAAGGAACGCCTGCGTGACGGCCACAAGGCCGAAGACATCGACCTCGAACACCCGCCGGAAGCAGTCTGGAGCAGTGAATTCAACCGGCCCCATCGTCCCGATCCCCGCGTTGTTGACGAGAGCATCCAGCCCGGCCCCGGCAGTGAGAGCCCCGATTTCCCGCACGGCGGCGGCAAGGGAATCGGGCGAGGTGACATCCAGCAGGATCTCCCGCGCCGCGCACCGTTCGGAGGAAAAACGTCTCACCCCGGCAAAGACCGTCATCCCGCCGGCTGCCAGGTGCTCCGCGGTGGCTTTTCCAATGCCCGAAGAGGCTCCGGTGACAAGCACGACCCGGGAGTGCGTGGCGTTCATGCCGCGGGACGGCGCGGAAGATGCGTCGTGCAATACTCGTTCCCGTCCGATGCCACCCGGAACTCCGCGTCCGGGTTCGTGTTTTCGGTGCTCCCGCACACCGTGCAGCGGTGGAGCGCGGCATCCACGGGAAGCTTCGCCATTTCAAATTTCAACCGCCGGTCCCGTGTCTTGCGCACCGCCAGACCGCCCTTCAAAAAGGCCGGACCGAAAAAGATCATGTAGTTCCCCAGGCACATCACCACCACCATCTTGGCCGCAAGTGGCCCGGAAAGCAGGACGCCCAACGGCAGGATCAGACTGATGAGGGCCACCCACTTGATCTTCACCGGCAGCACGAAAAACACCAGAATCTCAAGATTCGGAGCCAGCGTCGCCACGGCGAGGAACAGCGAAAGATTCAGGAACAGGTTCCCCCCGGAAGCTCCGAAAATCAGGGCCGATCCCATGCAGAGGGCCATCCCGAGGAAGTAATAGACATTGAGCCGGAAACTCCCCCAGCTTCCCTCCAGCAGATCCCCGATCCACCAGGTGAACATGAGGTAGAAAAGGATCCAGAAGAAGCTTGTCGTCTCGGGCAGGAAAATCCAGCTCACCAGCCGCCAGACCTCGCCCCGCAGGATGGCCGCACGATTGAGCTCCAAAACCATGGCATACTCGGGATTGAGGGTGACCAGGATGAAGACAAGGGCGTTGAGGGCGACGACGTAGCGGATGAGACCCGGAATCGCAAACCGGGAGAAGGATCGTTCAAGGCGTTCAATCATGGGATGCGGGAGACTTTCCGTCAGAGGGAGAGTTTGTAAAGCGGAGACTCGGGATCATGCCTTCCAGCATTTTGGGACTGATGCCCTTCACGCGCAGGAGATCGGTCGCCGAGCCGTAGCCTCCCCCGGCGCGGCCTTCAACGATCCGCTTCGCCAGCACTTCTCCCACGCCGGGCAGCAATGCCAGTTCCTCTTCCGAAGCCGTGTTCGGGTCGATCCCGTTCACCGGTGGTTTTTTTGTGAACGCGGCAGCGATTTCCTCCTCTTCCCGGCGTTCCTCCCGGCGGTCTTCCGGCAGGCGGTTCCAGTCGGTCTTTGCCCAGACCCCGCGGCGGGCAGAGGCCGCGGTCAGCTCCAGATCCATGAGATGGCTCCGGTATTCCTCGGCCGATGAACCATCTGGAGCGCGACGGGCCACCCCAAACGCACGGGCAAGTCCCTCGCGCACCAGAACGGCGGACAAATCCTTCCCCTCCCCGGTGGTGACGAAGGCGTAAATGCGGTGAAACTTCGGATCCCCCCGGCCATCGGCAAACGCGGTGTGAATCGTGAACGGTTTCGCCAGCAACTCGCGGGTGCGCATCCCCGCTGCCTCCCCGAACCCCCGGGCCACGGAAATCGACTCCTCCGGCACCCCGCCGGCAATCCCGAAATACCTCCTCTGCGCACGCAACCTCCTGGCATCGCTCTCATCGTTCACATGCCACTCGATGCAGTCCGCCCCGTAAATGCGGACCGTCTGCTCGCTCCCGTCGGGAAGCCGGACCGGGAAGCTGTCCCCATCCGCCCAATCCACGGGAACCAATGCGCACCCGGAGATGGTCTTCAACTCCTCGGCGGCAGCCAGGAGCGTCACGAAAAAAATCACCGGCAGAAATCTCAAATACACCCTCCCAATCTGACAGACCCACCGTCGCGGGCAAGCGGAACGATCAATCCTGCCAGGGCAGGGGCGGCGTGGCATTGGTTCCGAAATTTTGCGGTTGAAATTGCGGGGTGGCCGCGAGGGTTTGCTCCCAATTCCAAAGCATCTGATCCACGGAGGGATAGCCGAATGACAACGCCATGCTCTCGGGAGAAGAAAATCCCCCCAGTTTCGCGATTTTCGCCAGAGCCCGTTTGTCCTTCTTTGGCGCCGAAGCGTACATTTGTCCCAAATCCGTCTCGCGAATCTGCCGGTAAACCGGAGGGGTGGCGTAGTCGGTGTTCGTCACAAAGGGGGGATCGTCCACCGGTGCGATCAACGGACTCTCCGCGCGCCCCTGTTCGAACAATGCCTGCAAATCCGGGGGGGCGGACGGAGTCTCCGGGACGGACGCCGCAGCAGGTGTCGCCGTTGCAGCGGGAGCCGGCGTCGGATCGGCATCGAAGCGGAAACGCGGCTTCTTGTCCCTCATGGTCAGAGCCACAAGAATAACGAGCAGCACACATCCCCCGATGGCGGCCATCGCCTCGGTCGAAAGTGTTCCGCGAATGTTTCCCTTCCTTTTTTTCACATCAAGTCCCCGGCGCAAACCGCTCCGGGCGCGACAAATCTGGCACACCCCGCGCCACAAGGAAAGAGGCGACTCCACTCCGGCCCTCCGGCGAATTGACTCATAACTGATGACACCGGGGGAGATGTCATCACAAATGAGCCAGAACACGACGCGGGAAATGTTGTTGAAGATGAGGGAACGCTACCGGCGGCGTGGGCGCGAGGGGCGGAGCAAACTCATCGACGAGGAGTGCGAGCTGTGCGGCTGCGGGAGCAAGCACGCGATCAAGGTCTTGGGGGGAAAGCTGCCGGTGGCCGGGGCGGGGGAGGTCTGCAGGGGAGTCCCGCGGTGTCGTTACGGGGATGCGGAGAGGCAGGTATTGAAAGTGATTTGGATGGCGTCCGAGCAGCCGTGCGGGAAGCGGCTCAAAGCGTTGGTGGGGCTTTGGCTGCCGCACTACGAAGCCGAGCGGGGTATTCTGGAGGAGGGGCTTCGCGAGCGGCTGCTCTCCCCGAGCGCGGTGACGATGGACCGGCTCTTGGCCCCTTGCCGGGTTGCGCGTTGGGGAGTCGGCGGCGGTGCGGCACCCGTCCCGGGTCGCTGCTGCGCAAGGTGGTGCCCGTGCGCACCGAGCACTGGGACGTGGATGTCTGCTTCGCCGAGGACGCCTGCAGGATCCGCGTCGGCTATGCCGCAGAGAACATGGCCATTCTTCGTCACATCGCCCTCAACGTGCTCAAAAACGACTTCTCCAAGAAGCGCGGCATCAAGGGCAAACAGAAAAAACGCTTCCTGGAATCACTCTTGCCTCCTTTCCCTCCTCGGATTTTCATGCGTTTGTCCTGCCCGGGCGGGCACAAAGATTGCTCTCCAGTCTTCCAATGCGCTAAAAGGAACACTTTTCCTTCCGGAAGCCGCCATGATCGCCATTACCATCGAAAACCTTGTGAAGAAATTCGGAGAAGCCGTCGCATTGAACGGCATCAATCTCCGGATCGAGCCGGGGGAGTTGTTTTTTCTTCTCGGTCCCAGCGGCTGCGGGAAGACGACCCTGCTGCGAAACATCGCGGGATTTTACATCCCGGAATGCGGCCGGATTCTTTTCGAGAAAGAAGATGTGACGCGGCTCCCGCCCCACAAGCGCAACACCGGAATGATGTTCCAAAGCTATGCGCTGTGGCCGCACATGACGGTGGAAAAAAACGTGGCCTTTGGTCTGGAGGAACGCCGGGTTCCGGCGGCGGAGATCCGGGAGCGGGTCGGGAAGGCGCTGGAATCCGTCCAGATGACTCCCTATGCGGACCGCAAGATTGCCCAGCTTTCCGGCGGGCAGCAACAGCGCGTCGCCCTCGCACGGGCGCTGGTGATCCGGCCCCGCTGCCTGCTCCTCGACGAACCACTCTCAAACTTGGACGCCAAGCTCCGCCTGGAAATGCGCACCGAGATCCGGAGGGTGTGCAAGGAGTTCGGGCTGACCGCCATTTACGTCACGCACGACCAGAAGGAAGCGCTGTCGATTTCCGACAGGATGGCCATCCTGGAAGGCGGGCACATCGCCCAGGTGGGTTCGCCCGAGGAAGTGTATCGCCGCCCCCGAACGAAGGTGGTCGCGGATTTCATCGGAGAGACGAATTTTTTGCCCGGAAAAATCCGTTCCGCCTCCGCCGGTCGCGCGGTGGTGGAGATCGCGGGAGGGGGAGTTTTTGAAGGCGCGGTGGGCGATCCGAACTGGCTGCCGAAGCCGGGCGAGGAGGCAACGCTTTCCATCCGGCCGGAGAGCTGGGTCCTTTCGGAGACGTCCACCGCGGCCAACTGCGTGCGCGGGCGCATCGGCGAGTCGGTCTACCTCGGCGAAGTCGCCCAATACCGGTTCTCCACCGGAGACATGCCCCTGAAAATTTTTGAATTGAACCCGAGGTTGTCGGCGCGGACATCGGACCGGGATTTCTTCGCCCTCGCGCAGGCGGAGGATGTCGTGGTGTTGAGGAGATGAAACTTCCGGCGGACAGTCTTGCGCGGGCGGAGGGGACGGCATGAGCGGGCGCATTATTGCCGTGCTGCTGTCCATGGCCGCCGTGATTGCAGTCCCGTTCCTTCTCAAGCCCAAGGACGATCTTTTTGCGCGGGCCGACGACCGGCTGGTCATCCTCTCTCCCCACAACGAGGCGATCCGCCACGAATTCACGCTGGCCTTCGGGAAGCACTACAAACAGAAAACCGGACGTTCGGTGAGCCTGGACTGGCGGCTTCCCGGCGGGACCAGCGAGATTGCGCGGTATTTGAAAGGGGAATACTACGCGGCGTTCCAGCGGGAATGGACGTTGTCCGGGAGGGAGTGGACGCCGGATGTGGCGGGGGCATTCGACAATCCGAAAGTCGTGCCCGCAGTGGCGGCCTCGCTCGACACCCCGGCCCAGGCCGCCCGTCGCGCGTTTCTCGGTTCCTCCCACGGAATCGGCATCGATGTTTTCTTCGGGGGTGGGGCCTTCGATTTCGAGCAGCAGGCTGCCGCCGGCCGGCTCGTCCCAAGCGATGTGATCCGCAATCACCCGGATTGGTTCACGGAAGAAACGATCCCGCAGAAAGTCTCCGGTGAGATTTTCTACGATTCGGAAGGCCGGTGGATCGGGGCCTGTCTTTCCTCGTTCGGAATTTGTTACAACAGCGACTCGCTCCGCCGGCTGGGAGTGAAGGAACTTCCTGCCTCGTGGGCCGATCTGATGAATCCGCTTCTTTGCAGGCAGGTCGCCCTGGCGGATCCGACCAAGAGCGGTTCCGCGGCCAAAGCCTTCGAGATGGTGATCCAGCAGCAAATGCAGGAACTCGTGAATCAGGCCGGGTCCGATGATCCGGTGATCCTGGCCATCGGTTGGAAACGCGGACTGGAGCTCATTCAGGCCGCCTCGGCGAATGCCCGCTACTTCACCGACGCCGCTCCCAAAGTTCCCCTGGATGTCTCTCTGGGGGATGCCGCTGCCGGGATGTGCATCGATTTTTTCGGGCGTTTCCAAAGCGAGGCGGTGAAGATCGGTGACACGCCCTCCCGGTTGCAATATTTCACGCCGGCGGGAGGTTCGTCGGTCGGGGTGGACCCCATCGGCATCCTCCGGGGCGCACCGAACCGCGCGGTCGCGGAAGAATTCCTCGCCTTCGTCCTCTCGCTGGAAGGACAGAAATTGTGGAATTTCAAGGTCGGCGCTCCGGGCGGTCCGGAACGCTACGCCCTGAGGCGTCTTCCCATCCGCAAGGAACTTTACGCCCCGGAATTCGCCGCGTTCCGGTCCGATCCCGAAGTGATGCCCTACGAGGAGGCGAAACTTTTCACCTACCACCCCGCCTGGACCGGGTCGCTCTTCAAGTCGCTTGGCTTCATCATCCGTGTGATGTGCCTGGACTCACACGACGAGCAGGTTTCCGCATGGGACGCCCTCATCAAGGCCCGCTTCCCGCGGGAAGCCCTCAGGAAATTCATGGATCTCGGGGCCGTGGATTACGAGACCGCGCTCAAAACCATCCGCCCCGCGCTGTCCTCGCAGAACCGGATCGACGAAGTCCGCCTCGCCAAGGAACTCGGCGGGAAATTCCGCGCCCAATACCGCGAAGCCGAACGCCTGGCAAAGGAGGGGAAATGAAGGGGTTCCCGCGAAGACGCGAAGACGCGAAGGTGTGGAAGGAAAATGAAATAGCACGTGAGGTGGTGGATGCGTCACTCCTGCTGCACAAGGAGCTGGGGCCGGGATTGTTGGAATCTGTTTACGAGGTGTTGCTTGCGGATGAACTCAGGCGGCGGGGGCTTTGCACGGAACGTCAAGTGGCCGTGCCGATTGTCTTTCGGGATCGTTCATTCACCGAGGGATTTCGCGCCGATCTGATCATTGAAAACAAAGTTTGTGTGGAATTGAAAAGCGTCGAGGCCTTTTCCAAGTCGGATCCCAAGCAACTTCGTACCTATCTGCGCCTGCTTGGCCTGAAACTGGGGCTTCTCATCAACTTCAATGCGCCACTGCTCAAGGAGGGGATCATGCGTATTGTAAACGGCCTCGAAGACGACCCCTATTCCAAAACCCTTCGCGCCTCTGCGCCTTCGCGGGAGAATTGAACATGTCATCCGCCCTCTCCAAACTCGTTTTTCTTCTCACCTCCGTCTTCTTTGCGCTCTTCTTCGTCTGGCCGGTGGCCGAGACCCTGCAGGGGGCGTTTGTGGGGGCGGACGGACGATTCACTTTCGATTATTTCACGGAAGTTTTCCGGAATCCCATCTACCTCGAAGGGCTCTGGAATTCCCTCCTCATGGGGCTTTTCAGCACGCTGCTGACAGCGCTCATCGCGGTGCCGTTGGCAGTGATCAGCGATCGGTATCTTTTCCCCGGAAAATCCCTGCTGGGCGCGTTCATCCTCATTCCGATGATCCTTCCTCCATTTGTCGGAGCCATCGGGGTGAAACAAATCCTCGGGCAGGAAGGGGCCTTCAACGCCCTCCTCATCACCCTCGGCCTCATGGAGCCCTCCCATCCGATGGACTGGCTGGGAGAAAGCCGGCTGTGGGGCGTGATCATCATGAACGCGCTGCACCTGTATCCGATCCTCTATCTCAACGTCCTTGCCGCGCTGGCCAATGTCGATCCCGCGATGGAAGAGGCGGCGGAAAATCTCGGCTGCACGGGCTTCCGGAAATTCCGGAAAATCACGCTGCCGCTGATCATGCCGGGACTGTTTGCGGGCGGCACGATCATCTTCATCTGGGCGTTCACCGAACTCGGGGTGCCGCTCATGTTCGAATTCAACCGCGTGACCCCGGTTCAGATTTTTTACGGAATCAAGGACATCGGCGGGAATCCGTTCCCGTTCGCTCTCGTGGCCGTCCTGCTGGCGACAACGGTTCTGCTCTACGCTTCCGGAAAATTTCTCTTCGGGCGGGACAGCCATGCCATGATGGCCAAGGCCACGAGCCAGGGGGGACCGCGGCCGGCCGGATGGGTGGGAGGGATCCTCTGCACCGGGCTTTTCTGTTTCATTACGTTCCTAGCGATTCTTCCGCATCTCGGGGTGATCCTGGTGGCCTTCTCCAAGGATTGGTACGCCACGATCCTGCCTTCCGGCTGGACGCTGTCGCATTTTGAAGCCGCCCTGGGCCACAACCTGACGCTGCCCTCGATCCAGAACAGCCTCAAATACGCCGGCCTCGCCACCCTTGTGGATCTCTTCCTCGGCATTGCCATCGCCTATGTCGTCGTGCGCACCAGGCTGGCGGGCCGCCAGATCCTCGATGCCATGGCGATGCTCCCGCTGGCCGTTCCGGGCCTCGTCCTGGCCTTCGGCTACCTGGCCATGACGCAGGACGGGAAAGTTTTTTCCTTCATGAATCCGACAGTGGATCCGCTTGCCATCATCGTGATCGCCTACTCGGTCCGCCGCCTGCCGTATGTCGTCCGCTCCGCCGCCGCGGGATTCCAGCAAACCAGCGTCACTCTCGAAGAAGCCGCGCAGAACCTCGGCTGTCCGCCCCTTCGCTCCCTCCGAAAAATCACCATCCCCCTCATCGCCGCCAACCTCATGGCTGGCGGGCTGCTTGCATTTTCCTTCGCCATGCTCGAAGTGAGCGACTCGCTCATCCTCGCCCAACGGCAGCAGGATTTCCCGATCACCAAGGCGATCTACGAACTTTACCAGCTTCTCGGTGAAGGACGCTTTGTCGCCAGCGCCCTGGGCGTGTGGGCCATGGCCTTCCTCGCCGTGACCATTGTCGGCGCCAGCCTCATCCTCGGGAAAAAACTCGGTGCCATCTTCCGGGTGTAGAAGGAGTCAACGCTTGCGCCGCGGTTTTGCGGGGCCGGGGGCGTTGTCCAGCCGGACCGCCTGCAAGAGGGCCGGGAGGAAATCCGGGAGAGCCGCCTCAACACGGTTCCAATTCGGGATCATCGGATCGCCGAGCGGGTCGAACAGGAATTCGCGCGCGGCGGAGCGGATGGAACCAACGAAGGTGCTGACCGCGAGTTCCTCCTGGTGACGGTCGTATTTGAGACCATTGATCTCGGCATCGGCGGCATAAAAACGCATCGTATCCTCCGCCTTCCGCACATAGGCGGGGAGGAGGGTGTCGAAAATCCCCTGATCGAGTTTGACCCCGTGCCCGGCAAGGGTGCGGAAAAGGCATTGGGCAATGTCGTTCGCCATTTTGTTGAGCCCCTTTGTCGGGTCGCGGCTGGAGAGTTCCTGATGCTTGTGATCGTAGCAATCCGCCATGTCCACCTGGCAGATGCTTTTCGGCGAAGAAACCCGGAACACCTCCGCAAGGGTGCCCACCTCGACCCCCCAGTCGGCCGGCACCCGCGCCCGACGGATGATGTCGAGATCGAAGCTGGCCTCTCCGCTGAGCGGGTACCGGAAGGCGTCCAGGTAGCTCAAGAAGGGATGATCGCCGAGGATGCTCTGGAGCGAACGGACAAGCGGGGTGAAAAACAGCCGCATCACACGCCCGTTCAACCGATTGGTGAAGCGGGCGCTATACCCCTTGCAAAAGTCGATGCCCATGTGGGGATGGGCGACCGGGTAGCAGAGGCGTGCCAGCAGTTCGCGACTGTAGGTGCGGATGTCACAATCGTGGGTTACAACCATCCGGGCCCGGGCACTGGCCAGAACATGGCCGAAGCACAACCACAGATTGCGCCCCTTGCCGGAGGCCCCCGGGTTGAGATCCGAGTCGCGCAACCGTTCGATCAATCGCGACAGACGCGGGCCGTCATTCCAAAGGAGAACCGGTTTCTGAGGGAGCCCGCCGAAAAGTTTTTTTGCATGGGCCCACGCTTCGGCATCCGCGCCATCGATCCCCACGACAATCTGCCCCAGATAGCGGACCGTCTGGAGTTCGCGGATGATCCCGCGCAGGGCAGCCGTGCCGAGTTCCTTGGCGTGGCAGGGGAGGACAAGGGAGAGGGGCGTCTCGGCGGAAAAAGCCAGAAGTTCCCGTTCGAGACGATCCACATCCGGCTTGCCCAGCCGGTGGAGCGTGGCCATCGAACCATCCTGGAAAAAATCGGACATGCCGGAATGTTTCCCGGCCATGGCAATTGAGCAACCTCCGAATTCCTGCTAAATCAAAAAGGGGAACAGAAAAACAGGATGCCGAATCACTCCCCCATTCCCAAGCACCTGCTGATCCTGCACTACCACCTGCGGCCGGGGGGAGTCCGGCGGGTTGTCGAGATGCTCCTGCCGGCGCTTGCCTCGTCGGGAGCTTTCGACGCGATCACGCTGGCCATGGGGGAGGCACCCCATGCAGCATGGGCAGAGCAGGCGGAAGCCTCCCTGGCCAAGAGCGTACGCTTTTCCATCCAGGTTGAACCGGCACTCGGTTATCTCACCGCTCAGTCTGGGGATGCGGGGCACATCCGACGGAAAATCCACAATTTTTTCACCCGGTTTTCTCCGCGGGAAACCCTGGTCTGGGCGCACAACCTCGGGCTTGGACGGAATATTCTTCTGGCCGACGGGCTGGCGCAGGTCTCCGCGTCCACCGGTCTTCCCATCCTGAGCCAGCATCATGACTTCTGGTTCGACAACCGCTGGAGCCGATGGCCGGAATTTCGCGCCAAGGGATTTCATTCGTTGGGACGTGTGGCCCGGGCGCTCTTTGCCTCGGGGGCGCATGTGACCCATGCCTCCATCAACTCCGCTTCTGAATCCCTTTTCGCGCACGCCATGCCGGGCCGGTCGGTCTGGCTGCCAAATCCCGCGGATGTCGGGAAACATCCGCCGGCATCCGAAATCCGCCGGGCAGGAGCCTGGCTTCGCGGGCAGCTTGGGCATCGCGGGCCGGCCTGGATTCTTCCCGCCCGTTTCTTGCGGAGAAAAAATCCTGGAGAAGCCGTGTTGTTGACGCGATGGCTGCGACCGGAGGCTTTTTTGGTGACGACGGCGGGAGTCAGTTCCCCCGAAGAATCCGCCTGCGCACAATGGTTGGAGGAAACAGCCCGGAAGCGAGACTGGCCGGTACGCTTCGGGGTGCTGGCCGGGAACGACGGAAGGTCGCCCGCCGTTCCCGCGCTCCTCTGTGCCGCAGAACGGGTGCTCCTCACCTCTCTTCAAGAAGGTTTCGGCCTGCCTTTTTTTGAAGCCGCCACTCTGGGATGTCCCCTGCTCGCCAGACGGCAGGTGAACGTGGCCCCCGATCTCTCCCGCATGGGATTCCACTTTCCGGGGCTTTACGACGAAGTATTCATTCCCCCCGAATTGTTCGACCACTCCGCCGAATACCAACGGCAGACGCTCCTCTACGAAAAATGGAAGCGCTCGCTTCCCCGTCCCTGCCGGCCTTTGGCCGGAGTGCCTCCTTTTCTGGAAGCACCGCCCCGGACTCCCGCACCATTCAGTCGGCTGACTCCCGCAGCGCAGAGTGAAGTGCTTTCCCTGCCTCCTGCCTTGAGCTGGAAAGCAGCACAGTCGCTCAACCCCTCCCTCGTTGCCGCCGCAGAAAATGCCTCGCAGCCCGTGTTGCGGCCCCAGGACGCGGAGAATTTTGTCCGTCCGGAAACCTGTGCCAATCGGTTTCTCGATGCAGTCCGCGCCATGCCGGAAACTCCTCTGGACGGGCAGGAGGCCATTCGCACCCAGGACACATTCCTGGCGGAACACCTGACGCCCGGATTTCTCTACCCGCTTTTGATGCCGCACGCCTTCCACAATCCGATCTTTCCGGAGTGATCTGTGCCAGTCCTCCCCGGCGCGGAACCCCGGCGATATTTCTCGATGCGGGAAAAATCAAAACTCCTTCAAGCGATCCTCAGGAAAATTGGTTCATCCGCAAATCTTGTGCATGGGGAGAGGATAGAATGAATCACTGATTTGGCCGGGCCAATGGCCTCGTCCGCTGGGGCCTTGTGGCGGCAGAACGAGGAGGCGCGGAGCGACTCCGGGTCTGTGGGAAAGGACGACTCTGCAAGCCAGCCTGCACGACATATTGATGATCGCGATATGGGGGATGTTATGCGGGGCGGAGAGTTTCGTGGACTTCGAGGATTTCGGAAAAGCCAAGGAAGAGTGGCTGCGCGGTTTTCTGGCCCTGCCCAACGGGCTCCCCTCCCACGACACCTTCGGGCGGGTTTTCGCCGCGATGAACAACAAACTCTTCGCCGAGAGTTTTCGCAACTGGACGGAGGGCCTGCGCAAAAAGATCAGCGGGGAGATCGTGGCCATCGACGGCAAGACGCTGCGGCGCAGCCACCATAAAAGCTCGGCCAAGAGCGCGATCCACATGGTGAGCGCCTGGGGGCGGGAAAACGGGCTCGTTCTCGGGCAGATCAAGGTCGATGAGAAGAGCAATGAAATCACGGCCATCCCCCAACTGCTGCGCACGTTGGAACTCTCGGAATGCATCGTCACCATCGATGCCATGGGCACGCAGAAGGAAATCGTCCGCGAGATCCGCGATGCCGATGCCGATTACGTTCTTGCCCTCAAAGGCAACCGCGAAACCGTGTTGGAGGAAGTCAGCAACTTCCTTCTGGATGCCAAGGAAAAGGGCTTTGCCCGTGTCCCGCACGACTTCTTGGAAACGGTGGAAAAAGACCACGGCCGCATCGAGACCCGCCGCTACTGGATCACCGGGGAAGTCGGCTGGTTCCAGGACCGCGAACTCTGGGAGGGCCTGAGCAGCTTCGGCATGGTTGAAAGCTTGCGCGAGATCGACGGAGTCATCACCCGGGAAACACGCTTCTTCCTGGCCAGCATCAGCGCCAATGCAAAAAACTTTGCCCGCGCCGTCCGAGGGCACTGGGCCGTGGAGAACTCCCTGCATTGGTCCCTGGATGTCTGCCTCGCCGAGGACGCCTGCAGGATCCGCGTCGGCTGCGCCGCAGAGAACATGGCCATCCTTCGTCACATCGCCCTCAACGTGCTCAAAAACGACTCCTCCAAGAAGCGCGGCATCAAGGGCAAACAGAAAAACGCTTCATGGGATCACTCTTGCCTCCTTTCCCTCCTCGGATTTTCATGCGTTTGCCCTGTGTTCATCCTTGTCGAAAGTTTCCTGTCGCCGGATCCGGGTTTAAAATCCCGAGGATTTGCCCAACCACGTCATTTGTCGATTGATGGATGCCGATTTCCAGGGCGTCGCGGGGCTCTTCCAGTGTGGCAAACTGGCTTTCGAGAAGCGCCGGGGACATGAAATGTCCGGTTCGGGAGGCAAGGCGGGAAGCGATACATTCCTTGGACCCTTTGAGATAAATGAACTTCAGTTCGGGAAGTCCGTCGCGGAGGCGCTGGCGGTAAACTTCGCGGAGGGCGGAACAGGCGAGAAAGACGGGCCGGTTCTCCCGGGGAAATTTTTTCAGTTCGCGGTTCAACGCATCCAGCCAGCCCCACCGGTCCTCATCCGTGAGCGGAATTCCCGCGCTCATTTTTTGCCTGTTTGCGGGGGGGTGAAAATCATCCGCATCCAGGAAAATTCCGCCGGTTTTTTCCGCCAAGGCCCGGCCCACGGTGCTTTTGCCGCAGCCGGACACTCCCATGACCACGCAAAGGCTCATTGTCCTCCGGCCCACGCGGGGCGGTGCGAGAGATGGAAGAGGCGTTCTCCCGCCTTTGGCACGCAAAGGATGCCTTCCGCCTCCCGGTTTGCAAAGTCAGCCGGATCAATGGTTGCCGGATCCCGGTAGCCGAGGTTGATTTTCCGGCATTCCGCCTCCGGAATCCGGGTGGCCAGCGTCACGCGCACACGCGGGGTCTCCACGCCGTTTTCATAAGTTCCGATGCCGTGGACATGGGTCGAATGGGCGAGAATGCCCCAGGGGAAATCCTTGAACCGTTCCCATTGTTTCAAAAAGTAATCCCGGCAATGGTAGCCGATCTCGCGGATCAATTTTCCATGGACCTCGGAAACCTCGTGGAGATGCGGCGCGTAAATGATGAGTTCCCCTCCGTCCGCCACGACAGGCTCCAGTTTGTACATGCATTTTCCAGCGACCCAGAGTTCGTCATACATGGGAGGAGCACAGGACAGGACGGTGTGGAAGGGCCGCTCCTTGAAGGTGATGTGAATCTGCGACGAAAGGTCGCTGGCGGCATCCCAGGCGGTTTCGGGAGTTCCCGCAAAAAGTCCCGCGAACCTTTTGTCATCGACCACAGCGGCGAGGCAGAGGCGGTCCTGCCTGATGAAGGACGCTGCGCGGTCCACCACTTTGCGCACAGGCGTCCATTTATGGCCGATGATCATCGGATTGGTGACAACCGCGCCGAGCCAGTGGAAGAAGTTGAGAATTTCCGCGCCACCGATCCCGGGAAAGAAGTATTTGTTTCCACCGGAAAACCCCACCACCTCATGGGGAAAAACCGGTCCGATCACAAGCAGGGTGTCATACTCGTGGACCAGGCGATTGATGTGCACGGGCACCTCCATGGAAAAAAGCCCGCCGGACAGATCGTGGATTTCCTCCGCCGGAATGCGTCCAATTTCCACCAGGGTCGCGGGATCGTTCCAGGAATGGTTGAACACCCGGACATCCCGGTATTTTCCGGCCCGTTCTTCCGGAGTGATTTCCAAGCGGCGGTTGATGGCATCTTCGCCCATGGGAGGATGGGTGCCAAGGGCGATGACAATGTCCAGTTTGGCGGTGCTTTCATGGAGACGGGTGTGCAGTCCCTTGAAAAGCGTTCCGATCGGGGCTGTGCGCGTGCCGTCCGGAATGATCAGCAGAACCCGTTTGCCTGTGAACGGGTAGTGTGCCACAAAACCGTCAAGGACCGCCTCCACCTGTTCGGAAGTCAGGGAACCGCCTTCATTTGCTGTGGAAGAAAGAACTGTCATTTCTTCAGATGGTTTGAGACAAAAATCCCCCGTCCACGCGAAGATCCGCGCCGGTGACAAATCCGCTGGCATGGGAGGAGGCCAGAAAGACAACGGCTCCTTTCAGCTCATCCGCCTCTCCGAAACGCCCCATGGGAGTATGCTGCAAAATGGCGCGGGCGCGTTCCGTGGGAGAACCGTCTTCCTGAAAGAGAAGCTTCCGGTTTTGTTCGGCCGGAAAGAAACCGGGGGTGATGGAGTTGACACGCACTCCGTGGGGCGCCCACTCACGGCCAAGAAATTGGGTGAGGTTCAGGACCGCCGCCTTGGCGGCAGAATAACAAGCGACCCGGGAAAGCGGGATGTGCGCGGAGACGCTGGCAATGTTGATGATGCTCCCCTTCCGGCGGGAAACCATGGCCGGGCCGAATTCCTGACACGGCAGCAGGACGCCCCCGGCAAGATTCAAATCGAGATTTGCCTGCCAGTCGGCCAACTCGATGGATTCAAACGAATGTTCGGCAGTGACCGTGACTTTCGGGTCGTTTCCGCCGGCCGCGTTCACAAGGATGGTGGGAGGTCCGAGGCGGGCATTGATGGCTTCCTGTGCAGCGTGCAGGCTCTCGCGGGACATCGCATCGACTTCCACGAACTCCGCCCTTCCTCCCGCCTGTTGAATCCGGATTGCCGTTGCTTCACCCCGTGCGCGGGAACGTCCGCAAACGGCGACCTTCGCCCCGGCTTTCGCCAGCGCTTCCGCCAGCGATCCTCCAAGCACACCGGTGCCCCCGACAACCACGGCGACCTCCCCTTCCAACGAAAAAAGATTGTTCATAGGAACGATTTCAAAAGGCGAAGTAATCCACGGCATTGTGATGGCAGATTCCTTCCACATACCAGGCCAGGCGTTTGCGGTCGTCCGGAATCTCGCCGCGCTCCACATCTCGCCCAAGCAGATTGCAGAGGATTCTTCGGAAATACTCGTGACGCGGGAAGGAAAGAAACGAGCGCGAGTCGGTGAGCATGCCGATGAAACGGCTCAGCAGTCCGAGATGGGAAAGCGCGTTGAGCTGCCACTCCATGCCCTCCTTTTGATCCAGAAACCACCATCCGGACCCGAACTGGATTTTTCCGGGAATCGAACCGTCGTTGAAATTGCCCGCGAGTGTGGCGAAGGCGTAGTTGTCGGACGGGTTCAGGTTGTAGAGAATCGTGCGCGGCAGACGGTCCTCGCGGTCGAGGGAATCCAGCAGGCGGGAGAGACGTTCCGTTTGTTGCCAGTCCCCAATGGAATCAAACCCGCTGTCTTTTCCCAGCGTGCGCGCGGCCCGCGTGTTGTTGTTGCGCTGGGCTCCGAGATGGAGTTGGAGGGTCCAGCCTTTTTCGTGGTTCCAACGGGCCGTTTCGAGAAGAATCCTCGTGGCCAGTTGTTCGGATTCGTGCGCCGACAGTGCCTCCTCCGCCCGGGCTTTGCGGAAAATCTCCGCCAGTTCCGCATCACTCCCCCCGGCCGCGGGACAATAGTTCAACCCGTGATCCGACAACCGACCGCCCATTTCATGGAAAAAATCATGCCGTGCCTTCAAGGCGGCGAGAAAGTCCTGAAAGTCGGTGATCCGGCTGCCGACGACGGAAGCCAGCCTGTCCACCCAGGCGTTCCACGCCCGGAGATCGTCTGTCTGCATGGCCCTGTCCGGCCGGAAGGTCGGGAGCATTCTGACCGGCATCCCGGCGCTGCGGAAAGCCTGGTGATGCGCCAGGGTGTCCGTGGGATCGTCGGTGGTGCAGACAACTTCCACGCGCATTTTTTCCAGGATGGTTTGCACGGGGAGATCCACAAGTTGGGTGCCTGTCTGCTGCCAGATGGTCTCCGCGCTGGTCTCGTCCAGAAGATCGGTGATGCCGAAATGGCGGGCGAGTTCCAAATGGGTCCAATGGCAGAGGGGATTCCGCCAGGTCATCGGCACCGTGCGCGCCCACGCTTCAAATTTCTCCCGCGGAGAGGCGCTGCCGGTGATGAGGTGTTCGTTGATGCCATTGGCCCGCATCGCCCGCCATTTGTAATGGTCTCCTTCCAGCCAGCATTCGAACAGGTTGTTGAACCGCCGGTTGTTCGCGATGTCTTCCGGGGGAAGATGGCAATGATAGTCGATGATCGGCAGGTGCTTCGCGTGATGGTGGTACAATTCCCGCGCCGTCTGCGTCTCGAGGAGAAAGTCGTCGTGAATAAAGGGTTTCATTTCAACCGGCGTTCAAAAGTTCAAGGTGATGATCGAAATGCTTTTCGACAAGACAATGGTGGAGAGCCTCGTTTTTTCCGAGAGTCTCCAGAATGGCCTCCTTGAAAGTCCGGCCATCCGGCCTTTTCCCAACGGTCAGGACCGAGCCGAAAGTCACATGCAGCAATTGGCGGCCGACCCGTTCATCCAAATACACCCGTTCGAGATCCGCGGCATCCGTCCTGCGCACGGCCGCGACCTCCGTTTCCGTTGTGGAGATGTGATAACTGGCGCGGTCCATTGCAAACCGCGAGTGGGAGAAAGCGGCAATTTCTTCAAACAGGGGACGATCGGACCGACAGACGGCCCGCAGGGCCTCCAGATAGCTGGTTCCCGCCGTTTTCACGTGGAGCAAATCGCCGCAGAGCCGTCCGATCACCGGGTAAACGGCAAATTTGTCCGATCCGCTGTGGATGCTGATTTTATAGGGGCCGCAATACTTGGCGATGTCCACATGGAGACGGAGCTGGTCCTCGAACGCCTTGAGGTCGCCCCGGTAGTCGATGCCCTTCTCGAATTCTCCCACAAAACGGGGGGCCAGACTCGTGACGCGAACCCCGCGTCTTTTGAGTTCCGAGCCAATGAAAAGGTGCTCCTGCGGTGTGGTGGCGAAATCCGTCTCGTCCACGGAGATTTCCACATCCGCCCCGGGAAGAAGCCGGATGATTTCCGCGACCATGTTCGCGCTGTGGGCGATCGCCCGCGCATACTTCACCGCCGCCCTGTCCAGAGTCAGTTTGTCAAAAACCAACTTCGTTCCCCCGATTTCAAACGAACGGCCGAGGTAATCCGATGAGTGAAAAAGCTCTTCGCGTTCGATTTGTGCCGACAAATTTCCCACAACCGTGGAATCCATGCGATCCGCCGCATTGTTGACGAACGGGGAGGGATCGATCGTGAAAAAGGTGAACCCCGCCGCCGCCGTGGCCTGAACGTCCTCGGGAGTTTTCAAATGATCGGCATCGGCTCCCCAGTCCTTCCTGTAGCTCAAATGTTCAAGGGCCTGTTGTGCGGCACCCATCACCTCCACTGGGGTGCGCTGTGTCCGCGACATCTCACGGATGGATTGCTGCGCAAAAATGGGGGCAAAATCGCTTTTTTCGGCGGCGGCAACATGGCCGGGTGTCGCCAAACCCAGGCGGTCGCCAAATCCGAACGACTTTCTCAAAGACAAGGGTTTTGGAAGGTTCATGCGAATAAAACCTACATGGCGGGGAAATTCTTTTGAAATGGATACGGCTAGCGGTAGTTTGGAAATGATTGATTTTGCTATCCGACCCATGACCACCTATCCACGCGCCCTCTATCAGCCGCCTGCGGGACGGCCCCGATGGGCCGACGACCGTTCTCCCTCCGGGGAACTCCAGTATTTGTCCTGGGGTTGGAGAAGCTATGGCCGACACCCGATTCCCATTTCCCTGCACATGGGATGGACCTACCAGCTTGTTGTGGGAGGTCAGGCGGTGTTGCATATTGCCGATGCGCTTCACATCCTGCGGAGCGGCAGCCTGGCAATCATTGGACCGTCCTGCCCGAATGGCTGGAGCGGATTTTCCCAGGCCGGGCGGTGCAGGATTTTCAACTGGATCTGGCGGGATCCTCCGCTTTTTGAGTCCCTGCGGCCCGGGCCGGAGAGTTTCAAGATTCTGCGCACCACCGGCGAGATCGTCCGGCGGATCGAACTGCTCCACGAGGAAACCCGCAACGAGATCCGTTTCTCCGACGAAGAGTCGGGGTATTCGCTTCACGCGTTGCGGATCCGTCTGGATGTTCTGCTGGGGCGGATGTGCGGGAGGCAGGAGATTCGCGCCAGTCCGAAGAAGAAGGTGAAATACGCGCTGGCCTGGTTGGAAAGGCATCCCGAGGAATTGCGTCCGGTCGCGGCGCTCTCCGATTACATGCAGGTCTCTCCGGCAACATTGAACCGGTTGTTCCAGAAAGAACTCGGTCAAAACGTCCGTGAGATGGCTTATACCACGCGCATGAAGGCGGCCCGTCGAATGCTAAAGGACAAAACTCTGCCGGTAAAGGAATTGGCCGCGAAGCTGGGCTACGCCCATGCGAATGACTTTACCCGCGCCTACCTGCGGTATTGGAAGCAGACGCCCACTCAAAACCGTCCCTTGAGCAACCCCTGCGTTCCCACGAAAAACTGAGCCGGAACAGCAAGCCGGGCATCCACCCGGTTCAGAAGCCTTCACCCGTTGTCGCGGGCTCTTGTGCGCATGGTTTGCTCCAGAATGGTCTGGGCCACTTCGTCGTGGCCGAGGCCGGTGGAGTCGATCCGGAAATCGGAGGCCTGCTCGTAGATCGGGCGTCTGGCGGCGAGAAGTTCGTCGAAGGTTTTCCGGGGATCTTCGGTTTGGAGGAGCGGGCGGCGCTGGCTGCGGGCGGCGCGTTCGAAAAGGGCGTCGGGGTCGGCATCCAGCCAGGCGACAGGGCCGATGGATTTGAGGGCGGTCCGGTTGGTTTCGCGCAGGATGGCGCCGCCGCCGGTGGCCAGGACAATGCCCGCGACACCGACCAGATCGGCAAGCACGCGGGCTTCAATCTCCCGGAACGCAGCCTCCCCGCCTTCGGCGAAAATTTCCGGGATGCTCCTGTTCTCGGCCTGGGCGACAAGTTCGTCCGTGTCCACAAACCGGTGGCCGGTCAGCGAGGCGAGACGGCGCCCGACGGATGACTTGCCGCAGCCCATGAAGCCGATGAGAACGATGTTTGGAAGCACCGGCTCATATTCTCACGACGTTTTTTGCACGCGAGCCTTTTTGCTCGTCCTTCTCCAGTTCGAATTCCACGAGTTCCCCGTCCTTGAGCGTCCGGTAGCCTTCGGCGGCGATGGCGCTGAAATGAACAAAAATGTCTTCGGAGGTCTCCGGGTTCACAATGAACCCGAATCCCTTTTTGTCGTTGAACCACTTTACTGTTCCTTTTGGCATGAGGTGTCTGGTAATTCTGCAAGGCAGAACAACACCTCGCGCCACCAGTGGAAGGATCCGGCGGGAGGGTGTCAAAGGTTGTTCGGAAACAATTTCGTAACAAATGAAAACCCAGCCACCCGCGCCGTCTGTCGGCGTCGTTCCGGAGGAACCCTTCGTGCCTGATGCCGCGGTCTGTTCCCTCAGGCGGAATTGAGCCGGTTTCCCCCGTATTTTTCCGAACTTCCGTGAAATTTGAGACACATGTGGCCGGTGCGGGGGATGGGGTGTCCGCGGCGGTTTCCCTTCTGGCTTCCGGCGGGCTTGTTGCCCTGCCCACCGAGACGGTTTACGGGCTTGGGGCGGATGCGCTCAACCCGGGGGCCTGTGCCAGGATCTTTGAGGCAAAGGACCGGCCTCTGAGCGATCCGCTGATCGTCCATGTGCCTTCGCGGGAGTGGTTCGAGCGTTTGGCGGTGGTGTCGGACGATGCCCGGCGGCTTGCGGAGCATTTCTGGCCGGGTCCGCTGACCCTCGTGCTGCCACGCCGGGAGATCGTGCCCGATCTTGTGACTGCCGGGCAGGAGACCGTGGCCGTGCGCATGAGTGCGCATCCGGTTTTTCGGCGGGTGGTGGAGACCTTCGGGAGACCGGTGGCCGCCCCCAGTGCAAACCGTTTCGGTCGCATCAGCCCGACCACGGCGGAGCATGTGGTGGCGGAGTTGGGCGGGCGGATTCCGCTTGTTCTCGACGGCGGCCCCTGCACGCACGGCCTCGAATCCACCATCGTCCTGATCAACACGGAGGGGTTGCACATTTTGCGGAGCGGACCGGTGACAGCCGAGGAACTGGCCGCTTTCGGGCCGGTGAGGGGTTCGGTGACCGGGATCTCGGCACCGGGCGGACTGGCAAGCCATTACGCCCCGCGAACGCCGTTGGTCATCGGAGAAGCGGTTGCCCGGGAAAACGGCGGACTCCTCTCCTGGCAGGCCGGGGGGGAGGGATTTGCCCGGGTGGAGTACCTTTCCCGTACGCAGGATCTTCGCGAGGCGGCTGCCAACCTCTACGGCGCGATGCGGCGACTGGATGAAGCGGGTCTGGAATTCATCCTGGCCGAACCGGTGCCGGAAACCGGTCTCGGAGCAGCCATCATGGAGCGCCTGCGCAAGGCGGCGGCCCGATGAGCGAAGGGAAGAAACTCAACACCAGGGCCAGCGGGATCATCGCGGTGGCCGTGATGTGCAGCCGGGTGCTCGGGCTTGTGCGGGAGGTGCTTTTCAACTCGCTCTTCGGAACCGCGTCGATGGGTCTGTTTCTCATCGCCTTCCGGGCGCCGAATCTCCTGCGCGATTTGTTTGCCGAGGGGGCGCTGTCCACGGCATTTGTCACGGTCTTTTCCCAGAAGATCCAGAAGGAGGGGGAAGAATCCGCCTGGGCGCTGGCCTCGAAAATGATGACGATGGCGGCGGTCTTCATGAGTTTTGTCAGCCTGCTCGGGATCGTGTTTGCAAAGCAGCTCATCGGCGTGCTGGCTCCCGGCTTCGCGCCACAGGACGCAGCCTTCACGGTCACGCTCACCCAGATCATGTATCCCTTCATCCTGCTCGTCTCGCTGGCGGCGTTGGTGATGGGGATGTTGAATTCCCGGAATGTCTTCACCGCGCCCGCGATGGCCTCGAGTTTTTTCAACATCGGTTCGATTGCCGGCGGGGCCTTTTTCGGATGGTTGATCGACCGGGAATTCGGACAGAAGGCGCTCATCGGGCTGTCGATGGGAACTCTTGTCGGGGGGTTCCTGCAATTTGCCGTCCAGCTTCCCAGCCTCCGACGCGTGGGGTTCCGGTTCCGTCCGGATTTCCACTGGGCCGACCCGGGCATCAGGCGCATCCTGATCCTGATGGTTCCTTCCGTGATTGCGGCAAGCGCAGTGCAGATCAATGTGCTGATCAACTCCAGCTTCGCCTCCTTCGTCGGCAAGGAAGCCGTGACGTGGCTCAACAGCGCCTTCCGCCTGATGCAGTTGCCGATCGGGGTCTTCGGGGTGGCGGTGGCGACGATCACGTTGCCGGTGGTTTCGCGGATTGCGGTGGACCGGGACACCAGCCTGTTCGGGCCGACTCTCGGGCGGGCGATGCGGTTGGCGGTCTTCCTGACCCTGCCCGCAGCCGTGGGGCTGTGGTTCCTGGCGGAGCCGGTGATCGGCCTGATTTACGAGCATGGCGAATTCAACGCCTCCGACACCCAGCAAACCGGTCTCGCCCTCCAATTTTACGCGCTCGGCCTCGTTGCCTATTCCTGCATCAAGGTGCTTTCCCCCGCCTTTTATGCGATCGACCGGAAGTGGACGCCGATGCTGATCAGTTTCGCCTCGATTGCCCTGAACCTGTCGCTGAATTACTTTTTTGTGTTCCGCCTGCAGCTCGGACACCGCGGACTGGCCCTCTCCACGACGATTTCCGCCACGCTGAATTTCGTGGCGTTGTATCTCCTGATGCTGGGACCGGCCGGGCGTCTCGACAGTGCAAAATTCCTGCTTTCACTCCTCCGTTGCGCCGTGGCAGCGGTTCCGCTCGGGGTGGTCTGCTGGGCGGGTATGCAATGGGGCCATCACCCGTTTTTCTGGCAGCGGGCACTGGTTCTTTTCGGAACCATCGGGGCGGGTGCGCTGGCCTATCTGGGAACATGTTTCCTTCTCGGCGTCGAAGAAACCGGGGAGGCCGCACAGATCGTCCTCCGGAAATTGCGGAGGAAAAAACCATGAGAGGCCTGTTTCTGATGCTTGCCGCTGTCGTCGCCGCGTTTGCCGGACCGGAGGCTCCTTCCATCGAACGTCTGGATCCCGCATTCGACAGCCTCATCGCGCCGGGCACTCCGGTGGAGGTGCTGGCGGAGGGGTTTTCCTGGTCCGAAGGACCGGTGTGGAAGGACGGGCGGATTCTTTTCTCCGATGTCCCGAAAAACACCATTTTTTCCTGGAAGGAAGGCGACAAAACCGCGGAGGTTTTTCTGCAACCGAGCGGCTCCGACAAGAGGGAGTCCCAGGGCTCGAACGGGCTGGCCCTTGATGCCTCCGGACGTCTGGTTCTCTGCCGCCACGGGGATCGCACCGTCGCCCGTCTGGAACCGGATGGCTCCCTCACCATTCTGGCGACAGGCTTTGATGGCCGGCGCTTCAACAGTCCGAACGATCTGGTCTTCTCGAAATCCGGCGACCTCTATTTCACCGATCCCATCTACGGCCTGGGAAAGGATGTGCCGCCCGAACTTCCCTTTCGCGGCGTCTTCCGCCTGTCTCCGGACGGGAAAGTTTCCCTGCTCACCGGAAAACTGACCCTCCCGAATGGCATCGCCCTGAGCCCGGATGAGAAAATCCTCTACATCGCCGTCAGCGATCCGGCGGACCCACGCATCATGGCCTATGATCTCGGCACGGATGGCCGCCTTTCCAACGGCCGTGTCTTTTTCTCCGTTTCCACCCTGCCGAAGCGGCCCGGCATCTGCGACGGACTCAAGGTCGACACCCACGGCAACCTCTGGGCGACGGGACCGGGAGGAGTCCATGTCCTCAATCCGAAGGGCAAACTTCTCGGCAGCATCCTGACAGGCGGTGCAACGGCCAATTGCGGCTGGGGCGGTCCTGCAAAAGACACTCTCTACATCACCGCTCACAAGCGCCTTCTGCGCGTGAAGACCCTGGCGAAGGGAGGGTAGCCGGACCTTTTCCAGAAACCGCTGTTCCCTTGACGTCGTGCCTGCGGCATGAAATTTTCAAACCAACGATGAACAACCAACCGGTCGGACGCCCCGCATGAGGATATTGATTTTGGGTGCACGGGGACGCCTGGCTTCCGCCTTGGCCAGAAGCTGGGGTCCCTCTCACGAAGTCACGGGACTGGCACGACCGGACTTGGATGTGGCGGATCTTCCGGCGTTGGAAAACCTCCTGGCTTCCCGGGAATTCGACGTCCTTGTCAACGGCACCGGCATGACAAACGTGGACGAATGCGAAACCCGCCGCGAGGAAGCCCGAACGGTCAACGCGCTTGCCCCGGCCGTGATGGCCGCCGCCGCGCGGAACCGGGGAGCCCGGTTCATTCACTTCAGCACGGACTACGTTCTGGACGGACTCCACCCGGCTCCCTGCACGGAGGAAGATCCCGCCCGACCCCTCGGCTGGTATGGGCAGACCAAACTCGACGGCGAACGGGCCGTGTTGGCGGATGGCCCCGCGCATCTCGTCATCCGGGTCTCCTGGGTCTTCGGCCCGGACAAACCAAGTTTCGTGGACATGATCTTGGAGCGGGCCCGGACAAACCCGGTGGTGGAAGCGGTGGCCGACAAATTTTCCTCGCCGACCTATGCCTGCGACATGGCCGGATGGCTTGATCCGTTTTTTGATTTTTCGCTTCCCGGGGGACTCTATAACGCCTGCAACAAAGGCGGATGCAGTTGGCGGGACTACGGGGCATGGGCGCTGGAATGCGCCGCGGCCGCAGGCGTTCCCCTGGCGACAACAGAAGTGCGCCCGCTTCAAATGCGGGAGATGAAAGCTTTCAAAGCCCCCCGTCCTGTCCATACCATTCTCTCCACAGACAAACTGACCCGCGTCACCGGCATCACACCCCGCCCCTGGCAGGAAGCCGTGCGCGATTACATTTTTTCCAAATATGCACCGCTTCCACCTGCCCGCTGAATCCTGGGAATCCTCCACCCTCCCCGCCGAAGAGTCCCATCATTGCGTGAATGTCCTCCGGCTGGGAGCGAACGAACGCATCACTGTTTTTGACGGAGCCGGACGCGAAGCCTCCGCGGTGATCGTCGAGGCGAATTCCAAGGGAGTCGTCGTGAAAGTCGCCGCCTCCTCGAAGACTCCTCCTCCTCCCTGCGCGATCACGCTGGCCCAGGCGGTTCCGAAGGGGAAAAACATGGACCTCATCGTCCAGAAGGCCGTGGAACTCGGGGCTTCCTCCATCGCTCCCATCCTCTCCGACCGCACCGTGGTGCAACTGGAAGCCGGGGAAATGGAGAAAAAGCGCGCCAAGTGGCAGGAGGTCGCCCTCGAAGCCTGCAAACAGTGCGGACAGAACCACCTTCCCGCGGTCGCGAAACCCTGCTCGTCGAAGGAATTTTTCGACCGCGCCGACCGCGCGGAGCTGATGCTCATCGCCTCCCTCCAGCCGGATGCGCGACCGGTCAAGTCCGTGCTCCAGGATTTTGTCGCCACCCATTCCCGGCTGCCCCGCAGTGCGATGGTGATGGTCGGTCCGGAAGGAGATTTCACCCCCGCGGAACTCTCCCTCGCCAAGAGCAACGGCTGCCTTCCCGTCACCCTCGGCCCGATCATCCTGCGCACGGAGACCGCCGCGATCTACTGCCTGAGCGTTCTCGCTCACGAACTGTTCAGCCCGGCGAAACCTTGAGGAGACCGGGGAAAAGGCCGTCCATGAAATCCATCGCCTATCTCGGTCCGGACGGGACGTTTTCCGCCATCCTCGCCCGGCAAAGGTTCGGAGCGGAGGCGGACTGTCTCGATTGCGGCTCAATTGAGGCGGTTTTCGACCGGGTTCTCACCGGCCAGGCATCCCTCGGGCTTGTTCCGGTGGAGAATTCCTCCGGTGGCACGGTCTACGACACGGTGGACCTCCTGATCCGCCATGCCGGGAAAATCTCGATCCGCGAGGAATTGGCGTTGGATATCCGGATCGCCCTCCTCGGACGCGCCGGTCAGAAAGTGAAGACCGTGTATTCGCATTTCATCCAGATCAAACATCACCACGATTGGCTGGCGAAGAATCTCCCCGCCGCAAAGCTGGTCCCGGTGTCGAGCACCGCGGTGGCCGCCCAACGCGCCGCGGAGACCCGCAACACGGCGGCCCTGGCCTCACCGGGCACAGCCGCCCTTTACGGCCTGGATGTGCTGGAATTTCCCGCCGGGGGGGAACCCGTGAACGTGACGAATTTTTTCGTCATCTCCCGGCACGCCTCCCGGAAGAAAATGTCCGACCGCACCGCGCTTGTTGCCACGCTGCGGAATGAATGCGGAAGCCTCCACCGGTTCCTGGGACCGTTCGCCCGCGAAAAAGTGAGCCTCACCCGCATCGTCTCCCGCCCGGTGCCCGGACAGCCGCAGACCTATGTTTTTTACGTGGAGATCGAGGGCGGCCCCGGAGTCCCTGCCGTCGGGTGCGCGATGGATCGCGCCCGGAAAATTGCCCGCACACTCACCACCCTCGGCACCTTCCCGCTCGGACGCCGGTTCTCTTCCTGACTTGTCAAACGCCCCCCGGTTTGCGAATCACTGGACATGAACTTTCTCCGGATTCTGTCCGTCCTTCTTCTTCCGGTCGCTCTCTGCGCACAGGAAACCACCATCACCGTGAAAAAAGGCGATGCGACAAGCATCGCAATCAAGCCCTTTGGGGGTGCCGAGGGCGCGGCGGCGGCGAAAGTCGTCCAGAACGACCTGGATCTCTCCGGGCTCTTTCTGATGTCGCCTCCCGAACGGGCCAGTTTCTCCGTGGGTGCCACGGCAGGAGGCGGGTCGCTTCAGGGAACGGTGACGGATCACTCCGGAAGCGTCATCCTCCAGAAGACCTACAGCGGCAACACACGCGCCGCCTCCCACCAATTCTCCGACGACATCGTCGAGACCATTACCGGCAACAAGGGCATCGCCTCCACGAAAATCGCCTTCGTTTCCACCCGCACCGGACGCAAAGAAATCTACACCGCCGACTACGACGGGGCCAATGTGAAGCAATTGACGAATGATGGCGGAATCAGCGTCGCTCCCGCCCTCTCCTGGGACGGTTCAAAACTCGCCTACACCGGCTACCAGAGCGGCTATGCGGACATCTACATGATCGACCTGGCATCGGGGGCACGGAACCGGATCGTCAAATTCCCCGGCACCAACTCGGGAGCCGCCTTCTCCCCCGATGGCGGACGCCTCGCCTGCTCGATGAGCAAGGATGGCAACCCCGAACTCTATGTCATCGGAACCGGTGGTTCCGGTGCCCGGCGTCTCACGCAGACCCGTGGCGTCGAATCCTCCCCCTCGTGGTCTCCCAATGGCAGCGAGATCGTCTACTCCTCCGACGAACGCGGCGGCCCGCAACTCTTCCGCATCGGTTCCGGTGGCGGCAGCGGACGGCTCCTCTCCACAGGCTACGGCTACTGCACCGAACCCAGTTGGTCGCCCGACGGCAAAAAAATCGCCTTCACCGTGCGCCAGGGCGGATTCTCCATCGCCATCCTCGACCTGGCTTCCGGTGCCACACGCATCGTCGCCGAAGGCGAAGATCCGGTCTGGGGAGCCGATTCCCGCCACATCATCTACAGCAACGGCTCCACCCTCACGCTCCTCGACACCGTCAAGGGCCGCCCGGTCCCCGTCGTCAGCGGCCTCGGAAAAGTCACCGAACCAACCTGGTCGAAGTAATCCGGACGGAAAACCCGCCATCGCCTGGCGCTGATGAACTCCGCGGTCTTTTGCAGTCCGAAAACGTCCTTTGGTGGGAAAGAGATCGCGCAAAACTGTTGCCAATACGGGTTTTCACTCAACCACCTCTTTCCCGGTCGCTATCCTCTCACATGGAGGGGTCAGCCCGTTGCTTATTGACATTCAGGCGGGAGGGGCGCTGACGTCGAGTTCGATCTCGAAGAGAAGGTCGTCGCGGCAGACGTGACAGCCCACGGCGAGCAGGGGGAGCGGGCCGACATGATTTTCTTTGCACCAAGCTTCCCAGAGCGGCATGTGGGAAGGGTCGCGGAAATAGGCAAGAACGCGCGTGGCATCCTCCCATTTCATCCCGGCTTCCCCGAGAATTCCGTTCACGACTTCCATCGTCAATTGGATCTGCGCGGCGGGGTCCCCTTGGTGGATGCTTTTTCCTCCGGGTTCGATACTGGCAGTTCCGGAAATGGAGAGCGTGCGCACATGGGAGTCCGCCACTTCCAGCGCCCGGCTGAATGCACTCCCATAGGCGAAGGCATCACATTGCAGGGGGGAGCGCACGGTCCGGATGGCGACCCCGTCTTTTGGCAGAACGGCAAGAGCTTTGGCAACGAGGGCCGTTCCGGAGGGATTTGCGGCTCCGATGCCGGTGCTGGCGGGCATCCGCCGGATTTCATGGGTTTGAAAATACCCGGTCCGGACACTGTTGAATTCCGGATACCAATCCAGAATCCGGTCGTTGTAGAACCACGTGCGGACCACATTTGAAAAATCCATTCCGGCCAGGGCGAGGGATTTTTCGATGGTGGAAAAAACCTCTTCCGTCTGCCGGCCACGGGCGGCATCCGCATTCGACGGCCGCAATCCGCCCAGAAAGCAGTAACGCGCTTCTTCGCTTTCGAAATGGAAGCCCACCAGTCGATCCCCGAGAACAAGCGGCGTGGGTTTGACCCCCGACACGGCGGCGAGTTGCATTCCTCCGCCCTCCGGTGCTGTGGAAAGAATGGCGGAAACCGGTGCCACGATCCCGGCATCCCGAACAGCCCGCTCCATGGCATCAAGCTGCCCGGAGGTTCCAAAAAGATCCACTCCCAGCACGACCGGGGAACCAAACTCCCCCAATTCCCCGAGAACCCCCAGAACATCCGTTTTATCCAAGGGATACCGGACGGTGGCATGGGACTCGCACCAACCGGCATGTTCAACCGAATGGGCAATGTGGGAGGGAACGCTTGTTTGCATGGGTCGAAGATTCAACCTCTTCCAGCGTCCGAAGTTGCGACGTTCTTTTCCGAAACTTTTCCGCCACCGCGGGGTTGAACTTCTTTGGATGGGCCGCTGTGTCGTGCCATCCCCCCAAAGGCTTTATGACAACACGTTTCTTCCTCTGGATCCTCCTGGGAACTGCCGTGTGTCGCGCCGCACCGGACACCCTCGTCCGTCCGTTTGAAAAAGAACCCGAAGCCCGGCTCATTTCCCCCCGCTCGGCCGCACTCGACAATTTTGTTTTCTCCAGGCAAAAAGCGGCCGGAATCCCAAAGGCAAAACTGTGTTCGGATGAAGTCTTCCTCCGCCGGGTCTTTCTGGATGTCATCGGCACCCTGCCCACCACGGAGGAGGCGGCGGCGTTCCTGGCGGACAAAAGCCCGGGAAAACGCACGGCCCTGATCGACCGGCTGCTGGAACGTCCGGAGTTCGTGGACTACTGGGGGATGAAGTGGGCGGACATCCTGCGGGTGAAATCCGAGTTCCCTGTCAACCTGTGGCCGAATGCCGCCCAGGCTTACGACGGGTGGATTCGCGACAGCATCCGGAAAAACCTGCCCTGTTCGGAATTTGCCCGCCAGTTGCTCACGGCCGAGGGCAGCAACTTCCGGGTTCCAGCCGTCAATTTCTTCCGCTCGGTCGGGAGCCGGGAGCCGGAGGCCCTGGCCTCGGCGGCAGCCCTCCTCTTCATGGGCGAGCGCACCGCCAACTGGTCTCCCGAAAAGCGGGCCGATCTCGCGATCTTCTTTTCCCGGGTCGGCTTCAAGAAAACCAAAGAGTGGAAAGAGGAAATCGTCTTCTTCGACAGCTCGTCGGAGAAGAACCCCCTGCCGGAATCTGCCCGCCTGCCGGATGGAACAGTCGTGAAGCTCGACCCCGGGACCGATCCTCGCGAGATCTTCGTTCAATGGCTCATCACCTCCCCGAACTCCCCGTTTGCAAAAAACGCCGCGAACCGGCTCTGGTTCTGGCTCTTCGGAAAAGGCATCATCCACGAGCCCGATGACAGCCGGCCGGACAATCCCCCGTCGAACCCCGCCCTCCTGGCCTGGTTGGGAAAAGAACTCTCCTCGGCAAAATACGACACCAAACACCTCCTCCGGGTGATCCTGAACTCCGACACCTACCAGCTTTCCCCGATCCCGCCCCCCGGCCCGGCAAAGGACAGCATGGCCTCGTATCCGGTCCGCCGCCTCGAGGCGGAAGTTCTCATCGACGCCATCAACCAGATCACCGGATCGCACGAGGAATACATGAGCATGATTCCCGAGCCGTTCACCTTTCTCCCGGAGAACATCCGCGCGATCGAAATCCCGGACGGCAGCATCACGAGCACGTTTCTGGAGCTTTTTGGCCGTCCCCCGCGCGACACCGGCCTGCTGGCAGAACGGACCGCCAAGATCAGCACCTCGCAGCGCCTGAGCATTCTGAACTCCCGCCACATCCTTTCAAAGCTCAACAAAAGCAAGAAGCTCGCCGCCCTCATCAGCCCGGAAAAAAACCCGGAAGAAGCGGCCTCGCTTCTCTACCTGACGATCCTTTCCCGCTATCCCACCCCCGACGAACTGACGGCTGTCGCCGATTACACACCGCCGTCCGAGACTGGCAAAACCCAAAAACTGACCGATGTTGCCTGGGCGCTCATCAACAGCCCGGAATTCCTCTACCGCCACTGATGCCATGAAAACGCTTCTTCCCCTCCTGCCATTCGACACCGGGCTGACCCGCCGCGCCCTCTTCCGTTACAGTTTCCTGACCTCCGCCGCGATGCTGCTCGGCAGAAAAACCGGCCTTGCCGCCCTCCCCTCCACGACCCCGGCACCCGCGGCAAAGGCCGGGGCCGTGATCCAGATCTGGCTCTGGGGCGGCCCCTGCCATATCGACACATTCGATCCCAAACCCGGTGCGGGTTATGATTTTTGCGGGCCGCTCAACGAGGCGATCCCGACAAATGTGGACGGGATCCAACTCGGCAAGCTCCTCCCCGGCCTCGCCAAACAGGCCGACAAGTTCTCCCTCATCCGCAGCATGACGCATGAGAACAATGCCCACGAGACAGCCGCCTACATGGTGCAAACCGGACACTCCGAAGGCGAGCGGCTCGTTTTCCCGTCCATGGGGGCGGTCGTGTCGCTCTTCAAGGGCTACGATGCCGGTTACAAGGGGCTCATCCCTCCCTATATCGTGCTCACGGAACCGCAGGGGCGGTTTTCCGAGGCGGGCTTCCTTGGGCCGCGCTACAAACCCTTCGCCACCGGGGGAGACCCCGCAAAAACTCCGTTCGCTGTCGAGGGCATCGTCGCCGACGGAATCTCCCCGGAGCATCAAAAAATCCGGCGCGAATTGCTCGGACGCCTGGACACCCTCGGGCGGCAATTTGCCAACGATCCCCAGTTTTCCGAATTCCGGCAGTGCGGGGACGCGGCCTACGACATGATTCTGGGCGACGGCGCGGATGTCTTCAATCTGGCCCGGGAAAATGAGGAACTGCGGAACCGTTATGGACGGAACACCTTCGGCCAATCCTGCCTCGCAGCCCGGCGGCTCGTCGAGCGCGGTGCCAAGTTCGTCACCATCAACTACAAGGGCTGGGACACCCACAAACAGCACTTCCAGACAATGAACCGGAAACTTCCGGAACTCGACCAGGGTCTTTCCACTCTCCTGCAGGATCTCGCCGAACGCGGACTGCTCGAGAGCACGATCGTCTGGTGCGGCGGGGAGTTTGGCCGCACTCCGCGTGTCCAGTGGGAAGCTCCCTGGAACGGCGGACGCACCCACTTCGGCAAGGTTTTCTCCACATTGGTGGCCGGCGGCGGCTTTCGCGGAGGACATGTCGTCGGAGCCTCGGATGCCACCGGGGAGGAACTCGTGGACCGCCCGGTTTACCCCTGGGATCTGACCGCCAGCATGTACGAATTGCTCGGCATCGACCCCGAAGGCACGTTCCCCCGCACCGGCGATGAATCGGTGCGGATCACTCCCCTCATCGCCGGAGACATCAAGTCCGGAGGACGTTTGAAGGAAATCATGTGATGCATTCGGGACTGCCTGGCATGGTTTTTTTTCGGGCTGCCGGCCTTTGCGGGATCTTCTGCCTCCTCTCCGGTCTGCTTCGAGCCGATGTTTCAAGGGATCCCGATCTGGCCTATGCCTACCCGGCAGGTGGAAAAAAAGGCTCGGTGGTCGATGTCACCGTGGGTGGTCAGAATTTGGAAAAAACCTACGGAGCCCTGGTCTCAGGCGAAGGCGTCAAGGTCACCGTCACCGGTTACAGCCGGCCGCTCCCGGCGAAGCGTTCCGCGGAATTCCGCGAGGTCCTTGCAGAGCACCGCAAGGAAGCGGCGGAAAACATGCAGATGTCCGCAAAAAATCCCAAGGAAGACATCGCGGCCATTCTTCAGGAAGCCGGGGCCACCGATGAAGAAATCCGCCTTTTTCGCATCGACCAAACCCAGCGCAGCGACCCGAAGCGTCAGGACAACAAGCAGCTTGTCGAGACTGTGACCCTCCGTGTCGAGATCCCCCCCGGCACTGCCAGGGGGCCGCACACATTGCGGCTCTTCGGAAAAAACGGCATCTCCAACCCGCTGGCCTTCCTCATTGGCGATTTCCCCGAGGAACGTCAGCCCGGCTCGACCGAGCCGGTTCCCACAGCCCCCCCGCAAATCCGCTTTCCCGTGGTCCTCAACGGACAGATCATGCCCGGGCAGACCGATCGGTATTTGTTCCATGCCAACAAGGGCGAGCGCCTGGTCTTCGTGGCACAGGCACGGGATCTCATCCCCTACTTGGCGGACGCCGTTCCGGGGTGGTTCCAGGCGGTCATCACCATTTTCGACTCCACAGGAAGAGAAATGGCCTCCGCCCAATCCTGCCGCTTCGCCCCCGATCCGGTGTTGGTTTTTGATGTGAAGGAAAGCGGAGACTTCCGTTTGGAAATCCGCGACGCCCTGCATCGGGGGCGTGAAGATTTTGTCTACCGGGTCACCGCAGGACGCATCCCCTTCGTCACGGGGATCTTTCCGCTCGGAGGGCGCACCGGCACGGAGACCACCGTCGAAGTCTCGGGATGGAACCTCCCGCGCCAGCTTCTCTCCACAAAAATCCCGCCCGGAGAAGGCATCCTCACTCCGCAACAACTCGCCAACGGCTTTGCCACCATGGACGTCTCCTTCGCCCGGGACACCCCGCCCGAGACATTTGCCGTGGAACCGGACAACGACGCGGCCCACGCCGGGCTTGCGGATCTCCCGACCACCATCAACGGACGCATCGAATCCCCGGGCGACATCGACATGGTCGCCGTGAATGGCAAACAGGCCGAGCCCATCGTCATCGAAGTGATCGCCCGCAAACTCAACTCCCCGCTGGATTCCTTCCTGCGGATCGTCGATTCCTCCGGCAGCCAACTCGCCTACAATGACGACCGGGAAGATCCCGGCGCGGGAGTGCTCACCCACCATGCCGACTCCAGGATTTCCTTCGAACCGCCGAGCGATGGGTTGTTCTATGTCCAGATCGGCGATGCCCAGCGCCAGGGCGGACCGGATTTCGCCTACCGCCTCCGGATAGACCGACCGCACCCGGACTTCGCCCTGCGCGTGGTTCCCTCGGGCATCACCGGCACGCCTGGCACCCCGGTTCCCGTGACCGTTTACGCCTTGCGAAATGACGGTTTCACCGGAGACATCCAGCTCGCCGTCGCCCCCTCGAAATTCACCATCTCCGGCGGCTGCATTCCCTCGGGAAGCGACTCGGTGACCGCAACAATCACCTTTCCCGACACACCGATGAGAACTCCCGAGCCGCTCGAAATCACCGGCACCGCGGAGATCGGCGGCAAAACGATTTCCCACAAAGCCGTGCCGGCCGATGACATGTTGCAGGCGTTTTTCTACCACCATCTGGTCCCTGCCGACTCCCTGCTGGCCTACTCGCCTGCGGACCGTCCCCCCAAACGCCCCATTCAACTCGCTGCTGGCTCCGTGAAAATGACCCCGCAAAGTGCCGGACAGGCCACGGTCCTCCTTCCCCCCACTTTTCCAAAAAACGATCTCAAGGCGGTCTTAAAGAACCCGCCGGAAGGCATCCGCATCGAAAAAGTATCCCCCTCCCCCGAAGGCATCGACATCCAGTTCCAGGCGGACCCCGAAAAAATCAAACCCGGCACCCGGGGAAATCTCCTCATCGAATTGACCCCGAACAAATCCGGCGGTGACAAGGAGAAGTGGCAGAAGCAATGGTTGCTCGGCCTGCTGCCCGCCATTCCCTACGAGTTTGCGGAAAAATAGAGCGGTGGATTTCGCGGCACCTTACCCCAGGGCAAGCTGGGCGGTGGCGATTTCGAGGATTTCCTTCGTGATGCTTGCCTGGCGGGCCTTGTTGTATTCCAGCGTGAGATCCTTGACGAGGTTCTTGGCGTTGTCTGTCGCGCTCTTCATTGCCACCATCCGGGCGCTTTGCTCGGAAGCGCGCGTTCCCAGCAATGTCTGGTAAACGCCAAAATGGATGTAGGCCGGCAGGAGGGCGTCGAGGACCGACTCGGGAGCGGGCTCGAATTGCATCCCCCCGTCGATGGGCACGGCCCCGCCGTATTCGTTTTTCAATCCCACCTCTTCCAACCCCGTGAGCGGCAGCAACGGCAATGCGGTCGGAACCTGGGACAGGGTGTTCACAAAACGCGGAAACAAAACGGTCACCTTGTCGACCGAACCATCCAGAAATTTCTCGACGCAGAACTTTGAAATGGATTTGGTCTCCAGGAAATTCGGATGGTCGCGCAGGGGAAAGTCCGCGACCATTTTCCGTCCGGCGCGGGCAAGAAATTGCGTGCCCTTGCGTCCGACGGAAACAAACAACGTGGCCTCCTTGTCGAAGGCCATGGCTTCGCGGAAGAGGTTTGTGTTGAGTCCCCCGCAGAGGCCCTTGTCGGTGCTGAAGAGCAGGACGAGTTCCTTCTTCACCTCACGCCGGTCCAGAAGGGGATGGGCCGAGGAGTCCACGGCATCCCGCAGCGTGACGATCACCTGATTCATCAACTGTGCGTAGTCGAGGCCGTTGATGGCCGCCTGTTGGGCCTTGCGCATCTTCGAGGCCGCCACCATCTGCATCGCCTTGGTGATCTGGGCGGTGTTCTTGACGGATTTGATCCGCCGCCGGATGTCACGGAGATTGGCCATCAGCTGTTGAAGGATTTGAACTCTTCGACGGCGGCCCCGAGTTCCTTTTCAATTTCCTCGTCGAATTGTTTCTTTACGAGAATCTTGTTCAGGATCGCCTCCTTGCGGGTCTCCAGAAATTCCGCGAGTTTGTTCTGCGTGTCTTTGACTTTGTCCGTGGGAACGGAGTCAAACAGGCCCTTTTGCATCGCCCACAGGATCGCGGCCTGCAAGTTGGTGGCCAGCGGATTGTATTGGGGTTGCTTGAAGAGTTCGACGATGCGGGCACCGCGCTCCAGCGTGGATTTTGTGCGGGCGTCGAGGTCGGAGCCGAACTGTGCGAAGGCGGCCAGTTCGCGATATTGCGCGAGGTCGCCCTTGATCTTGCCGGCCACCTGCTTCATCGCCTTGATCTGCGCCGCAGATCCCACGCGGGAGACCGACAGGCCGACGGAAATTGCGGGGCGGACCCCCTGATAAAACAGGTCGGTCTCGAGGTAAATCTGGCCGTCGGTGATCGAGATGACGTTTGTCGGAATGTAGGCCGAAACGTCACCGGCCTGCGTCTCGATGATCGGCAGCGCCGTGAGCGAACCGTCGCCATATTTTTCACCGAGACGGGCAGAACGTTCCAGAAGCCGGCTGTGGAGGTAGAAAACGTCGCCGGGGTAGGCTTCACGACCGGACGGACGCTTGAGGAGCAGGGAAATCTGGCGGTAGGCATTCGCGTGCTTGGTCAGGTCGTCGAACACGATCAGCGCGTCCATGCCGTTGTTCATGAACCATTCGCCCATGGCCGCACCCGAGAACGGAGCGATGTATTGGTCGGAGGCCGCGTCGGAGGCGGTCGAGGCAATGACGACGGTGTATTTCAACGCATCATTTTCCTCCAGCGTTCCCACCACGCGGGCAATGTTCGCGTTCTTCTGCCCGATGCCGACGTAGATCGAATAGAGCGGGCGGAAAGACGGATCGCCGCTTTCTTCGCCGGCTTTGTTGATGCGGGCCTGGTTGATGATCGTGTCGATGGCGATCGTTGTCTTGCCGGTCGCGCGGTCCCCGATGATCAGCTCGCGCTGGCCGCGCCCGATCGGGATCATCGCATCAATGGCCATGATGCCGGTCTGCACCGGCTGGCTCACGCTCCGGCGTTTGATGATGCCGGGGGCGATGTTCTCCACTGGGTAGGACTGTGTTGCTGTGATCGGTCCTTTTCCGTCAAGCGGACGGCCGAGAGCATCGACAACCCGGCCGAGGAGGCCTTTCCCCACGGGGACCTGGAGCAGTTTTCCGGTCGTGCGGACCTCGTCGCCTTCGCCGATCGTGGTGTAGTCGCCAAGAAGAATGGCCCCGACTTCGGTCTCTTCCAGGTTGAGCGCCAGGCCGGTGAGCCCGCCGGGGAACTCCAGCATCTCGTTGAGCATGGCTCCGCTCAGGCCTTCGACGCGGGCGACGCCGTCGCCAATTTCCCGGACGACTCCGACATTGGTTTTGCGGGCCGCCGAGGACTTGATGGCGCCGATTTTTTCTTCGAGTTCGAGGACGATATTGCTCATGATTGGTTGAGTGAAAATTAGTGTTGTTATTTGATGGCTTCGAGCCGGGCCCGGACACTGCCGTCCCAGACGTCATTCCCGATTTGCACGCGAAGCCCCCCGATCAATTCGGGGTTCTCGCGGAATTCCGTGGTGAGTTCGCCAAAGCGGCTGTGGAGACCGGCCTCGAATTCCCGGATCTTCGCGGGTTCGAGCGGAACGGCGCTCTCAATGATGGCGTGATGGCTGGCGACTTCCAAACGCACGAGCCGGGTCAGTTCCTTCAGCATTTGAAGGTACTGTCGGGGTTTCTGTTCCGCCACTTCGGCAAAAATCCGGTGCAGGCGCACGACATCAAGCCGTCCGTCCACCAGGGAAAGTTCAAAAAGTTGGCGGGCCTGGCGTCTGGCGTCTCGGCTGATTTTCATGGGATCAGGCGGCGAGTTGCTTGGCGGTGTCGGCAGCGAGGCGGTCCTGATCTTCCTTCGTCAGGATCTTTCCGACGACCCTGGCCGTGGTGTCCACAACGAGGTGGACCATCTCCTGCTTCACCTCGGCAACCATCTTGGCACGGTCGAGTTCAACGGCTTCATGGGCGCGGGCGATGATGCTTTCCGCGTCCCTGACCGCCTGCTGGACGCTCTTCTGGGAATGGGCCTCGCTGCTTGCGCGGCCTTCCTCGATGATCCGCTGGGCATCGGTATTGGCCTTGCGCAGGATCTCCTGGCAGCGCAACTCGGATTCGGCAAGCTGCTTTTTGATTTTTTCCGCGTTCATCTGGGCTTCCTCGATCCGGCGACGGCGCTCTTCGAACATGGCGACAACCGGGCCGAAGGCGAATTTCTTCAGCACCAGATAGACAATGATGAACAGGATCGACTGGGCAATGAACTTGGGCCAGCTGACGCCGAAATCCGCGAGAAGTTGTGTGATCGCATCCATGATGGGAAAAGAGGTCCGGGACCGTCACGCCGTCTGGGACGGACGGCCCCGGGAAGGGTTTTAGCGGCCTTGGAAGGCGAGGATCAGGGCGTAAATCGCGATCGCCTCGGAGAGCGCCATGGCGATGATGCTCAGGGTGAGCACCTTGCCAAAGGCTCCGGGATTGCGTCCAACGGCCTCGGCGGCCTTGGAACCGATCAACCCGACTCCGATGGCGGCACCCGCACCGGCCAGGGCCAGGGTCAGACTGCCGGTTACTCCCGTCACCGCCGAAGCGGCTTCTGCAATGATATATGGATTCATAGTTTTTTGTGTTGGTTTCCCCGCCGCCCGCAGTCCAGCCACGGTCCCGGCGGAAAAGTGTCAGTGTTCTTCCTCCTCGTCGTGGCTCGTGGCGAGCTGGATGTAAACGGCGCAGAGCAGCATGAACACCAGCGCCTGGAGAACCCCCACGAGAAGCTCAAGGAAGTAGAACGGAATCGGAACTGTCACCGAGGCCACGGCCGCCACCCAATCCGGCAGGTGGAGATCCCTCCCGATGGTGATCATGGAACTCAGAAGGTTTTCCCCGGCAAAGACGTTGCCGAACAACCGGAGGGAAAGGGAAACCGGGCGGAACAGGATTGAAACCACTTCAATGATCCCGACGAAAAAGAACACCGGGGTCAACACCACGGCCATGAACCCCTTGAGCCCGCCTTTGACACCGAAAAGATGCAAAAGGAAATTTTTCAACCCCATTTCCTGAAGAGCCCAATACAACCACAGGATCATGAAGATCACCGCCATCGCCAGCGTCATGTTCAGGTCGGCCGTGGTCGGTCGAAGGAGCGGGGTGTCCACATGGCCGAGGCTCAGGAACGCCCCGGGCTTCGCATCCCCCCAGCCGATGGAGCCCACCCCGGGGAGCAGGGCGAACCAGTTCGAAGCCAGAATGAAGATGAACAGGGTGGCCAGGAAGGAAAACGTCCTGGCGATCATGTGCCGGCCCACGATCTCTTCCAGCATGTTGTAGAGACCTTCCACCACCAATTCGAACGCATTCTGAAGCGGCGAGGGAACAAGCGTCATTTTGCGGGTCGCCTTCCGGCACAGCCAGATCACGAAGCAGGAAATGAAAATGCTGACCAGAATGGAATTGGTCAACCACCCGGCGAAGCTCATCCCCGCGTCCTCGTCGAGAATTCGAGGTGCATGGAGTGTCAGACCTGCAGCTAGTATTGGAAAAGACAACATTGGGAGATTGTGGGACCGGAATACCGGGACGGACTCCGCGACACCAAGGAAACGGGGCCTCTCCCAGTCGAGTTCCGGAGAAAGGGTTAAAACTAGGCAGGGTCACTCCCTCTGGCAACCCGAAAATTCACGGATTTTTTCGGGCGCAGACGCTTTTCTCCACCTTGAACCAATCCGGAGAGCAGGCGCCAGACTGGGACGAGGAGTTTGCGGGCCACGCCCGCAATGGCGGTATTGCGATTGCCTTTACGGGCAAAGAGTTCCCATTCCCAACGTTGGGTTCCCGCCCGTGCGCAGGACGACCCGGGTACCCTGGATGAGGAGATGGCTCACGTCGTCGCGTCCCCGTTTGCCGACATCGAGCCTGATGTCTTTCTTTGGCGCTGTCCGGGATTGCGCCCGATGCAAGAGCCACGGGCTTCCCGGGGCAGTCGAAGAGTTGAACGTCTCCGATGACCGCCAGAAGGCGCCGGCAGATCTCGAAGCGGTTGGATCCGGCCTCCCTCAGGAAGAAGTCGTCCTGAGTGAACTCCCTGCCACCCAATCCATCAGATTCTGGAGGCAGAGGTTTTCGTGACTCACTTCCGTGCGGGGGGATTTTCCGAAAAACCGCCACCTGTGGGTGTCGGGGTGGCGAACCAGGCCGAGAACCCACTTTCTTTGCTTGGCGGAGGCACCGCAGACAGTCGTTGACAGAGAGTCCAACTGGGCGGAAAAGGTTGCAGTCACTCACGGGTTCCACAAGGGACAGCGGACCATTCCTTTCGGTTTGTCCGGTGCCGGTTGCTGCAGGACGTCATTCCATCAATAGGGAAGTCCATCCTGTGGCTTGACCAGATCCAGCACCTCATCCCAGGACAACGCGCGGGAATAAATCCGAACGT
>CAZPEN010000003.1:0-136969 GCA_964585615.1 uncultured Chthoniobacter sp. | reverse complement strand
CTGCTTCTAACCCATCTCCAACAAGGAATCAATATGGTTTCTACACAGCAAATCCGACTCTAAAACGCAAAGCAGCAGAGTATTTGCAGGCAATTGGGACTCCGGACACCCTTCCTTCCTTATGTGAGGCCCTACTTCGTGGAATCGGCTCTCCTCACATTGGTTCTTCGAATATCGCCAATGAGGTTCAAGCGAAAATCGCCATTGTGAGAGCAATTGAGCAAATAACCGCACTGTCGTTTGCCGAAATAGACCTCTCAAATCAAAATCAATCTGACCTTCAAAACATAGTAGATAGAACAATGAGATGGCGAGCAGAAAAACTGGAACGATCTGCTAGTGAAACAGCCAAGCATACTCCCCCGCAAATAACTGGGAATGATAGTGCATCCAAAGGTGGCGATCCTGAAAATCGCTATCTTTCCACCAACGGTTCAGTGCCGCTTTCTGCCCCCGGCAGCAACCAAACTCCAATTGAAGCAAGTCAGTTTCCATCTGGCGAGCATAAGGAAGGGTTCAAAAGTTTGCCTATCAGTATGCCTATTGTGCCACTTATTGTTGTCGGAATCGGCCTGCTGGTTTTCGTCATTTACCTATCGCAAAAAAATAAATTCGAACCCAAACGGAATATGCGGTTCTATCCTCGGTGGAGACGATGTCCCGGTGATTCAATAAATTCAACTTTGAAGTGCGACAAATGGGCTTAGCCCATACACTTCATTTGGAGTTTTTCATTCAACGGAAGGAGGGGATGATCACTTTATTGGACATGTAATTGGAACTGGTGACAACGGCATATGTCAGACAACAGCAATCAGCCCGGATACTCAGGTTATTCCTCTCAACACTCTTGTCCAAGACACGGAATTGAAAAGTTGAACACGCAGGGAGCCCCGCATGCAGGAAAATGGAGGTGATGAAAACAACATTTCACCCACAGGAGGCTCCCCGTCATGCGGCAGTTTAATAGTATGTTCAGCCAGTTGTTGAGTCTTTTCCCGCGCTCGGAGTTTGAAAAAGCGGTTCGAACGCACAGGACTGATCGAGCGGCCAAAGGCTTTGATTGCTGGACGCAATTCGTGGCGATGCTCTTCTGCCAGCTTGGGAGGGCACACAGCCTTCGGGAGATTTGCGGGGGGCTTGCCAGCGTGGAGGGAAAGCTCAACCATCTTGGCGTTGGAGACGCCCCGAAGCGTTCGACTCTCTCCTACGCCAAGCGACTTAGCCATGCTCCTTGCCGCCGGGGAGGGAGAAGCACTCCCGACGAAAATGGAACATTTGTCCTCTTGTGAGAACATGCCGGTTTCCCTCCTGAAAAATCAGGCTTCCGCCAGGTGACGCCTTGTGGGAAGGTGCCCGGCATGGCTGCCCGTCTGAATATTCTTTTTGTCTGTGGACGCAACAAACGCCGCAGCCCCACGGCGGAACGCATTTTTCGTAACGACCGCCGGATGGCGGTGCGGGCGGCCGGACTCGGGGAAACCAGTCCCCGGAGGGTGACCGCCGCCGATATCGCCTGGGCCGATCTGATCCTCCCGATGGAACGGAAGAATGCCGTCCGCCTCAAGATCATGTTCCCCGAGTTCGATCCCTTCCCCGACATCGAAATCCTCGACATCCACGACGATTACAAATTCATGGACAAGGCTCTCGTCGGGATCCTTCAGGAAACCGTTCAGGCCGCCCTGGAGCGGCACGCCGAAAAAACAGGCGCTGAAGTGCGGGAAGAATGAGGGCGGTTGCCCGCGAAGAAACAAAGGCGCGAAGGAGAAAAAGAGACGGATGCCGGTGGGATGGCTTCCGTCCGAAAACGATTTCCCTCTGCGTTCCCTGCGTCGCCGCGTGGGGAATCTCTGGATCCGGGTTCAATCCTTCCTGTCGCTGTCGGCGGCCTTTCTGCGGAGGGAAAAAAATTCTTTGAGGAGGCCGCCGCATTCGGCGGAGAGGATGCCGGGGGTGATTTCGCTGCGGTGGTTCAGCTGGGGCATCTGGAGGAGGTTGAGGAGGCCGCCGGCTGCGCCGCCTTTGGCGTCGCCGCAGCCGAAGATCACGCGTCGGAGGCGGGCGTGGACGATGGCGCCGGCGCACATCGGGCAGGGTTCTTTGGTGACGTAGAGGTCGCAGTCGGTGAGACGCCAGTCGCCGACTTCCGCCTCGGCCTGGGTGATGGCGAGCATCTCCGCGTGGGCGGTGGCATCCTTGAGAAGTTCCACCTGGTTCCAGGCGCGGGCAATAATGGTGCCGTCACGCACGATGACGGCCCCGACGGGCACCTCGTCGGCGGCATAGGCCTTGCGGGCCTGTCGCAGGGCTTCCTTCATGAAATATTCCTCGCTCGCCAGTTCCATCCGGACACGTTATGTCAGATTCATGTCCGCACGCAAAACCATCATTGCCCCTTCCATTCTTGCCTGTGATTTCTCCCGGCTTGGAGCGGAGATCGGGAGGGTGGATGCCGGCGGGGCGGATTGGATCCATTGCGATGTGATGGACGGGCATCTGGTGGACAACATTTCCTTCGGTCCCGCGATTGTGGAAGCGGCGGCGCGGAGCACAAAGCTGCCGCTGGACGTTCATTTGATGATCGAACGTCCGGATGTCTATGTGCCACGATTTTCAAAGGTGTCGGCATCGATCACCTGCCATGTCGAGGCGTCCCACGATGTGGGAAAAACCCTGCGGAGCATCCGGGAGGCGGGGTGCCTGGCGGGACTGGCGGTGAGCCCGCCCACGCCGCTTGAAATGATCCGTCCGTATCTGGGAGGGTTCGATCTTTTGCTTGTGATGACGGTGAACCCGGGATTCGGAGGGCAGCCGTTCATTCCGGAGATGATGGACAAGGTCTCGGTGGCGGCGCAGTGGCGGGAGGCCGACGGGTTGAACTTCGACATTGAGGTGGACGGGGGGATCAACACGCAGACCGCGGTCACTTCCCTGGCGGCCGGGGCCAATATTTTGGTGGCCGGGACCTCGGTCTTCAAGGCTGCCGACGCGGCCCGGGAGATCGCCGCCCTCCGCGCGGCCGGGTGATTTTTTTGCAACTTTCTTTGCGAGGGGGTTTTTCATCGGTGTATGAAAAAGCTCCTCTGTCTCCCGTTGGTCCTCCTCGCTGCGGTGTCCCCCCTGCTTCAGGCAGGCGACTCCAAGCGCACGGCGGAATATCTCTATACGACGCCCTCCGATTTCGAGGGCAAGGACGTCACGGTGGATGTCGCCTTCGTCAAACCCACTCCCTGGAAAAGTCCCATCCCGGAGCTGGCGTTTTTCCATGCGCTGACGGTCGACCGTGAGGATTACAAATTTGGCGGGGGAATCCTGGTCGCGGTGCCCGCGGCGGATTCGGCCAAGTTTGCAAAGAAATATGGAACCGACTTCGAGGGAAGAAGGGAGTCCAATTCCTTGAAGGGCACGTTCATTGCGGCTCCCGGCCGCGGCGGCCCGAGGGTCTGGATGATCGACCTCAGCGGCAAGGCGGCCGAGCTGATCAAGGAACGGAAATTGGAACTTCAGGATGAGGGCGGCGATTTCGGACCCGGTCCCGGCTTCGGTGGTCCCGGTGGCCCGGGCCATCATCCGCGCAAGCCCATGGGCAACTGAAGAAATCTTGCGGCACCGGTGGGGTCTCCCTGCCGGTGCTGGTTTTTTTGTGGTGGCGGGGTGGTTGTTTCCGCTGCGGCGGTGTCAGGCCGGGATGTACAAAATCCGACCGCATTGCGGGCAGGAGACGATGGATTTCTCCGAGCGGACTTCCACGCAGGTCTGGGTGGTGACCTTCATGTGGCAACCGGTGCAGACTTCGTGCTCAAGGGCGACGACAGCCTTGCCGTTCTTGGTCTGGAAGAGCCGGTTGTAGCGGTCGAGGGAATCTTCCTCAATGTCGGCCGCGGCTTTTGAGCGGATCTCTTCGAGTTCGGAAATGCGGGTTTTGAGGTTGCCTTCCTTTTCCGCGAGGGCGGCGATCTGGCCTTCGTATTTTGTTTTTTCGGCTTGGTAAGTGGCCTCGGCGGAAGAGATCCGGGGCTTGATCGCTTCGGCTTCTTCCATCAGCTCGATCTCGCGGTCCTCGATCCGGGAAACGGCCTTTTCGACGGTCTCGATTTCGTGGGCAAGAGCGGAAAACTCCTCGTTTTTCCGGGTCTGCATCTGCTGGGTTTTGTAGCGGGCGATCTGGTCGCGTTTCGCGGCGGCTTCGACTTCGAGGGTTTTCTTTTCGACCTCGATTTCCTTCGCGCGGGTGCGGGCGGTCTCGAGGCGTGCGGCGGCTTCGGCGATGAGGCGTTCCTTGGAGGCTTTTTCGGCGGGGATGGCGGCGAGTTCGGCGCGGAAGGTGCGGAGTCGTTGGTCCCTGTCTTGGAGGGCGAGAAGTTTTTCAATGGCCTCGATCATGTCCGGCATCATGCGGGGTTCCCCGGAATTTATCCAGCCGCACTTTTCCGGCGGCAAACAAAAGTCTGCCGGATGAGAAATCCGCCTCGCCCTGCGTGCGGGGGGCTGGTAAGGAGGGGGCGGTATGGAGCTTTTGCAATGTGATCTGCCGGGAATCAGGAAGCTGAGAAGCGGGAAGGTGCGCGAGGTGTTCGACCTGGGAGAGAATTTGCTGGTGGTGGCGACGGACCGGATCTCGGCCTTCGACTGCATTCTCCCGACGGCGGTTCCACACAAGGGGGAGGTGTTGACGCAGATGTCCGCTTATTGGTTTGAGACGCTGGATTTTGTGCCCAACCACTTCCTCACGGCGAATTTCGCCGCTTTTCCTTCGGAGCTTCACCCGTTCCGGGACCAATTGTTCGGACGTTCGATGCTTGTCAAGAAGGCACGTCCGCTGCCGGTGGAGTGCGTGGCGCGGGGGTATCTTGCGGGTTCCGGGTGGAAGGAATACCAGGAAAAGGGTTCGGTGTGCGGGCTGGAACTCCCGGCGGGCTTGAGACAGGCTTCGCGGCTGCCCACCACGCTTTTCACCCCTTCGACAAAGGCGGAAGAGGGGCACGATGAAAACATCACCTGGCGCCAATGCCGGGCCCTGCTCGGAGATGAGCTGGCCCATGAAGTGCGCGACCGCACGATCGAACTCTACGAACATGGCCGGGCGTGCGCGGCGCGGGCGGGGATCCTCGTGGCGGACACCAAATTCGAGTTCGGCATGTGGGAGGACGAGCTTCTGCTGATCGATGAATGCCTGACCCCGGATTCCTCGCGTTTCTGGCCGGAGGAGTCCTGTCAGCCGGGAGGAAGCCCTCCCAGCTACGACAAGCAGTTTGTGCGCGATTATCTGGAGACGCTCGATTGGGACAAGACGCCTCCGGCTCCGCCGCTCCCGGAGGAGGTCGTGCGGAAAACATCGGAGAAATATCTGGAGGCTTTTCAGAAACTGACCGGCCGCCGCCTGGTGACGCCGTGAGGGGATTTCTTCAACCAACCGGGAGCATTATTTGACCGGCATGTCCGCTCCGTCGCACGATGATTTCCGGCACCTGCTGTGCGCACTTGGCGTGGCCATTCGCGACGCGGTGCTGATGGAAAGGAAGGGAGTGGCAACGCCTTCGCTGGCCTCGGTGGCAGCCCATGCGGGCGGGGACACGATCTACGCGATCGACAAGTTCAGCGAGCGGGCCATCCTGGAGTGGTTCGGAAAAAACTGGCCGCCGGAGTGGCCTGTGCAGGTGGTCATGGAAGGCGTCGAGCAGGATTTGTGTTTTCCCGCGGGCATCACGGTGCAGGACACCGAATGGAAATGCATCCTGGATCCCATCGATGGCACGCGCGGGATCATGTATGACAAGCGCAGTGCCTGGGCTCTGGGAGGAATCGCCCCGCAGCGGGGCGGGGAAACGATGTTGTCACAGATCGTCGCCGCGGCCATGACTGAGATTCCGGTTTCCAAGCAATGGAGAGCCGACCAGTTCAGCACGACCCGGGAGGGAAACCTTGTCGGCACCGCGTGCGACATCCGGACCGGATCGCTTCAGCCTCTGGCCGCCGGACCCTCGTCCGCGAAGGACTTTGCGCACGGGTTTTCCTCGCTGGTGAAATTTTTCCCTGAAGGCCGGACCTTGACGGCGCAGATCGAGGAACGGATCTGGGACGAACTGGTCGGGTTGAATTCCTCGCCATCGCCGACGGTCTTTGACGACCAATACATCTCCACCGGCGGCCAGTTTTACGAAATTCTCGCCGGTCACGACCGCTTGATCGGAGATTTGCGTCCGATGGTGCTCCGGGTGCTCGACATGGAATCCTCGCTGGTCTGCCATCCCTACGATGCCTGTGCGTGGCTGGTTCTGCAAAAGGCCGGGGCGGTTTATGAACATCCGCTCGGCGGATTTCCCGATGCTCCGCTGGACACGACAAGCGGCGTGGCATGGATCGCCTACGCGAATGCGGACCTGGCCGCGCTGGCCCGGCCGGTCGTGCAGGGCGTGCTGAAACAGTTTTTGCCATGACCCGCGAACGTCTTCTCGCCCTCATCGGCTCGACCCTCCTGAAGCTGCTCTTCCTGACAATCCGCCTGCAGTTGGATGACAAGAGCGGGATCAGCCGGAATGCCTTTGAGGATCCCTGCCTCATCTGTTTCTGGCACAACCGGATTCTCGGCATCACCCTGGCCTTTTATCGACGGTATCCCGCCATGCAGCGGCGTGGGGTGACCGTGCTCACGAGTCCCAGCAGGGACGGGGAAATCCTTGCGCAGTTTGTCGCGGCATTCGGCATGGGATCGGTCCGCGGTTCCAGCTCCCGCCGGGGCTCGCAGGCGTTGAGGGAACTTGTCCGGCTGGTTCGCGGAAAGCGGGACATCGCCATCACGCCCGACGGTCCGCGCGGTCCGCGCTACAGCCTCGGCCCGGGGGCGATCCTGCTGGCCCAGACCACGGGAGTGCCGATCCTGCCCGCGCACGCGAGTTTTTCCCGGTGCATCCGGATGAAAACATGGGATGAATTCATCATCCCATTGCCATTTTCGACCATCTCGGTCACGATGGGCGAACAGATAACCATTCCGAGAGACCTGAATGCAGAGGAATTCGAGCAGGCCCGGAAAAACTTGGAGGACTTGTTGAAAAATGCTGCGGATTGATGGAGCCGCGATTGCGGCCAAAGTTTTGGAGGAAACCAAGAAGCGCTCGGAAACACTGCTCGGGCGGGGCATCCGGCCCGGCTTGGCGGTGGTCCTGGTGGGAGATGATCCCGCCTCCCGCGCCTACGTGCGATCGAAGGACAAAAAAGCCGCAGAGCTGGGTTTCCATTCGGTGAAGAAGGAATTGCCCGCCGCCACCACCCGGGAGGAATTGCTGGCGGTGGTGGAAGAACTCAACCGCGATCCTTCCGTCCACGGCATCCTCGTCCAATCTCCCCCGCCCGCCCACATCAACGAGGCGGAGATCGTGAATGCCATCGATCCGCGCAAAGACGTGGATGGGTTTCATCCGGTGAATGTGGCGAAACTGGCCATGGACGATCCCTCCGGTTTTGTCCCCTGCACGCCGCTGGGGTGCATCCGTCTGCTTGCCGAAGCCGGGATCGAGACCGCCGGTCGCAGGGCCGTGGTGGTCGGCCGGAGCATGATTGTCGGGAAACCCATGGCGTTGCTTCTCATGCGCCGCGGTCCGGGCGGTGACGCGACGGTGACCGTGGCCCATTCGCGGTCCCGCGATCTCGCGGCCATCACCCGCGAGGCAGACATCGTGATTGCAGCCATCGGACGTCCGAATTTTCTGGGAGCGGAGCATATCCGCGAGGGAGCGGCGGTGATCGATGTGGGAATCAACCGTGTCGAAGATTCCTCCAGCCCGAAGGGATACCGTTTGGTGGGAGACGTCGATTATGCCGCCGTGGCGGAACGTTGTGCCGCCATCACTCCCGTGCCGGGAGGCGTCGGCCCGATGACAATCGCGATGTTGATGTCGAACACCGTGACCGCAGCGGAACGGCTTCACGGCTGAAACTCCTGCCGGCCGGCAATTTTCAGACAGACTCTCAGGTATATTTGACGACTTCCTCGATGGTGGTGAGTCCGTCGTAAATCGAACGGAGCCCGTCCTCGCGGAGGGTGGTCATGCCGAGTTCGATGGCTTTCTGCCGCAGCAGGACGCCGGGAGCGCGCTCGTTGATCATTTCCCGGATGGGGTCCGAGATTTTCAGGAGTTCGTAGATGCCCTTGCGGCCTTTGTAGCCCGTGTTGTTGCAGGTGTCGCAGCCTTTGCCGTAGTAGAAATTTTTGTCGCCGATGTCGTGGACCCCGAGGCCGAGCGAGGTGAGAACCTGCTCGTTGGGCTCGTAGGCGGTGCGGCATCCGGTGCAAATTTTGCGGATGAGGCGCTGGGCGAGGATGCACTCCAGCGAGGCGGAAATGAGAAAGGGTTCGATGCCCATGTCCACGAGGCGGGTGACGGCTCCGGTGGAGTCGTTGGTGTGGAGCGTGGTGAAAACCAGGTGGCCGGTGAGCGAGGCCTGGATGGCGATCTGTGCGGTCTCGATGTCACGGGTTTCCCCGACGAGAATCCGGTCCGGATCCTGCCGCAGAAACGCCCGCAGCACGCGCGAGAAGGTAAGTCCGATGCCTTCGTTGATCGGCACCTGGATGATGCCGTCGATCTCGTATTCCACGGGATCTTCCGCGGTGAGGAGCTTGGAGTCGATGGTGTTGATCTTCCGCAGGCACGAGTAAAGCGTCGTGGTTTTTCCGGAACCGGTCGGCCCGGTGACGATGAAAATGCCGTTCGGTTTTTCGATGACGTGGAGGATGTAATTGTAGATGTCCTCCGGCATTCCGAGCGTCTCAAGCTCCAGGTTCACGCTGGAACGGTCGAGCACGCGGAGCACGACGCTTTCCCCGAAGGTGGTGGGCAGGGTGGAAACACGAAGATCGACCTGGCGACCGTTGATGGTCCGCTGGATGCGTCCGTCTTGGGGAAGCCGGCGTTCGGCGATGTTCAGGTTGGACATCACCTTGACGCGGGAAATGACCGGGAGGGCAAGATGGAGCGGCGGGGGATCCATCTCATAAAGAGCCCCGTCCACCCGGTAGCGGATCTTGAACTCGGTCTCGAACGGCTCGAAGTGGATGTCGCTGGCCCGCGCGGCAATCGCTTTGTCGAGGATCAGGTCGACATACTTGATGATCGGTCCGGTGTTGGCTTCCGCCGCGATGGCCTGGAGATTGAAGGCGTCCCCCTCTCCTCCCTCGGTGACCACGAGGTCCGAACCCGCGCCGAGCTGGGAAATGATGTCGTCGAAATTGGTGACTTCCGATCCGTAGTGTTCGCGGATGAGGTTGGTGACACGTGCCGGAAAGGCGACCATCACCTGGATCTCGCGTCCCAGCGCGAAGCGCAAATCCTCGATGGTCTGGGGATTGAGCGGGTCCGCGAGGGCGACAATGATCGTGTTCCCCGATCCCATGATCGGCATCGCGCCGTGGAGGCGGGCGAGACCGGAGGGAATCAGTCCCAGAATTGTGGTGTCCGGCGTGAATTCATTGAGGTTGTAGGCTTCCGCGCCGATGGACTCGGCGATCACATGGATGAAGCCCTCCTCGTCCACCACCTGATAGTCAACCAGCAGTTGCTCGATGGGTTTTTCCCCCGTGGCAGCCTGTTGGACGAGCCCCTCCGCCTGCTCCGGGGTGAGCAGACCGCGCTCCACAAAAATTTCCGTGACTTGTCGTGCGTCCATACGGTTAGTCCAGATCGGTCATGGTGGTGGTGAGGACTTCCTCGGCCGTGGTCATGCCGGCCAGTACCTTGCGGATGCCGTCCTCACGCAGGGTGCGCATGCCCAGTTCCCGGGCACGCTGGCGCAGGGCGATGGTCGAGGCGTTGTTGTTGATCATGTTGCGGACTTCATCGTCCACGAGAAAGAGCTCGAAGATGCCCATGCGGCCCTTGTAGCCCTTGCCGCGGCAGAGTTCGCAGCCGTTCGGGTGCATGATGTGGGCATCGCTCAACTGCCCCGCGTCGAGATGGAGCATGTGCAGTTCATATTCCGTGAGCTCCGCCGGCGTCTTGCATTTCGGGCAGAGCCTCCGCACGAGCCGTTGGGCGAGCACGGAGCGCACCGAAGTCGAGACCAGGAAGGGCTTGATGCCGATGTCAACCAAGCGGGCGATGGCGCTGGGGGCGTCGTTCGTGTGAAGGGTGGAAAGCACGAGGTGGCCGGTGAGCGAGGCGTTGGTGGCGATGCTGGCGGTTTCCAGATCGCGGATCTCACCGATCATGATGATGTTCGGCGCCTGGCGCAGGATCGAACGCAGGGCGGCCGGGAAGGTCATGCCGATGCTGGCATTCACGGGGACCTGGTTGATGCCGCTCATCTGGTATTCGACCGGATCTTCGACCGTGATCAGCTTCCGGTCCGGCTTGTTCATGTAATTCAGGCAGCCGTAAAGGGTGGTGGTCTTTCCGGAACCGGTCGGCCCGGTGACGAGAATAATGCCGTCCGGGAGATTGATCTGCTTCTCAAATTTCGCCTGGTCGTCGGAAAGGAAGCCGAGATCCGGCAACCCGAGCATCAGCGAGGTCTTGTCCAGAATACGCATGACGACGCTCTCGCCGTGCACGGTGGGGATCGTCGAGACACGAAGGTCGATCGCCTTGTCGCCGAGTTTGATCTGGATGCGCCCGTCCTGCGGAAGGCGTTTTTCCGCGATGCTCATCGAGCCGGTCATGATCTTGATGCGGCTGACCATTGCGGCCTGGAGTTTTTTCGGCGGACTCGGCATTTCCTGAAGGACGCCGTCGATGCGGAAACGCACGCGGAATTTCGATTCCAGCGGTTCCATGTGGATGTCGCTCGCTCGGTTTTGATACGCCTCGACGAGGAGGAGAGAGACCATCTTGATGATCGGGGCGTCATCGGCCCCCGCCTCGTCGGAGCCAAGTTCCATCATCGAGTCCGAACCATAGGACGGACTGGCATCGCCGCCGTAGTATTGGATCAGGCTGCTGCGGATGGCATCCGGCGTTGAGCAAACGAATTCCACCTCGCGCTGGAGTTTGAAGGCAAGGTCGTCCATGGTTTGCATGTCCATGGGGTCGCCGATGGCAATGAGAAGAGCCCCTTCCCGTTCCCCAACGGGGATCGCCTTCCAGCGCCGGGCATCCTCGGCGGGCAGCAGCCCGACGATGTTCGGAGGCACCACGACCTGGGCCAGATCCATGAACTCCATGCCGTTTTGCGCCGCCAAGGTACGGGCGACATCTTCCTGGGTGATGAATTTCTCGTGGACAAGCGCCTCCACCACGCTCTGGCCGGTCATGTGACCGCGGGCATATTCCACCTGGGTGCGCGTGACCAACCCGACATCCATCAGGATTTCCACGATATAGTCTTCGTTCTGGGCCACGGTTTGGGAGAAAAGTTGTGAGATGTGATTAAGGGACTGGCGCAACAAAGTCAACGCCTCTCCCCAAAACTTCACGATGACGTTGCAGGAGGGGATTCCTGCGGCTATCTTCGCCCCCATCGTGTCAGAAAAATACCGCACTTATCTCTTTTTCGGAGCCCCCGGGAGCGGCAAAGGCACTCAGGGAACCACTCTGGGGTCACTTCCGAGGTTTTACCATTGTGCCTGCGGCGATGTCTTCCGCCGCATGGATACCCGGAGTCCCCTCGGACGCGCCTTTCTGGAATACTCCAGCAAGGGGCAGCTCGTGCCCGACGAGATCACGGTCGAGCTTTGGAAAGTCAGCATCGGGCACGCCGTGGAGGCGCAGGCATTCAAGCCGGACATCGATTATCTCGTCCTCGACGGCATTCCCCGCAACACCCGGCAGGCCGAACTCATGTCCGAGATCATTGATGTGAAGCGGGTGTTCCACCTCAGTTGCCCGGATCGGGACAAAGTCGTGGCACGGCTGAAAAAGCGTGCATTGAAGGACAATCGTCTCGATGACGCCAACGAGGAGGTGATCCGCCGCCGGCTGGAAACCTACGAGCGGGAATCCAAGCCGCTTCTGCAGTATTACGGTCCCGAACTGACCGTTCCGGTGGATGCCACCGAACCGCCCGTGGTGGTCCTCCAGACCATCCTCTCCCACATTGTGAAAGACCGCTTGAAGCCCGGTGACTTCACGGAGAACCCGGATTTCTGAAAGCCATGCAGCAATTTGAAAGTTTCCGAGCCTCGTCGCTCTACTGCAAGAAGTGCAACCAAGCCATGCCGGTCCGCGAGAAACTGCTCCTCGTCCTGCCGGACAAGGAAATCTACGACTACCTTTGCACCGGTTGTGCTTCTTCCCTCGGGCAGCGGGAAGTCACTGCCGGCGAACGCATGGCCGCAGCTCCCCGCGGTCGGCGGCCCCTCCCGCGGGCTTCTCTGGGAGGGTTCTAGCGGACCGCTGCTGCACCACAGTGTGAAGAAGCGCCCCCCGATCACCCGGGACGGATGATATTTGTCTCCCGGAGGACCGGAGTCCGTGCTACACCCACGGGGCACATGCGAATCACCAGTGCCGTCTTTCACTCCAGCGCCCCCGATCTGGCGACCTGCCCGGAATCGGATCGGCCGGAGTTTGCCTTCATCGGCCGCTCGAATGTCGGCAAGTCGTCGCTCGTCAACATGCTCACCGGCAAGAAAGACCTGGCCAAGGTCTCCGCGATGCCCGGAAAGACGCGGCTGATCAATTTTTTCACGATCAACAATGCCTGGAGCCTGGTGGATCTGCCCGGCTATGGCTATGCGAAAGTGGCCAGGACAGAACGGGGAAAATTCAGCACGTTTGTGGCGGATTACCTGCAAAACCGGCCCCGTCTCGTGGGAACATTCGTCCTCATCGATTCACGCATCGCCCCGCAGAAACTCGACCTGGAATTCCTCCAGTGGATGGTAACGCACGGACTGCCTTTTGTGTTGCTCTTCACCAAAACGGACGGGCTTTCGAAGAAAATGCTCCAGGCCCACATTGCCTCCTTTCTCGAGTGTCTGAAGGAAATCAGCGAGGAAACTCCGGAAGTCCTGACCTGTTCCTCGAAGCAGCGCGAGGGCCGTTCGGAGATCCTGGCCCTGATCCATGCCGCCCTGAGCGAAATGTCCCCGCATGACGCTTGAAGATCTCGGCTGGAATGCCGCTTTTGCGGAAGAGTTCGCCCCCTGCCGGGAAAAAGGCTGGCACCCCGCGCGCCTGATCCGTGACAACAAGATCTCTCACGGTGCCCTGTTGGGGGATGGCACCGAGCTGGTGGTCGTGACGGGAGGGAAGGTGCTGCACGAGGCGGAGACCGATGCGGAGCTGCCTGCCGTGGGCGATTGGGTGGCCGTGGAGACCGGCGGGGCCGACAGGGAAAACGTCATCCGCGCCCGCCTCACCCGGCAGACCTGTCTTTCCCGGAAGATGTCGGGGCGGAGCACCGAGGAACAGGTGATCGCGGCGAATGTCGATGTGGTGGTCGTGGTGACCGATTCCGGGCCGGACTTCAATCCGCGGCGGATGGAACGGTATTTCGCCATCATCGGCCGCAGCGGCGCGAAGGTGGTGGTGCTGGTCAACAAGGCCGATCTTTTTCCCGCCGGGCAGAACCTCGCGGCGGCGGAAGCGATCCGCGCACTGAATCCCGATGCGGAAGTTCACATCACCAGCCTGAAAAACAAACCCGGACTGCGCGTGCTGGAACGCCATCTCCGGCGCGGACAGTCCCTCACTTTCATCGGTTCCAGCGGCACGGGAAAATCCTCCGTGATCAACCACCTCCTCGGCGGGGACCACCAGTGGACCGACGAAGTCAACGAAACGACCGGGAAGGGCCGCCACACGACGACCGCCCGCGAACTGATGGTGCTGCGGAAAGGCGGGATCATCATCGACAATCCGGGCATCCGCGAGGTTCACATGTGGACCGACGAGACGACTCTGCGGGAACGCTTCGCCGACATCGGGGAACTTGCGGCCCAATGCCAGTTTGACGATTGCAGGCACGGCACCGATGCCGGATGCGCGATCCGGGCGGCCATGGCGGATGGCAGGATGGATGCCGCCCGGCTTGCAGGCTTCCTGAAACTGGAGGAGGAAATCGCCAGGCTCCGCGAGAACCGCAAGAAACGCCAGATGACCGTGGATCGCCGGGCCAGACGCGATCACCGGCAGAACAAATTGCGCAAACACAACACCCGTCACGATCCGGACGACGGGGATTGAGCCGCCCGGCAGGCGGAGGCTTCACTGTCCCTTGGACATTTCCACGGCATGGGATACTTTCCCGGCCATGATTGTTGGAATTGACCTTGGAACGACGCATTCGCTGGTGGGATCGATGGTGTCGGGATTTCCCGTTTTGGTGGCGGATGAAAATGGGAAACGTCTCACCCCCTCGGCGGTCTGGTTCCCCGAAACAGGCGAACCGGTCGTGGGATGGCAGGCACTGGCTCTGGGACATCCGCCGCGTGTGGTGACGTCGGTGAAACGGCTCATGGGCGTGCGGGCCGGGGAAGAACCGGAACTGCCCTACCCCACAGGCAGGGGCGATGGAACAGGAGTCCGGATTTTCATGGATGGGCAGGCCTGGTCGCCGGAAGAAATTTCCGCACTGATCCTGAAGAAGCTGAAGACCGATGCGGAGCGTTCCCTCGAGTGCGTGGTGGATCGCGCGGTGATCACGGTGCCGGCGTATTTCAATGATGCCCAGCGGGCCGCCACCAAGCGGGCGGGGGAGATGGCGGGATTTTCCGTCGAGCGCATCGTGAGCGAACCGACGGCGGCGGCACTGGCCTACGGATTGGAGCGGCTGGGAGAAAATGCCAAAGTGGCGGTCTATGATCTCGGGGGCGGAACCTTCGACGTCTCGATCCTGCATCTCAACGGCGGAGTGTTCGAGGTTCTTTCCACCAATGGCGACACCCGGCTTGGAGGAGACGATCTGGATGCCGCTCTTGCGGCGGCATGGAATCTTCCTCTGCGGGTCGCTGAGACAATCAAACGAACCCTGAGTGATGCCACCGAGACCGTGCATCAAGGAACCACCTACACCCGTGCGGCACTGGAGGAGATTTGCTCCCCGATCATCGCCCGCACCCGCCGGCATTGCATCCGCTCCATCGCCGACGCGCAATTGGAGGCTTCGGATCTGGACGCGGTGGTGCTGGTCGGCGGAGCCACGCGGATGCCGCTGGTCCGGGCATTTGTGGCCGAAATTTTCGGCCGCGAGCCGGATACCTCGCAGCATCCCGACGAAGCGGTGGCCCTCGGTGCCACGATCCAGGCGGGCATCCTCTCCGGAAATGTGCAAAATGTGACACTGCTCGACGTCACCCCGCTTTCCCTCGGCATTGAGACTTTCGGCGGTTTGATGAATGTCATCATCCCGCGGAACTCAACCATCCCGTGCAAGGCCGGAGAGATGTTCACCAACGCCGTCGCCAATCAATCCGGCATGAAAATCTCCGTTCTCCAGGGCGAACGGGAAATGGCGAAGGACAACTGGAAGCTCGGGGAATTCGAAGTGCCGTTCACCCCGTTGCCGAAGGGTCGCGCCCGCGTCGGCGTGCAGTTCGAGCTTGATGCCAACGGGATCTTGAACGTCCTCGCCCGGGATACCGCCACCGGCAGGGACACCCTCGTCAAGATCGAAAGCGCCGTCGAAGTCTCCGACGAGGCTGTTGAAAAAATGCTGGGCGACTCGCTCGAACATGCCTTTGAAGACATGGACGAACGGATTTTCACCGAGGCCTGCCTGAAAGCCGACGAGATGCTGCCCGCCGTGGACGCCGCTCTGGCGCAACTCGGCAGCGCGGTCACCGAAGAGGAAAGAACAACCCTCGCCGCCCTCATCGAAACTGTCCGCACGGCCCGCGCGGAAAAATCCACCTCGCGTCTGAAAAAAACTCTCGCCGCCCTCGACGAGGCGACCCAGCCGCTCGCCACGCGCCTCATGGAAAAAGCCCTCGCCCAAACCGCATGATCCCGCGCATCGACCTGCACCGCCATCTCGACGGCAACATCCGCATCCCAACGATCCTTGAACTGGCGGAAAAGAACGGCATCCGCCTCCCGGCCCGGGATGTCGAGGGACTCCGCCCGCATGTCACCGTCACCTCCCCCCATCCCGGGCTGGTCGGGTTTCTGGAAAAATTCCGCTGGCCCATCGCCGTGCTGGCCGGTCCCGACGACTGCCGCCGCATCGGCTATGAAAATGTCGAAGACGCCGCCCGCGAGCGGCTCGATTACGTCGAACTCCGGTTCAGCCCGTGGTTCATGGCCTTGGCCCACCGGCTGGATCCCGCAGCCGTGGTGGAAGCCGTGCTGGACGGCATCGCCTCCGGCATCCGGGACTTCGGCGTTCCGGTCCGGGTCATCGGCATTCTCAGCCGGACATTCGGTCCGGAGACCTGTCTTCGGGAACTCGACGCCCTGATGGCCTTCCGGGAAAAACTCACCGCCCTCGACCTTGCCGGTGACGAGGCGGGATTTCCCGCGCACTTGTTCGAACCGCATTTTCGCCGGGCCAGGGAAGCCGGCCTCCAGATCACCGTCCACGCCGGCGAGGCGGCCGGGCCGGAAAGCATCCGCGAGGCCATCGACCTTCTCGGAGCGACGCGCATCGGCCACGGAGTCCGTGCCATCGGGGATCCCGCCCTCATGGACGAACTCGCAAAAAAAGCCGTCGGCCTCGAGTGCTGCCTCACCAGCAATGTCCAGACCAGCACGGTGGCCTCCTACGCCGCCCACCCGCTCCGGCAGTTTCTTGACCGGGGACTCGTCGCCACAATCAACACCGACGATCCCGGAATCAGCGACATCACCCTCGACCACGAGTTCGACGTGGCCGCTCCACAGGCCGGTTTGACACCGGAACACCTCCGCCAGGCCCGGGAAAACGCGGTCCGCCTCGCCTGGGGCTGGGAACCTACTTCGCGGAACTCATAGCCGCACCCGCGATTCCCGCAGAGAGCGCAACAAGCCCGCCAATCGCCCCGCAGCACACAACAAAAATGAGCAAGATGGCCACGATCGGACGCCAGAGATCGGTTCGATGGGCTTCCTTGAGCCCGATCACGCAGTAGATCAACGACGCCACGGAGTAAAGCCACCCGCCGCAAAGCGGGATCAACTGGAGCACGGAAGTCGCGCCCGAAGCATAGCACAGAACGCGGAAGGTGGTTTCAAACGGCTTTTTTGCCCCGCCCACTGCCATCAGCGCCAGGTGAAGAATTCCCGAGGAAAAGAAGACTCCCACAAAGAGCAGAACGGGCATGAAAAGGATCAGCCCCGCATAAACCGTCAGGAGCATGGGCTGGGAAAGATTCTTCACCCCCTCGCCGGCAAACAGGCCCGGATTGATGAGCATGGCCACCGTCTGGTATATGATCGCCGCCGCACCGGTCAGCCAGGAGAGCAGGATGTAAAATTTCAGCGGCTTGAAAAATCCCCCTTCGCAAGGCATTCCCTGGAATGTTTCCACGGGCTTCGAGAAGACCTCCCTGACCGATTCGACCACGGCCGGAATCAACGGAGGCGGCGCGGCACTTTCCCAGACAGGGGCCACTGGAAATGCCGGAACGTCTCCGGTTTCCGAAGGCGGCGCAGAAACTTCCGGAGCGGACGGCAGCGGCAGATCCTTGAAGGAAGACAGCGGTTGCCAGGACTCCATCGGCTCCTGCCAGGCGAGATCGTCGGGGAGAAACCGCCCGCTCTGCAACCCGTCGGCCACATCCTGTTCGGAAAATTGTCCAAGACTCTGCCGGTTGCGGTTGATGTGGATCATTCCCATGCCCCTGCCTACACGAAGGGAATCCCGGTGGTCAATGCCACAGCGCCCGCACGAGTGAGATCCAGACAAATCCCCGGCCGACTTTCACACGCGCCGCCCCGGGATCGGCGGCCACGAGATCGAGCGTTCGCAGACCGAGATCCAACGGCAGCCGGCAGGCCGCCCGCAGACGCCGGGGCCGCACGGCGGACACATACCGGGAACCGGACTCCAGATTTCTGCGGGCCGTTTCCAGGGCCGCGGGAAAATTTTCAGGCGTCACATAGACCCGCCCCAGCGCGGCATCGGCCCGGCGGTCGCGGAGGATGTTCACCCACTGGAGCCCGCATCCGAAATCAAAGCCCAGCCGGCACAGTGCCTCGGGGGATTCCGTCGAATAGCGGGAAATGTGCTTGAAGCAAATCCGGGTCCAGAATTCCCCCACGCATCCGGCAACCAGCCCGGTGTAGCGGACCGCCTCTTCCAGAGTCAGCGGCGCGGGATCGGAAGCGAAGCGCTGCAAGTCAAACATCTGACCTTCAAGAATCGTCCCCCACACCCCGAGGATCTCCTCCCGGTCCGGCGAAGCCTCCAGCGTTTCCATCAAAACCGGCAGGGCACGCAGGAGACTTTTCTCCGCATCGGGCAGCCCCTCCGGAACTTCCTCCACCCCGCAAAATCCCGGCAACCCACCGAGCATCCGGAGCCGGACATCCACCGGCACGGAAGCCGCATCGGCAATCGAGTCCGAGGCACGGGCCAGAAGGTAGGCCAGGGAGAGAGTGGGGCGGACGGAGCCCGGCAGCAGGCGGAGTGACAGATAAAACGAACGGGAAACGCTCTTCAGAAGGGGAAGCAGGTCGCTCATGCCGGGAGGACACCCACCACCGGGCGATCAGGCTCCCTCAAGCCAGTGGCAGTAGGTTTTCACAAGGGCGTTCGAGATTTCGATCAAACGCAACTGGGTTTGATCCAGATACTGGTGAAGACCCGTGGAAAAAACGGTCTCGATCGTGGTGTAATCGAGGTTCGAACGAAGCATCCCGGAAAGCCGCTCGGCTTCGTTCGAGAAATGCGCCCGCTCGCAGCCGGAGATGCTGTGCAGCGCCAGATCCAACCCATCCACGCAAAACCGGATGGACCGCGGGAAGGTGTCGTGCAGAAGAAGAAACTGCGCGACCCCCCAGCTTGTCACCTGCCCGTGCGAGATCTTTAAAAAGGCCTCCATCGCGCTGCAGGAGCGGAGCACGGCCATCCATTGCGTGATGTCCACCGTTCCTCCCACCTGTTCCTCATACGGCAGCAGGATGTGGTATTTGATGTCGAGAACCCGCGAGGTGGAATCCGCCCGCTCCAGGAATTTCCCCGCCTGGAGGAACTGCCATCCCTCACCATGGGTCATCGTGGCATCGGTGATGCCCTGAAACGAGTGGAGGCTGTCCACCAGGGACCGGTAAAAATCAATCGGACTGTCGGCAAACGCGGTGCGCGCCGCGGGGCTGAGCAGATGGAGATAGAGCCGGTTCAGTTGTTCCCACATCTCGCTGGAAATCTGCTCCCGGACCATGCGGGCGTTCTCGCGGGCATAGGTCACGCTGGAGATGATCGAGTGCGGATTTTTCTTCTCGAATGTCACGAACTCCATCACCGCATCTCCCGTGATTTCGGGATGGATCTCGCTGAACAGTTCCTGGTCTTCCAGAGTGGCCAGGATCGGCTGCCAGTGCTGCCGGGTGGTCACTTCGTTCTGGTCCTCGTAATCGAGAAGCAGCTGGATGTTGACGTCGAGGATCCGGGCGTTTGCCTCGGCCCGTTCGATGTAGCGGCTCAGCCAAAAACAGGCATCTGCGACACGGCTCAACATGCTTCCTCCCCTCCGTCCAAAACCCACGTGTCCTTGCTGCCCCCGCCCTGCGAGGAGTTGACCACGAGGGAGCCTTTTCGCATGGCGACCCGCGTGAGCCCGCCGGGGATGATCGTGGTTTTCTCCCCGGAAAGAATATACGGTCGGAGGTCGATGTGGCGTCCCTCGACCCTGCCGTCGAAATAGCAGGGCGAGCGGGAAAGCTGCACGACCGGCTGCGCGACATACCCGCGCGGATCGGCAATGATGGCCGCCCGGAATTTCTCCACTTCCTCCTTCGAGGCATGGGGGCCGATCATCATGCCATACCCGCCGCTCTCGTTCGCCGCCTTGACCACCAGCTCGGGCAGATGCTCGAGGATGTATTTCCTGTCGCTGTCCACCGCCGACAGATAGGTCTCCACATTCGGCAGGATCGGTTCCTCGCCGAGGTAGTATTTGATCATCGCCGGAACGTAATAGTAGGTCACCTTGTCGTCGGCAACACCGGTGCCGAGCGCGTTGGCCAGGGTCACATTCCCCGCCCGGTAGGCTTCCACGATCCCGGGCACCCCGAGAACGGAATCTTTCCGGAAGACTGTCGGATCCAGAAAATCGTCGTCAATCCGCCGGTAAATCACATCGACCTGCTTGAGTCCCTTGGTCGTCTTCATGAACACCCGCGAGTTTTCAATGACGAGATCCTGGCCGACGACGATCTCAATGCCCATCGCTCGCGCGAGGAACGAATGCTCGAAGTAGGCGGAGTTGTAAACCCCGGGCGTGAGGACCACCACGGTCGGGTCGGGATTGCCGTGCGGCGCGACATAGCGCAAGGATGCCAGCAGTTCCTGCGGATACCTCCCGACAGGGCGCACCGCATACCGGTTGAAAAGACGCGGGAAAACCCGCTTCATCGCCTGCCGGTTCTCCAGCAGGTAGGAAACACCGGAGGGACAACGCCCGTTGTCCTCAAGAACCATGTAACGGCCGTCCGCACCGCGGATCAAATCGGTCCCGCACACATGGATGTAAATGTCGCGCGGAAGGTCGAACCCCACGAGCTCCGGCCGGAAATGCTTCGCACTGCGGACGATCTCCTCCGGAATCACCCCGTCTTTGATGATCTTCTGCCCGTGGTAAATGTCGCGAAGGAAAAGATTCAGGACATGCAGCCGCTGTGTCAGCCCCCGCTCGATGAAGTCCCACTCGGCGGCGGGAATGATCCGGGGAATGAGATCGAACGGCATGATCCGCTCGGTGCCTTCATCGCCGCTGTAAACCGTGAACGTGATCCCCTGGTTGAGATAGGACTTTTCGGCAAGCGCCCTCTTCCTGTCGAACTCGGCCGGCTCCATGTCGGCAAACCTCCGCAGGATTTGTTCGTAGTGGGGACGGACCGTGCCGTCCGCCGCAAACATCTCGTCAAAAAAAGACCCCGTATCGTATTGATGGAAGATTCCCTGCATCCAGACTACGAACTTTGCAAACTTGTCCCGGCAAGAAAAGAGGAAAATGCAAAATCACTCGGCCTTCAGCTTCAGCGGATCCCCGTTGAACGGGTGGGAGACACCGCCGAACTTCGGATAAATGAAACGGGCCGTGATGGAATTGGCCCGCGTGAGCCCGCGTGCCACCGGAATTTCTTTCTTTCCCAAAAAGGCCAGCGACTCGGCCAGCAGGGCGCTTGCCAGCCCGCGATTGCGGTATTCATGCAAAATGCAGGGTCCGCTCACCAGATGATTGGGCGCATCGGGCGCCACCTCCAACACGGAGGCCCCGATCACCCGGGTGCCGTGGACCAGAACCACGCAGGACGGTTCCGGTTCGGAAAAAGCTTTTTCGATGTTCGCTTCGAGTTTTTCCGCCAGGGCCCGGCTCACGTCCCCCCAGGCAGAGTCCATGGAGAACGCACTCCGGATGGCTTTGGACACACCCTCCTCTTCCGCTTTCTCCGCGGCACGAAGAATCAGAGGCTTGGAAGAAGCCCCGCCTTTCTGAAGACCACCTGTCTTCCATTCAAAAGATAACCAAGAAATCATGAAACCAAATCACCCCGTTGCCAGGGCGCAAAAAAATCGGATCAGGACGCCCCCTGATCATCGCGACTCACCCACCAGACGCATCCGAGAAGCGCGGTGGAAAGCACCGTAAAGGCAGTAAATGTAAGCATAGGCAGCGGCGGGGAAATCCCACCTTTTTGCCCCGGAGTCAACAAGAATCCGCACATCCTGCGAAATTCAGTCCAGCTCCTGCTGGAAAAAATCGCGAAAAACCTGCCGGTAAACCTCGCGCTTGATCGGGGGAACCCACCGGATGCGGAACGCTTCCGGACGGATCCAGCGGAATGTCCGGAATTCTTTTTTGTCCACGATGATCTCCCCCTCGCCCGACCATTCCGCCAGAAAATAAATCTGCTCCTGCCCGTCGCATCCCTCCTTGCGGAAACCGGGCCGGAAGACATAGCGATAAGGGCCGTGCCGGAGCACCACGCGGTAGGACCCGGGCGGAAGGGAAATCTCCTCGCTCACCTCGCGGTGAAGGGCTTCGAGATCGGTCTCCCGGGCCTTGGCCCCTCCCTGGGGAAACTGCCAGGAATCCTTGAAACCGATTCTCTCGCACACAAGGATCTCCCCGCCCGGGCGGGTCAGAATCAAAGCCACGTTGCGGCGGAATTTCAGGACCGGATCGCTCATCAGACCGCGGGTTGCTGCTGGGTGAGGCAATGGAATGCCCCCAGTCCCCAGATAAGTTCCCGGCAATCAATGCCAACGATCTTCCGGGTCGGGAAGGCCTCGCGCAGGACGGACTCCGCCCAGGCGTCATTTCCCTCCCCGTAGAACGGCAGCAGAACGGCTTCGTTGGCGATGTAGAAATTGGCATAGCTGGCCGGAAGCCGGATCCCCTCGCGCACGATCCGCCGCGGCATCGGCAGGGGAAGCACATGCAGCGGCTCGCCATCCGGCAACCGCATTTCGCGAAGCCGTTCCAGATTCATCCGCAACGGCTCGAAATTGGGATCGTTCGCATCCTCCTCGGTCGCGGTGACAACGACGGATTTGGCCACAAAGCGCGTGAGATCGTCGACGTGCCCGTCGGTGTCGTCCCCCTCGATCCCGTCGCCAAGCCACAGAACCTGCCGGACCCCGAGGGTCTCCTGCAATTTTTTCTCGATGGCGTGACGGTCGAGTTTGGGGTTCCGGTTGGGATTCAACAGACAGCTTTCCGTGGTCAGCACGGTCCCCGCCCCGTTGACATCAATCGAGCCCCCCTCAAGAACGAAACCGCTGTAATCAAACACCGGCAGACCGAGCTTCTCCGCGGCCTTCGCGGGCACCTCGTCGTCTTCTTCAAACGGCGACAGCTTCCACCCCCAGGCATTGAACTCGAAATCCAACACCGCCAGTTTCGGGGAAGACTTGCGCCGGACAAAAACCGGGCCGTGATCGCGGCACCAAGGTTCGTTGGTCGGGATGGAAAAAAATTCCAGACGCTCGGGAGCAGCCCCCCGCAAGAGGTCGCGCACCGTTTTTTCCTGCTCCGTGTCGCGGACATTGATGCGAACCGTCTCGGATTCCGCAAGAGCTTCGGCCATCCGGACAAATGTCGGCACAACCCGGTCGTAGGAACCGGGGAAGCTGTTGCATCCGGGCTGCGGCCAGGAAATCCAGGTGGCCTCGTGCGGCTCCCATTCGGCGGGCATCGCATAACCTTGGGCGGCGGGGGTGGCACTCATCGTGCCTCTAACATCCGCGCGGAGAAGTGGGAAAAACAAGCGGAATTTTGTAACATCTTTGCAACCGGTGATTTCCCTTCCGGGCGGGTGTTGCTTTTGATACGCTCATCCAAATGAACAGTCATATTTACAAGAAAATTGAACTGGTCGGTTCCTCCCCGGACAGCATTGAGGATGCGGTGCAGAACGCGATTTCCAAAGCCGCCCAATCCCTCCGCAACATGCGGTGGTTCGAAGTGACCGAGACCCGCGGACAAATCGAGGACGGACGGATCGCCCACTGGCAGGTGACCGTCAAAGTCGGCTTCACCCTGGAGGATTGATCCCATGCTCATGCTCAACGACGGCCTCGCCCGCAGCAAGGGCTGGTTGATTTTCGGAGGAGTTCTCTCCCTGTTGGTCGGCGTCTTTGCCATTGCCGCCCCCACGCTTTTTTCCTTCATCCTCACGCAATTGATCGGGGCCCTCTGCCTGGTCAGCGGCCTCATCTCGCTCTTCCAGGCGATCTTTGGAAAAAACCGCCCGCACCGGCTGCTGTCGTTTTTTTCCGCCATCATCCGCATCGCCGCCGGATCGGCCCTTTTCTTTTTCACCACCGCCGGCATGGTGGCCCTCACGCTCATCCTGGCCGTGGTTTTCCTCTCGGAAGGCATCGTGTGCATCGTGACCTCCCTGCGGATGCGCACGAACCCGGCCTGGATCTGGCTGCTTCTGAATGGATTTGTGGCCCTGGTATTGGGCGGGATGATTTATGCCCATTGGCCGATTGATGGCGAGTGGGTGGTCGGGCTCCTCTACGGGATCCAGTCGATCTTCAGCGGCTCCGCCATGCTGATGATGGGCCTTTCGGCCAAGCATCCGGACAAAGCCTGAGAGTCCCCGGATGTCCCTCCGCAAACCGGGGGAAAAGCGGTCGGGAAATCGCCAGGCGCGGAAGCTTGACACTTGACGGCATATTAGGAAATCTAATTCTCCTATGACCGCTGAGATCCTGGCCCGCCTTCAGTTCGCCTTCACCGCGGCGGTTCACTACCTCTACCCGCCGCTCAGCATCGGCCTGGGCATCATTCTGGTGATCATGGAAGGCCTCTGGCTGAAGACCGGGAATCCGCTCTTCCACAACATGGCCCGCTATTGGACGCGGATTTTCGCACTCACCTTCGCGATCGGCGTCGCCACGGGAATTGTGATGGAGTTTGAATTCGGCACCAACTGGGCGACTTACTCCCGGTTCGTTGGCGACATCTTCGGGAGTGCGCTTGCCGCGGAGGGCATCTTTGCTTTCTTCCTGGAATCCGGTTTCCTGGCCATCCTGCTCTTCGGGTGGAACAAGGTCGGCCCCAAGATGCACTTTTTCGCGACGTGCATGGTGGCCTTTGGTGCCCACTTCAGCGCGGTCTGGATCGTGGTGGCGAATTCCTGGATGCAAACTCCCGCGGGCTACCATTTGGAGACCATGGTGGATGGAAAGCCGGTCTTCCTGCCTCCGGACCATGTGGTGACCCCGGCCGAACTCACCAGTGTCCGCGCCGTGGTGGATGACTTCTGGGCGATGGTGTTCAATCCCTCGACCATCGACCGCCTCACCCATGTGGTTCTCGGCGCGTGGATGGCCGGCGCGTTTCTCGTGGTGAGCATCAGCGCCTTTTACCTCCTCCGCCGGCGTCATCTGGATTTTGCCCGGGCTTCGATGAAGGTCGGGCTGGGAGTGGCAACCGTCGCGACCCTGCTGCAGATGGTCAGCGCGGATCTCACGGCCAAGGGAGTGACACGCAACCAACCGGTGAAGCTGGCGGCCTTGGAAGGAGTTTACCAGACGATTCCCTCCACCCCGATGACACTTTTTGGCTATGTCGATCCCAAAAACGAGACCGTGACCGGCCCGAAGATCCCGGGATTGCTGAGTTTTCTGGCGTGGGGCTCCACTACCAAACCTGTCACGGGACTTCTTGAGCTGCCGTCCGACGCCTTTTTGAAAGCCCACCATCCGGAAACCCCGGCGCAGGATCTGCCGGCCCTCCGGAAATCCTACTGGCCGAATGTGCCGCTGGTTTTTCAATTTTACCATGTGATGATCATTGTCGGAGTCGCCCTTCTGGCTCTCGTGATTGTGTCCTGTTTTTTCTGGTGGAGAGGATGGTTGTTCGATCCCTCCCGGCCATTGACCCGCTGGCTCCTCGTCGCACTGGTGGCCTCGGTCCTGGGACCGCAGATTGCCAACCAGGCGGGCTGGTTCGCTGCGGAGATGGGCCGCCAACCCTGGATCGTCTATGATTTGCTGAGAACTTCGGACGCCCTCTCGAAGGTGGTGACCGCCCACCAGATCACCGCCTCGCTCGTTCTCTTCGGCCTCGTCTACGCCCTCCTCTTTGCGATGTTCATTTTCCTTCTCACCAGGAAAATCCAGCACGGTCCCGACTCCGCGGAAGAGAGCGAAGAAATGCCGGAAAGCTGGAAAGCCCTCATCCGAACCACTCCCCGCGCATGAATCTTCCCGATCTCAACATTGTCTGGTTCATCCTGGTGGGTGTTCTTTTCACCGGTTACGCCATCCTTGACGGCTTCGACCTCGGAGTGGGGGCTCTCCACCTTTTTGTCCGGAAAGACGAGCACCGCCGCCTGTTTCTGAACTCCATCGGCCCGGTGTGGGACGGAAACGAAGTCTGGCTCGTCACCGGCGGTGGCGCGTTGTTTGCGGCCTTCCCGCAGGCCTACGCCACGGTCTTCTCGGGTTTTTACCTGCCCTTCATGCTCCTTCTCTGCTCGTTGATCTTCCGCGCGGTGGCCATCGAGTTCCGCAGCAAGGAAGAATGGACCTGGTGGCGCCAGTTCTGGGACGTGGCATTCAGCCTCGGCAGTTTCGTTTCCTCGTTGCTCATCGGTGTGGCGATGGGAAACATTGTCCGCGGAATCCCCCTGGACCAGGATCATGAATTTGTCGGCACGTTCCTCGGCCTGTTGAATCCCTATTCTCTGCTGATGGGAGTCACCACCGTTCTTCTGTTCGCCATGCATGGCGCCATTTATCTGGCGATGAAAACCGACGGGGAACTTCACGACATCGTCAGCAGATGGATCCCCCGCCTGATCGGCCTCTTCCTGGCCTCCTACTTTCTCTTCAACCTCTACACGATTGTCGATGTCCCGTGGGTCATTGACACCGTCCGGGCACGCCCCTACGTCTTCATCGTGGTGGCGATCAATGTCCTCATCGTGCTGAACATTCCCCGCGAGATCCACAAGAACCGCCGCTTTAATGCCTTTCTGTCTTCGTGTGCAGCCATGGTCCTGATGATGATGACTTTCGGGATCACCTACTTCCCGCACATGGTTCTCTCCTCCCCCGATGCGGCGAACAGCCTGACGATCTACAATGCCGCATCGACGCAAAAAACTCTCGGCATCATGCTCATCATCGCCCTTCTGGGTGTTCCGCTGGTCCTCGCCTACACGGCCAGCATCTACTGGGTTTTCCGAGGAAAAACCAGCCTCACAAAACACAGCTACTGATTTTCCAAAAGGGTTCGCACGGACGGCCTCCGCGGCAATCACTCCCCGGGACGGAAATCAGTACCGAAACTTCGGAGCCGCTGCCGGTGTCGAGGCGGGAACCGGAATCGTATCGGGAACCAACTCGGGCTCCACATTCAAATCCGGAGGCGGCATGTTCGGATCCGGCAAAGGCGTGTCATTCACCGGCGGACCGGAATAAACCGGGCTGTCCTCGCCCCGGGAATGTCCGGATTTCTTTTTCCCAGCCGGAGCTTCGGCATCCTGGCGCACTTGCCCGGGAGGACGCGGAGGGGCCACGGTCATGTTCTCATTCGCCATATACCCCGTGCGCAAATCCTCCAACTGGATGAGGCTGAAACCCATTTCGCGGCGCAACAATTTCACCCGGGTCCCCGAGCGAAGCGAGGCATCCGGCCCGCGTCCCTGCTGCGGTCCCAGACGATAGAAGGAGGCAAAATCGACGAGCACCACATACTCGGGGGCAACCTCCGGTGCAAATGTCTCCGTGGCGCATCCGGCCAGGAGAAGCGATGTCAAAAGAACAACAAACTTGGAAAACCAGGAGAATCTCTTCAAAAAAACCGTCATTGCGGCAGCCAATATGACGGGTCACGGGCATTTGTGCAACAAAGGCCGACATGCAATTTTTCTTGCCATCCCCCCGCCGTCTCCAACGAGAGTCCATGCATGTCCGTTCCGGATAAGATTTCCCTTTTTGAAAAATGCCGCCCGGCCAACATCTGGCCGGAAGTTCGTTCCGGAAAGATCGTTCCCTGGTTGCTCCTGGCATTCGCCCTCTTCTACTACGCCTTGTATTTCCGTTCCGGACTGAATCTGGGAGGAGAGGGCGGAACCGCCGGAGTGGTGGCCATGCGGCTCATGGAAGGTCAGCGCCCCATCGTGGACACTTTTCTGGGTTACAATGTCCTTTGGTTCTTCCCGATCGCCTGGCTTTTTGAACTCACCGGCCCGAATTACCTCGTACTGCGGGGATTTTTCTTTGCCATCTGCCTGTTCTCGGCGGGCTTGGTTTACCGGGTGGTGTTCAACTACACGAAGAACGCGTGGTTCTCGGCGGTCCCGTGCGTGCTGGCGATCCTGATCCCCGGGATGTTGTTCCGGAATTACATGCCGTTTCTTGGAATCCTGAATGCCTGGCTTCTGACCTCGGCCTTTGTCAGAACCTCCCGGACGTCACTCCTTCTCCGCACCGCCGCAGCGGGCCTCGGCCTGGGCGTCACCTTTCTCGTGCGCATCGACCTGGGAATCTTTTTCACTGCCATTTTCCTGGGACTCGCGCTCCTGTATCCTCTGGGAGTGCGCGGAGATTTCTGGAAGCGCACCCTCCGCGCTGCGGGATCGGTCCTTGTCGGGTTGTGTGTGGCATGGACGGTTCACATGCCGTTTTTTATTCATGCAAAAGCGCACGGTTACGATGCCGCTTTCCTCGCCCAATACACCGGATGGCTGGAAATGGTATCCGCGGAATTCCGCGCCTTCACAGCGGATCTCCGGGAAAAGCCACCTGCTCCGCCCCCGGTCTCTCCGCAGTCCCCAGCACCGCCTCCCCCAACAACGGAAAAAGCTCCCGGCGAAACCTGGGAAGACCGCGGCGCACTGGCAAGAAGCCGGATCAGCGACATCTGGACGGCTCCGACATGGGAGTTCCGCTCGCTCGCCCTCTCCATCTACCTCCCCATTCCGTTCTCGGTGGCGTCGATCGCCGTTGGCCTGTACTTTCTTGCCTCGGCCATCCTGAAAAAGGATGCCGATGCGAAAGAGCGGGCGCTTTATCCTCTCACCGTTCTGGGGTGTGCCCTCACGCTTTTCCCCCAATACTTCTTTTTCCGTCCGGACACCGTCCATGTGGCGGAAATGATGGTGCCGTTTCTGGCGGCACTCGCGACCATCTTCTGGGCCGCTCTCCGGTATGCCCGCGAACATGACGCGATGGGGCACCGGCTTCTTGCAGCCTTCCCGCTCACTGCCTGCACAGGCATCACCGCCATTTACGTCTCGCACGCCCTGCCAAAAGGTTCCGCAGGAACGATCGCCGCGAGGGAGAAGGCCGCCCACCGTTTCGATGCCCTCAACGGGGTGCATGTCCTGGTGCGGCAAAAAGAGGCCCGGTGGCTGGCGGGACTGCGCGATGCCATCCTCCGGCATTCTTCGCCGGGAGAGTTTGTCGTGTGCTTTCCCTACTCCCCGACGATCAACTTCATGACCGACCGTCCCTCGCCGCTTCACAATCTCTATGTGGACAATGCCACGGCGGGAAAACGCTTCACGGAGACGTTTCTCAAAATCATGACCGACTCCCGCCCGGCTGTCGTGGTTCTGGACCAGAGGAAGATCAACCGCAGCGAAGCCTCCCGCTTCCGGAACTGGGCGCCGGAAGCCTGCCGGTGGCTGGAGGAGAACTACGTTTACATCGGCCGCTACGACCGCAACGAAGTCTTTGCCCGGAAGGACAAGGCAACCGGCCCGGTGACTCCGGAGGCTGTCGAGGTTCGGGAATAACGGGGGAAAATCCGGTTCAACCCGCCTGAAGCTGCAAAGAAGTCAACGCAGGACCGATTTCTGATTTTCCTGCCCGGCGGCACTGACCGCATCTCCCGACTCCTCTTTGACCAGCGACGTCAAATAGGTTTGAAGCGCGGCCATTTCGGCGGGCGTCCCGGTAAGCGGAGGCATGAACTTGGCGTAGGGCGAATCTGCTTTGTTGTCGTGCAGCATTTTCAAGATGTTTCCAATGGCGGTCGAATCGCGCCCCGCCAACAGGCGGGTGATGCTTCGGTACCCATCCAGTGTGTGACAGGACATGCACTGTCCATAAAACATTCTCTGGCCCATCTTTCGATCGGCTGCAGCCGGATCCCTGGCAATTTCCGAAGCAGAGGGCACCCAAATCGATCCGGTGAGGTATCCCGTCTGGTTGAACCCGGCAACCTGTTTCTCGCGGGTGCCGTTGGTGTACATGAACTGGGTGACCACAAACGGCTTCCGGAGCATTTCCCGCACGCTTTCCGTGGAGGCCGTGGCCATCAGAACGAGCAGAAGCACCGCCAGGGCATGGCCGAAATTGAAATCGCGCGGGCTGCGGTAGGCCATGAAATAAACCACCCCCAGAATTGTCCCCGACGTCATGAGCGTGATGAGAGCCGCCCGCGTCACCTGGGTGAATGCCCCCAGGCCGATGGTGGAAATGCCCAGGCTCATGAGTTCACGCTGGCTGGCGGGAACATTCCAGAGATACCACACGAAGAGCACCGGCATGAGCAGAAAAGCCGGCAAAAGCCACATGCAGGCCCACCGGATGAGATCCCGCTTGGTCTCCCCTTCCCTGTCTCCATCAATCCTGCTGAACACGACCAACGCCCAGACTCCGGCCAGAGCAATGCAAACCACGGTGCGCAACGCAAGGCTGGGCCAGTAGGTGGGGTTGAAAAAGGCCTGAAAAAACTTCATGGCTTCCTGGCCCGTGCCCACCACCGAAAGCCAGGCAGATCCCGGCGTGAGCATGAATGTCAGGATGCCGTTGATGATGACCAGTGTCAGAAACGAAACAATCCCATAGGCATACCCAATGCGCAGATGGATTTTCGCCGGCAGCCTTTTCCATGTGTAGTAATACGCAGCAGCAAAGGACAGCTCCACGAGAAAGATCACCCACTCGATGGCCCACCCGAAGACAAAATTGTGGATGAGGGCACTGATGCCCTCCGGACACCCCAGACTGACCGCAAACCAGATGCCCACACCGGTCATGGCACCGAACACACCGGTCAGAACGAGGAAAAACTTCGAGTGTTTCTCCAGCTTTTCGAGCCAGTCTTTTCGTCCCTCTCTCCGGGCCTTTGCTTCGGCCATTGGCAGAAAAAATCCGCCGCCAATTGCAAAGTGGGAGAACATCACATGAATGATGGCGATGATGCCGATCACCCAGCCCGATCCGATGATCGGAACCTGCCAAACGGGATAGTTCATAGAAAAAGTGGTGTCAAAATGGTTTTAATGAACCTGGGGCAGCACGGCATAGCCCCAGATGGTGGTGACGAGAAGAATGCCGAGCACGAGGAAACCGAAAAAGGTGGCGAACGAACGCCCACGCGCTCCAAAACGCGTTTTGGGATCGAAGAAAGGAATCAGAATCCAGAGAACCAGCCCCAGACCAAAGACCCCCAAACCGAGAAATTCCCCGAATTCCCCGGGAAACCATTGCCCGAAAAGCTTCAATGTCTGGAAGGAACTCATGAAATACCACTCGGGATGGATATCCAGGGGCGTTGGCTTGAGCGGATCGGCCGGCTCGCCAAGGCTCCAGGGAAAGAGCGCCGCCAGCAGGGCCAGCACATTGAGCGCAATGAGCCACATGGCGAGATCCTTCATCGCAAAGTTTGGGAAGAAGGGGATGCTTTTGCGTTCGGATTCCGGCCTGGCTTCCTCTTCGGGAGGAATCGACATCCCGTGCTTCTGGACCAGCCCCAGATGGAACATGAGCAGGGGAATGAACAGGGCGGGCAGAATAACCACATGCAGGGCAAAGAAGCGCGACACGGTGAACGAATTGACTTCCGGTCCGCCGCGGATGAGATCGGCAATCCAAGGGCCCAGCTTCGGAATCACCGCCGGGATCGCCAACCCGACCTTTGTGGCAAAAAAGGCCAGCTCGTCCATCGGCAACAGGTAGCCGCTGAAACCGAAGGTCATGCCCAGCAGCAGCAGGGCGAGACCGCTCCACCACAAAAATTCCCTCGGCTTGCGGTAGGCCTTCATGAAGAAGGTTGAGAACATGTGCACAAAGGCCGAGGCGATCATCAGGTTGGCCGCCCAGGAGTGGGTGGAACGGATCAACCAGCCAAATTTGATGTCATACGTGATCTGCCGAACGGACTCGTAGGCGCTGTCGCCAGGGCGGTAGTAGAGAAGCAGCAGAACACCGGTAAAGCACATCACGATGAAAAAAAACAACGTGATGCCACCCCAGTAATACCAGAAGGAATGGCGGTGCTGCGGAACCCGCTTTTTCTCAGCAAGATGGATGATCTCCCCAATACCCAGGCGCTCATCGAGCCAGGAATAAATCTTGGAGGAAACCTTAGGCGCGGCTGACGGTGATTTTTCCATTGGAAATAGCAACTTTGTATTCAGTAAGCGGTTTGGGAGGCGGTCCGGCGATGTTTGCCCCCGTGGTGGCGTTGTAAACTCCGCCGTGGCACGGACAGTAGAGCACCTGCTTGTCCTGCTCGTAGCTCACCGTGCAACCCAGGTGGGTGCAGACGGCGGAAAGTGCCGACCAACTGTCATCCTCATGATGGATCAGGACGGCCGGCTTGACCCCGAATTTGAACATCAGAGCGGTGTTTTTCGGCAGGTCGAGCGTTCCATCGGGCAGGGTGACCTCGGTGACAGCCGCTGTCTGGGCCGCCTGCTCCACCGGTGACGCAAGGTAACGGTAAACAGGATAGCCGATGGCCGCGGCATAGCAGGCCCCCAGCGCTCCGGCAGCCAGTTTCAGGAAGCCCCGCCTTTCCAATGGCCCGGGAATGTCATCCAAAGATTCCGGGGAATGCGGGACGGTGTGGACGGGATTTTCAGGCATAGATTTCCTCCAGAGATTTTGCGCGGCGCAGCATGACAAGCAGCCAGATCAGGCCGCCGACCCCGGCCAGCAGTGACACAAAGAAGAGAACCACGATGGTCCAGTTTGTGTTCTCGGCACGCTGCCAGACATCAAAGCCCTTGTGGAGCAGCGTAAAATCGCGCACTCCCTCGCGAATGATGACATAGGAGGCGATGGACAGCAGCGCGGGCAGGGCGGCAAAAAGAATTTTCCACAGGGACAGAACGCGCGGCGCAAGGAAAACACTGGCTGCCCCCAGAGCGGTCAACCCAAGGCCGCCCAGCCAGATCCAAATGAGAATCTTGTGAAAAGAAGACGCTTGGATGGCATCACGGACAAAGTCCGGCTGCGCTTGGTAGGCATAAAAACCGGCAACGACCAGCCCGGACACCCCGACAAAACCAACGGCGCCGCCCCACCTGCGAAGAAATATTTTCACGTCGTCCGTGAGTGCCCGTTTGGTGGAATAAAAAGTGGTTCCAATTCCTCCAAAAGCCAGTGAGGCCACCATCATGAGCAAAAACCGGGGCCACTTGGTCGGATCATGCGGAGGCATTTGGGTGCCCATGGCCGTGGCATCATACATTCCCTGCCAGACTTCTGGACGAAGCATGAGGGTCATGTTCGTGGAATAAATCTTTCCGACATAGGCAACGAAGATCAACGAAACCAAAGCCACCGGCCACCAAGGCCGCCCTTTTTCAGACATCCGGCCTGCCACATACAGCAGGGCATAGGCAATGATCACCGCGAAGATAACACTGATCCAGTAGACCCCGATCAGCACGGAACTCGTATAAAGCGCCCGGCCATAAAGAACCTGCGTGAAAAGCAGGGGGGGAATCCCAAAGTTGATCACGTAGGTCATCACGATGGGCAGCCGGTTGACGACCACTCCGGATGCCGTGATGGTGACGGGATTTTTCCGCAGGCGGCCCCAGAAATTCCATGCTATGGCCAGCACCAGCCCCCCGATCAGCAGGTGCAGGAAAGCGAAGTGGAACGTGAGGGTGAGGTCGTTGAGGAATTTGAAAAGCCAGACCGGAGCCGGCAGTGGAATGGAATCCGGAGCAGGAAAGGAATACTTCATGGCACGACGAAGGCTGTCACTCGATGAAAAATCATGTCGCCCCTCCGCGTATCGGAAATCTTCGGATCCAACAATGTGGCGAAATGCCGCACCCTTCCCATTTTCAACCCGGAAGCAAAAAAATAGTCTCCAAATGTCCTCCCGGCAGTCCAGCCATCAGAAAATCAGGGCAGGAATCTTCCCCCTCAAAATCCGGACATTTTTTCCTCGCGGCGACTCAAAAAACACGTGGATTTTCATTGACCAAACTTTGGAAATGTGGGTAAAAGTGGGGCGTTGTGGCGAATTGTGTCACTCCATACCTAACAAATCATGGGGCAGGAATCAACAAAGACAACGCTTTACTCGGGTACGTTTGAGCGTTCGTTGGACGCCAAAAAACGCGTCGCGATTCCGTCTGCCTGGATTTCGGGAGAGGGCGAGGAGTTCCATGTCATCCCGCATCCCAACGAGGGCTATCTCATGGTCATGGGCCGTGAAGAACTGGGCCGCTGGGAACAAAGGTTTCAGGATTCCCCCACGCTGACTCCCGCCCAGAAACGCGCGGCGATCCGGATGTTTTACGGGGATGCCCATTCCGTCACCACGGACAAACAGGGACGGATTCTCCTCCCGGACAAGCACTGCGAACGCGCGGGCTTGAACGGGGAAGTCGTTTTCATCGGCGCCCAAAGCCGTTTCGAGATCTGGTCGAAAGACCGGCATGAAGCAACCAGCCAGGGGGCTCTCGACATTTACCGGGGGGCCGCCGAGGCAATCGGTCTGTGACATGAAAGGCCCTCTCCAATGAGGAGATCAAGCTGATGGCAAAAGGCGGCCGGTCCTATTTTTTCGGGTTCCACTCCGGGAAAACCAGTGACGGAAAACCCGCCGGACACGCCACCATCAAAATCCGACCCCGGAACGCCTATGAACTTCTTGGACTGCGAAGACCTGTTGGAAACACCATTGGAAAAAACTGACCAGAACGGGCCTTACCATGTGCCCGTGATGCCGGACGAGGTTGCAGCTTTGCTGCGTCCCGCGCCGGGCATGTTGTTTCTCGATGGAACGATCGGCGGGGGCGGACACAGCGAACGCCTGCTGGAAGCCGGGGCGGAAGTCATCGGTCTCGACCAGGACCCAGAAGCCCTTGCGGAAGCCGGAGCAAGACTCCAGCGGTTCGGATCCCGCCTGCGGCTGGTGGAAGCCAATTTCCGGGAAGCCGAAGGCGTGCTGGACGATCTCGGCGAAAGAAGAGGCCTCGCCGGAGCCCTTCTGGATATCGGCGTTTCCTCCCACCAACTGGACACCGCGGAACGGGGATTCGCCCTGATGAAGGACGGTCCGCTCGACATGCGGATGGGCCGGAGCACCGCCATGAGCGCGGCGGATCTGGTCAACTCCATGCCGGTTGCCGAACTGGCGCGGATCTTCCGCGAATACGGGGAAGAACCCCGGGCAATGCAGATTGCCGCCCGCATCGGCGCACTCCGCGCACAGCATCCGTTCGGGACCACGTTCGACCTGGCTGCCGCGGTCTCCTCCGTGGCTCCGCGCACCAGCGGAAGACACCCCGCCACACGGGTTTTCCAAGCCCTGCGGATCGCGGTGAATGATGAATTGGGAGCCCTGCGGGAAGCTCTGGACACGATCCCCGCCTGTCTCGCACCCGGTGCGCGCTTCGCCATCATCACCTTCCACTCGCTGGAGGACCGGATCGTCAAACACTTTTTCCGAGAACACAGCCAGGAATGGATCGACCGCCCGGAATGGCCGGAACCCCGGCGGAATCCCAACCGCATTTTCCGGCTTTTGACCCCGCACCCGATGGATGCGGGCATTGAAGAAATCGCCAACAACCCCCGCGCCCGGAGCGCGAAGCTCCGTGTCGTGGAAAAACTGCAGGAGACCACACCATGAACGCCAACCGCAGAAAACAAGTCAATCCCGTCCACTTCACCTCCCTCATCCGCTGGCTGCTTGTCGCCCTTTTCATCGGCGCCGGGGGCCTCTTCTACGTCTACATCAAGAACCAACAGTTCGCGCTGGCGGAAGAAATCCGCCAGGTGGAACGCCGGATCGCCAACGTGCGCTCGCAGAATGAAACGCTTCTCGCCCGGGTCACCGAGCTTTCCTCCCGTCGCGCCCTTCAACAACGGATCGCCGAGGGCTTCATTGCCATGAAGCCGATCCAGGACAACGTGATCGCCCGGTTGACTCCTCCGGCCCAGGCCACACGGGACGGAGTCCTCCGCACGGCCTTCAACGAAAGGGTCCGCCAATGAGGTGGACGGCACGCACACGCACGGGAATTGCCTGCGCGTCCGTGGCCCTGGTTTTCACTGTCTACTCGGCGCGTCTCGTCCACCTCCAGGTCTCGAAACACCAGGAGTATTCGCAGCTCGCCGCGGAAAAGCACACGATGCGGCAGGTGATCCACGCCAGGCGCGGACTCATCTTTGATCGCAACGGGGAACTCCTCGCATCGAATCTCCCGGTGCGAACGGTTGTCGCGGACGGCTCCCACATCAAGGATCCCGAAGCTCTCGCCAGGGTGGCCGCCCCGTTTCTCGAAATGGACGAAAAAGAGCTTCTCGCGAAACTCTCCAGCGACAGAAAATACATCGTCATCCGCCGGGAAGTCGCCGAAGACAAGGTGCTCGAACTGATCAATGCCCTTCAGGATGCCAAATTGCGCGGACTCTACTACGAACCGGATGCCGTCCGCATTTATCCCAATGGCCAGATGCTCGGGCATGTGCTCGGGTTTTTGGATCATGAGGGCAACGGCATTCAGGGCGTTGAACTGACGATGGAAAAATGCCTGCGCGGCCGCGACGGCTACCGTTACATCGAGCACGACAGGACCGGACGCGAGATCATGCTCTACCGCGGCCAGGAAGAACCGGCCGAGCACGGCCAGAATGTGCGCCTGACCATCGACATGGGGCTGCAATCGATCCTTGAGGAGGAACTCGACGCGGCCTTCAGGGATCTCAAACCGGAAATGGCCGTTGGCATCCTCATGGATCCCTCCACCGGGGAAATCCTCGCCATGGCAAACCGTCCCTGTTTCGATCCCAACCATCCCGGCGACGCCAAACCGGAGCAAATGAAAAACCGCGCCATCATCGACATGGTGGAGCCGGGATCGACTTTCAAAATTGTCGTGGCTTCGGGAGCTCTCAACGAAGGCACCGTCAACGAAAAAACCTCGATCTACTGCGAAAACGGCGCTTTTTCCTACGGAGGCCGCGTGCTCCGGGACCACCACGGGTACGGCCACATGGGCGTTCACGACATCCTCGTGAAATCCTCGAACATCGGCTCTGCCAAGATGGCGCTCATGATGGGTGACACGAAGTTCTACGAATACGTGCGCCGCTTCGGTTTCGGCGAGCGCACAGGCATCGAACTGCCCGGGGAAATTCCGGGGCTCGTCCACCCGCCCCACCGTTGGGACAAACTCACCATCACCCGCATGCCGATGGGACAGTCGATCGCCGTCACCCCCCTTCAAATCACGATGGGGATGTCCGTCATCGCCAACGGCGGGCATCTCATGGCCCCGCAAATCGTACGCTCGGTGGAGGATTCCAACGGAAACATCGTCCTCGGCAAGCCTCCGAAAGTCGTCCGGGAAGTCGTTCCCGCAAAAACAGCGGCTTTTGTCAGCGATGCCCTCTCCGGGGTCGTGGGTGAGGGCGGCACGGCCCAACTCGCCAAAGTCGCGGGGTTCACGGTCGCCGGAAAAACAGGAACCGCCCAGAAGGTCAGCCCGAAAGGCGGCTACGATCCGGGGAAATACGTCGTCTCCTTTGTCGGCTACCTGCCGCAGGAAAACCCGCGGTTCGTCTGCCTGGTCATGGTGGATGACGCCAAAATCGCGTCGGGCCTCAACTACGGCGGCCTCGTGGCTGCCCCGATTTTCTCGCGGATCGGCGAACGCGCCGCACGCCACCTGGATCTGGTTCCCGCCCTCCGCGCCGAACCCGCCAGCCCCCTCGCCCTGCAGGAACGGAATGAGGAAAGGACGAACTGATCCCATGCGACTCAATGCCCTTCTTCAATCCGCCGGAATTTCCAGCGTCCTTGCCGATCCCGATGTCTCCTCTCTCTGCTACGACTCGCGGAAAGCGGAGGCGGGCTGTCTCTTTTTCGCCCTGCCCGGCTTGAAGACAAACGGGGCGGACTTCGCCCAACAGGCGGCCGGCAACGGCGCGGCGGCGGTTGTCTCGGAATCCCCTGTCGAAGATTGCGTCTGTCCGGTTGTCCGGGTTCCCGACGCGCGGGCGGCCATGGCGGACATCGCCGCCGCCTTCCACGAACACCCGGACCGGGACATGAAATGCGTCGGCGTGACGGGGACCAACGGAAAAACAACCTCCGCCTTCCTCATCAAGCACATCCTCGATTCCGCCTCGCTCCGTTGCGGACTCGTCGGCACGGTGAAATACGTGGTGGGTCCGGAGGAAATCCCCGCGCCCAGAACCACTCCCGAATCGATCGATCTCGAGGAGATGCTGTCCCGCATGAGAGACTTCGGCGGAAAGGCCGTGGCCATGGAAGTCTCCAGCCACGCCCTCATCCAGCACCGCGTTCGCGGCATCGAGTTTGACGCCGCGATTTTCACCAACCTCACGCAGGATCATCTGGATTACCACCATTCCATGGAGGCCTACTTCGATGCGAAGACGCTTCTCTTTGAAAAATTGGCCGCCCAGACCCACAAAAAAGGACGCGCCATCATCAATGCCGATGACCGCCACGGCCATTTCCTGCTCGAACGGCTTGGAAAGCGTGTCAAGACTGTCACTTTCGGCCGCGGCGTGGGGGCGGATTACCGGGCCAGCGCGATCCAGTTCGATGGCTCGGGAACCAAATTCCAATTGGACGCCCGGGGAAAAAGTTTTCTGGTGCGCATGCCCCTGATCGGGCTTTTCAACGTCTACAATGTGCTCGGTGCCCTGGCCGCTTCCACGGCGTGTGGCGTGGAACTGCGCACCGCCGTCGCAGCGCTCTCCTCGGCTCCCCAGGTTCCGGGCCGCCTGGAGCGGATCGCCGCCAAACGCAACTTCCATGTGTTCGTGGACTATGCCCACACCGACGACGCTCTCAGGAATGTCCTCCGCACACTGCGGGAGCTGAAACCGGCCCGCCTCATCACGGTCTTCGGCTGCGGAGGCGACAGGGACCGCGCCAAGCGTCCGCTCATGGCGGCGGCTTCGGAAGAACTTTCCGACTGGACGATTGTCACCTCCGACAACCCCCGTCGCGAAGATCCGGAAGCCATCATCAAAGATGTGGTGGCCGGACTGCACGGAATGCGCCACGAGACGATCACCGACCGCGAAGAGGCGATCCGTCACGCCATCGACATCGCCCAACCCGGAGACATCGTTCTGATCGCCGGCAAGGGACATGAAAATTATCAGGAATTCGCGGACCGCAGGATTCCCTTCGACGACGTGGCCGTCGCGGAAAAAGCCGTGGCTTACAAAAAGGGGGAAATCTGATGGATCCTCTCGCTCTCGGGGAAATTGCAGAAATGTCCGGAACGTCCATTGTCCGGGGCGAATCGTCCACCCGGATCTCCCGTGTCTCGAAAGATACGCGCACGATCCAACCCGGTGATCTCTACGTCTCCCTGCGCGGGGAAAATTTCGACGGCAATTCCTTTGCCGCCGGGGCGGTTTCGCGCGGGGCAGCAGCGGTCCTCGTGGACAATCCCGGAGTACTTTCTTCCCTGCCGGACACCTGTCCCGTGTTGCTTGCCGGTTCGGGGCTCGCCGCCCTCACCCGCCTCGCCTCGTCCTGGCGGGACCGCCTGAAAGTAAAGGTTCTTTGCATTACCGGCAGCAACGGGAAGACCAGCACAAAAGACTTTGCCGCCGCCGTCCTGGGATCGCGCTTCCAGGTGGTCAGGACCGAGGGGAACCTCAACAACCAGATCGGCGTCCCCCTTTCCATCCTCTCCGCCAGCTCCACCGACACCGCGGCCGTCTGGGAAATCGGGATGAACCATCCCGGGGAAATCGCCCCCCTGGCCGCTCTCGCGAGACCCGATGCCGCAATCATCACAAACATCGGCATTGCCCACATTGAATACATGGGAACCCGCGAGGCCATCGCCCGGGAAAAGGGAACGCTTGCGGAAGCCGTCCCCCGGGAAGGGTTTGTCGTGCTGCCGGCGGCGGACGATGCCGCCGACTCCATCGCCGCAACGACAAAAGCCAGAGTCATCCGCGCCGGCCTCTCCTCGGGTCACATCACCGCGGATTCGCTCATCGAGTCCGCGGAGGGCTGTTCCTTCGTTGTCCGGATCAACGGCGAATCCTTCCCGGCCACGATCCCCTGCAACGGTGCCCACATGGTTCTCAACGCCCTCCTCGCGCTTGCCGCCGGGGTGGAATTTGGAATTTCTCCCGGAGACGCTGTCGCCGGGCTCTCCCACACACGCCTTACCGGGGGACGCCTGCAACACCGCACCATCCGGGGGATCTCTTTCCTCGACGACACCTACAACGCCAATCCCGACTCCATGGTGGCCGCCCTCACCACCCTCCGGGCACTCCCCGGAAACGGCCGCCGCATCGCCGTCCTCGGCCGCATGGGAGAACTCGGCAGCCATGCCGCCGAAGGCTGCCATCGCACCGGGATTGCCGCCGGAAAAAATGTCGATATTCTCATCACAGTCGGCGCGGAAACTGCTGCCGTGGCAGAGGCCGCGCGCGAAACCGGCCTCGGAAGGATCCATGAGGTGGAAGACACCGCATCGGCCTCGCTCATGCTTGCCAACCTGGCACGCCCCGGCGATGTCGTGCTCGTCAAAGGCAGCCGCTCCGCCCGCATGGAATCCGTCCTGAAACACTTCGAACAATAATGCTTTATTACCTTTCAGAATTGAGCCAGTGGGCCCATGAGCGGGGGATGGACAACGACTTTTTCAAGGCGTTCAATGTCTTCTCCTACATCACATTCCGCGCCATCTGTGCGGGGGTCACGGCCTTTCTCATCAGCCTGGTCTTCGGCAACTGGGTCATCCGGAAGCTCATCTCCCTGAAGTTCGGCCAGCCGATCCGCAGCAAGGAGGAAGTCCACAAATTGTTCGAGCTTCACGGCGCCAAGAAGGGCACCCCCACGATGGGAGGCATCCTCCTGGTGGGCTCCATCGTCATTTCCACATTGCTCTGGGCAAAGCCCGAAAACCCGTTCGTCTGGCTGGTCCTGTTCAGCACCCTGTTCCTCGGAGCCATCGGCCTCTACGACGATTGGTTGAAGGTCACGAAAAAAAGCTCCGCGGGCATCAGCAGCCGGCTGAAGTTCGGCCTCCAGTGCCTGCTGGCGGCCATCTTCACCGTCTTTTTCCTGACCAACCCGAAGGTCTCCGAAGTCGCCCAACAACTTTTCATTCCCTTCTCCAAAGAACCGCTGGTCTTCAGCCTGGGCTGGGGAACCTTTGTTTTTTATCTGCTGGTCATTGTCGGCACATCGAATGCCGTGAATCTCACCGACGGCCTGGACGGTCTCGCCACCGGCTGCACCGCCACCGTGGCCGCCGCCTATGCGGTGCTGGTCTATCTCGCGGGCAACATCAAGGCCGCCTCCTACCTGCAAGTCCCGTTCGTGGTGTATTCCGGCGAGCTGACCGTCCTCTGCGTCGCCCTCCTCGGGGCCTGCCTGGGCTTCCTCTGGTGGAATGCCCATCCCGCACGGGTCTTCATGGGTGACACCGGATCGCTTGCCATCGGCGGCATGTTGGGGGCAGTCGCCATCTGCTGCAAACAGGAGATCCTCCTGGTCATCGTCGGCGGGGTCTTCGTGATCGAGGCCATGTCGGTCATCCTCCAGGTCGCCAGCTTCAAGCTCACCGGGAAACGCATCATCAAAATGTCGCCGCTCCACCACCACTTCGAACTCAGCGGCTGGAAGGAAAACACCGTGATCGTACGCTTCTGGATCATGTCCGTGCTTTTCGCCCTCCTCGGTCTCGCCACTCTCAAGCTTCGTTGAAAAAATGATCTACAGCGGAAAAAAAGCGGTTGTTCTCGGACTCGGCCACAGTGGCGAGGCCGCCGCCCTGCTTTTGCGCGAGGAGGGAGCGGACGTCACCGTCTGCGACAGCGGCAGCCGGCAGGCTCTCGGGGAAAAAGCAACGGCCCTGGAATCCCGCGGCATCCGGGTGCTTCTCGACTCCGAAGCCGACTGCGACCCTTCATCCTACGATGTGGCTGTGCTCAGCCCCGGCATCGACCCGGTGGTGCCGCTCGTGCGCAATGTGGTGGAGAAAAAAATCCCGGTCATCGGGGAGCTGGAACTCGCCTTTGAGGAATGCTCCTGCCCGACGGTCGCCATCACGGGAACAAACGGAAAAACGACCACCACCGAACTCACCACCGCCATGCTCAGGGCCTGCGGGGTGCGGACCATGTCCAGCGGGAACATCGGCCTTCCGTTCGCGACCGCCGTCCGCTCCAGCCACGAACTGGATGTCATGGTTCTCGAAGTCAGTTCCTTCCAGTTGGAAACCATCCGGACCTTCCGCCCCCAGGTTTCGGTCTGGCTGAATCTCAGCCCGAACCACCTCGACCGCTATCCCGGCATGCAGGAATACCGCGATGCCAAACTCCGGATCTTTGAAAACCAGACGGCCTCGGACATCGCCGTGGTCAACGCCGCCTCCGATCTCCCCGCGCTCGCGGCACGCAGGATCACATTCAGCGCCCACCGGGATGATGCGGACTTCACCCTGCGGGACGGACAAATCTGCTTCCGAGGCCGCCCGGTCCTCACACAGGCGGACACCAGACTCCCCGGCATCCACAACGCGGAAAATCTCATGGCCGCCCTCGCCATCGGCCATGCACTGGATGTGGAGTTCGACATCATGGCCGGAGCCGTCACCGACTACACCGCTCCCGCCCACCGCTGCGAATTTGTCCGCGACCTGGACGGCGTCCGCTGGATCAACGACTCCAAGGCCACCAACCTGGACGCCATGGAAATGGCCATCCGCTCGCAAACAGCCCCGATCGTCCTGATCGCCGGCGGCAAGGACAAAGGCTTTGAATTCGATCCCATCGCGCCCATGGTCCGGGAAAGAGCCCGGGCGGCCGTCCTCATCGGCGAAATGAAAGACCGCATCGCCGGATCCTGGGCGGGCGTGGAATGCCGGAAGGCCGCCTCATTGGAAGAAGCGGTCTCGCTGGCACAGGATCTCGCCCAACCCGGCGACGTCGTCCTCTTCTCCCCCGGCACCTCCTCGTTCGACATGTTCCGCAACTACGGGGAACGCGGGAACCTTTTCAAGCAACACACCCAGCAACTCCAGTCCAAAAAGTAAAACCATGAAACCAAAACCCATCGCACGCCCCCCGGGACCACGCCGCGTTCCAAGAAGGATGGTGAAAACCCTGCACGCCCGCGCGGCCACCAGGGAAGAAGACTTCGAGGAATACGAAAGCGAATCGGAACCGAACATGAAGCTCTCGCACGCCTTCGTGGTCGTGCTTGTTTTGCACATCCTGGCCGTCGGCGGTGTCTTCGCCTTCAACACCCTGAAAAGCCGCCACGTCGGTCCCGCGCAAAGCAAACCGGCTCCGGTCGAACAAACCGCATCCTCCACGCCGGAGGTGGTTTCCTCCCCATCCACCGCTCCGAAGACCGCCGCCGCCCCGGCTCCCGCGGACAAACCCGTGACAAAAGCCCGGACGGATGAGACCGATGGCGCGACCCACACGGTCGTGGCCGGCGACACCCTCACCCGCATCGCCACCGCCCACAAAACCTCGGTCGTGGCCATCGAACAGGCGAACAACCTCGCCGACAACTCCGCCATCCGCGTGGGTCAGGTGCTCAAAATCCCCGCGAAATCCGACACTGCCCCGGAAAAAACCGCCGTGAAGCAACTCCCGCCGACCGCGAAAACCACCGAGACAAAACCGGCTCCGGCCGCCAGGACAACCGAAGCTCCCGCCGCTCCGAAGACCGCTGCCGCTCCGGTCCCGAAGGAAGAACCCTCCTCTGCGGAGAAAACCTACACCGTGGCCAAAGGCGACAACCCCTACTCCATCGCCAAAAAAATGAAGGTCAGTTACAACGATCTGATCAAGGCGAACAACATCCAGGATCCCACAAAACTCCAAATCGGACAAAAACTCATCATTCCCTGAGCACCCGGCCGCGGCGGATTTCCCACCCCCACGGGGAATCTCCTGCAGCCCGGTCTTTCCCATGCAAAAACACGGCATCCATTTGCTTTTGCTGACGGCCGCGGGACTCATCGTCCTCGGCCTCGTGATGCTTTTCAGCACCAGCGCGTTTGCACAGGACAGCCATGGGGACATCTACTTCTTTGTCAAACGCCAGGTGATGTGGCTCTGCGTCGGCCTCGTCGTGGCCGCCGTCGCCGCAAACGTGGACTACCATTTCTGGCAACAATCCTGGTGGCTCTGGTTCGGGGGCGCCTTCCTCCTTCTGCTGCTCTGTTTCGCTCCCGGCATCGGCCTCCGGATCAACGGCTCGTCACGCTGGATCAACATCGGCATCGGAGTCCTCCAGCCCAGCGAACTCGCAAAGATCGGAGCCCTGTTTTTCCTGGCCTGGTGGTTTGCGAAGTTTGAGGTTCAGTCCAGGGGGGTCCTGATGGGGTTTGCCGCCCCCATGGGGATTCTCGGCCTCCTCCTGCTCCCGATCCTTCTGGAAGTGGATCTCGGGAACACCGCACTCATCGGTGCCACGGGAGTCGCTGTCATTTTTGTGGCCGGAGCCGCCCTCCGCTGGCTGGCGGTCATGGGTCTGCTGGGTCTCGGGGGAATGCTCTTTCTGGCCATGAACATCTCCGAACGCCAGGGCCGCCTCCTGGCCTTCATGGATCCCGAAAAATACCGCCTCGGCGAGGGCCTCCAACAATGGCAGGCACTCATCGCTTTCGGCTCCGGCGGAGTCGAAGGCCTCGGCCTCGGCGAAGGCCGCCAAAAAATGCTCTACCTGCCCTACGCGCACACCGATTTCATTTTCCCCATGATCGGCGAGGAACTCGGCCTCCGGATCACCCTCCTGACCGTCACCGGCTACCTCCTCATCTGCCTCTGCGGCTCCCTCGTCGCCTCAAATGCCCGCGACCGCTTTGGCTTGCTCTTGGGAATCGGCGCGGTGATGATGATTTCTTTGCAGGCTGCAGTGAACATCGGAGTGACCACGTCCCTCCTCCCCAACAAGGGAATGCCGCTCCCGTTCATCAGCTATGGCGGTTCAAATCTGATGGTGTGTCTTTTCATGATCGGCTTGCTTGTCAACATCCACCGGCAGGGGAAACCACTGGTTCCCCGGCTGGCTCCGGCTCTCGTGCGCGCCCGCGTCCAACCCAGGCTATGAAGAAAATCGCTCCCTTTCGTGCTGTGATTGCCTGCGGTGGAACCGGCGGGCATCTGTTTCCCGGTCTGGCCGTGGCCGAAGCCCTGCACAGCCGCGGACACGAGGTTCTTCTTTTCGTCTCCGAAAAAGAAATCGACGCCACCGCCCTGAAATCCCGCCCCGAGTTCCGGGCGGAAAAATTGCCGTCCATCGGGATGCCGAGCATGATCGTTTCCCCGGCCTTCGTCCGGTTTGTCCGGCGGTTCTGGGAAAGTTTCTCCCAGTGTGGAAAGATTTACCGCAAGTTTCGCCCCTCGGTCGTCCTCGGCATGGGCGGGTTCACTTCCACGGCTCCCGTCCTCGCGGCCAGAATGCGAGGGCTGCCGGCCTTTGTGCATGAATCCAACGCCATCCCCGGCCGCGCCAACCGCCTGGCGGCGAAGTTTGCCACCGGGGTTCTTCTGGGATTCGAGGAAACCGAAGCCCGTCTGCCGGGTTCCCGGTGCGTGATCACCGGCACGCCGGTCCGGAAAAATCTGGGACAGCCGCTGGATCGCGCGATGGCCCGGAAAGCCTTCCATCTGGACCCGGAGAAAAAAACCCTCCTCGTCATGGGCGGCAGCCAGGGAGCCGCAGGGATCAATCAACTGCTCTTCAAAACCGCCCCGCTCCTGCGCGGATCGGGAATCCAGATCATCCACCTCACCGGCGACCGCGACGACCGGCTGGCGGCGGCAAATTACCAGCGCGACGAGATCCCCCATTACGTCTCCCCCTTCCATCACCGCATGGAGGAAGCCTATTCGGCGGCGGATGTCGTCGTCTCCCGCGCCGGAGCATCGAGCCTCAGCGAACTGTCACAATTCGCCCTTCCCTCGATCCTGATCCCCTATCCCTTCGCGATGGACGACCACCAGACGGCGAACGCGCAAATCTACGTCGCCGCCGGGGCGGCGGAAATGCTGTCGGAAAAAGAAACCGGTGCCGAACGGCTCGCCGCCCTCATTTCCAATCTCCTCGAAGATGACAAACGCCGCGAACGCATGTCCTGCGCGGCAAAACGGATCCCGCCCGCCTCGGCGGCGGAAAATGTCGCCGATGAAATGGAACGGGCGGTGAGGGAGGCTTCCACATGACTCTCGCCGGTCTCCAGGAGGCCCTCACGGGCACGTCACCCCAACGCGTCCACCTGATCGGCGTGGCCGGATCGGGCATGAGCGGCATCGCCGCCCTGCTGCTCGCCCTCGGGCACCAGGTCAGCGGCTCGGACAAGGTCATGACGGTCGAAGTCGAACGCCTCCAGAAAAAGGGCCTGCAATTTTCCTCGCCGCAGACCGCGGAAAGCGTGCGCGATGCCGGGATCGTCCTGTATTCCTCGGCGATCAAACCGGGCAACCCCGCTTTCGACGAGGCCAGACGGCTCGGAATTCCCATGGCCCGCCGGGCCGATGCGCTCGCCGCAATCATGGCCGCCAAGAAGGGCATTGTCATCTGCGGGATGCACGGCAAGACAACCACCTCGGCCATGTCGGCCCATGTCCTCCGCTCGTGCGGCCTGAAGCCCTCCCACTACGTCGGCGCGGAAATCCCGATCCTGGGGACCAATGCCCGCTGGGATTCGGAAGGGGAATATTTTGTGGCAGAAGGGGACGAAAGCGACGGCACGCTCATCAACTACCATCCCACCCACGCCATCGTCCTGAACATCGAACCCGAGCACCTCGACTTCTACAAGGATCTCGCGGCCATCGATGCCGTCTATACAAAGCTGATTTCCCAGACTTCCGGCCACGTCTTCTATTGCGCCGACGATGTCGGGGCCACCCGGGTCTGCTCCGGCCACCCGCGCGCGATTTCCTACGGACATGCCGCAACCAGCCGGTATCGCCTCCTCGATCTGAAGACCGAGAACTTCCGCTCGCGCTTTGCCGTGGCCGCGGGGGACTCCCGCCTGGGAGAGGTTTTGCTGAACATCCCCGGCGCCCACAATGCGGTGAACGCCCTCGCCGTCATCGCCCTCGCCACGGAACTCGGCATCCCCTTCGACCGCATTGCCGCCGCTCTGGAGACCTTCCGCGGGGCCAGGAGGCGGTTCGAGATCCGCTACGAGTCGCCCAACCATCTCCTCGTGGACGACTACGGCCACCACCCGACCGAAATCGCCGCCACGCTCGCCACGGCACGCACGGGTGGCTGGAAACGGGTCATCGCCCTGTTCCAACCGCACCGCTACTCGCGCACCCTCGCCCTGAAGGACGACTTCGGACGCGCCTTCCGCGATGCGGATCATGTCTTTGTGGCGGATGTCTACGCCGCAAGCGAGAAACCCCTGCCGGGCGTCTCGGGAGCCACCATTGTTGAAGCTCTCCTGGCAAACGGCCATCCCTCCGCATTCCATATTCCGGAGGTCGGAAAAATCCACCGCGAAGCTGCGGCGATCATCGAGAATGGAGACCTCGTCATCAGCCTCGGCGCCGGAAACATCCACGAAGCCGGCTCCCGCCTCGCGCAGGATCTGGCCACCCGGGAGAAACTCCTCGGCGTCATGGGCCCGGGCACCATCCGCCTCCACGAACCGCTTTCCAAACACACCACCATGCGCGTCGGCGGACCGGCCCAGTTCTGGGTGGAGCCGGAGACCGAGGAAGGCTTCGCGGATCTCGTACAATATTGTTTCGACGGAGAAATTCCTTTCATGGTGATGGGCCGCGGCTCGAACCTCCTGGTTCGCGACGGCGGCATCCCCGGAGTGGTCGCCCACCTGGCCCGCGGCGAATTCCTCCGCCACGAAGTGAATGGCGACGAGATCACCGCCGGTGTCGGTGTGAAATTCAAGCAGATCAGCGCCCTCGCCCGCTCGGCAACCATCGGCGGATTCGAGTGGATGGAGGGCATCCCCGGAAATCTCGGCGGCGGACTCCGCATGAACGCCGGAGCAATGGGAGCCCAAACTTTCGACCAGGTCGTGCGCCTGCGCTTCTGCGACCAGGATGGCAATATTTTCACCCGCACCCCGGCGGAAATCGAGGTCCACTACCGCAGCGTTCCCATGCTCCGGCAGAATTACGCGCTTTCCGCCGTCCTCAAGGGCACCCCTTCGACCCGTGAGCAGATCGACCGCCTCCTGGAAACTTCCGTTTCCAAAAGACGCGAGTCCCAACCCATCGCGGCCAGCGCGGGCTGCATCTTCAAAAACCCTGGTCCCGTCCCCGCCGGACGCCTCATCGAGGAACTCGGCTTCAAAAATTTCGCGGTCGGCCGCGCCCGCGTCTCCGAAGTCCACGGCAATTTCATCGTGAACGACGGCGGAGCCTCGGCCGAAGAAGTCCTGACCCTCATCGAAGAAATCAAAGCCGCCGCAGAACGCGAACGTGGAATCTCGCTCGAAACAGAAGTGCAGATCGTCGGAGTTGACGCATGAACAGACAATACGAAGGAATCCTCAATGGCAAAAATGTGACCGTTCTCATGGGCGGACCGGGAAAAGAACGCGACGTCTCGCTGCGCTCCGGTGCCGCCGTGGCCGCCGCTCTCGAAAAATGCGGCGCGGTGGTCACCGCTCTGGATGTCACCGGCCCCGGATTCCAGCTTCCCGAAGAAACCTTCCTCGCTTTCAACATCATCCACGGCACATTCGGAGAGGACGGCGCCCTCCAGTCCATCCTCGATGCCATGGGCGTCCCCTACACCGGCGAAGGCGCCGACGGCAGCCGGACCGCCTTCGACAAGATTGAAACCAAAGCCCGCTTCGACCGCGCGGGCGTTCCGACCGCAGCCTGGAAAATCCTCCAACGCGGGGAAAACCCGGCCTGGGAACCTCCCTGTGTCATCAAAGCCCCCCGGCAGGGGTCCAGCGTCGGAGTCCACATCATCCAATCCCCCGGGGAAATCCCCGCCGCCCTGGACGACTGCTTCCAATACGGCGACCGGGTGCTCATCGAGGAATTCTTCACCGGCCGGGAACTCACCGTCGGCGTCCTCGGCGACTCCGCGCTTCCCATCGTGGAGATCGTCCCGAACGAAGGCTTCTACGACTACGAACACAAATACACCAAGGGTGCCTCCACCTACCATGTCCCCGCCGGGATCTCTCCCGAATTGACCGCCAAAATCCAGGCCGCCGCCCTCGCCGCCTGCCGCGCTCTCGATCTGGATGTCTACTCGCGGGTGGATATCCTCCTCGCCCCCGACGGCAGGCTGAATGTTCTGGAGATCAACACCATTCCCGGCATGACCGAGACCAGCCTGCTCCCCAAGGCCGCCGCCGTTGTCGGACTCGATTTCCCTTCCCTCTGCGAAGAAATTGCAGGCCTTTCCCTTGCCAGCAGAAAAAAATGATCCGCCGACCCGCACGCACCACCCAAAGCAACCGCAGACTCCACCAGACGGGTCGCGGCCAGCATTTGCTCAACGTGAAAGTCCGCGCCGTCACCGCCCGGCGCCAGCGACGCCAGCAGCTCAGTTCCTTTTTCTGGAAAAGCGCCCTCCTCGTCGTCCTCTGCATCACCGCCTGGCTCGGCATCTCCACCGCTCTCGACAAATTCTTTTTCTCCAACTCGGACTACACGCTCAAGCGGGTCACTCTCGAGTTGGACGGCGTCCTCACCCGCGAGGAAGCTCTCGCAGAGACAGGAATCCGCGAAGGGGAAAACATTTTCCGGATCGATCTCGCCAATGCCGAGAAGGCCCTGCGGGCGATCCCCCAGGTCGGAGATGTCTGCATCGAACGCCATCTCCCGGATCACATCTCCCTCACCGTCACCGCCCGCGACCCCGTGGCCTGGGTGGCCCCTCTGGAAAAGGACGCCGATCCCTTCGATCCCGAAAAATCCCTCCTCGTTGACGAAACCGGATTCCTCATGAAACCCCGGCTCATCCAGCCGGACTTCTACCATCTCCCCGTCATCTACGGCGTGCAAAGCGACAACATCCGCGACGGAGAACCCCTCCACAACGAGGACCTCCACCGCGCCCTCGCCCTGCTCGACGAGGTGGAACGCCACCCCGAATGCCTCCTCAACATCCGGACCATGAACATTTCCCGCGGCTATTGCGTGGAAGTCGTCAGCGACCGTAATGCCACGATCACCTTCTCCACGGACGACTTCCCCGAACAACTCGCCCGCCTCCGCCAGTTGCTGGAACATTGCCGGGACACCGGACGGGAATTGCAATCTGTCAACCTCATGGTCCGCAGGAACACCCCCGTCACTTTTGTCATGAACCCCCCGGCCACGGAGAAACTCGCCGGCTCGAACTCCCGCACAGCCCAGACCGGCGGAGGAAGGAGGGACTGATGGCCCGCGAAGACATCCATGTCGGACTGGAAATCGGCACCACCAAGGTGTGCGCCGTGGTGGCGGAATGCCGCACAGAGGGAGATATCCGGATCCTCGGTGTCGGGGAAACCCCGTCGCGCGGTGTCCGGAAGGGCGAAATCGTCGATTTTGAAAACGCCTCGAATTGCGTCCGGGAAGCGCTCTCGGATGCCGAGGAAAAGAGCGACGTCGAGATCAAGAGCGTGTGGCTGGCAGTCACGGGAAGCCACATCCAGAGCTTCAACAACCGCGGCTCCGTCGCCATCCCGGATGAAGGCGGGGAAATCACGGAGGAGGAAATCCAGGAGGTCGAATACAAGGCCAAGGAAATCAGCCTGCCGAAGGAAAATGCGATCCTGCATTCGATCATCCAACACTACTACGTGGACGGTCAGGAAGGGGTTCTCAATCCAGTGGGAATGCTCGGAAGCCGACTCGAAGCGGACTTTCATATCATCCACGGCGTGACAAACCGGATCCAGAACTCGATCCGCTGCGTCAAGGAATGTCACATCGAAGTCGAGGACGTCGTCGTGAATTCCCTCGCCTCCGCCCAGGTCGTTCTCGGCCAGCACCAGAAGGAATCCGGGGCGCTGGTCATCGACATCGGCGGCGGAGTCACGGACTACATTGTTTACCTCGACGGGGCCGTCCGCCACAGCGGGGTTCTCGCCGTCGGCGGCGACCACATCACAAACGACATCTCCATCGGCCTCCGCATCCCGATTACCCGCGCCGAGAAACTCAAGGTCGAGGAAGGCTCCGCGATTCTCGGCAAATCCCTCCCCGGGGAAAAAATCGTCCTCAAAAACGACACCGGCTTCTCCGGCAAGGAAGTCGAACGCGAGATGCTGAACATGATCATCCATGCCCGGCTGGAAGAAGTCTTCACCCTCCTCCGCCGCCGACTCGGTGACGAAGTGCCCGCACACCTGCTCGGCTCGGGAGTCATGATCACCGGCGGATGCAGCCTCATCCGGGGAATCCGCGAAATCGCGGAGTCGGTCTTCGACATGCCCGTCCACCTCACCCGCGCCCAGGCCGTCTCCGGTCCCACCTCCGCATTTGAAAACCCCCAGTTCTCCACCTGCATCGGCCTCGCAAAATACGCCCAGGCCGTGCGCTCGGAAATGCCGGAAGAATCCTTCCTCGGCGGCTTCTTCAAAAAAGTGGTCCAAAAATTGCGTCCGTTCTAAAATCCTATGATCTCGTTCCCCAAGTATCTGGACCGGTCACAAAAACCGGTGGTGCGCCTGGTGGGTCTCGGAAATGCCGGCGTCAATCTCACCGACCGGATCACCATGAACGGCAACCTGGATCTGGAGACCGTGGCGATCAATTCCGACCAGCAATCCCTCTCCTCCTCGGTCTCCTCCGTGAAGATTTCCCTCGGCCCCCTCACCACACGGGGCCTGGGCGCGGGCGGAGACCCCGAGATCGGACTCGACGCGGCCAAGGAATCCCTTTCCGAAATCGAGGAAGCCCTGGCCGGGGCGGACATCGTGTTTCTCTGTGCCGGACTCGGCGGCGGCACGGCCTCCGGCGCGGGAGGGCTGATCTCCGAGGCCGTCAAGCAGACCGGAGCCCTTCTCATCGCCATCGTCACCTCCCCCTTCGGCTTCGAAGGGCGGCGGCGCACCTCGCAGGCGGCCATGGCCCTCCAGGAAATCTCCGCCCATGCCGATGCCGTGATCCATTTCGAGAACGACCGCATGGCGGAACTCACCGCCCCGAAATCCGGCGTCGCGGAAACCTTTTCCGCCTGTGACGAACTCCTCGGCGGCTGCATCGCCGCCGTCGCCGGTTTGCTCGCCGCTCCCGGCCCCCTCGGCGTCGGTCTCCCGGATCTCCTCGCCGTGCTCAACAGCAGCTCCGGAAGCTGCCTTTTCGGAACCGGAACCGCCTCCGGGGACAACCGCGCCCATGAATCTCTGGAACGCGCACTGAAGAGTCCCCTTCTGGACCGCGGACGCCTCCTCGACGAAGCCGGCAGCGTCCTGGTCCACCTCTCCGGACCGCCCTCCCTGTCCTTCGCGGAGGTCGGTGCCATCATGCAGGAAATCGCCCGGCAGTCCTCGGAAGGCTCCCTGCTCCACCTGGGAGTCAGCACCGTTGCGGACCCCCACGCTCCGGTGGTCACCACCATCCTGGCCAAAACCGGCACCATTCCCCAGCGGGAAGTCGCTCCGCCCGCCAAACCCGCCCGCCAACCGGCTCCCGTCCGCCCCGAAAAACCGGCTCCCGAAGAACCCGATCTTCCCGCCGCCCTGGAACCCGCCGCCCGCGAAGCAAACGAAGAGCCCGCCTCTCCCTCACTCCAATCGCCCCCCCCGCGCCCCGCTGCTCCTGCCCCCCTGCCTCCCCAGCCCGCCAAAAAACCGCTTCCCCAGCCCGCCCCCGCACCGAAGCCCGCACCCCCAAAGGTCAAACAGGAAACCCTCCAGTTCGAACCCATCGCCCGCGGAAGATTCGAAAAAATCGAACCCACCATCGTCGAAGGCGAGGATCTCGACGTCCCGACCTTCCTCCGCCTCAAGGTGAAAAAAACCTGATGCCGCACCTCCTCTGCCTGCTCCTCCTTCTCGCCGCCACCACCCCGGCTCCCGCACAGTCCCAGCAGGAAATGAACCGGCAGGCCCGGGACGATGCCGACGCTGAAGACCGTCAGCTCAACATCGTCTACAAACAGGTCATCGCCGACCTCGACGAAGAGGGCAAAGCCCTTCTCAAAACCTCCCAGCGCGCCTGGCTCGCCTACCGGGACGCCGAAGCAAAGTTTGCAGCAGATGCCATGCGAGGCGGCACGGCGGCACCCCTCCTGTATTTTGCCTCCATCGCCACCCTCACCAGACAGCGCACGGAACTCCTCAAAGCCTGCCTGGCGATGGATTCTGCTGCATCCCCCGATGAACCAGCCGGTGCCGAAACCCCCAAAAAAGCCGCCGAACTCTTCTACAAAGCCTACGCAAGTCACGACCGCAAAGCCGCGCAAGAAGTGGCGGCAAAAACCGCCATCGATGAACTCAACTGGGATGCCGGCTCCGGCTTGCCGGAAGGCCTCGAACTCATCGACCCCACCCACATCTACTACGTCGGCGGCTCAATCGAACTGAAAATCAAAAAAAACAACCAGGGCCGCTGGATCGTCCACACCCTGTCCATGACAGCCGACTGACCATCCGGAGCTTGCGCACGCAGAGCCGCAGAGCACGCAGAGAAAAACCGTTTTCAGATCGATCCCCGCCCCAACTTCGCAGCGAACCTCACGCGGTTTTCCGCTTTCATCCTTTTTTCGATTGACCGGAAACTGTGACAACATTCGATCCGGACGAAATCAACCTCGAGAGAGCACACAACGCAGCCCCCACAAGAACGGAATGAGAGGGAGTAAACGACGAGTCCCCCCTCTCAAGCCTCAGCAATTTTGCACACATGACGGCCGGACACTTTTCACCGTCAAATCATTTGTGCAAATTTATGCACACTGCCCCCAGTTCCTGTTGTAATCGGTAACGCTGCCGCGATGCAAAATGCAGGAAGCAAGACCCTTTTGATTCACAAGAGCGAGAAGGATTCCCGTCTCAAAAAATGGGCGGCGGAATGCGGATGTGACCGCTACGGAGTGGTCACGCGCTGGTTGAACGGCAGCGTGCCGAACAGGTTTTTCTTCGGATCAAATTCCATGTTCCGGTCGTTCGGATTCGGATTGAGGCAGTAATTAAACCGAACCTTACGATTCCCCCAAAACTGGATGTCACCGTCGATTTTCCCATACAGGGCACTTTTGATTCGTCCCTTTTCATCAAGCACAGTGCGCACACGGAAGAAGTAATTTTGATCTTCGCGGATGCCCGAGTTGATCGGTTTTTTCGCGGTCGAACGCCCTATTTCCTTGACCAGTGTTTGCTCGTAACCGTCCTTGGGAGCGGCTCGGGGCAGGCGGAGTTCGCTTCCCTTGTTGATTGGCGCGAGGATCGATTGGATGCCGTCCCCCTTGTTGCTGAAGGAGATCGTCAGCGTTATATCAAAGGGGTCTTCCACGCGCACATACGGAATGGTTTCTTCCAGCGTAAAGACGAGATCGGCAACACTGCCCTTGCCATGCGGGGCAACCCAGTCGCCCGCCATCAGGTCGAAGCCGATGGGTTGGCCTTTTTGGGGAAGTTCCAAGGGCGATGTCACATCGCCCATTTTTCGGGCATACATCGCAATCGGATTGATGATGGGTTTCATCACCACATCAACGGTCGGATCCCAAGGCTGCCACTTGCCGCCTTTAGTCTCTTTGAACTGGTATTCTCCTCCTCCTCCACGATAAAATCCCGTCTTCGCTCTTGGGCCAAAAGCAAAATCACCCCGCAGGCTTTGGCCGGTTATCGTCACCAGTCCTTTCTCATCTGTTACACCGGTAAAGGTCTCCGAAACATCTTTGCCAAAGCCTTCACCAGGTTGCCAGTGATGGAAGGTTGCCATTGCCACCTCAACATTTTGCACAGGTTTGCCTTCATCGGTAATAACGCGGAATGTGATTTGAGCCTGTGGCAGCTCTTTGGATTGTTGCGCCATCAAGCTTCCTGTCATGATCACAATCACTGCGAGTATTCTAGTCGTTTTCATTTGAGTCCTCCGAGATTCACCCAGTTTTTCCACAAGAGATAGTTGTAACGATATGCAACGTCTTTAGCGTCTCCGTGCAGCCACCGACCTTTGCCTTCCGGAGTGACCTTTGTAGGATCACTCAATCGCGCTTGCGGCCAAGCTTCATCATCATTCGTCATGGTCATCAGATCGACATTCCGATCCTCAAATCCTAACACCGGGTTTCGTCCAGCGGCAAAAGACAGAGCAGGAATGGCGTCGCCCAAGACTTTGGCCCGTGTCAGATACTCATTGGCCGCCGCGCTGCCTTGGTTGGCCGTCACGAGGCGTCCGTCCTGGAACAGCTTGAAGAACGGCTGCGTTTTGAGTTCGTCGTTGGTAATCGTGTCAGTCTCTGCTGGTGTCCGGCGCACAGTGATCGGCATCCCGGTATTGGGATCCATGCCGATGATGTTGTCCCAATTCGAGTTGAAGCCCCAGCCTCCGTTACTGTCCAAGGAGGCAAGCGCTCCGAGATGGCCCGTGCCTTTGATCATTTCTTGAAGGGCCCATGCCCGTTCTGCCCCGATGCCGGGCACGGTGCCGGTCGCGTTGTTCAAGACATCTTCCCCGGAGGAAAAAAAGTTGTAAGCCCCAGCGATGCTTCCAAAGCGATCTCGCCATGTCAGCTTGTTCCGTCCGTCGCTGCTCTCAAAGCGTTGATACCAATTTGAGGCCCACAGGCGTTGATCATAGCTCTGCCATGTCGGCTCCCGCATTTCGGCGATATTGAGGGCACTTTGATCGTAGGCTTCAATAGCGACCGCCGCGTCAAAAAGGAAGTAATGCGCGACAGCCATGCTGTGTTCTTTGATGGCATTGCTCACAACCATGTTGCCCAAACTGTGCGCGGCAATGGTTTTTGAGGAGCCCGGAAGATTGTTTACAATAGGGGCCAGAGCTTGGGATGTTTGGAACGCGTGAGTGACATTCTCCCAGTAGTCAAGCGAGTTTCCACCGACAACCGGAACCCAGCCGGGGATCTGGCTGGAGTCCCCATGCCACGAAACGCCGGTGAACATCGCTTTGGAGCCGGTCTGGTAAAGCCGCTTGAACGCTTCGGCGCACCAGCCGCGTGATTGATGTTCACTCACGTTGTAGCCATGCACAAAGACGAACATCTTCCCGTTGGTGTTCTTGTCGGGATAGTTCGTCGGCTCGCTTGTATCCGTGCCCCGAATCTCGGACTGGCCCGCTACCCCACGCAGATTCACCCAACGATACATTTTTTCGACACCATCAATGTTAATTTGGAAGAAAAATTCCGCGATTTTGTCGCTCCCCTTATAAACTGCCAGCACAAGCGGCTTTGTGCTCTTGGCTGCCCCTTCCACCAAGATGATTCCTTTATTTTCGTCAGTTTTGATTTTGTTCAGGAAGGCTGTTGGGATCTCGCTCCCCGCACTCGTCACTTGAACAGTGTTGGCTGATTGAGGGGGATTCGTAAAATCAGAGCCGAAATTGGTAGTATAATCCTGGTTGAGAAATTTTCCGGCATCAGACTTTACAAGATCGGTAAAGACTACATTGATGGCCGCTTCCTCTTGTCTGAACTTGTAGGTATAACTGTCAGGCGGCAACACATCGACGAGTTTTCTTATATCCAACCAAAGTGGCGCAAAGTCTAATAGGTCCCGTCTTCCGTCCACTCCCTCATGATTCATGTCCGGCGTGACTGATTGACCGGAATATATTTGCTCCGGCTCGTCATCGTATTCAAGGCCAGAGAACACATCTCCTTCATCATCGTCATCGTTGATCCACCAGCGCCAGGGTTTCTGCTCGGTGACTTTGCCTCGGTCTTTGTTATCAATCACCCCGTCCCGGTTGTAATCCGGGACGATATCGGCGGAGACAAGCAGACCATGTCGCCAAGTGGCATCCTGCTGATAGGTTGCATAACCGGCGATGATGCCGGAGTTGTTGACGAATTGCGACAGCTTGACTGTCCAGTCGGAGTTGCTGGCCTTGGGAAGGGTGAGTCTGCCATTTCGGATGAGTCCGAAATCGCCGGTGATCTCGAAGCGGTCGTTGATGTCGTAGGGGTAGCTGGTCAAAGATATCGCCTGTCCGCCGGGGCCTCGGGCGATGGGGTATTCGGCGGGAGCGTTGGTGCCGGAGAAGAGCCAGAGTTTTGGGGTGGTGATTCCATTTGTAAAATGAGAACTGATGACGCCTCTTTTTGGAACCGCCGAGTTCAAACCAACAGCTGTCGAATATATAGGAAACTCCGAACTCATCTCAGGGAGGAGAACTTGAATTGTTGAGGGAGGGTGATGAATCGCAGCAAATCGTATGTCGGTTGTAAAAAAATTGCTAGAACCGGAAAGCCCAGAAGGAGACAAGGAACTTGGTTTTGTGAAGCTGGCTCTTCCTGCAGCCACACCGTCATCAGAGAGTTCATCTGCAATAAAAATTGGTCCGGCACTCCCTGTTGGTTCCTCAAAGGTAATAGTGCGGCTCAGCCGCGCATATCCATCAAGGCAGGTGTTTGCTGTGAAGTCAAATCCTGAGCAGGAAATGCCCCACCAATTCATCGCCATATGGTTGGGATCAGAAGGATAGGGGTGTGCTTCTCGGCGCCAATCGATAAAATATCCCACTGTTGTTCCAGATGAGTTTACAGATGTTGCAGAGGCATCTTCTTCATCAAAATCCGGGTTAGGTTCTCCATTTAATCCCGGGAATCCGTATTTTGTCCAAGAAAGAGGGATCTTTGCCCCGCTCCACAAATCCTTTTTGTAAAGCTTGACCGGAGCAGAGTAGTCACGAATAAGATTGCCCAAGCCCCATCCATCATCCTTGAAAGCGTATTTTTCGCCGCAGACATATTGCCCGCTGCGGCTGATGGAGTGAGGGCAGAAATCTAGGGAAACAGTCCCCCGGATGGGGTTCCAAGAATGCCCGATGGCGTAGAGATAATCATACGAGCAGTTGAGAGAGTTTTCATCTGATCCCGCAAATAACACAGTGTTGTCATCACTTAATCCAATCATGGATGAATAAGTATAGCTTCCTGCCACCGGATCCAGATCAATGACCGCATATTGAACTTCTGGCAACCGGGGAGGACTGAGAGCTGGTTCCCATGCCCAGCCGTCCGCTCCATCGAGAACTCCGTCCCCGTCGCAGTCGGGGTTGGTCGGATTGGTTTCCGAGATTCCCTCTTCCGCATTGGTCAGTCCATCCCCATCGGAATCCTCGTCGGGCAGGGTGGCAATCAATTCACTGTAGGGGGATTTGGTTTCGGCTTGGAGGGGGATGCCTGCCATGAGCAAAACCATACCTGCAATGGAGAAAAAGCGCCTCATGTTTTTCAATTGAAGGCTGCGACCCGGTAGAAATAGACGGTGGAGGGGTGGGCGGTGGCGTCGGTGAAAGTCGTTTGGGTGCCGGGGACGACCCCGATGGTCTGCCAGTTTGCGTTGTCCCCCGTGCGCTCGACGATGATTCCATTGGCGGAGCTGTTGTTGACCCAGGTGAGAGTGTTGTGTCCGTTTTCCAGAGTTTCGAGCGACAGATTGCCGGGTGCGAGCGGTGCCGGTTGTCCGGCATGGGGGTTCGTATCGACCACCAGCGGGTCGGTGCCGTCGAGGAATTCCTGTGCGTCGCTGCGTCCGTCGCCGTCGGTGTCCGTGATCGTGTCGCTGAAGGGATCGAGTCCGTAACTCACCCACCAGCCGTCGGAGGTGCCGTTGTTTCCGCTGGAAAAGAGCAGGGGGTCGGTGTTGTAGGTGGCTTCCATGTCGTCGGGGATGCCGTCCTGATCGGTGTCGAGGGGGGTGGTGATGGTGATTTCTTCGGAGCTCTCCGAGGCATCGGGGCCCTGGAGGGCGCTGATGCGGTAGGCGTATTCCGTGCTGCCAACGATATTGATGTCCTCGAAGGTGTTGGTGTCGGCGTGGGTGGTGCCGATGGTCGTCCATGCGCCGCCGATGCCGGTCCGGCGTTCGATGGAAAAGCCGTCTTCTATTCTGGTGTTGTCATTCCAGCCCAGGACGACGGCCAATGGGACTTCCAGTGTGGCCGTGGGCCGGGAGGGGGCGAAGAGATCTTCCACGGCACCGGGGGAAACGAAGAGGTGCAGGCGGTTGAACCATCTGTCGAAGGTGGCGGGGGCGTTCGGATTGTCGACCGAGACCAGGCGGAGCACCCCGTCATCGGAGAGGACCGTCCGGTTGGTGACGTTGGGGGTGATCCAGTTCTGCAAGTCGGGGGTGGATTCCTCGAAGTGGTAGAGGAGGTCGCTTGCCGCGACACGTTCGGGGTGGGTGAGGGAGAGCCCGTTGGAGGCGGTGGCGGGGAAGCTGCCAGCCTGATCGGAAACGTGGGGGTTCAGCCCGAAGGCGTATTCGAGGAGATTCTGGTTCCCGTCTCCATCCGGGTCCGCGTTGGCTCCGGAAATAGCAGGGTCGGCAAGCTCCCCGGCGCTGAACACTTCCGTCTGCCATTCCGGGAAGGTCAGGGCGGAGGCCAGGGAAGCAGAGACAAGAAGCCCGGCGGAGAGGGAGAGGAGGTGCTTCATGGCGCGTGAATGGTTGTCGGATCAATCAAAAGTGTCAAGAAAAAGAAAGCGACAATCAGTCCGCTCACGTTTGATGTTTGAGAGGACACCATGTCCAGGTGTTATTGCGTCCCAGAGTTGCTCTTGGAAGGAATGTTTGCCGCATTCGACAGAAACGGAAACTGACTCAGGAAGACCTTGCCGGTTTTGCGGAAATAGACCGGCGACATGTGCAACGCATCGAAGCCGGCACGGCGAACCCCGGAATCGACGTTTTACAGAAGATCAAAAGCGCTTTGGGATGTTCTTGGGCGGATTTGCTCCGGGATATCGATTAGATGTGCAAACATGCACGGGATTTTGTTGGTAGCCATAGGGAGTCTCTGGCGCAATCCGCAAGGCATGGGCAGGATGCCCATGCTTACGACGAAGGGGATGTGTGAACAGCGAACCCCGAAAAGCGGCTTTTCTCAGCGCCCGCCGAGCATTCGCTGCGAACCCATCCGGTTCATCTTGTTCATCCTTGTCAAAATTTATGCAGTGGGAGCGGGAGGTGGGGTGTTTTTTTCGCGTTGGGGGGTGCGTTCGACGTGGCTGGCGGTGCGCCAGGCGGCGAGTTTGGCGGTGTCGCGGGTGTATTTGTTTTTGATGAGGGCGTCGAGTTCCTGAACAAGCCTGGAGGCTTTGGCGAGGAGGTCGCCGATGCGCTTGGTATTTTCGACCCCTTCCTGAGTCTCTCCCTGGTTGTGCCGGTTGGTTTCCCGGAGGGCTTCGCGGTCGGCGCGGAGATCGGCGACAAAGTCGGCAGGGAGTTCGTAGGTGATGAAGCGGGCGCGGAGGGCGGCTTTGGCGGTCTTGGTCTCCGGACTGTCGGTGGACTGATCCTCAAGGAGGAGGAGCAGGGCATCGGCATGGGAGGCAATGGCGATCTCGGAGGGGTTGTTCGGAATGCGGCAGGGAACGTCGAAGCCGTTTTCGGTGAGGGCAATGGCGCGGGCGGTGCGGGCGATATTCTTGAAGTCCAGAACCAGGGAATCGAGAAGCGTCTCTTTGCTGACACGTCCCGGGATCTGCCCGGCTTTGGCGTCGTCCAGAGCGGCAATACTGGTGTCGATGGCGGCGAAAAGCCCGGCGGCTTTTCCGGTGGGGACGAAGTCGGCGGCATTATCGCGGCCGAAGGTCTGGATGCGGGTGAGGCGGTCGTAACGGCGTTGGTCTCGATCGTTCATGGGTCGTTTTTGTTGTTTTGGTATGCGGTATATGGAACAGCAGGTTCTGTGCCGTCTTCGGAGCGCTGCCAAGAACAATATTGACTCGATAGCTCGTGCGCCGACGCAAAGTCCGGTTTTTCAAGAGTTTCCCCAAAAAAGTTTCGTCTCCTGATGGGGAGGATCTTCCGGGGAGCATCCCGGTCCTGTGTTTGTTTTTTGGCGGGAGGCCGAAAAAACGGGGCGGCGGGACGCGTGTGTTCCCCGGCAAATGCGGTTCGTGCGGTGGAGATTCTGCCTTTTCAAGGGAAGGAATTTCTCTGCGTTTGCCCTGCCCCAGGGTGTGTTTTTTTCTGCCCACCCCGGGAACAGGCCTCCCCCAGAGGCAACCTGCACTTCCCCAGAGCGCCACGCGCACCAACCCAGAGGCTTCCTTGCAGCGACCCGGGCAGGTCGCCAATACCCGGCGAGCAGCCGCACACACACAGACACCAACTCGCACGCACCCAGATGGCGACACGCATCGCCCCGGAGGGTGTCTGCCGGTCCCCAGGAGTTCGCCGCACACACCCGGAATGCGACTGCCACCACACCGGGGCAGGCTGCACTTGCCCGGGCCGCTATTTGCACCGGCCCAGACAGCGGCTCCGCGCTTCCGCAGCCCCTGTCGTCGCTTTTGGGTAAAAGAATTTCGTGCCATGGACTTCCAGCCCATGCGTAACAATCCAACAAGACAAGGATGCCCCTGCTGCGGAGGAGTGCGCATCCATCGCCCCGCGCAGTTGGTCGGCGATGCTCCAGAGGGTGTTGCCCAGTTGCTTGTGGTTGGTGTCGGTCATGAGTCTTCCCGAACCACAGTGGATTGGAGCAGTTCGGCTGCTGGAATGCGCACCAGCTTCCCGTTCCTTTGGATCACGATTCCGGTGTTTGTCTGGATGGCCGTTTTGCGGGCTGCCAAGGCGGCACGTTGCAGGGCGGCCATGGAGGTGCGCAGATCGCTGTCTTTGGCTTCGCGGATGTCTTTGGTTTTCATTCGTTTTCTCCCCATTCCAAAAGCACGGGTTTCTCACCCACATTATCGTATTTCGCCCAAGTATCGACCACGGATTTGTAGGTAGTCTCAAAATGACGCAATCCGGCCTCAAACCGCCGGCGAATCACCGACTCCGGGATGTCGTGCCCGCCCTGCCGCACCCGCTCCGCAACCCGCGCAATCGCCGTCTCTGCGTCGGGCAGACACAGAAAAAACAGGCTCACATGGTAGCCTTGCCCGCGCCACTGCCTGATCGAAGTCCGATAGCCCAATCCGGCGAGTGTCGTCTCAAAGGAGAAACTCTCACCCTTGCGAACGCAGGCCGCCATCTCCTCAAGCATCAAGCGCCCCGCCTTGAGTGCGGCAGATTCAGGAGCAAAGGGAGCCAGTCCTGCCGCAATCAAGTCCGCATTGATGAAGCGCGGACACTGCGCCTCTTCGGGCAAAAACGAACGGGCAAAGGTGGTTTTACCAGCGCCGTTGGGTCCGGCGATGATGATGATCTTCTTGCTCATGGTATTTCAGTCCTAGAGACTCGTTTCGCCCCGATGTCCGAGCTGCCGAGGATTCCTCGGTAGCTGCCTCCCGGCTCAACTCCCCGTCCTCGAAGATGTTCTTGAGATGAAGCCCCACGTTGTCCGTGCTCACGTCAAAGAGCTGGGCCACCTCCCGCTGCGTCAGCCAGAGGGTTTCGTCCTTGGCCCGTAGCTTGATCTGGCTGCGTCCGTCTTCGGTCGTGTAGAGGATGAGGTCGTTCATGGCATTGGCATGGATGAATTGGCTGCCCCGACCATTTTCGTGACGCCACGAAAAAGGTTCGATGGGATTTTTAGTGAAAGAACGGCTCTCAAGCCGCCCCCATCGGGGTAATCCTTGCCGAGTTCCTTCTTCGCCGCCGTCTCGTAGTTGTCCGAGAGGTAGCGCAGGAAGAGGAAGGACAGCATGTAGTCGCGGAAGTCATCCGCATCCATCACCCCGCGCAGTTGGTCGGCGATGCTCCAGAGGGTGTTGCCCAGTTGTTTTTGGTTGGTGTCGGTCATCAGGGAAAGGCAGTGGTCGTCAAATTTGGTTTTGCGGTTTTGGCAGGCTCTCGCTAATCTCCAAGCGTCGGAAGGTGAAATTCGGCTCCATGCCGTGTGATTGTCGGTTCGCCGCTCAATCCTCTACCTTCCGATTTTTTGCCAAGTGCGTTCATTTCTTCGGGCGGCGTTTGATCTTGGTTTCGAGCGCTTTGAGGTCGGTTTCGTCTTCTTGATCGGCGGCCTGAGCTTCTTGGGTCTTCCTGCGTAGCTCGTAGTCGAGATAGAGTTCGCTCGTTTTGACTTCCATTTGTTCATGGCTGATCGAGCCTGCGTGAGCCAGCAGCGGGAAGCCGTTGGAGGTGATGATCTGGTCCACGTTCCCCTTCCAGAAAGCCATGCGCGTCTCCTGCTTGCTCTTGGCCCGCAGTTCGGCGGTTTCCAGGAAGATGACCACCAGCCGGTTCAGGGTGTCGATCTCGTCCTCGGTGAGGTAGTTTTTGGCCACGACGATGTCCGCCTTGCGCACCTTGTCGCCCTTCCACGCGAGCAGGCCGAAATGCGGATCGGCGGGATTGGCGCGGGCGGTGATGAGTTCGGCAGCCGTTTTCCGCGTCACGGCGAAGATGAGTAGGTTCTGCACTGTGGCAAAGAAGACCTGCGTGGCCTTGTCGGTCTTGTCGTAGTCGCTGCTCAGGGCAAAGAGGTCGCGCACTTTCTGGTAAAAGCGCTTCTCGGAGGCCCGGATGTCCCGGATGCGCTCCAGCATCTCGTCGAAGTAGTCCGGGCGGCCATCCGGGTTCTTCAGGCGCTCGTCGTCCATTACGAAGCCCTTGGTCAGGTATTCCTTCAGGATGGTGGAGGCCCAGCGGCGGAACTGCACCCCACGCGGCGAGCGCACCCGGTAGCCCACGGCCAGAATGGCGTCGAGGTTGTAGAGCTTGGTGAGGTAGTTTTTGCCGTCGGCGGCAGTTACCGAGGATTCCTCGGTAACTGAATTCTCGTCGAGCTCTCCGTCCGCGAAGATGTTCTTGAGGTGCAACCCCACGTTGTCGGTGCTCACGTCAAAGAGCTGGGACATCTCCCGTTGCGTCAGCCAGACGGTTTCGTCTTTGGCCCGGAGCTTGATCTGGCTGCGCCCGTCTTCGGTGGTGTAGAGAATCAAGTCGTTCATGGCGTCGGGGCAGTTGTTGGTGCTTTCGGCGCGGTCTTCTTCGCTGTCTTTGCCGCAGCCTTAGCTGGTGCCACTGGGGCCGCCGGTTGGACTTTAGCGGACCGGGCATTCCCCAGAACTTTGGGAAAAACAAACTCGTAGCGATCTAGGAACGCACCAAGTATCTCCCGGAACATCTTCTTTTCGACGGCATGAATGGTGTATTTGAGGCCTTCCAGTCTGCCGATAAAAGATTCCTCGATGTCCCCTTCGCGGATGACCGGGGTTTTCTCAGGGGAACTCAGTGCATCGGGATATTTGGAGAAGCCCATTGGTCGAATAATCCGAAATTTCGGACATCGAATCATGCTGCATCCCTACGATGCCAAGTCAATCCTGAGGACTCTTCTCTGGTCGTTTTTACGCATGGCCCCTTCGATTCGAACGGTGACGGGGTCGAAAATTCCTCCGGGTCCGCCAAGATCTGAAGGGCAGCCCCCAAACCTCGCGCCAATTGACCCGCTTCCCGGTGGTGAGATCCAGCAAGACAAGGATGCCCCTGCTGCGGAGGAGTGCGTATTCATCCTACTCCCCGCCATCTCCAGACGGCTCATCCGTCCCGGACGGACCCGCTCGTTTTTTCTTTTTCTTGGAAGAAGTGGCTTGGGGATTGTATTTCGGATTTGGCGTCGGCATTTGCGCTTTCACTTCCTCCCGCCAGCGATGCAGCAGGCCGAGAAGTTCGGCGGTTTTCTCCGGCATCTTTGCGGAAAGATCGTTCTTTTCCCTGATGTCCTCCTTCAAATTGTAAAGTTCGGTGCGCATATCCTCGTACCATTCGATGAGCTTGAAATCCCCCAGACGCACGGCACCGTTCGGCTGGGAACCGGAACCGTGGTAATGCGGATAGTGCCAAAAAAGCGGCCGCTCCGGCAGGGTGCCGCCCTTCAGCACGGGCACCAGGCTTTCCCCGTCGCAATGCTGCTTCGGCTGCAAGGGCAGCCCGGCCATCTGGAGCATCGTGGGATAAAAGTCCGTGGAAGTCACCGGCACATTCGAGACGCTGTCGGGCTTTGTCACATCCGGCCACCTCACAATGAGCGGCTCCCGGATGCCTCCTTCGTATGGCCAGCCTTTGCCCATGCGCAGCGGCAGATTGCAGGACGGCGCGTTGCGCCCGTTGGCGAGGCCGCCATTGTCGGACGTGAAAAAGACCACCGTGTTCCTGTCGAGCCCCAGTTCCGTCAGTTTCTTCAGGAGACGCCCCACATTTTCATCCAGATTCTCCACCATCGCGGCATACACCGGCTCATTCTGAATCTGCCGGACGGGACTTCCTTGATCGTCCCCGGAGGTTTCGCCCGCAGGGAGCCCGGCCGCCTTTACCTTGTATTTTTGAACGGTCTCCGCTTTCGCCTGCAAGGGCTGGTGGACGGCATAATGAGGCACATACAGGAAAAATGGACCGTCTTTTGTCCGTTCCAGAAACTTCATGGCCTCATCCGTCAACCGGTCGTTCAGATACTCCCCCTTCGGTCCGTCCGTGATGGCGGGAATCCCATACGGACTGAAATACGAAGGGGGATGCCCTTCGCCGCAGCCGCCCACATTCTGGTCAAACCCCTGATGGTCGGGCCAGACCTCCGGCTCCTCGCCCAGATGCCATTTCCCGAAAAAACCGGTCTTGTAGCCTCCTGCCTTCAAAGCTTCCGCAACCGTCACTTCCTCCAACGGCAGAAATTTCTCGATCTCCGGCCGGCTGAGTTTCTGGCTCGGACGATCACGCAACCCGGGCAGCCAGTCGGTCAGATGCAGGCGCGCCGGGTATTTCCCGGTCATGACGCTGGCGCGCGTCGGCGAGCACACCGCGCACGCGGCATAGGCATCCGTGAACCGCATGCCCTGTTTCGCGAGCTTGTCGAGATTCGGCGTCTCGTGGAACGTGCTTCCATAGCATCCCAAATCCGCCCAGCCCAGATCGTCGGCAAGGATGAAGACAATGTTGGGCCTGTCGGCAGCGGACACCGGACCGGCAGACACCCAAAAAACCAGTGGAAGGAGACCGAACAATACGGGGTGGATGATTTTCATGATGAATGATGTGTCGGAAGAGGGATGAAATGGATGTGGCAGGCGTGCAGGGGCGATTATTTGCCTTCCGCCTCCCATTGTTTCATGAGTTTGACATTGGCCTCGATTTCCCGGCGCAGGGGGGAATTCGGCTTCATTTTTCCGATGGTCGCAGCCATGTTGCTGTCGTAGACCTTGTCCGCCTCCAGTCCCTGATCGTTGGTCTCTTTCATCCACTGGTCGAGCCGGGCGCGGAGAGTCTTGAGGGTTTCCGCCTGTTTCGGATCGGCGGCGAGGTTCACGGTCTCAAAAGGATCGGCCTTTACGTCGTAGAGTTCTTCGGAGGGCCGCTCGGGTGCAAACAGCAGTTTTTCCTGCAATGCGTCGAGTTTCCCCTGCGCGTGAAGTTCCCGAAGCCGCTTGAGGATTTCCTTGTCGTCCTTGTAGGCATTCGGCTGGAGCATCGGTCTCTGCGGGAAAAAATTGCGGATGTATTTGAACTGCTCCGTGCGGACGCTTCGAATGCGGTCAATCGTCTCGTCACACCGGTCCCGCGCCGCGAAGACGGCGTCCCGCTTCAGATACCCGGGCGCAAAAATATTGACGCCCTGCATCCAGGGCGGCACGGGAATGTGCGCCCATGCGAGCGATGTCGGCGCCATGTCGATCTGGCTGACAAGATCGTCCCTCACGGCTCCGCGCGGGATGCCGGGTCCCCGCACAATGAACGTCATCCGAATCCCTTCATCATAAAGGAACTGCTTGCCGCGCGCGTGGCTGATGCCGTTGTCCCCCATGAAGATAATATAGGTCTGGTCGAGGATTCCTTCGTCTTCCAACCGCTTGAGAATCCGGCCCAGTTGCATGTCGCAATACCGGATGCAATCGAGATATTCCGCCCAATCCGCAAGGAGAACAGGATCGCGCGGATAGTAGGGCGGCAGGGTCACGCTTTCCGGAGGAGTCAGTGTTCCAAGCTCCTTGGCGGCCACGTTGTGATACCATTTGGGGATGTGCCGGTTCTTTCCGCCCCAGAGCTGGATCTGCGCGAAGAATGGCTGTCCCGGTTTGCGCCCGGACCAGTCACTGCCATCGTAGATCTTCTCGTCCCAGTCGAAATTGTAATCGGTTTTTCCCAGGCCTTTTCCCTTCGGCGGATCATCCCCGTTGCAGGTGTAGTAGCCTGCACGCTGGAACAATGCGGGCACCGGCTCAACTCCATCGGGCAGTTTGATCTTTTCCACCCCTGCTCCCCGGCTGCTGCGATGGTGCTGGGCTCCGATGCTGGTTTGATACATGCCGGTGATCATGGCCGATCGCGAAGGCGAACAGACGGAGGTGGTCAAAAAAGCCCGGTCGAACTTCGTTCCCTCACGAACAAGGCGGTCAATATTCGGTGTCTGAATGGCCTTCTCGCCATAGCAGGGAAGTTCCGTGCCAATGTCGTCCATGTTGATCCACAGGATGTTTGGACGATCCTCAGCAACAACCGTCCCCGCCAGGGGAAAGAGGCCGTTTCCAAGGAGAAGCAACGCAAGGGTGGGTTTGATGTACATTGAGGTATCAGTGAGGGTCTTTGATTTTCAGGATTTCCCCATAATCAACGATGCCGCATTTCTTCTGCCAGGCATCGCTGGCTTCCGCGAGGCGTTTGACGAGGTCCGGATTTTCAGAGGCCACATTGCGGGTCTCCGCGGGATCGGCCAGCAGATCGTAAAGTTCATGTTCCACGCCCGGTCTCTCATGGGTTTGCACATACCAGCCGGGTTCGATGAGAAGTTTCCATCTGCCCTGAAAAATCACGCTTTGCTGGCCGCGGTCATTGAAGAAGAGATGTTCCGGCGGCAGCATTTTCTCTCCAAGCAAAGCCGGCAGAATGCTGCGTCCTTCCGGCGGGGACAGGGGATGTTCCTGGAAACTTGCCGGATAGGTCATGCCGGCAAGTTGCAGGCAGGTTGGAAGCAAATCCCCCACCCAGGCCACCGTTGGATTGATGCCCCCGGCGGGAATCTTGCCAGGCCATCGTGCAATGAAATGTGTGCGCGTGCCACCCTCCCACAAGAGCGCCTTGCAACCGCGGTATGGCACATTTCCAACTTCCGCCACTCCACTGGCTGCCCCGTTGTCAGAAAGAAAGAAGACAACCGTATCCCCGGCATGGCCGGCCTGCCTGAGCAAATCCATCAACCGTCCCACATTTTGATCCACCACTTCCACCATGGCAGCATGCACGGCCATGGCATGAGCCAGATCGGCGGCCTTGGTTTTTTTCAACTCAGGTGTCTCTGAAATGGGAGCCCCTGCGGGAAACACCCCTTCGCGCACCACGCCCTGCTTCCGTGTCTCCATCGCCTCTGCGATGTCGGCAAAACGTGGAAGGTATTTTTTGACAAGTTCTGCCGGAGCCTGAAGCGGACTGTGGGGGGCACGATAGGCCAGGTAGAGAAAAAAGGGCTTTCCTTTCACTTTCTGGAGCATGTCCATCGCGCGATCTGTCACGCCATCGGTATCGTAAAAAGCCGGGCTCGTTTCCCCGGCATGGGCAAAACCGGATTGCGTCCTGCCAAGCGCTTCAATCGTGTAGGTGCGGTTGTAGTCCAGCGTGGCGGGAACATTTCCCTCAAGATATTTGTGCCTGTCCCCCGGAAGATAAAAAAAGTCCGTTTCCCCTTCGAGCATTCCAAAAAACTGATCGAATCCGCGTTGGGATGGCATCGCTCCATAATCCGCAGCGACTTCTTCCCGGGTGAACTTCCAGCCCTCCGCTTCCGGATGCGCTTTTTTCCACGCATCCTGCTGCCTGGGATTGTTCCGCATGTCACTGCCCCCCAAATGCCACTTGCCAGCCATGACGGTCGCATAGCCTCCATCCTTCAACAACTCCGGCAGGGTGGGATAATCTGCGGACAGTCTCGAACGGTATGCAGGAAAAAGAAACTCCCTGTTCCAGCCTCCCAGCATCCCCGCGCCAAATCCCACCAATGCGGAATCCCGCCCGGTCAGCAGCGTCGCCCGCGTCGGACTGCACCGGCCATCCGTGTAAAAATTGGAAAACCGCATGCCCTCGCGGGCAAGGCGGTCGATATTCGGGGTGTCAATCTGCCCCCCATAGCATCCGGGATCGCTGAACCCCGAGTCATCCGTGAGAATAACGATGATGTTTGGCGGCGTCTTGGACGGTTCCCCGGCACCAAGCGACAGGACACTTGCGGAAAATGCGAAAAGCAGGAAGGCCGGGCGGAACATGGAAGATTCTTACTCCTGTTTCTTTTGAAGCTGAAGCGGCTTCACGGCGGCCTTTTCATAGACATCGAAACGCTGGCGCAGTTCGGCAAGCTTCTCCGGTTGGGAAGCGGCGAGATCTTTCGTTTCGCCCGGATCATCACGCAGGTTGAAAAGCTCCACCTTCTTTTCTCCGCCCCTTTCCTTGCGGGAGGGCTTGTCGGATTTTTTCTTCCCGCCGGTCTCCAGGTCATGGGACTCGGTCACGCCGTCCTTGCCATTGATAACAATCTTCCAGTCGCCCATGCGCAGTGCGCCCTCCCCGCCCGGCACGGTGGCATTGAGCAGGAGATCCTCATGCGGAGACGGCTTGCCTTCGGTGAGCACGGGCAGGATGTCCCGTCCGTCGAGCGGAAGCTTCTGGTCGGTGCTGCCACCCGCAAGCTTCAGGAAGGTCGGGAACAGATCCACGATGTGAAGCGGCTCCCTGATCACGGTGCCGGGCTTGATGTGGCCGGACCATGAGGCAATGGCACAGGAACGGATGCCGCCCTCGTAGAGCGAGGACTTGAAGGCACGGTAGGGCAGGTTGCAACCCGGAGGGATGCCGCCGTTGTCGCTGCAAAACACAACGAATGTGTTGTCGAGCCGCCCGGTTTCCTTGAGGGCATCAAGGATTTTTCCACAGCCATCATCCACCGCGGTCATCACTGCGGCAAGAACCGCGCGCTGCCCGTCGATCTTGCCGCTGTAAGCGGAGACGCTTGCCTCATCGGGAGCCTGCAGCGGTCCGTGGACCCCGGTGAACGGCACATAGAGAAACAGCGGTTTGTCGGCGGGCTGCCGCCTGATGAGATTCACCGCCTCGCGGGCTTCCAGAGCCGTGGCGTAGCCTTCTTCCTGGATCAGTTCTCCGTTCCGGCGCCAGTCGGGCTCGGCACTCTTGGTATAGGAATTGTGGGTGAAATAGTCGATGCCCTGCAGATGGCCGTAGGCATGGTCAAAGCCGCGTTGATTCGGCCAGTAGGCGCGGTCAAAGTGCCCGACGTGCCACTTGCCGCAGATCGCCGTTGTGTATCCCAGCTCGCGCAGCGCCTGCGCCACGGTCCGTTCCTCCAGCGGCAGCCCGTATTGGGAGTTCGGGCGCAGCACGTTCATCTGGAGTCCATAGCGGATCGGATAGCGTCCGGTGAGGAATGCGGCCCGAGTCGGGGTGCAGACCGGCAACACATAAAAATCCTCCAGCTTCGCCCCGCCGGCTGCGAGCTTGTCGAGGTTCGGTGTCCTGATGTCGCTCCCGTGCCAACCGACATCCGCATTGCCGAGATCATCGGCGAGCAGAAAGACAATGTTGGGTTTGTCCTGTGGGAGAGGAGCCGCCGGAACAGGGCCTGCGATGGCAAAGAGGACGGCGCAGGGAAACAGGAGGTGTGTTTTCATTGGGAAATGCGCTTGAGTTCGGCGGCGACAACAGACGCCACAAGAAAAATTCCTGTCAGGCCGAACTTCATGGTTTGGAAACAGGCACGGTCAACCTGGCCGGAGGAAATTCATCGGATTCCACGGTCAGCCGGATTTCCCCCGGGGTTCCATTCGGACGAAGGATGGCCATGGAGCGCCCGCGCCATGTGGTGCCATTGTCGGCATTGCGGAACCCCTGAACGTCCTGGTGGAAGCCATTGCCGCAGGCTTCCAGCGTTCCCTCCCCCTCGACTTTGTAGCGCACCTTGTGATGGCCGGATTTGACCGGTTCCCCCCGGACATCCACGACTTCGACCGAGACAAAGGCCAGGTCATTCCGGTTGGCCGTGATCGGCGAGCGGTCGCTTGTCAACCGGAGCGCCACCGGTTTTCCCGGAGTCTTCAGCGTCTTGCTGCAAATCACCTTGCCGTCCTTCAGCCCTTCGGCCACCAATTCTCCGGGTTCATAGGGCACCTTGAAGACATTTGTGATACGATTCTTGTCATTGGTTCCCGTGCCAACGACCTTTCCGTTGAGCTTGAGTCGCACCTCGGGAGCCCGGCTCACCACCTTGACTTCCATCGGCTGGCCATCGAAGCCCTCCCAGCCCCAGTAAGGATATTCATTCGGCCAGGACCACGGCTTGTTCTGGTAGGAACGCCCGGCCGGTGGCGGCTCCAGAACGAGAATTTCCATGTCGCTGGCCCCATTGATGACATTGCGATAAAGCTGACCGCCCTTGGGAATTCCGGTGATGTCGATGAGCCCGCAGGCAGCCGCATACGACGGCCAGCCTTGGCTCTGCCCGTTCAGCACGACCTGTCCCGACCAGCTTTCCCCGATGTATTCAAAGGCGCTCCAGACAAACGACCCGCTCACCCAGGGGCGGTCGTTCACGAAATTCCATGTCTCCAACTGGCCGTTGCCGCTGGGGAAGGACTCCGTGCAAATCACATTCCAATCCGGAAAGAGCTTGTGATTTTCTTCGATCTTGTCCTGCCGGTAGTTGTAGCCCTTCACGTCATAAAGACCGAGGTATTTGTGATTGTCAAAGGCCTGCGCGGTCCCACCGGTCACGGGGCGCGTGGGATCCCACTTGGCGACTTCCTTCTTCAGGCCGGCGAGAATGCCGGCCAGTTCATCCTCGCTTTTTTCGCGGTTGCCAATTTCGTTGCCGAGGCTTCGGATGACGATGCTCGGGTGGTTCCGGGTCCGCCGCAGCCACAGTTCGATGTCCTTGGCATTCCATTTCTCGAATGTCTCACCGCCGTAGTCCTGCGGGGTTTTGTGGACATGCCACTGGTCGAAGACCTCGTCCATGACCAGCAGTCCGAGACGGTCGCAGGCGTCATAAAATGCGTCGCTCATGGGATTGTGCGAAGCACGCACGGCGTTGTACCCGTTTTGCTTCATGATCTCGAGCTTGCGATACTCCGCGCGGTCGTATGCAGCCGATCCCAGCAGACCATTGTCGTGATGGAGGCAGCCTCCCCACATGTCCACCGGCCTGCCATTCAGCAAGAATCCCTTGTCCACGGAATACTCGATGGTCCGGATGCCAAAAGGTTCCGTCACAGAATCCAAAACCTCCTTGCCGCGGAGCAAATCGACTTTCGCCGTGTAAAGATACGGATGCTCCACCGACCAAAGCTCCGGATGAGAAACAGTGAGGGTCAACGGCGCCTTGCCATTTTCCACCTTGGCAGTCCCTTCGGAAACCGTCTTCCCTTTTGCATCGAGCAACTGGACCCGCAGTTCACATCCCTTGCTGTCGCCCTCGGTTTCCATGTCCAGGACCACCCTGCTGGTCTTTTCGTCGGCTTCGGGTGTCCGGATCTGGACACCCCAACGGCGCAGGTGTGTCGGGTCGGTTTTGGTAAGCCACACATTGCGGTAAATCCCGCTGCCGGGATACCAACGGCTGGTGATGCCTTCATTCCGAACGCGAACCGCCAGAACGTTGGCTCCTCCAAAATTGAGGAACGGCGTCAGGTCGTAGTAGATGCTGCTGTAACCGTAGGGATGGAATCCCAGATGATGTCCATTGATCCAGACATCGCTGTTCATGTAGATCCCACCGAACAGGATCTCAAAGTGCTTGCCGGCATCAGCCGCATCCACCGTGAAATGCTTGCGATACCACCCGGTGCCGCCCACGGTGAACCCGCTGTGGGTTCCTCCAAGCGCCTGGCTGCTGAACGGCCCGAAAACCTCCGCCTTCGCATCCCCATCCTTGGCCGCCAGAAACCCGGCATCGCGCTTGTTGTTGTAAACACAGATCGCGACCAGGTTTTTCCCGGGCTTCAAAAGTTTTGAAGACACCGTATAGCGACGGTGTTCCTTGAAGGCCGGCGTGCAATTCCCCTGCGGCTGGTTCTTGGGCATCACCCCGGTGTCCCCGACCTTTTGGCCATTCACATAAAACTCATCGCAGTCATCAATGCAGCCCAGATCGAAAATCACATCCTTTCCCTTCATGTCCGCCGGGATTTCGATTTCCTTCCGGAACCAGTAATACTCACCGGGCTTGGAACCGGGAATCACACCGGGCAACGCCATCGTCTTCCACCCGGAATCATCAAAACCCACCGCCGCATATCCGCCGGAATCGCCCAACGTGTAGCGCCACTCCCCGGAAATCGGCTTCACTACCGGAAGCTCTTCCTCGTCCGCCGGAATTGGCTCGATGCTCCAATCGTGCGGCACATCCACCTTCCGCCATCCGGAGTCATTAAAATTCACCTCCTGTGCGCCTTCGACATCTCCCCGGTGAAAAAACCAGCCCTCATTGAACAACCGGTCCCGCGGGGTATCCATCGGGGGAACAAACTGCGGAGCAGGGGCTTCGCCGCAGAACACCGGAGCCATGGCACAGAGAGTGGCGACAAGAAAAACGCGGGTATGACGATTCATGGGGATAATTAACAATGAGATAATTTAACTTTTTGTTCAAAGAAAAGTTGCGCGGAAAAATCCCCTCCCCTGCGCTCGTTCCTCTCCCGAGAGGAAAAAAGTTCAGTTTTGCCCTGCTTCCAACGCTCCGAAGTGATGGTGAAAGAGCTTTTTTTCGAGATTCAACTGCGGTTGGCGGACCGGTTTCCGTTCCCCGAGGCTGTCCTGCCAATTTTTCAGTTCGACTTTCAATCCGGCAGCGATCCCGGGGAATTCTGCGAGCCGGTTTGTCTCTTCGAGCGGATCGTCGTCGAGTGAAAAAAGAAAATCGCCGCTCGTCCGGGTGGAGAGAAATTTCCATTTTCCCCGGCGCACGGCGGTCTGGCCGCCGAATCCCCAAAACAGGGCATCCCGCGGCAGGTCCTTTGCAACGCCAGTGAGGAGCGGCAAAAGATCCACCCCGTCCAAATCCCGGGTATCGGCCCCCGCCAGGGTCAGAACCGTTGCCGCGATGTCGAGCGTGCTGACAGGCGTGTCAATCACCTGCCCGGGAGAAATCACTCCCGGCCAGGCAACAACAAATGGCACACGAATCCCGCCCTCCGACAACATCGTTTTTTCCCCCCGCAGCGGGGTATTTTCCGAACCATTCCACTCCTCCAGGCCCAGGCGGGCGACCGGCAGGGTCCGGTCGGCGCACTTCTGGGGAGCGCCGTTGTCGCTGACAAAAAAGACCAGTGTCTTTTCATCCGCCCCGATCTCCCGGAGCTTCTCCACGATGCATCCGACTCCGTCATCGATCGCCGCCAGCATCGCAAGCGCGTAGCGACGGGCCTCGGGGATCGCGGCGGGAAACCGGTCCAGATACTTTGCAGGAGCTTCCAGCGGGGTGTGCGGCGCAAAATAGGCCACAGAGAGGAAAAACGGCCGGTCTTTGTTGCGCTCGATAAATTGCAAAGCCGCCTGCGTGTGGACATCCGTTCGATACCCCTCCACCTCCATCCACCGCGCCTCCGGCAAAACCCCGCCACCGGGAGGATACGCCGACAGATATTTGTTCGGGGCAATCTGGAACTGCCCGTGCTTCATGAAATATTCGTCGAACCCCCACAGGCGGGGATCCTCTCCCTTGTCGCCGTTGATCGGCAGATGCAGTTTGCCAACCATGCCCGTCCGGTAACCGGAAGCACGCAACCGCTCCGGCAACGGAGTGCCCGAATACCTGAAGGGCAAATCCTCGTTGTCATAGACCCCGAAGCGTTCCTGATATTGCCCGGAAAGCAACCCGGCCCGCGACGGCCCGCAGACAGGGGCGGTGACATATCCGGAAGTGAAACGGGCTCCGCGCCCGGCCAGCGCATCGACGTTCGGAGTCCTCACATCCTGGAGCCGCCCCTGCACCCCGAGGTCCGCATATCCCTGGTCATCGGTAAGAATGACGATGATGTTCGGCAGCCTGTGGGATGCTTCTTTTTCCACGGCCACAGCGGCCCCGGTCGCCAGCAGCACCGCCCACAAAACACTCCAAAAAAGCCCCCGGACGGACGGCTCCCGGATTTTACGCGGTGGGTTTTTCATCCGGAAAATGACTCTGCACCGAAGAACCCGGGGCAGCCATGGAAAACGCCTGTTCCGGCAGTCATGTTTTCTTGAAAACGAATGTATTGTTCCCGGGTTGTGATCCCTGGAACCACATCCCGTGTGACCGCCAACACCCCGTCATTCGGATGGCACTTCGTCTCCCGGTGCACCCATCCGGAAAGCCGACCGTTGAGGAACAAATCATGAAAACTTAAAACATGAAGTGTATTTCTTATTTCAAGCAATTCAAGTGAGAAAACTCCTCTCCGCCCAGCGAAACATCGGCACAAAAAGGGAATTCCGATGCAAAAAGCCGATCCGACCCCGGAAAAATCACTGAAAGAACCGGGCTGGGAGCGAGCGGCCAAAAACCAGCGCCAGTCCCAGGATGACCAGTGCGAGCGTGCCAGGTTCCGGAGTATTTTCAGACAATCCCAATGCCTCATGCCCATTGAGCGTTTTCTTCTCCGTTTGCTCCAACATTTTCCATTGTGAGGTATCCTCGACAACCATGTAAGCCAGCGAAGGCACCAGCGTTCCCATCGCGCGGCAAAGTTTGACCAGACGTTTCAACGGTTCATTTCCCCGGTTTTGCGACGGCTCAAAAATCCGTGACATTTCCAGACTCCACGGCACAAGTGCCCGTGCATACTCTGCGGATGATTTCATCGAATTTTTAAAAACGGCAAACTCTCCGGTCAATGGTTGATAAACACCCAAACTCCCGGGAACCGGAGATTCCTCCCCCACGCTCGAATAACAAACGGACCGTCCCGCTGGAGCGGCAAAGCAGACCCTGTCCGCCCGGATGATCGTCACCGGCACCTGTGCCGGTTCCTGGGATTCCCCGCAAAATCCCACAAAAACAGGTTGCTCAACTCCCGGCTTGAGGACCCAATACCCTGGAAGATCCGGCAACAGCCTGGAAAACTCCGGAAGATTGGGATTCTGCTCGGACAGTGGAACTTGGGAAGAACCCTGCAAAACGACAATCCGTGGATACTCTCGCAGCGCATGTTCTTTCCCCTCTGCCATTTCCAGATGGTCCTGCCAAAGCACTTGCTTGATTGCCGGAGTCGGGAGGAACCCTCCCCGGAAGTCAGGCAGAGCAAAATCATCAATGGCAAGACGATCCAAATTTTCCACAGGCACCCTCTCTCCGTTCCGGAAACTCCCCGTTTCAAAATTCACAAAGGTAATCCTGGCAAATTTTGCTGCCGGGCATGTTCGGGCTGCACGGACCATCGCCTCCTTCAGCTTGCGAACATCCCGGAATTGAGAGGCCTTCGAGCAATCCACGAGAAAATGCAGGCGGGGAGTGCGATTCAAGGAAGGAAGTCCTCGAACAATCTCCTCCGGTAACACCAGAGAAAAGCACCCGGCATCCGAGGCGATGAGCGACTGAGAACCCGCCTTGAAATCGATTTCCTCCAAACCCGCGCCAAAATCCGGCACCCAGCTTTGCGGAGTCAGGAATTCCACTTCCACACGCCGTTCCTCTCCGGACGCCACGGGATAAACCCGCAACTCTGCGATTCCCTGGCCAACAAATCGCAAAATGGCAGGATCTTTCGGAATCGGTCGCGCCTCGGTGATTTTCTGATAGACCCACATCGCCGCCCGTTTTTCAAAAAGCCGGCCGGGAACGTTGTCCGTGCCGATCAAAAGAGACAGTCCGGAAACCACCGCGCCCGGAGGCACCCGGATCAATGTCTGGTATTCGGTCACAGCAGATGTCGGATTGAACACCGTCAGGGAAAGACGGGAGCGCCTGACTCCCCCCTCCGTGACGGTTTTGACTTCGGAATGCCGGAGAACGGCATTGGTCGTGGGCCTGTCCCCATCGGTGCCGTTCAGGTTCTCTGTCACAGTTCCCCGTGCATTTCTGGTCGCAAACCAGTCCATCGGCAATTTGAGCGTCGACTTGGGCAACGGCCCGCCGAAAAAGGCGGCATAGGTATCATTCAACCGACTTTTCGGCAGCACCATTCCATCAAAAACAAGCCAGTTGTAATACTCCGAAAGATAAGGCAGGTAGAGACCTTCTTTGAAATCCCGCAAGTGAAGAAGAGCGGAATGCAACTCTGTCAACCTGCCCGAAAATTTTGCATCCCGAGCGTAGTCCGGATACTGGAGATAATCGAGAGCGCTGTGCAAACCGGCCCTGTCCATGCGGGCCGACACCGTATAACCCACCGGCCAGGCCAGAACAGCAACCACCCCGGCCATCAAAAGTGGCAGTCGCCTTCCATCACGAACCGCCAAATGGAAACCATCCAATATTCGATACCCGTGCAGCAGGAAGAGAAGGGACGGCACATAGAGGAAAAGCCCCAATCCGAAGCACAGCATCCCCAAAGGTGCCAGGGGCAGCACGGGAAGAAAGACCGCGAAAAAATACACCGTGAACGGAAAGAACAAGCATTGCAGCAACCAGACCACCCGCTGCCAAAAAATCGCGGCGAAATTCGGCACCATCACAACCAGCCCGTTCGCCACTGCCAACACATAAATCGCGGGCATCTGAAAATCTGCCGGGAACGGAATGCCCGCATTCAACAGCAACCCGGCCAAAGGGAAAAGCCATGCCACAAAAAAGCAAAGCATCATGAGCTTCGACAAACTCTTTGCCCTCACCCAGAGATAGACCCCGATACACAGGCGCATGACCGCAGCCGCCGCCAAAATGGACAACCCCATGTAGCCGGCCGGCATCAATATTTCAAAAAGAGGGCGGGGTGTGAAAAAACTGAAGAAAAACACCCCGAAGAAAGCAAAAGCAAAAAGATACCCGAGCGACCCCGCAAGCAGAATGATCGCCAGCGCCAGGGGGTTCCTCCATCCGCCGTGTCGATCCCCACCATCGACCTCATCCGGACAAAGCAATCGCAATGCCCCGAACAGCATAACTGGCACGACCAATGCAAATTGACTGCCCATCCAGCGGCCGGGAGGCAACATCCAATCCGCCACCGCATCTGGAATGGCCCGTGAGGACAAAACAAACACAGCGGCAAGATATATCGTTCCCGCAGCCACCGGCAGAACTCCTTGAACACGCGAAAAAGACGTTTTTTTCAGAAAGAGCCAACCCGCCAACCCGATCGGAACAAGGATTGACAGTATCTCCAGACAAAGAATGACCAGCGCCACCGCCCGTTCCCCAGCGTTCATCTCACCCCGGGCCAGATCCCAGGCCTGCCAATTGAGCACGAAAAGAAGCACCTGCGGCAACACGCCCACCGCCACAAGCACACGTGGTCGCAACACGGAAGCCGGCAACATCAAAGCAACCGGCCTCCACCGGGGAAGAGAAGAAACGGGCGGCCCCTCCACAGGATCTCCGACGGAATCAGCCTGTTTCAAATTCACCGCCCGAGCCTATGCCGACAAACCGGACGATGAAAACAGAAAAGCGTTAAAAAGAGTGCATTTTCCCTTTGATTTCATACCAGAATGCCATCGTGTCACATGGCACGCCATCAGGTGCCTGCCCGGCACTGATTCAGAACGCTTGATTGCGATTGATCCGCCGGGAACACCGAAAGGAAAACGGACATTCCTCACACAACCCCGCTCTTTCCGTCCAAAAAAAACGCCCCGGCGTGAACCGGGGCGTTTTTCCGCAAAAGTTTCTCAGAAACGGCGGGCGGGACGACGGTCGCCGCCACCACCGGTGCCGGGTTCGCGGTCCTTGGCTTCGTTGACCGTGAGATTCCTTCCATGGAGGGCGGACCCATTGAATTTGGAAGTAGCGGCGCTGGCACCGGCAGCGTCCGCCATGGTGACAAAGGCAAAACCGCGGGAGCGGCCTGTCGCCTTGTCGCTGATCAGCGCCGTCTCACGGACGGCCCCGGCCTGGGAGAAAAGATCGTTGAGATCGGATTCGGTGGTGTCGAAGGAAAGATTCCCGACATAGAGTTTGTTTGACATAGTTGTGGTGTTCAAGGCTCGTTCATTGTGGCTGTTTCCGATATCCGGATTTCAAAATCGCCACTGAGAATTCACGGCTTGCGCCGAAAGAAACACAACTAGCAACCTACCATGCCCCGCAAAGGGCCTTGGGACAAAAAGTAGGGTGGATTCCAAACAATGCAAGGGCTTTCTCGATCCCTGGGAACCCGCCTCATTTTCCCTCTGATCGATTTTCGGCTTTTCGAATCGGGAAATCCATCCCACGCTTCCCGTTTTGCATGACCTGCCACACCACTTCCCTCGACGGGGTTCTTTTGCTGGAGCCGAAAGTTTTCGGGGACGAACGCGGATTTTTTCTGGAGAGCTGGAATGAGAAAGTTTTCGGGGATCTTGGGCTCGACCTGCACTTTGTCCAGGACAACCACAGTTTGTCGCGGCGGGGGATTCTGCGGGGGCTCCATTATCAGCAACCCCATCCCCAGGGCAAACTGGTGTGGGTGGTCGAGGGCGAGGTCTTTGATGTGGCAGTCGATCTGCGCCGTTCTTCGCCCACTTTTGGAAAGTGGGAGGGGTTTTTCTTGAATGCGGAGAACAAGCGCCGCATCTGGATTCCACCCGGGTTCGCGCATGGCTTTTACGTGACAAGCGAACGCGCCCAATTCCTTTACAAGTGTACCGCGTATTACAAACCGGAAAACGAGCACACCCTGGCCTGGAACGATCCCACCCTGGGAATCACCTGGCCCGTCCCCCCCGGGGAAGAACCGCTTCTGTCCGACAAGGACCGCGCGGGGACTCCGTTTCCGGCCTGTCCTCTTTTTGACTGAAAAAGGCGCGATCCAAGCCCTCTCCCTTTTCATCCTCCCCTTTTTGACGGAAACAGAGTAGACAGAATCCCTGTGCTCCGTTGTCCATCGGTTTCCTTTCTTTCCGCCACCCATTGGGCGCTCATCGGGTTTCTTCTGCTGTTGGTTTCCCTGAGTTCGGACAGCATCGACATGCTGGAGTCTCAAACATGGGATTACGCCCGGCACGAGACATTTTCCGGGTTTTGCAACGAACTGAAGGCCGACTCGAATGCGGAATCCCACATGCCCTTCGGTATGTTTTCCTTCTGGGGATGGTCCCGGCTGTTCGGGACAGGCGAGTTGGCCATGCGTTCGCTCAATCTCCTGTGGGCGGCGATCGCCCTGGCCTCCCTGGCGCGGGTTGGACGGCACATTTCCCTTCCCTGGCTTCCCCTTCTTTTCGCGATCCAGCCTTTTGTCTGGTATCACATGAACTACGCCCGCACTCCGCTGATGCAGATGGCGGGGGGGGCGCTTCTGATGACCGGAGCACTCGGGTGCATCTACAACAAAGCCCGGAGCGAGCCGGATGGCATGCTCCTCTGCCTGGGAGCCATCCTTTTGAGCGGAGCAAACATGGTCGGGTTGGTTCCTCTTGTTGCCATTGCCGCGGGACTCACCATGAACGGCATCTGGCACCGGTTGCGGTATCCCCTGCTTGGAAAAGCGATCCTCTTTTCCACCCTGGTCACCCTGGCCCTGCTCGGACTTTATTACACTTCCCTCCTCCTGAACGGAAAAGAGAGCTCCCCGCTCTGGACCGTCACCCCGGCCAACATCCTCTTTGCCTGCTACGAATTTCTCGGGCTTCAGGGATTCGGTCCCGCACGACAGGAATTGCGTGCCATCTTGAAAGGTTTCGCCCCTCCGGGGGAAATCCTGCCTTTCCTCCCGGGATTGCTGTGCCTTCCTGCCGCTTACCTCCTTGTTTTTTCCTCCGCCTTCAAATCCTGGATGACGCGGAATTTTTGCCCCCCCGCTCCCGGCGGCGATTATTCCTGCGGCGGCCCCTCCGGGCTTCCACTGGTTCCCGCTTGGTTGATGGGACTCGGCACGCCCCTGCTGAGCGCATTTCTTCTGTTCCTCATCGCCTGGGTGGCGGATTTTCCATTCTGGGGGAGGCACTTGGCCGGGACATTTCCCTTCTGGATTCTCGCGCTTGCCATCACCATCCGCTGGGCGCAGCAGGGGCTTTGGAGAAAAACCGGCCGTTTTGCCGGCCGGGCGCTCCTCGTGTTGTTGCTGGTCTCATCCCTGTTGATCCGATTCGCTCCCTATCACCGGCATGATGATTATCGGAGTGCGGTTGTGGAGGCGCTTCGCTTGTCCACTGCCGGGAAAGTCGTCTGGTGGGTCGCAGATGCCTCCGGGGGAGTTTTTTACGGCCTGCCCCTTGTGGAAACCAGCACCAACAAACCCGGAGAAATCCAATATGCGATGAACCGGATGGAAATTCCCGCCGAACTCCCCGATGCCATCGTCCTCTCGCGACCGGACAATTTTGACCCCCAGGGCTCGGTCTCCCGGATGCTCAACTCCGGCGGCTACACCAAAGCCTGTCGGTTCCAAGCTTTTGAAATCTGGGTTCGTCACCCCTGAGCCAGCCGACATCAAGCCGTCTTTAGTTCGCCAAAACCAGGGGGTCTTTGCGCCCGAATTCCACCCGCACCGGACCCAGCAATCCCGAATCGGGCGACTTGTCGCCTTTTTTGTAGTGAACGAATGACGTCCAGGTGCTCCGTTCGGCCTCCGGCAGTGCGGCATCGCCGGTAAGGCGGTTCGCCCAGGTGTTGACCGCGCGGATCACGACTTCGTTTTTTCCCGGCTTCAAGGCCTTGGTGACATCCAGACGGAATGGCGGAGCCCATGCGACACCGAGCGGTTGACCGTTGAGGACGGCTTCCGCCAATTCCCTCACATCCCCCAGGTCGAGCCACGCGACCACGTCTCCCCCCAATGATCCGGGAGCAACCGTGAATTCCGCGCGGTATTCCCCCGTGCCGGAAAAGAAGCGCACGGCGGGGTCGGGATGCGTGTTCCAGGGGAGAAGGCGCTCGAAAACCTGTGGAGAGGGTTTTGCCACGCCTTCGAAACTCACCTGCCACGGGCCTTCGATCTCAAGCGGAGAGGGAATCGGCGCGACCCGGCACGAAACCGTCTTTCCCCGCGAATCTTCGAACCCATATTCGCCCGCCAGCGTGGTCTCCACGACAAAGCCCCCGTCGGGCTGAATCCAGACACGCGGAAACCCCGGGGACGGCTCCCTGCCCGGCGGCCACAACGATTGGCCGTCCCGTGTCACGCTTTCAAAATGCCCGCCCGTCTCACCCGGACCAAAGACGACAAAGAGAGACCCGGACGGGCTGAGTTCCAGGGGAATTTCCGTCCGTCCCTCCCGGAGACGAAAAACCGCCGGGTGCCGGATTCCGCCGGTTTGGGGATCCCAGATTTCCGGAGCACGGCCAGCCGCGCGGAATGAGAAGGCGGCCCGCACGGTTTCATTGCCTCCATTGGCGAGAAAGTAAATCTCCCGCTTTCCATCCGTGCGGTGATGCCAGAAAATTTTCGGATCTTTGTTCTCCGTGATCCACGAGACATCCGGCTTCACATCGAGCAAAGCCAGTGCGGCCTCCACGGTCATTCCCGAGAGAACCCGGCCTTTGCCAACGTGGTGATCCTGCTGGGAGCCGTTCCCCCACAGTTCTCCGACAAGCCGGGCGAATTCCTTGTCTGCCGCTTCCCCGCCTTGCAGTCCCTCCCGGGCGGAGGGCTTCGGCCCCAGGATCACCCCGCCCGCATGGACCAACTCGCACAATTTTTTCACCGCGGCCAACGTCATCCGGTCACTCTCCGGAAGGACGAGCAGGCGGTAGCGGGCGGCGCCGGACGAGGCGACGATCTCCCCGTTCTCAACCCCGAGTTGCTTCAGGAGATTTTCGCAACCGGCCCAGTCATTGGCATAGCCCGCAGGAGCATCCCAAAAGATCTGCCGATCCCCCCAGTCGGGATTCACAATCGCCTCGTCATCTCCAATGAGGCGGCAGAAATCCACGACACTGCGGCCCTGGCGCAGCATCAACTGGCTGCGGGCGACGGACTGGAGCCACGGTGCTGCCTGCTTCCACCACGTCACATGACGGTTCAACGTCGTGCCATAGTGGTTCATCGTCCAGCCCGGCGCGGGATCGGTGGATGGCTGGTGGATGTAACAGTGCATCATCAGTTGGTTGGCCCCCGTCGCGAGGATTTTGTCTCCGAATGCCTTCAAAAACCGGGGCGACATGTTCCAGTTTCCCGCGTTGCTGGTGAAGACCTCGACCGGAGTGAGCGGACGCCCGAGCAGATGCGACCCGGAGACGGCGTCCCGCAGGCCGCCGCTGATATTTCCATCGGAAGTAAAATTGCCCGACGACCAGGCTTCCCCCGCCGGGATGTCCACATACTCAAAATAGTCCAGCGGACGGTGAAGCGGAATCGGTCCGGCCGAAGACTCCGCAAGGAAAGCAAGACCGTGTTCCTTCGAGACATCCCGCATCACCCCATAAAACGACCCGGCCACCAGCGCCCGGATCGTGCTGCGATAGTCTTCCAAAAACCGCCGGGTCGTGTCCGCATCGCCCACCTGCATCGCGCCGAGCACGGGCAGAAACGGGAGCAGGGAGTAGCCATTGCGGCGTTGGAACTCATCCGCGAGATTCGCCGACCATGTCTGCCCGCCCGCCTCCCAACTGTCGGCATGGAACATCCTGAGACTGGGAATATCGAGACCTCCACCGCTCATGCGTTTCAGAGCTTCCTCCGAATGCCGACGGACCAGCCCCGGGTCAAATTTGTCCACCTCGAACCCGACGCCTTCGGCGGTGGCGGGGTGGTTCTTTTTCCCGCTGCTGGTGTATCCCATGCGGAACACGAGCCACTCCCCGGTCGGAACCTCCCAGGTCAGCGTGCCATCGGGCTGCATCTTCGTGCTGAGATCCACAGCCTGCGCGGGGTCCAGCGGCTTGTCGCCGCCAAGCAACAGCGGAGCAAATTTCTCGAAAGTTCCCTTTTCGCGGCCCGTCGCGGTGGCCCAGTCGTTGAACTGCGGATACGACCGGGGACGACCTCCGGGGGGCAGGAGATCGAGTTCTGCAATCCAGAAATTCGTCACCTTTGTGGAAACAAGAATGCGGAAATGCCGGGCGGTCACTGCCGGGAAGTCTCCGATGACACCGTTGTTTCCGGTCTGCGTTACCTCCGCGACTTTTTTCCAGGTTTTTCCGTCCTCCGAGACCTCCAGTTCGTAGTCCAAGGAATCAGTGTATTTGAACAGATTGCCATGCACGTAGAAACGCCCAACCTCAACCGGCCCGGGATAATCCAGCCGGATTTCCCGCCGCACCTGTTTCGTGCGGCCCCGGAACAAGGTGGAGGTGAGCATGTCGCCATCCCTCATCTCGTTGAGATTTCCCTCCGCGCCCGCAGCCGAAATTTTTGGCTCCGGAGCCGGATGTCGGTCACCGGGGGCAACCGGGTAGGCCATGACTGCAATATCCCGATAGTAACCATCCACAGTGAACGGCTGCCGGAGTTTGATGTTCCGCTTTTCTCCCCCGTTCACCCGCGTCCCGCTCCAGACAAACTGCTTCATCGAATGCTCCACGGCATTCCAGGGTCCGCCTGCGGTGGATGATCCGGGACAACCGAACAGGCTCACCAGCAGCCCGAGACGATCCGCCTCTTTCAACAGATGGCGCATCCCGGCGTCATATTCTTTGGAGAACATTTTTACGTTCCCCGTCTTCATGTCCTCGCGATGCTCGGCAAACACGATGAGTCCGCCCACGCCCGCCGAGGCCAGCGCCTCCAGATCCGCCGTGATGCCGGGTTGATCCATCACTTCGTTTTCAAAAAAGAAAAAGACCCAGGGTCTGAACGAAGCGGGCGGCTGGGCAAATTCCTGCTCCAGATCCTCCGCTGCCATCATCGGAGCAAGAAGTGAAATGGCGGCAAGCACCGTTGCCAGAAGTTTTTGGGAGACTTGGGGGAGCATCGTGTTTCTGTCGTTGATTTCGTGTCGAAACCGGGATTCTATCCTCACTCAGTCAAGAGACCGGAGTCCATGATTCGGGAGGCACTTGTTTTATTTTTGGGAGAAATTACAAGGAAAACAGTTTTTATCAAATTAACAAAACGTGCAACAGCAATGACTCCTGAGTTTTTTCCAAAAACCGGAACTTCTCTTCCGCATGTCGGCAACACGGCAACCGACGGCATTTTTTTCGCATGAAGACTGCCGGTGCCCTTCTGGTTTTCAGCGCCACGAGCGTCAGTGCCGCCATCGCCCTGGCTTTCCCTCTCGGGGGTCTTTCCCCGGGCATCGCCTGGGTGTCCTTTGCAACCGGCCTCCTCCTGAGCATCCCTGCGTGGAAAGGAATTCATCCCACTCGGAACAGGCAGCCGAATGCCTGGGACGTGCTTTTGCTGACGCTTTTCGGTCTGGCCTCCCTGCGGGCGTTTCTGTGGCTGATCTACCCGGTCGGGGATGAGTGGCGGATTCTTTCCCCCAACAATCTCGGGGACATCTCCCTCCACCTGCATCTCATCCGCTATCTGGCCGGAGGAGTCGATTTCTGGCCCGCCAGCCCGATTCTTGCGGGAGTCCCCCTGACTTATCCGCTCGGCGTGGATCTTTGGAATTCGCTCCTTCTCTGCATGGGAATTCCCGTGGAAAAGGGGCTTGTCTGGACCGCGCTCCTCGGTGCCGCGCTTGCGGGCTGGGCTCTCTGGCGGTGGGGAGGGGCTTTTGCCATTGCCGCCTTTTTGTTCAATGGCGGACTGGCCGGATTTTTGATTTTTTCCACCGGCCATGTTGCCGATTTCCAGGCGGAGCTTGCTTGGAAGAACTTCTTTCTCACGATGCTTGTGACCCAGCGGGGGTTGCTTTATGCCCTGCCCTGCGGGCTTTTTCTCCTGAGTGTGTGGCGTGAGGATTTCTTTGGGAATGGCTCCGGAGTGCCACGATGGGTCGCCTGGTTTCTCTATGCCACGATGCCATTGTTCAGTGCCCATGCCTTCGTGTTTCTCAGCATCATCCTGGCTGTTGCCTTTCTCGTATGCCCTCCCCGGCGGAAATCTCTGCTGGCATTCGTGGGTGCGGCGTTTCTTCCGGCAACGGCGGCGCTGTTTTTTGTCACCGGTCGTTTTTCGGCCTCCTCCGGGCTGCGGCTTGTGCCGGGCTGGATGCAGGGAGACGCATCGTGGCTTCTTTTGGTGAAAAATTCCGGAGCCCCCTGGATGCAGGGTTGGGAGCCCTGGCTGTTCTGGATCTGGAATTTCGGGTTTTCCCTCCCTCTTCTTCTCCTTCTCGCGTGGTCTCTCATCTGGAAAAGAAAAAAGGACGCCCTCTGTTTTGCCGGAACAGGACTTTTTGTTTTTCTGGTCTGCTGCTTTGTGAGCTTCGCGCCGTGGGAATGGGACAACACCAAACTCTTCCTCTGGGCCTGGCTGGCCTGCGCTCCTTTTCTCTGGGAGATCCTCTCCCAATGGCCCGTCTTCACGCGTGTCGCCGCCTGCTTCCTCCTCTTCTTCTCGGGAGCCGTCTCCCTGGCGGGCGGCTTGGACGGGAGGCACGGTTACAAACTCATCACACGGTCCGAACTCGCCGAAACCGCCACGGCCCTCCAGTCCATCCCCCCCGGCGACCGCATCGCCATCGACCCGGAATTCAACCACCCGGTCATGCTCCTCGGTCGTCCGGTTGTCTGCGGATACGAAGGCCACCTCTGGAGTCACGGACTCAAATACCGCGAACAATGGGACACGCTCCAGACGGTGCTGAAGCAGGGTCCCGGATGGACAGAAGCCAGCCGGACACTGGATGCCGACTGGCTCTTCCTGAAAAAAAATCCCCTCCTTCTCCTGCGCCTCGACCACCCGGGCAGGGAAACCGGAGACGGGAAAAACTATTCGCCCAAATCTTCGCCCACCATGTAGCGGGTGAACCGGCGGATGATCATGTTCTCGCCGAGCTCCGCAATCTTGCTGCTGAGAAGATCCTTGATGGTGAGATCCGGATTTTTGATGAACGGCTGCTCAAGGAGACAGATCGTGCTGTAAAATTTGTCGATCTTGCCGTCCACGATCTTGTCCACGATGTTCGCGGGCTTGCCCACGACCTGGGCCGCGTAGATTTCGCGTTCCGCCAGGATGAGCTTCTCCGGAACCTGCTCCCGGCTCACGTAGAGCGGGTTGGCGGCGGCGATATGGAGGGTCACATCCTTGACGAAGTCGCGGAAGATGTCGTTCTTGGCAACAAAGTCGGTCTCGCAATTGATCTCCACCAACACTCCAACCTTGCCCTGAAGGTGGATGTAGGAGGCGATGGCCCCTTCTTTGGCCGCGCGGGAAGCCTTCTTCCCGGCACTGGCGATGCCTTTCTTGCGGAGGATTTCCTCGGCCAGGGCAAGGTCACCCTTCGCCTCGGAGAGGGCTTTTTTGCAATCCATCATGCCCGCGTTTGTTTTTTCGCGGAGTTCTTTGACGAGTGAAGCGGAAATTTCTGACATGGACAGTATTCAGTGGTTCAGTGTTTCAGTTTTCAGAAAAGACAGCTCCCGCTGAACCCCGAAAACTGAACACAAAAACTTGTTGTTTATTCTGAGACGGCGGCCAGCTCGGAAGGAGAGGTCTTCGCGCCTGTTCCCCGGGCGTCGATCACGGACTGGACGAGCTTCTGGAGGATCACGCGGATCGAGCGGATGGCGTCGTCGTTTCCTGCGATCGGGTACTCGATTTTCTCCGGGTCGCAATTCGTGTCCACGATGGCAATGATCGGGATCTTCAGGCGGTTCGCTTCGGCAACGGCAATCTCCTCGCGGAGGGTGTCGATGACCACGAGCGCGTCGGGCAGCTTTTCCATGTCCACGATTCCTTCGAGGTTGTGGAACAGCTTGGCCCCTTCGCGACGGATCGCAGCGGCTTCCGCCTTGTTGATCTTCGACCAGGCCGGGGATTTTTCCTGGGCCTGGATCTCCTTGAGACGGGCAACACTGCGGCGGATCGTGGTGAGGTTCGTGAGCGTTCCCCCGAGCCAGCGCTGGTTGACGAAGAGCTGTCCCGTGGCGGTGGCCGCCTCGCGGACGGCTTCCTGGGCCTGCTTCTTGGTTCCCACGAAGAGGACTTTCCCTCCCCCGCGGACGAGGTTGGAAAGGAATTCCGTGGCACGCGAGAGCTGGTCGACCGTCTGCGCGAGGTCAATGATGTAGATGGAGTTCTTCTCTTCGAGAATGTAGTCGCGCATCTTGGGATTCCAGCGCTTGGTCTGGTGTCCATAATGCACGCCGGCTTCGAGCAGTTCGGTCATGAGTTCGACGTTTGGTTTGTTGGATGTTTCTTCGGACATGGTATCGCTTAGCTGGCAGCTTTTTCAGGTTCAGGATTCGGCTCGGCATCAAGCGCATCGCCCAAATGAACGATCTCGGTGTCGCGGTGGGACTGGAAACCAGTTCCGGCCGGAATGAGATGACCCATGATGACGTTTTCTTTGAAGCCCCGCAGGCGGTCCACTTTGCCAAGTGTGGCGGCCTCGGTCAACACCCGCGTGGTGTCCTGGAAGGATGCCGCGGAAATGAAGCTGTCGGTCTCGAGGGAGGCCTTGGTGATGCCCAGGAGAACCGGGCTGGCCTCGGCGGGTTTGCCGCCTTTCTCGATGACTCGCTCGTTCTCCGCCTCAAATTCCAGACGGTCCACCTGGTCGCCCCAGAGCAGGCCGGTATCACCCGGTTCGGTGATTTTGACCTTGCGCAGCATCTGGCGCACGATGATTTCGATGTGCTTGTCGTTGATTTCGACACCCTGGAGCCGGTAGACCTCCTGCACCTCGTTGAGGAGGTGCTCCTGGAGTTCCTGGGGTCCGCACACGTCCAAAATTTCGTGCGGCACCACCGGTCCTTCGGTGAGTTGCTGTCCTTTTTTCACAAAGTCGCCCTTGAAGACGATGATGTGCTTGTTGAGCGGGATGAGATGTTCTTCCTCGGCCTTGGTCTCCGGGTCGGTCACGATGAGGCGGCGCTTGGCGCGAACTGTTCCGCCGATCTCGACAATACCGTCGATCTTCGCGATTTCCGCGGCATCCTTCGGACGGCGGGCTTCAAAGAGCTCGGCCACACGCGGCAGACCGCCGGTGATGTCCTTGGTCTTCGCGATTTTGCGGGGAGTTCTTGCGAGACGCTGCCCGGCGGGAATTTTCGAGCCTTCCTTGACTTCGATATGGGCGCCGGCCGGGATGGAGTAGCTGGCAAGCACGTTCTTCGCATCGTCCGTGACAACGATCTGCGGATGAAGATCTTCCTTGTGTTCAATGACGACCGTTCCCATGACCCCGGTGGCTTCGTCCACTTCCTTGCGGATCGTGACGCCGGGGATCATGTCGCGGAATTCCACGCGGCCGCCCTTTTCCGTGATGATCGGAACGTTGTAGGGATCCCACTGGATGAAGGTTTCGCCCTTCTTGACCGTGTCCCCGTCGGCAACCGAGATCACCGATCCCACAACGATGTTGTGGCTTTCGAGTTCGCGGCCATCGGCGGCATGGAGGCTGACCGTGCCGTTCTTGTTGAGAACGACATACGTGCCCTCGCTCGTTTCAACAACCTTGAGTTCGTTGAATCGGACAACGCCTTCGTTCTTGGCCTTGACCACCGGCTGTTTGAATGTCTGGCTGGCCGTTCCACCGACGTGGAACGTGCGCATGGTAAGCTGGGTTCCGGGTTCACCGATGGACTGGGCGGCAATGATGCCGACCGCCTCGCCCAGCTTGATCATGTTGCCGGTGGAGAGGTTGCGTCCGTAGCACTTCGCACAGATGCCGCGCTTGGATTCGCAGGTGAGAGCCGAGCGGATCTTGAGCTGTTCGTGCCCGATTTTCTCGAGCGCCGCCGCCGTCTCCTCATCAATCAATTGGTTGGCCTTGAGAATGACCGTGCCCGTCACAGGATCCTTGACGGTCTCGCAGCTGGCCCGGCCAATGATGCGGGTGGAGAGACTGACCACTTCCTCGTCCCCTTCGTAGATCGGACGGACCACGATGCCGTTGGCGGTCTGGCAGTCGTCGATGGTGATGATGACATCCTGCGCCGCGTCCACGAGTTTGCGGGTGAGGTAACCGGAATCCGCCGTCTTGAGCGCGGTGTCCGCAAGACCCTTGCGGGCGCCGTGCGTGGAGATGAAGTATTCCAACACCGAAAGGCCTTCGCGGAAATTCGCGGTGATCGGCTGTTCGATGATCTCTCCCGAGGGCTTGGCCATGAGGCCGCGCATCCCCGCAAGCTGCTTGATCTGCGTGCGGTTGCCGCGGGCACCGGAATCGACCATCATGAACACGGGGTTCATTTCCCGGCGTCCGTCGTTGTGGTCGAGCGTGCGGAAGAGGGCGTTGGCGACTTCTTCGCCCGTGTGGGTCCAGATGTCCTGCACCTTGTTCTTGCGCTCGCCGTCGGTGATGATACCGCGGAGGTATTGTTTCTGGACTTCGGCGACTTCCCGATAGGCTTTCTCGAGAAGCTGGGATTTTTCCTGCGGGATGATCATGTCGGTGATACCGATGGAAATTCCCGCCTTGGTGGCTTCGCGGAAGCCCAGCGCCTTGAGACGGTCGAGGGTTTCGACGGTCTTCTGCTGCCCGGCGATCTTATAGCAACGCCAGATGACGTCCGAAAGCTGCTTCTTGCCGCACACCTTGTTGTAAAATCCGAGTTCCTCGGGCCAGATCTGGTTGAAAACAACCCGGCCGGCCGTGGTCTCGATGATTTTGCTTGCCGGATCGCCAAAGATGGTCTGGCGACCAAAGTCCGGATTTTTGAACCGGATTCTTGTGTGCGTGCGGATGGATTTCTCCGAGACCGCCAGTTCGACTTCGTCGGCATTGGCGAAAAGCGGCATCCGCCTGTCCTTGTTGGCATCCTCGCCGCGGGGCTTCTGGGTCAGGTAGTAGCAGCCGAGCGGAATGTCCTGAGACGGGTTCGTGATCGGCTTTCCGCTGGAAGGCGAGAAGATGTTGTTGGTCGCCAGCATGAGCATGCGGGCTTCCATCTGCGCCTCGACAGAAAGCGGGACGTGAACGGCCATCTGGTCACCGTCGAAGTCCGCGTTGTAGGCGGTACAAACGAGCGGGTGAATCCGGATCGCCTCGCCCTCGATGAGGAGAGGCTCGAAGGCCTGGATGGAGAGCCGGTGCAGCGTGGGAGCACGGTTGAGAAGAACGGGATGTCCCTTGGTGACTTCTTCCAGAATGTCCCAGACTTCCGGTGTCTGACGCTCGATGAGCTTCTTCGCACTGCGGACGGTGTGGACATGTCCCTGTTCCTTGAGCCGGCGGATGATGAACGGTTCAAAGAGAACGAGCGCCATTTTCTTGGGCAACCCGCACTGGTTGAGCTTGAGCTCGGGACCGATGACGATGACCGAACGCCCGGAGTAATCGACGCGTTTGCCAAGGAGGTTCTGACGGAAGCGTCCTCCCTTGCCCTTGAGCATGTCGCTGAGGGATTTGAGCGGACGGTTGGCGGCGCCGGTGACGGCCCGGCCGTGGCGGCCGTTGTCGAAGAGAGCGTCCACCGACTCCTGGAGCATGCGCTTTTCGTTGCGGATGATGACTTCCGGCGTCTTGAGCTGGAGGAGTGTGCGGAGACGGTTGTTCCGGTTGATGACGCGGCGGTAAAGATCGTTGAGATCGGAGGTCGCGAAACGTCCGCCTTCGAGCGGAACAAGCGGGCGCAGATCCGGAGGAATGACCGGAAGCACGTTGAGGATCATCCATTCCGGACGGGTCTTCGACGAGGCAAAACCCTGCACGAGCTTGAGACGCTTGGCGAGTTTCTTGCGGAGCTGCTTGCTGCGGGTCGAGACCATTTGCTGCTCGATCTCATCGTTGAGCACCGCCAAATCCGTCTGTTCGAGGAGCTTCTGGATCGCTTCCGCGCCCATTCCGGCCGTGAAGGCGTCGCCATACTGGTCCTCCGCCTCGCGGTATTCCGCCTCGGTGAGAAGCTGGCAGCGCTGGAGCGGGGTGTTGCCGGGATCGGTGACAATGTAATCCTCGTAATAGATCACCCGCTCGAGCTGGCGGGAGGTCATGTCGAGCATGAGCCCGATCCGCGAGGGCATGCACTTGTAGAACCAGATGTGCGAGACCGGCACGGCGAGATCAATGTGCCCCATCCGCTCGCGGCGGACGCGGGAGAGCGTGACTTCCACGCCGCAACGGTCGCAGACGACCCCCTTGTGCTTGATGCGCTTGTATTTTCCGCAGGAGCATTCCCAGTCCCGGGTCGGTCCGAAAATGCGCTCGCAGAAAAGTCCGCCTTTCTCGGGTTTGAACGTGCGGTAGTTGATCGTCTCGGGATTTTTGACCTCTCCCTTGCTCCAACTGCGCATGATGTCGGGCGAGGAGACTGTGATGGCCACCTCATCAAACCCAACCGGCTTCTGTTCTCCAAATGCTTCGCGGAAGTTAACCTCTTTCATGGGATCGTTTCTTTATTCTGTTGCGTGGGATCAGGCTGCGGACTCGCCGAGGGTGGGTTCTTTCCCACCGACACGGACATCGAGACCGAGGCCCTGCATTTCTTTGATGAGGACGTTGAACGACTCGGGCGTTCCCGCTTCGAGGGAATTGTCACCTTTGACAATGCTCTCGTAGATCCGGGTCCGTCCGGCGACATCGTCGGATTTGACGGTCAGGAGTTCCTGAAGTGTGTAGGCGGCGCCGTAGGCTTCGAGCGCCCAGACTTCCATTTCTCCGAAACGCTGGCCGCCGTATTGCGCTTTTCCACCGAGCGGTTGCTGGGTGACAAGGCTGTAGGGACCGACTGCGCGGGCGTGGATCTTGTCCGCGACCAAGTGGCCGAGTTTCAGCATGTAAATGTAGCCGACAACGACCTGCTGGTCGAAGGCTTCTCCGGTGCGTCCATCGTAAACGGTGGATTTGCCGTTCTCGTTGGTCCAGGTGAAGCCTTCCTTGGTTTTGGCTTCCCTGAGGAACTCGCGGATTTTTGTCTCGGGAATTCCGTCGAAGACCGGGGTGGCCACCTTGAAGCCGAGCGCCTTGGCGGCGACACCGAGGTGGGTTTCCAACACCTGTCCGACGTTCATGCGGCTCGGCACGCCAAGCGGGTTGAGAACGATGTCCACGGGGGTTCCATCCGCCAGGAACGGCATGTCTTCCTCGGGAACGATCTTGGCGACGACGCCCTTGTTTCCGTGGCGTCCGGCCATTTTGTCACCGACGCTGAGCTTGCGCTTGCTGGCGATGTAGACCTTCACCTGTTTGATGATGCCGGGGTCGACATCGTCACCGCTCTCAATGCGTCCGAGATTCTGGTCGCGCTCGTTGTCGAGGTCGACAAACTTGTGCTCGAACTGGCCGATGATCTCGTTGATCTTGTTGCGGATCGGGCTCGGGTCGATTTCGACATGATTGTAGACAGCCGCGAGCTTGCGGAGGAGCTGCTTCGTGATCTTGCGGTTGGCCGGGATGATGATTTCCCCGGTCTGGGCGTTGACCACGTCGAGCGGGATCTTCTCGTTGAGAAGAATGTTCGACAAGGCGGCGGTGAGCTGCTCGTGGAGATCGTCTTTGCGCTTCTTGTAATCCTCGAGGATCATCTTCTGCTGGCGCTTCGACTCCGCCGGCGTCATCTTCGTGCGGGTCACTTCCTTCTTCGACGAGACCTTGACGTCCATGACAATGCCGTAGGTTCCGGAAGGAACCGTCAGGGAGGTGTCTTTGACGTCCGCGGCTTTTTCTCCGAAAATCGCGCGGAGGAGTCGTTCCTCGGGGGCAAGTTCCGTCTCGCTCTTCGGCGTGATTTTTCCGACCAGGATGTCACCCGGTTTCACTTCGGCACCGATGCGGATCACGCCATCGGGTCCGAGGTTTTGAAGGGCTTCCTCGCTGACGTTCGGAATATCGCGGGTGATTTCTTCGGGCCCGAGCTTGGTATCGCGGGCGCCGATCTCGAATTCATCGATGTGGATCGAGGTGTAGATGTCTTCCTTGACCACGCGCTCGGAGATCAGGATGGCGTCCTCGAAGTTGTAACCGTTCCAAGGCATGAAGGCCACGAGAACGTTTCTTCCCAAGGCCAGCTCCCCCTTCTGGGTGTTCGGACCGTCGGCAATGACATCCCCCTTCTTGACCACCTGTCCCTTGTGGACAATCGCCTTCTGGTTGATGCAGGTGCTGGCGTTGGAGCGCATGAACTTGCGGAGTTCATAAACGTGGACGCCGTTTTCCGGATCGTTCTTGATCTTCTTCTTCCCTTCGGGAAGTTCGCCATCCTTGGTGACGATGATGTGGGTGGCGGTGACAGAAGCGATTTTTCCGGCAGATTCCGAGCAGATAACAGCACGGGAGTCGCGGGCAACGCGCCCCTCCAAACCGGTTCCCACCAGGGGAGACTCGGAGACAAGAAGAGGCACACCCTGGCGTTGCATGTTCGATCCCATGAGCGCACGGTTGGCGTCATCGTGCTCAAGGAAAGGAATCAATCCCGCCGCAACGGAAACAAGCTGCTTCGGCGAGACGTCCATGTACTGGATCTGCGAGGGCTCGACTTCGACGAAGTCTCCGCGATAACGCGCGGAAACTTTCTCGCCGGTCAACAGTCCGTGACTGTCCACGATGGAATTCGCCTGCGCGATGTGGAAGTTCTCGTCGCGGTCTCCGCTGAGATATTCCACTTCGTTGGTCACACGGGCATTGGTCACCTTGCGATACGGGGTTTCGATGAAACCAAACTCGTTGATGCGGGCAAAGGTGCTGAGCGAGCTGATGAGACCGATGTTCGGACCTTCCGGCGTCTCAATCGGGCAGATGCGTCCGTAGTGGGACGGATGCACGTCGCGGACTTCAAACCCGGCGCGGTCACGGCTCAACCCGCCCGGCCCAAGGGCCGAAAGACGGCGCTTGTGGGTGAGTTCAGACAACGGATTTGTCTGATCCATGAACTGGCTGAGCTGGCTGCGTCCGAAGAAATCCCGCACAACGGCGCTGAGCGACTTGGGATTGATCAGCTTCTGCGGAGTAATCTGGTCAACACTGGCATCGAACAGGGTCATGCGTTCGCGGACAAGACGTTCGGTGCGGGCCAGGCCGACGCGGCACTGGTTGGCGAGAAGCTCGCCCACGGTGCGCACCCGGCGGCTGCCCAGGTGGTCGATGTCATCCGTCATCCCGTCTCCACTGCGGAGTTCAACGAGATATTTCATCGCGGCAATGAAGTCGTCCTTGGTGAGAATCCGCTCTTCCTCGCTGATTTTGAGGCCGAGCTTCTGGTTGATCTTGTGACGTCCGACCCGGCCCAAGTCATAGCGCTTGGAGTCGAAGAACAGGCGCTTGAGCATGCCGCGGGCGTTCTGCACGGTCGGCGGATCACCGGGGCGCAGCTTGCGGTAGATGTCCTTCAACGCCTCATCTTCATCATGGGCGGGATCTTTTTTCAGGGACTTGATGATGGTGTCATCGGTCTTCGTGTCCACCACTTTGACCGTCTTGTGGCCGAGTCCGATCAACTGGCGGACGGTCGCGGCATTGAGAGGCTCGAAGGCACGGGCGACGGTGATTTCGCCATCGCGGATGTCGGCGATGAGCACCTTGGTGCTGATCTCATCCTCTTCGAGTTTGTCACTGAGTTTGAGATCCTCGATCGTGTAGAAAAGCTTGATGATGTCCTCGTCGGACGGATGACCGAGGGCGCGCAGGAACGTCGTGGCAAGGAATTTGCGGCGGCGTTTGCGGCGGTCGAGGTAGACGTAGAGGAGATCGCTGGTGTCGAATTGCACTTCGATCCAGGAACCGCGGTCCGGAATGATGCGGAACCCGTGGAGGATTTTCCCGTTGGTGTGAATCGATGTCTCGAAACAGATTCCGGGGGAACGGTGCAACTGGGAAACGACAACGCGCTCGGCACCATTGATGACAAACGTGCCCTGCGGGGTCATCAGGGGCAGTTCGCCCATGTACACTTTCTCTTCCTTGGTGCAACGCTCGTCCTTGTAACGAAACGTGACGTAAAGCGGGGCGCTGTAGGTCTGTCCCTCGCGCTGGGAATCGAGAGCGGAGAGCTTCGAGTCGCCGAGTTCATAGCTCACGAAGTCCAGCGAGGATTTGTCCTCAAATCCGAAAATAGGAAAAAATTCCCGAAAAACCGCTTGGAGGCCGATATTCCGGCGCTTCGCCACCGGGGTGTCTTTTTGGAAAAACTCGTTGTAAGAGTTGATCTGTAACTCAATGAGATTTGGCGGCTCGATGGCCTCCTGCAATTTGCCGAAATGGATACGTTCAGACATGGTGGATTCGAGTGGCTTTTCCGGTGAATTGTTGGGCAGACCAACCTGCGTTTATCGGTCTTGCAATCTGTTCAAATCCATAGGAATACAAAACATCCGTCCAGGCAGGCGGGAGATTCCCACCCGTCTGTCGACGGATTGATATTTGCTCGAACGGATTTGATTGGATAACAGGGCCTTGGCTTCCAGCGGAGGTGAGAGGTTAGGGAGGTCCGCAGAGAGATCAAGCTTTTTTTCAAGATCTCTCTGCGGAGACAGGGATGGTGGGTTACTTGATTTCGACCTTGGCGCCGGCGGCTTCGATCTTTTTCTTGATCTCTTCCGCTTCTTCCTTGGTCACGCCCTCTTTGAGGGGCTTGGGAGCGCTTTCGACGAGAGCCTTGGCTTCGGCGAGGCCGAGTCCGGCCACGGCGGCGCGCACCTCTTTGATGACGGCGATCTTGTTGCCGCCGGCCTCTGTGAGGATGACGTCAAAAGAGGTCTTTTCCTCGACAGGAGCGGCTGCGGCTGCTCCGCCTGCGGCTGCCGCGACGGCGACCGGTGCGGCGGCGCTGACGCCCCATTTTTCTTCGAGTTGCTTCACCAGGTCGGCGATCTCCAGGACTGTGAGTCCGCTGAGCTGGTCTACGAGTGCTTGTGTGTCTGCCATTGTATTTGTTTCTATTGTGGTGTCGTCGCGCCCAGAAGCCTCAGGGCATTTGAGTCAGACAGCCGTCTGACCGACGAGGAACCGGTTTTTCTGCGTGTTGTTTTTTGCCCGGTGCGGCTTCTGAACACCGGGCAAAAGGGTTTCAGGCGGCCTCTCCCGCCGCGTCGGCTTTCGCCTTGAGAACGCGGGCCAGGCTTGCGCCCGGTTCGTTGAGGATGCGGACAAACTGGCTGGCCGGAGTCTGCAGGAGGCCGAGGAGCTTGGCCTGCAGGATTTCCTTGCTCGGAAGGTCGGCCAGTTCGGCCACCTGGGCGGAGCTCAGGGCGGCATTGTCGAGAACACCGGCGCGAACGACCGGTTTCTGGAACTCCGCATGGAAGGTCTTGAGGATCTTCGCTGCGGCGCAAATGTCCGCTTCCCCGGTGACCATGGCGGTCTGCCCGGTGAGGGAACTCTCGAGCTCCGGCATTTGGAGATCCTGCGCGGCGATCTTCAGGAACGTGTTGCGCACGACACTGAGGCGGGCACCGGAACCGGCGAGACGCGTCCGAAGTTCCTCAAAATGGGGAACCTTCATTCCGGAGTAGTCCACCACCAGCAAATACGGCGAGGATTTCAGTTTTTCGCGGACGTCCGCGACGATCAAAGTTTTCTCGGGTCTCATGGAAATCAGTTTTTGAGGTGGGGCACGGGATCCACTGCGATTCCGGGCAGCATGGTGGCACAGAGAGTGATGGATTCAACGAAAGAGCCCTTGGCGGTGGCGGGACGGGCCTTGACGACGGCGTCGATCACGGCAGTCCCGTTTTCCAGAAGGGCGTCTTCCGCAAAAGAGAATTTGCCGACGGGCACAGCCACATTGGCATTCTTGTCGAGCTTGAATTCCACGCGGCCGGCTTTGACTTCCTTGACAGCCTTGGCGGTGTCATCGGTCACGGTGCCGGTTTTGGGATTCGGCATGAGACCGCGCGGCCCAAGCACCTTGCCCAGTTTGCGCACTTCGGCCATCGCGGCGGGAGTGGCCACGGCGACATCAAAATCGGAAAAGCCGCCGGTGACTTTTTTGAGAAGATCCTCAAAACCGACGAATTCCGCTCCAGCTTCCTTTGCGGCTTCGGCTGCCTGGCCGGTGGCGAAAACGAGAACCCGCACGTTTTTTCCGCTTCCGTTGGGAAGAGGGCAGGTTCCACGGACCATCTGGTCGCTCTGCTTGGGGTCGACCCCCAGCTTGAAAGAGAGAGTCACTGTCTGGTCGAACTTTGTCGGAGGAAGGGTCTTGAGAGTTTTGACCGCCTCGGCCAGCAGGTATTTTTTCCCGCCATCCACTTTTTCAGCGGCGGCGCGGTAGCGTTTGCTTCGTTTTTTTTGCATGATGGTTTGCAGTGCGAGCGACCGGACGGTCTCCTGCGATGGTGTTGGTGTTGGCTTTACCCGACAGTTCGTCGGGAGCCGGTTAACTTAACCAACACAAGAAAGCTGTCAAAGAAAAAAGAAAAATAATTTGACAGGACCGAGAGGCCTTCTATGATCCCACTCCCGCTCGGATCGTCCCACGGGACCCAGGGCACTCCACTTTTCATGAACGCACAACTCCTCGAAGAAGCCTCCAAAGTCATCACGGAACCCCAGGTTCTCATCAATGCGGTTTCCCGCCGCGTGCGCCAGTTGACCGCCGGAAGCCGCCCCATGGTGGAAGCGGAGTTCCGCATGGGGTTGGCCGATGTGGCCCTGCTGGAAATTGCCAAAGGCAAGTTGGCCGTGGCCCCGAAACCGGGCGTCTGACGCTTCTCCGGGGTTCATTCCCGGCATCCATGTCCGCAGAGATCACCACCAACCGCAAAGCCCTCCGCGATTATCACATCCTGGAGCGCTTCGAAGCGGGAGTGGAATTGAAAGGCACCGAGGTCAAATCCATCCGGGCCGGCTTGGTTTCTCTTCAGGGATCGTTTGCCCGTGTCGACAACGGGGAGCTTTGTCTCTACGAGTCCAGCATCCAGCCCTACGAGCGTGCCAGTCATGAACAGCATGAATCCAAGCGCGTCCGGAAGCTCCTCCTCCACCGTGCCGAGATCGACAAACTTGTGGGGGAAATCGAGCGGGCGGGACGGACGGTTGTGGCGCTCCGGCTGTACTGGAAAAACGGCCGCGTCAAGGTGGAGCTCGGCTTGGGCAAAGGCAAGGACGCCGGAGACAAGCGCACGGATCTCAAAACACGCGTTGCCAAACGGGAGATGGACCGCGCGGTTGCCGACTTCCAAAGACGCAAATAATTTCCCCCGCCGGTTTTTCAGACGGGTTTGGATTGATTTCGTCACCGGGAACGCTCATATATCTCCGTTTCTTGTCATGCGTATCTCCCTGTTCTCCATCCTTGCCCAGGCAGGATGCCTGATTTTCACCGGTTCCCTCCTTGCCCAAGCTCCCGCAGCTCCAAAGAACATGATTGGAAACCCGGGGTTTGAAACGGGTTTCCGACGTGACAACATCTGGGACGGAGTTGACTCCTCCGGATACCTTTCCGGCGAGCGGGGAGCCCTGCCGGTGCTGACCACGAGCGGGGTGATCGCCGATTCGAGCATGCCGGTTTCGGTATCTGTTGCCGACTTGAACGGCGATCAGTTGCCCGACATCGCCGCGATGGATGTTCTGGGATATCTGCGGGTTTATTTCAACTCCGGCACGAAAACCGAACCGAAATTCACCAACGGCGAACTGGCCTCGTTGTTTCTGTCCCGGATCAATCCCGAAGATCCGACGCTTCAGGGGGTCAAGGCGGAAAATGCCCGCCAGGGACAACGTGTCCACCTCACCGACATTGCCCGATCCGGAAAAAAGGATCTCGTGATTGGAAATTACCTGGGCGAGATTTTCCTCATCCCCAACGCCGGCAGCGGGGCCAAACCGGAATTCCGCCAGCCAACGAACCTGGCTTCAGCCATCATCCCCACCATGAAGGATTCCCTCAAAAAGTGGGGCAATGTGTTCGCTCCGGCCACTTGGGATTGGAACAAAGACGGAAAAGACGATCTGCTCGTGGGGGAGGGCTCCTATTCCGCCAACAGCATTCATCTTCTGGTCAACCAGGGAGCCGGAGCCCGGCCTGTCTTCGAGGAAAACAACCGCAGCGTGCTGGCCTACGGGATGGGACTGGAACAACTCACCCCCTGCATTGTGGATTACAATGGGGACGGGAACCTGGACCTTCTGGTCACGGAACGAACTGGAAAAATTGCTGTTTATCTCAACTCCGGGAAACCTTGGAAAGCCGGGGAGACCCTGGCGTTTGATTCCTTCATTGCCGTGGGTGGCGCAAAACCCGCCGCCGCCGGTGCCGCTCCGGCAGCAAGCGACCCGATGACGGCGGCAACAGCTCCGGGCCTGCTTTCCGTGGGAGGCATTGCCACCATTGCACCGGGTGATTTCAACGGGGACGGATTGTTCGACCTGGTTTTTGGAAAAAGCAACGGCAAGATCGCCCTCGCCTTGAACACCGGCTCAAAGACCGAACCGAAGTTCGGAACCCCTGTGGAAATCAAGGGAGACGCCGCCACGCCGCCCTTCAATGCGCCCTCCGGCTGGGAGTGCGATTTCGGCCTCACCCGGGGCAACTTTTATGGTTTTATCTCGGTGGTCAAGGCGATCGACGATCCCGAGGCCAAGCCCGCCGAAGGCAACGCCTGCCTCAAGGCCGGTTACGTCCCGAGTCTGAACAAAATCATGCCGGTGCCGACACAATACAGTCCGGCTTTTGCCAATTGGAAAGCGCCTTCAGCAAAGGAACTGGCCCCGGTCAAGGGCTCGCCCGCCAACTACTTCCAGATGGTTCAAACCGGACGTTCTCCCCTCAAAACCAAGCAAACCTATGTCTTCTCGATGAAGGTCAAGGGCTCCAGAGTGGACAATGCCGGGGTGAACATCTCCTACTCCGGTCTGAAAAAGCTCAGCGAAGACAAAATCGAACGCGGTGACCGCGGCTCGGCGACCATCAAGAAAAACGAAGCCAAGGAAGAAATCAACGAGCTCATCAAGTTCAACGTCGGATCCCAATGGAGCGAAGTGAAGCAGGAATTCACCGTCAAATTTGACAACAAGGACCTTTCGGACCTCAAACAGGTGACAAACTGGACCACGACTCTCTCCTTCTCCCTCAGCCCCGGCTCCGGCGCCCTCTACATCGACGACGTCAAGATCCTCGAGAAATAATCCCGTTCCCTCCCGATCTGCCCGGTGATGAAATATGATGCCATCATCGTCGGAGGGGGGGCCGCCGGGTTGTTTTGTGCGTTCACCGCAGGATCGAGGGGCCGCCGGGTGCTCGTTCTCGAACACAACGAACGCGTCGGGGAAAAAATCAGGATCTCCGGTGGCGGACGTTGCAATTTCACCAACCTCCACGCCGGCCCGGACAACTACCTTTCGGAAAACCCCGGGTTCTGCCGCTCGGCGCTGGCGGGGTTCTCCCCCTGGGATTTTCTCGCCCTTGTGGAGAAGCATCACATTGCCTTCCACGAAAAAAAACTCGGTCAGCAGTTCTGCTCGGGTTCCTCGCGGGAAATCATCACGATGTTGCTTGCCGAATGCGCGGCGGCCGGGGTGGAAATCCGCTGCGGATGCCGCGTCAAAGACGTCCGGCCCGGGTTTTTCCTCGAAACAGAAAAAGGCCCGCTCTCCTGCGACTCCCTGGTCATCGCCACCGGGGGGCTCTCTTTTGCCAAGTTGGGAGCCACGGATTTCGGACATCGGATCGCCCGGCAATTCGGAATGCGGGTCACCCCGCTCCGCCCGGGTCTGGTGCCGTTGACGCTGGGAGTCTCCGATCTCAAGGCCTTTGCTCCGGTGAGCGGAGCGTCCCTGCCCGTGCGGGTGAAAAGCAATCGCGCCTGTTTTGAAGAAGCGATGCTGGTCACCCACCGCGGGTTCAGCGGACCGGCCATTCTCCAGATCTCCTCCCACTGGAACAAGGGCGACCGCACGGTCTTCGATCTCCTGCCGGGAAAGACACTCTCCTTCGACAAGGGATCCGTCGCCGCGCTTTTCTCGGAATTCTGGCCCCGCCGGTTTGCCGAAGCCTGGTGCGCACTTCATGCACCCGATAAGCCACTCTCCCGCTGGTCGGAACGCGAAAAAAATCGCGTCAACGACCTCGCCCACAACTGGCCGGTGGAATTTTCCGGAACCGAGGGATTTCCCAAAGCGGAGGTCACTCTGGGAGGCGTGGCCACCGGGGACCTCTCCTCGAAGACCATGGAATCCCGCTCGGTCAGGGGACTCCACTTCATCGGGGAAGTGGTGGATGTCACCGGATGGCTCGGCGGCTACAACTTTCAATGGGCCTGGGCAAGCGGACACGCAGCCGGCCGGGTCATCTGACGGATCCTCACCGTCCCTGCGGCGGCGGAGGAGGAGGAGGCTCGGACTCGCGGAACGTAATCCGCGCCTTGCTCAGATCATACGGCGACAACTCGACCGTCACCCGGTCGCCCGGCACGATCCGGATGAAATTTTTTCGCATTTTCCCGGAGATGTGGGCAAGCACAACGTGACCGTTGGGGAGTTTCACCCGGAACATCGTTCCCGGGAGCACATCCACCACCACGCCTTCACTTGTGACACAGTCGTCTTTGGCCATGCGAAAGGCCTGACTATCAGAGTCCCGGATGGAAATCAACCCATCGCACAAGAGAGGCAAGATTTTGTGCGGAATCGGCGTGCCAGGTGAACGGGGTCTCCTGCATCCGGCCCAGCGGGCAGATCCGGGAAAAACCGGCCCGGGAAAATCGCATCGCATTTTCCGGCGTGCAGGGCCAGAGCCCGAGAGCCCCCAAATGCCGCCCCCCCTTTGCCAATGCCTCTTCCAGACCCGCGGTCAGGGGCTTGATGAAAACGAACCGGTTCAACGGCGAGGCCGGAAAATCCGGACTTCCATCCAAAACCACAGTCCATCCGGTTCCTTTCCAGACCCTGACCGCCCGGTCTCCCGACGCCCGGAATTCCCACTCCACCCGCGCATTGGCGATTTCCGCCAGAACCGCCGTCGACAGGCCGGGTGCCGGATGCACCAGCGCATACCGTTCCATCTCACAGGCGAGGGTCTCCGCATAGCGTTCCGCGTCTCCCTCCACATAAAAAACCTGCGGAGAAAGGCATCCCTGTTGCTCAAAGAGGGAAACATCCCGGGCCGCCAACGCGCAGGACTCCAAGCCGGAATCGGCCAGCACAATCCCCAGGCTGATCCGGTGCCCGTGTGCTTGAAAGGGCTTTCCCGGAGGGCACAGGGCACGGAATTCCTCGATCGTGGCATCACTGCCGAAAACCACCCACGCCTCCGCCCGCCCCGGCCAATTCGCCCCGAGCTGCCGGGAACACTCCAGCCTCGTCGCCAGCGCAGGCGGCAGAAGATCCGCAAAATGCTCCAACCTTCCCAACCCGGAAGAGGGGAATTTCACAAGATTGTGAGCCCCCAGCAACAACCCCCGCAGCATCGACTGGAGCGCGGCATGAGGTGTGTTTCCACTGAGAACATGAAGAATCGTGCGGGGCGCAACCGCCATGGCCAGATGCCCCCCATACGCCCGGAACCCGTCCAGCATTTCCTCATGCCCAAGCTCCAGACGCACCCCCTCGATCAGGTCTTCCACCGTCGGCGGACAGAGCTCCGGAAAATGGGCGGCCGCCCGCGCCAACGCCTCCGCACGATCCCGGGTCTTCATGCGAGCAGTTCTTCCGCGGTCAGCGAGCATCCCCGTGGCAACGCCGCGGGGTCGCGACCGATCAACTCGAAATCCCCGCCCCTCCGGATCGCCAGGTCCCTGGTCTGGATGGCGCAGACGGATCCCAGATTCGCCACGTCAAAAAGCCGCAGGATGCCGGTCTCCCCCTCCTCCACCTCCTGTCCTGTCCCGGGGTTCACGACCAGACCCCTCGCCCACGGAGGAGCCCGGTGGGGACGCCCCAGCCCGTTTGTGTAAAACTGGGAACTCAGCTCGGTCATCCCATACTCATTCCAAACCGCATCCGGCACCAGCCCCAGCCGCTCCTGAAAAAGCCCGTAAAGATCGCTTTTGGGCATTTCGCGACGCGTGCCCTTGTAGCCCCCGGTTTCCATGGCAAGACTCCCTTCCGGCAAACAAATGCTCCGGGTTCCCAGCCATTCAAAAAAATCCAAAAAGGCCAGGGCCGTCCCAAAAAGCACCACCCGTTCCGGCCTTTGGAGCCGCTCCCACAAATCTTCCCACCGACCGAAGTAAAAACGCTCTTCCGGAACCAGCCATGACGCCATCTGGCTCAATGAGGAGGCCGGCACTGCGGCAGTGGAGGGAATCAGGGAAACCAGACCCTCCACAGGCAATCCCGCCCCCGTCCACCCCCGGGTTGCGGCATGCAAATACAACGCCAGGGAACAAAAATGATGCCGCCCCGGCCGTCCCCCGGTGGTGCCACTCGTTTCAAACGTCCGGATCGTCTTCTCTTCCGGAAATGCCCTCAGCCCTGCTGTTTTGAATGCCGCCACGGGCACCGCCGGGATGTCCTGCCACCGCTCCGGCGACGGAAACCCCGCGCAAAACGCCGCATACTCCGGGTTGTTCTCCCTCTGGAACCGGTGGACTTTCAGAGCCCAATCCCCAAAATCCTCCCCCCCGGCAGCCATCCACCGCGAAATCGCGCTCTCCAGTGCGGCATAGTTATTGCTGTGTTCCTTCATGATCAGGACCTTTTGTTACAGAATTGTCACAAAGGGCTTTTGGTAAAAACAGTCAAGAAGTCCCTTATTGGTGTTTTTGTGAAAGTCTCCGGCTTGCTTCTCATTCTGGCTCAGGCAACCGCCTCTTTGGTGGTTGCCCCGCAGAGCATCGCACAGGGAGTGCTCCAGGCTCAAGGACTGACCGCGCAGGAATACTACACCAATGCCGAACGGCTCTATCTGGACGGAAAATACGCCGAAGCTGCAGGGCTCTACGAAAAGTTCCTCCTGGATTTCGGCCAGGCGAAGGACGCCGCAGAAGCGATCCGCAGCATCCGCTTCCGCCATGCCATGTGCTTCGTCCACTTGAAAAAATTCGGAGACGCCATCGAGCCGATCCAAACCGCCCTCCAGCAACAGCCCCCCATCCAACCCTCGGAGATCCAGGAACTCCAATTCTGGATGGGCGTCGCCCAGATGGAGGACAAAAACTACCCCGAAGCCCGGGAAGCCCTTGAGAAATTCCTCAAACTTTTCCCGCCGGGCGCGGAAAGAAACCCGTCGTATGTCCGGCAATTCCCCGCCGCCATCAAGATCCCCGAGGCTCGCATCCTCATCGGCTCCGCCTGGCTCCTGGAGGAAAAATACCGGGAAGCCGGCGAATACTTTGCCTCCCTCAAGCCGGCCATGGAGCCGGACAACCGCTCCCGCGCCATCGTCCTCCAGCTCTATTCGCTTCTGGAAGACAACCAAAATGACGCAGCCATGAAGCTCGTCGAGGAGGAATACCCTCGCATGGCGGAAATCACCCAATTGGTGACATTCCAAACCCTCACCCTCGAACTCGGCAACCGCTGGCTGGAAGCAGGGGAATACCGCAAAGCCATCCTGTGTCTCCAACGGGTCTGGACATCCGAACGTCTCCTCAAGCATCAGGAAGAACGCTTGGAGCGGCTTCAGAACCGGCTCCAGGCGGTCGAAGCCGATCCCCGCGGCGATCCCTACACCAAATTTCTCCTCACCCAGCTCATCCAGAAGGTGAAACGCGAAATCGAAAACTTCCAGAAGATCACCAGCTTCGACGCCGCCCTGCGCCTGAGACTGGCCACCGCCTACCAGTCCATGAAACGCCACCGCGAGGCGGCCCTCATCCTCGAAGACATGCTGGACCGGATGCCTCCCGACCCCATCGTGGAACGCGCATCGGTCAATCTCGTCCAGACATGGTTCGAGATCGAACGCTGGCCGAAGGTGGTCGAAGCCGCCCGGGCCTTCGCAACCAAATTCCCCGGCTCCCCGAGCCTCCCGATGGTTCTTTACCTCGAAGGCATCGCCGAACAAAAAGACCGCCGGTTCGACGACTCGCTCGCCACCTTTGACAAAGTTCCGAAGGGCGACTTCGCTCCCCGCGCCCTCTTCATGAAAGGTTTCACCCTTCTCCTGGCGGAAAAAAACCAGGAAGCCGTCGAAACCTTCGCGCAGTTTGAAAAAAAATATCCGGACCACGAATTGGCGGAAGCCGCCGCCTACTGGCTCGGCATGGGGTATTCGCTCGACAAGCAATTCGCGAAAGCACGCGACGCCCTGGATGACTACCTCCGGAAATACAAGGACGGCCAATACGCCGGAAGCGCCGTGTTCCGCAAAGCCTACTGCGCCCAGCAGATGGAGGATTACCAAACCTCCATCAGGGAATTGCGCTCCTACATGCGGGCCTGGCCCGGTCACGAGGAAAACAGCGAAGCCCGCATCCTTCTCGGCGATGCCCTCATGAATGAAGGCCAGATGGAGGAAGGCATCGCCGCCTTCAAGGGCATTCCAAAGGCGGACACCCGGTTCTACGAAGAGGGCGTCTTCAAAACCGGAAAGGCCCTCAAGCTCATGGAAGAATACGATCGCCTCCTCGATCTCATGCTGGCCTTCCAGAAAGAAAACCCCCGGAGCCCACGCGTGGCGGAGGCCATTTTCAACATCGGCTGGATTTACCGCCAGAAGGAACAACCCGAAAAAGCCCGCGAGATTTGCTGGGCAGCCATCCGGGAACACGGGGACGATCCCTCGATCCGGACGGTCGAGGATCTCTTCTCCCCTCTCGCCAAACTCTACAAAGGAGAAGACGCCCCCGCTCAATACCTTGCTCTCCTCGGCGACCTCCAGCGCGAGGCCGAAAAATCCGGCCGGAAAACCCTCGCCATGCGAACCCTCTGGGCCCGGGCTGCCGCCCTGAAAAAAACCGACCCAGCCGCGTCGCAGAAACTCCTCCTCGCCGCCTCCCAACTCGCCGATGTCCAGACCACCAACCCTCTCCTCCTCTCGGATTTCGCAGAAGCTCTCCTCGCTGCCGGACAGGAAAAGGAAGGGGAACAAATGTCCCGCGACCTCGTGAAATGGAACCCCCGTGCCCCGCAGAAGGACCGCGCCCTCGCCAACCTCGGCTTTCTGGAAATGCAACGCGGCCACGACCGGGAGGCCCTCGATCTCTTCGAACGCTTTGAACGCGAAACCCTCGGCTCCCCGGTGTTCGGACGCGTCCTCCTTGCCAAGGCGGATCTCGAAAAGAAACGCGGGGAAAAAACCGCGGCCCTCGCCTCGCTGGAAGCCGTCCTGGCCAACAAGTATTCGACCGGAAAGGAAAAAGCCGAGGCCCTTTACCGAATCGGGGAAATCCACATGACCGCAGGCCGTCCCGACCTCGCCGTCCCCTACTTCCAACGCATCTACGTGATGCACGGACGCTGGGGCGAATGGGTCGCCAAGGCCTACTTCCGCAGCGGGGAAGCCTTTGAAAAATTGCAGGATTCTCTCAGCGCCCGGAAAACCTACCAGGAACTCACGGCCAACACCGACCTCGCCATCTTCCCCGAATCCCAGCGCGCCAAGGAGCGTCTCCAGGCCCTCGGCGGCCCGCTCCCGGATGAAACTCCCAAAGGATGAAACACTTTTTCACCCTCCTTCTTCTCTCCGCCTCTCTCCTCTCCGCGCAGGATGTCCTTTTCCTCCGGAGCGGAGAAAAACGCTCCGGCCGCCTCTCGGGACTGGATGACCTCCAATTCCGGCTCCAGGTTCCCCTCCCGCCTCCTCCCGGTGCCATGCCGGAAACCCCGCCTGTCTTCGCCTCCGTCTCCATCGCCCGCAAGGATGTGGACCACATCGATTTCGCTCCCGATCCCGCACGCGAAACCCTCCTGGGAGCCATCCCCCCCCCGTCTCTCGCGGACCTGGAAACAGCGTGGACAAAGGCGGAACCCTGGCTCGCCGTGCCCCGCTCCCCCGCCGCCCGGATCGGCAATCTCCTCGGCAACCAACTTCTTCAGGGCGGCGACCCCGCACAGGCTGCCAGAGCTCTTGATCTCTTCAGGAAAATCGAGGACGCCGCCTGGGATCCCGGCGACAAATTGGCCGCCCGACAGGGTCGCCTCCGTGCCATGGTCGCGACAGGACACGCGAAGGAGGCCGTCCAGGAAGCCCGCGCGATTGCGGAGATCACCGAAAACCCGATCGTCCTCATCGAAGCAAAATACATCCTCGCAACCGCCGCGGAAGACTCCCTGCGCAAGCTCCTCCGCGAAAACCCGCGCTGGGAGGAGGACATCTACATCATCCCCGAGCGCCACCGCCTCTACAACGAGGCCCTTGACCTTTACCTCTACCCCTCCCTCTTCGTCGGCTCCGAAACCGAACCCGCCGCCCGTGGTCTGTGGGGGGCCGCCGGCATCCACCTGCTCGCCGGGGAAAGCCAGAAGGCCCTCGAATGCGCACGCGACATCGTCACCATCTACCCCGGCACGAAATCTGCCCGGCCCGCCGCGGAATTCATCGCCTCCCTCCCCGAAGCCCAACGGGCCATCGACCCGGAAAAGGAAGCCCGCGCGGAAATGGCCGCACCACCCGATCCCGAATCACCCGAAGCCAAACCACAAAAACCATCCCATGAGAAACACACCACCAAGAAATCCTGAACCGCTCATCCCGCGCAGACGCGCCGGCGGGTTCTTTTCGAGCATTGTCATCCTGGCGGCTCTGGCCGCCGCTTTCCTTCCCTCCACAGCGAGCGCCATGGGAGTCTCCAGCGACAAGAGTCTTCTGGACCTCTACCGCGAGGGAGGCCCCATCATGCACCTCATCGCCCTCTGCTCGGTCGCCGTCGTCGCCCTTGGCGCGTATTGCGGGATCATGTTCCGGAAAGCAAAACTCATGCCCCCAACCGTGGTCGCCCACCTCAACAACCTCATGGGCCAGCGCGACCTCCAATCCGCCTACGACTTCTGCCAGGCGAATCCCTGTCTCCTCACCCACATCCTCGCAGGCGCCCTCACCAAGGCAAATTTCGAACGCGACATGTTCAACAAAACCGCCATGGAAAACTCCGTCGCCGACGACTGCTTTCGCGAGGAAACAAAAATGATGGTGGTCGTCAATTACCTGAACACCTTCGCCGTCCTGGCCCCGATGATCGGCCTTCTGGGCACGGTCGCGGGCATGATCACCAGCTTCAGCGCCCTCACCGCAGGGAAAGCCGAGGCCACCGACCTCGCCAAGGGCATCGGAGAAGCGCTCATCGCCACGGGCGGAGGCCTGCTGCTCGCGATCCCCTCCATGTTCCTTTACTTCTTCTTCCGCGGAATGCTCACAACGAACATGGCGGACGTCCACAAGGCGCTCTCCCACATCCTCGACCTGTTCACCGGAGAGGCCCATGGGTCACCCCCCGCCACCCAGCCGGTCTACGCCGAAACCACCGAAGCCGTCGCCGCCGAGTAACTTCCCATGGCCGCCACCCGTCGACGCATGCGCAGGATCCACCACGACGAAGTCGGGCTGCAAATCGCCCCGATGATCGACGTCACCCTGCTCCTGCTCTTCTTCTTCATGCTGGCCGGCAAGATCACCAAGGGCGAAAAACTCCTCGACATCAAGGTCCCCATCGCCTCCACGGGGAAAATCCCGGTGGATGAAGGAGATCGCGACGTGGTCAACATCGATGAAACCGGACAGCTCTTCAGTGGCAGCAGACCGGTGACAACCAAGGAACTCACCGCCCACCTGAAACAACGCTTCAAGGATTACCCCCCGCTCAAACTCTACATCCGCGCCGACTCCGGGACTCCCGGAAAAAAAATCAAGGAAGTCATGGCTGTCGCCAGTGAAGCCGGGGCCGTCGAGGTCATTTTCGGAGTGCTTCAGAAATGAAACGGACCGAACACCCCCAGATTGAGTTGCAGATCGCCCCCATGATCGACGTCTGCTTCCTGCTCCTTTTCTTCTACATCCTCACTTCCAAACCCGTGAAACCCGAGGCGGACATGAGCATGACCCTCCCCGGCACCGTCGCCCAGGAAGAATCCCTCGACATCCCCGACGAACAACGCATCACCATCGAGGACAACGGCCAGATCATCCTCAACGACCTCGGCCTCGACAAACCGGACAGCAAGGATCTCCCCGCCCTGCTCTCCACACTCACCCGCTTCAAGGAATCCTCCGACGCCAACAAAAGCCAGGCTCTCATCACTCTTGACGTCTCCGACAATGCCCTCCACCAGCGGGTCGTGGATGTCCTGAACGTCTGCGCAAAAGCCGGCATCCAGGGCGTGACATTCGCCGGGGCAACAGGAGAAGAAGAATGACCGCGACGACCCTCACGACGGACACTCCCGCCTCGCAGAAGAAGCGCCTCCGGCGCCTCATCATCACCATCATCCTGGTAAGCATCGGCATCCACCTCGCCGCCGGCATCGTGGCGGGCGTCGTGATCGTCGCCAGGTACTTTGCGGATCCCCCCGCGGAATTCAAAGCCGTGCGCGACATCCGGCTGCCCGCCAAACAGCGTGAACACAAGATGAACATGGCCTCGTTCGACGGCATGGCTCCCAAGCCCAGCTTCAACGACAAAATGCAAAGCATCCGCCCCACCGCCTTCGCCCTCCCGGAACTCCCGAAGATGGACATGGACCAAATGCTCCCGCTCGACCCCAGCGAGATTGTCTCCGAGCAAGTCTCCGGCCTCGCCGGCTCCGGCGGCCTCGGCAACGGACTCGGCACAGGCGGTTCGGGCGGCGGCGGCTTCGGAGGCACCGGCATGAGCTTCTTCGGCATCCAATCCACCGGAAAACGCATCCTCCTGCTCTTCGACGTCTCCACCAGCGTGGTCAACAAGGCCGCCAAAGCCGGCGTTCCCCTTTCCAAAATCCAGGAGGAAACCGCCACCCTGATCGGCAAACTCCCTGTCAGCGCCCGCTTCGGCATCATCCAGTTCACCCAGAACTACAAGCCGTTCAACAGCGAACTCCTCCCCGCCACCGACCAAAACCGTGCGGCTGCCCGGGAATGGATCAAAACCGAGTGGGTCGAAACCGGAACCATGGGAGCCTCCGGAAAAGTCCAGAGCAACCCGCGCGGACTCGCCGGCGTTCTGGAACTGGCCTCGAAAATGCAACCCGACGTGATTTTTCTCATCTCCGATGCCAGCTTCCAATGGAAACCCTCCGGCCCCATCGAGGACATCCCCTGGAAGGAAATCGAAAAAATCACCGCCGGCCCACTCCAGGGCACCGAAGGCTGCAAGATCCACTTCATCGGCTTCGAAATGGACCCCGAAGACAAACGCGAAATCGGTGCCATCATCCGCAAATCCGGCGGAAAGATCCGGGAAATGAAATAGGGTGGTTTAAATAATAACATGTCCGTTGCGTTGCGGCCCCGGAGGTCGCAGGAGAGTGGGGGCCCCGAAGCGGCTCGTGGGTGAACGCACTGCCCGGGCTGCTGATATCGCCACCGCAAAGCAATGGCGTAGAATTTTTCAACCCGAAAACCTCGTTTGGAGGGGATGGGATGGCGTAAGATGCTGGCCGATAGGGCCAGCCGAAGCGCGAGGCGTATCCGCTGTGATCCGGTGAGCGCTGAGAAAGGCCCTTCGCGGCCAGCAGATTGCGGCAGACCTCCCCGAGCAAACGAGGTTTTCGGGTTAAAACCGCTCCAGCCCGAAAACGGACACCCCCTCCCAGCAGGGAATCCCCCTTTTGCTCCGGCCTCCGGCTCAACACCCTGTCTTTTTCAAATGGATCCAAGCTTTTTTCTCTGCAAATCGAAGCCGCCCTGTTATAAGCCCCCGTTCTCCTCGCATGGAAACACCAGAGACGCCCGATGAAGAATTGGTGGCCCGCACACAGGCGGGCGATGCCCGGGCATTTGACCAGTTGGTGGTGCGGTTCAGCCCCCGGCTCTATGGGCTGGTTTACAACATGACCTCGAATCACGAGGACACCAACGACCTGTTGCAGGAAATTTTTGCGAAGGCCTACCGCTCGATCAAGGGTTTCCAGGGCAAATCCAGTTTCTATACGTGGATGCACTCGATCGCCGTGAACATGGCGATCAATTTTCTCAAGAAGCGGAACCGGCGGATGACCATGAGCCTGGATGACGTCGACAATGGAATCGCCAACGATCCGGATTTCATCGAAGCCACCAGCGACCACGACCCCCGGCATCAGGCGAATCTGGGCGAACTTCAAAAAAAATTGAACGAAGCCATGCAGAAGCTGTCTCATGAGCATAGAGCCGTTGTGACCATGTTTGACATCCAGGGAATGCCCCATGCGGAAATCGCGAAGATCCTGAAAATCTCCGAGGGTACCGTACGTTCCCGGCTGTTTTACGCACACAGACAGTTGCAAAATTACCTGCAAGAGTTTATCACCACCTAGTTCCAAGCCATGACACCCGAAGAAAATATTTCCAAACTGTTGAGGCTCAAACGCTATGAGCAGCCTCCTCCGGGTTATTTCGAGGATTTCCTCAGCGAATTTCAAGCCCGGCAACGGGCGGAGCTCCTCCGCAGGCCTCTTTGGGAAATCGTGTGGGACAGGATCTCCGGCATGGCTCCGTCCTTTCAGGTTCCGCGCATGGCCTATGCCTCGATTGTGGGGATGGCCGTCGTGGCCTCTGCCGTGATCATGGTTCGTCCGGGGACTCCTGTGTCCGGAGGAAACCTGGCTGCCAACCGCCCGTCCTTCAGCCTCACCTCGCAGCAACCGGTGACCATTGGCGAGTCGGTGCCTGTAGCGATGACATCCACCGGTTCTCCTTCTGTGCACTACGTGCTTCCGACCCGCCCGGTGAGTTATGCTTCTTCACGCAGTTTTTGATCTTTTCCGCAACCCGCCGGTTTTTCTTGCCGCGGTCCTTTTTTCTTTCTCCCCCGTTGGAGCAATCTGTGCGGAAGATTCTGTGGCGGAAAACCTTTCCTGCCAGGTCAGGAAAATTTTTGAGGAACGAAAAGACGCGGTCGTCAAGGTCCGTGCGCGGGATGCACTCGGAATCCGGTTTGGGAGCGGTTTTTTTGCGGATCCTGCGGGAACGATCTATACCCATGCAGGGATTGTCCTGAAAGCGGAAGACGTCACGGTCCTCTTCGGCGGTCGCGAGCTTCCGGCAAAAGTTCTTGTCGCGGATGAGCGCAGCGGCATCGCCATTTTGAAAATTGATGCCAGCACGCCGTTCATCCCCACGGGGGATTCCCGGAAAGTGGAAATTGCCACTCCCGTGATGATGATCGGCTATCCCGAAGATCTCGCCGCCAGTCCGAGTTTTGGGATTGTGGCGGGGTTGGACCGCCAGCATCTCGGGCAGTATTTTTCCACGACCCACTTCCGGGCCAATCTTCCGGTTCAACGCGGCCAGGGAGGTGCCCCGATCCTGAATCTCAACGGGGAGGCCGTCGGCATTCTGGTGGGGCGGATCGATGGCGGAGCCGCCTGTCATATTCTGCCCATGCGGGCGGCGGAGAAAGTCCGCATGGATCTCGCCCGCTTCGGAGAACTTCGTCCCGGTTGGGTGGGTGTCGAGGTGGAAGACTCCCCGCAGGCCGTGGAAGGCTCGACCGCCAAAATTGGAGCCCTCGACCCTTCCACCCCCGCTTCGCAATCCGGGCTTCAACCCGGAGACATTCTTCTCAACGTGGGAGGCACAGCGATTGCTTCCAGCGAGGATGTGCTTGATGCTTCCTACTTTCTCACGGCAGGAGATATGGCGAATATCGAAGTCCTGCGCGGAGGGGAAAAGATCAGCATCTCCGTGAAACCCTCCCTCCATCCCCTTGCCCCCGGTCGTCAAATGCAGGCCATTGCTGTTCCGGATGCCGTTCAACACATCAACCTTCAGTAGCTTCCCGAAGAAACTTTCCCCGGTGACATCCGGCGGAAAAAGGAGGGGCACGGGTGTCCTGGCGGCGCTGGGATTCCTTTTGCTTGCCGCCTTTCCAGCGGGCGCGTGGGACATCAAAAGCATCGACAGCAGGGACCATGTGCCATTGGACGAAATCGCGACTTTCTACGGCCTTGGCGAAGAATCCTCGCCGACCGCGAAGACCCGGAAGTTGAAAGGCTCCGGACGCGAGTTGCTCATCACCCTCGACAGCCGGGAGATCGAGATCAATGGCATCAAGCATTGGCTGGCTTTTCCGGTTCTCGAAGACGGCACACGGATCTACATCTCCCGGCTCGATCTGGGAAAAACCCTCGAACCGGCCTTCCGCCCTGCATTGATTCCGGACTTTCCCTCCGTCTCCACCGTCGTGCTGGACCCCGGGCACGGGGGAAAAGACAACGGAGCCCGCAGTCCCTACGAATATGAAAAGAACTTCTCGCTCGATGTCGCACGCCGCGTGCGGAACGAACTCCAGAAAGCCGGACTCCGTGTCGTCATGACGCGAAACACAGACTCCTTCATCGAACTCCAGGACCGGGCCGCAATCGCCAGCCGCCTCAAAAACACCCTCTTCGTCAGCATCCACTTCAACGCATCCGACACAAACGCCGCCGCCAACGGCTTTGAAATCTTCTGTGTCACCCCCCGGGGAGCGCCTTCCACCGCCTACGAGCAGACCCGTCTCCGGGACATGATTGAGGAAAACGGCAACGAGCACGACATTCACAGCTTCGCCCTGGCGAACACAATCTACCATGCCATGCACGGAAAAATGGAGATGGCCGACCGCGGAGTGAAACGCGCCCGGTTTGCCGTTCTCCGCCTGGCCGGTGTCCCTTCCGTCCTCATTGAAGGAGGATTTTTGACCAACTCCGGAGATGCGCGAAAAGTGGCCTCGAAACAGTGGCGGGACAACTACGCCGCAGCCATCTCCCGTGGAATCCTCGAATACAAGAAGCTCGCCGAACAACATCTGCCGCCAAGGGAAGTGGCCTCCTACCGCACCCCCGGACTCCCGACACCTCCCGTCGCCGCAACGACCAACCCCTCCCGCATTCCGGACGTCAGTCTGCGGGATCTCCCGGAATAACCCCCCCTTTTTTCCTGCTGAAGAGACCGTCGCCAAATTGATCAAAAACAAATTTGGCACTCGCCCTGCCCGGATCAAACTGGTACCTATCCGCGCATGAACCGTTCCTTGATCCGGGCTGTTGCCGCCTGTGGAGCCCTGCTCTTCGCTTCCTGCGAAAAACCAAAACAGGAAACTCCCCCCGTCTTTGTCACCGTGACCCCCGTCATCCAGAAAGATGTGCTGGCCACGAATCAATGGGTGGGCCTGCTGGACGGCTTTCAAAACGCCAACATCCAGGCACAGGTCACGGGGTATCTTCTCACCCAGAACTACAAGGAAGGCTCCGCGGTCAAAAAAGGCGATTTGCTTTTCACCATCGATCCCCGCCCGTTCCAAGCCGCACTGGCCCAGGCCCAGGCAGATTACGCACGGTCCGTCGCCCAGGCCCAGTTGCAACAGATCACCCTGGAACGCCAGTCCCAACTCTACAAAACCAAAGTCATCAGCCAGCAGGAGTATGACACGTCCTATCAGGACACCCAGGCGGCCATCGCCGCCGCCGCGGCATCCCAGGCCCAGATGCAGGCCGCACAGGTCAATCTCGACTACTGCACCATCACCGCTCCCTTCGATGGCATCGCCGGTGTCGCCCAGGCCCAGATCGGCGATCTCGTGGGACCGGGAGGCACGACCACCGTTCTCACCCAGATTTCCCAGGTCGATCCCATGAAGATGAATTTCTCGATTACCGAAGCCGAGTATCTTCAGGCAGCGGCCCTCCTCGCCACATTGCAGGAGAAAAATCCGGATGAACTCACCGCGCGCATCAGGCTCAACCTCGCCGATGGTTCGCTCTATCCCGAGAATGGAAAATTCGACTTCGTCAACCGGCAGGTGAACACCTCCACCGGAACCATCCAGATCACCGCTCTCTTCCCCAATGGCAACAGCGTCCTGCGTCCGGGACTCTTCGGACGGGTGACCGCCCCCGTTCAAAGCCTGCCGAATTCCCTCCTCGTCCCCCAGGCGGCAACGGTCGAACTTCAGGGAACATTTTTTGTCGGCGTGCTCCAACCGGACAACACGGTCAAGGGCGTCCCCGTGAAATTGGGCCCCGTGGATGGCCAGTTGCAAGTCGTTCAAGGAGCCATCAAGGCCGGTGACAAAGTTGTGGTGGACGGCATTGAGAAAGCCCGTCCCGGTGTCAAAGTCATCGCCAAACCCTACCAGGCCCCCGCACCCTCACCCTCCCCGGCAGCAGGCAAATAACCATGTCCAATTTCTTCATCCGAAGGCCGATCGTGGCGATGGTCATTGCGATCATCACCGTCATTGTCGGCCTGGTCTCCATGGCCGGCCTGCCGGTGTCCCAGTTTCCGAACATCGTTCCCCCGCAGATCCAGGTGGAAACCACCTATGTCGGTGCCGATGCCATCACCGTGGAGCAGTCGGTCGCCACCCCGATCGAGCAGCAGATGAGCGGCGTCGAGGGCATGGACTACATGTATTCGATCAATGCCAACAACGGCAACATGAGCCTCAACGTCATCTTCGACACCAGCACGGTTCCGACGACAGACCAGATCCTTGCCCAGATGCGCCAGACGCAGGCGAGTTCCCAGCTTCCCCAGACCGTGCAGAACTACGGAGTCACGGTCGAGCAGTCGCTTTCCTCCCCGCTCGGGGTCTTTGCGCTCTATTCGCCAAACGGCACCTACGACCCGACTTTCCTGGCGAACTACGCGTACATCAATCTCAACGATCCCCTCACCCGCGTCAACGGCGTGGGCAGCGTCACCATCTTTGGCGCGGGAGAATATGCCATGCGCATCTGGGTGAAACCCGACCGCCTGGCCACGCTGAACATCACGGTGCCGGAAGTGATCAGCGCCGTGCAGACCCAGAACAACGTGAACCCCGCGGGCCAGATCGGGGGGGAACCCGTGCCGCCGGGACAGGTTTTCACATTCACCGTGAACACCACGGGCCGCCTCGTGACGCCGAAGGACTTTGAGGACATCGTCGTCCGCGCCAACAGTGATGGGTCGATCGTGCGCGTGCGTGACGTCGCCCGGGTGGAATTGGGAGGCCAAGTCTACAACCTTCAGGGACGGTTCAACGGACAAAATGCGGTCATTGTTCTCGTTTACCAGCTCCCCGGATCAAACGCCGTGGACACCATGAAGCAAGTCCGGGCGCTCTTCGCCCAACAGGCGAAGTTGTTTCCGGAAGATCTGCAATACGAGGTGGCCCTCGATACGACACTCGCCATCACGGAAGGAATGAAGGAAATCGTGAAGACCCTCTTCGAGGCGATGGTTCTGGTCATCATCGTGGTCTTCATCTTCCTGCAAGGCTGGCGGGCGACGTTGATCCCCCTCATTGCCGTGCCGGTTTCTCTCATCGGCACATTCGCCATTTTCCCGGTGCTCGGCTTCTCGATCAACACCCTCTCGCTCTTCGGCCTGGTGCTGGCCATCGGCCTGGTCGTGGATGATGCCATCGTGGTGGTGGAAGCCATCGAATCCCATATCGAGGAAGGGCTTTCCCCGAAAGACGCGGCCTTCAAGGCCATGTCCCAGGTCTCCGGCCCCGTGGTCGCGATTGCACTCATCCTTGCCGCCGTGTTCATCCCCACCGTGTTCATTCCGGGGATCACGGGAGCCATGTACCAACAGTTCGCCGTCACCATGGCGGTCTCGGTTTTGATCTCCGCCTTCAACGCCCTGTCGCTCAGCCCGGCCCTGGGCGCACTTCTCCTGAGACCCCGAAAGGAAGCCACCGGACCCCTGGGAGCGTTCTTCCGTGGGTTCAACAATCTTTTTGGAAAAGCCACCAACGGCTATGCCACGGTCTGCCGTGGATTGATGCGGAAATTTGTCATCAGCCTCTTCCTGTTGGCGCTTTTGGGTCTTGCGGGAGCCGGGCTCGGCGTGAAGATGCCTTCCGGGTTCATCCCCGAGGAGGATCAGGGCTATCTTTTCGGGGTCGTCCAACTCCCCCGGGCTTCCTCGCTCCAACAAACCGCCGCCGCCTCGGCCGAGATCGAAAAAATTCTTGAGAAAACTCCCGGTGTCCAGCACGTCACATCCATCATCGGATTCAACCTCCTCAGCACCGTCCAGAGCACTTACACAGGGTTTTTCTTCATCGCCATGGAAGAATGGTCGAAACGGAAAAGCAAAGAACTCCAGATCGATGCCATCCAGCAGAATATCAACCGGGAACTCGTGGCGCTTGCCAAGCCCACGGCCGCCTTTGCCTTCCCACCCCCGGCCATTCCCGGCATCGGAACCGCCGGCGGAGTCACTTTCATGCTCGAAGACCGCACGGGTGCCGATGTCGAATTTATCGCCAAAAACACGCAGATCTTCATGGATGCCGCAAAAAAGCGGCCTGAGTTTTCCAGCCTCTTCACCACCGCCCTCTGGGATGTCCCCCAGATTTACCTCGATGTGGATGAAGCCCAGGCCATGATCCAGGGAGTCAGCCTCTCGGACGCCTACCAGACGGTCCAAACCTTTCTCGGAGGATACTTCGTCAACTACTTCAACCGCTTCGGCCTCCAGTGGCAGGTTTATATCCAGGCGGAAGGCGAATACCGCACGGATCTCGACAATCTCGGGCTCTTCTACGTGACAAACAACAAAAACGAACCGGTACCGGTGAATTCCTTCATCCGCGCCAAAAAGTCTTTCGGGCCGGAATTCACCATGCGCTACAACATGTTCCGCTGCTCCCAGATCAATGCAGCCGTCACGCCCGGTTACTCAACCGGCCAGGCCATGCGGGCCCTGGAAGACGTCTTTGCGCAGACCATGCCCCAGGGGATGGGTTACGATTATTTTGGAATGTCCTTCCAGGAACAGAAAGCCGCCGAGGGGGTGCCTGCCTCCGCCATCTTCGGACTGTCCCTGCTTTTCGTCTTTCTGATCCTCGCCGCGCAATACGAAAGCTGGTCCCTGCCGTTCAGCGTGCTTCTCACCACCCCCGTGGCCGTTTTTGGAGCTTTTGCCGGACTCACCATCCGCGAAATGCAGAACAACCTCTACGCACAGATCGGTCTCGTCATGCTCATCGGCCTGGCTGCCAAGAATGCCATCCTGATCGTCGAATTCGCCAAGGATGAATACGAAAAAGGAAAACCGGCCCTGGAAGCAGCACTGGCCGGCGCCAAGCTGCGGCTGCGGCCAATCCTCATGACGGCCTTCGCCTTCATTCTCGGCACCGTTCCGCTGGCCATTGCCTCCGGCTCCGGCGCCGTGTCCCGCCGCGTTCTGGGAACAACAGTCATCGGGGGAATGCTGGCCGCCACCTGCCTTTCCATCTTCCTCATTCCCGCCTGTTTCTATGTCATGGAGCGCTTCTTTGCCGGTCGCAAGGAAGAGAAACCCGCGACCGAACCCGCTCCCGCCCCGCCAGCGCAACCCTGACTCCCCTCCCGCTTCCCATGAGAATCACTTGGATTCCCCTCTGTGCAGCCCTGTTTCTTGTGTCTTGCGCCTCGAAGCCTCCGGGGTTCCGGGATCATCCGGATTATTCCACCGCCTATCTCGGCCCCAACGGGGAGATCTATTTCGCCACTCCCAGAGAGACGAAGAAGCCGGAGAAAAATGTCCCTGCTCCCGAGCCATCCTGGACTTGGTCGGGAGACGGTGCTCCGGGGGTTCCCTCGATCGTCATCGACCTCAGCGACCAAACGGTTTTCTTCTACAAGGGCGGCATTGAGGTGGGCCGGGCACCTGTTTCCACCGGGCGGGAGGGTTACATCACGCCGACTGGAAGTTTCTCCGTCGTTGAGAAAGATCGCAACCACATCTCCACGCTCTATGGCGATTACGTCGATTCCGCAGGCAACGTGGTTGTCCGCAACGTCGGTGTCAATCGCGACAAACGCCCGCCCGGAACACACTTCCAGGGAGCCCCCATGCCGTGTTTCCTCAGGGTCACCGGGGCCGTGGGAATGCATGCCGGCTACCTCCCCGGCTATCCCGCCTCACACGGCTGCATCCGCCTCCCGCACGGGGCCGCGGAGAAATTTTTCGAGAACGCCCCGGCCGGCACCCCGGTCCGCATCGTGCATTGACTCCCCTCCTTCGGGAGATCCTCTCCGGGGACAGAAGCCGCACCAAAAAAAACACCCCGGCTTTGCGGCCGGGGTGTTTCAACAAAGGAGGGGGTTTGACGCCCCTTTTTTCGCGGGGAATTACCGCGAGTAAAGTTCGACGACGAGCTGCTCGTTGACGATCGGGTTGATTTCCGCGCGGCTCGGAATGCGAACCACACTGCCCGAAAGATTTTCCTTGTCCACCAGAAGCCATTCGGGCGTGGTGGCAATCTGCGTCAATTCCACACCGCGCACACCGAGGCGCTTGGATTTTTCGGAACCCTTGACGGCGACGATATCACCGGGTTTGAGGTTCATCGAGGCGGAATCCGTCTTGCGACCGTTGACAGTGATATGACCGTGGGCCACCATCTGGCGGGCACCGCGCAGGGTTTTTGAAAAGCCCATTTTCTGGACGACGTTGTCGAGGCGGGTTTCCAGAAGCTGGAGAAGAATCTCACCGGTCACACCGCGGCGGGTGCTGGCGATCTGGAAATAACGGCGGAACTGGCGTTCCAGCACTCCATACTGGTGGCGGAGCTTCTGCTTCTCGGCAAGAGCAATCGCATAGTCGCTCTGCTTGCGGCGGGATCCTTTCGGACCATGCTGGCCGGGAGGATAATTCTTGTTCTCGAAAGCTTTCGGCGAGCCGCTGATGAGAACACCGTAGCGGCGGCTGACTTTTGTTTTGGGTCCGGTATAACGAGCCATCTTAAATAATTTCTAATTCCTGATTTCCAATTGACGAATTCTCAGACGCGGCGCTGTTTCGGGGGACGGCAACCGTTGTGCGGAACGGGGGTCACGTCACGGATGACGGTCACTTCCAACCCGATGGCCTGCATGGCACGAACAGCGGATTCCCGTCCGGCTCCGGGCCCTTTGACACGGACTTCGACTTCCTTGAGACCGTGGCCCATGGCCTGTCGGCAGGCGTCCTGGGCAACCATCTGTGCGGCATAGGCAGTGCTTTTGCGGGATCCCTTGAATCCACATTTGCCGGCGCTGGACCATCCGAGCACCCCGCCACGCAGATCCGTGATGCTGACGATGGTGTTGTTGAAGCTGGCCTGCACATGGGCGATTCCCTGCGAAACGTTTTTGCTGCCCTTGGCCTTGACAATTTTGACCGGCTCGATGGCGTCATCAAGAGAGATGCTCACCGGAGCGGGAGCGGCGGCGGGAGCGGCCTCCTTGCTCTTCTTGGGCGCTTTGGCTTTCGGAGCCTTGGGCTTTTCCCCTTCCGCGGCCACAGGCGCAGCGGCTGCAGGAGCTTCGGCGACGACAGGAGCCGTCACGGGAGCTTCAGCAGCGGGTGCCTCGGCTGCCGGGGCTTTTTTCTTAGGGGCCGCCTTGGGCTTCTTTTCCTCGGCGGGCGTTTCGTTGGATGGATTCTCTTCGGCCATGATCAGTTTCTAGTTAGACTTTCCCCGCTTTGGCGTCCTTGTTGCGTTGGACACCCACGGTTTTGCGCGGCCCCTTGCGGGTGCGGGCGTTGGTGGAGGTGCGTTGCCCGCGAACCGGCAGGCTGCGGCGGTGGCGGATGCCACGATAGCAGTTGATCGCCTGCAGGCGTTTCAGGTTGCCCTGAACTTCCCGGCGCAGGTCGCCTTCGATGGCAATCTTGTTGGCGTTGATCGCATGGATGATCGCGTTCAACTGTTCCGGCGAGAGATCCTTGGCCCGGATGTTCGGGTCGATGTTCGCCTGTTCCAGGACTTTTTTCGTGTTGCTCGGGCCCATGCCATAAATGTAGGGCAGGGAGGCTTCGATGCGTTTGTCGCCGGGGATGTCAACTCCAAGTAAGCGTGGCATAAAATTTCAGTGGTTAAAGTTTTTGGGAAATCCGGCTCTCAGCCCTGCTTTTGTTTGTGGCGGGGATTTTTGCAAACAACACGGACAACATTTTTGCGGCGCACAATTTTACAGGCTTCGCACAGTCTTTTTACAGAGGCTCGAACTTTCATTTTCTATTATTTTGATAAGGTGACGACGATTCGTTTTTGTGCCGGTAGGTGATGCGGCCTTTTGTCAGGTCGTAGGGGGACATTTCCACCATGACTCTGTCTCCTGGAAGAATGCGAATGAAGTGCAATCGCATCTTTCCGGAAATATGGGCGAGGATGCGGTGCCCGTTTGCCAGTTCGATTCGGAACATGGTATTCGGGAGCAGCTCGACAACTTTACCTTCTACTTCAATAGCGTCTTTCTTGGCCATGTCAATACTTCCGGCAGGTTGTCGGTGACCAGCACCGTATGCTCGAAATGGGCGGAAGGAAGTCCGTCTGCGGTGACGGCTGTCCACTTGTCCGCAAGGACGCGCACTTTCGCCTTTCCCATGTTGATCATGGGTTCGATGGCGATCGTCATTCCGGGCTTCAATTTCGGTCCGGAGGCGCGCTTTCCAAAGTTGGGGACCTGCGGGTCTTCATGCAGGTTGCGACCGACCCCGTGGCCGACAAACTCGCGCACCACACTGAATCCGTTTCTGTGGGCTTCGGATTCGACATGATGGGAAATGTCGCCGATCCGGTTCCCGGGCCGCGCAAGGTCGACGGCTTCCTGGAGGAGTTTCTCGGTGACGGTCAAAAGGCGTTCGGTTTCAGGGTCGATGATTCCGACGGGAACGGACATGGCGGTGTCACCGATCCAGCCGTCCCGGACGATCCCCACATCCAGCTTCACCACGTCACCATAGGCGATCCGGCGGGAGCCACCGATTCCGTGAACCACCTCGTCGTTGAGGCTGATGCAAATCTGGCCCGGAAAATTCCTGTATCCGAGAAACGCGCTCCTCACTCCGGCCTCGGACATGAGCTGCGAGGCTGCGTGGTCGATTTCTCCGGTGGTGACCCCTGGCGCGATCCTGTCGGCCAGTTCGTTGAGAATCAACGCCGCAGTCTCTCCGGCTTTCCTCATTTTTTCGATTTCGTGGGGACGCTTGATGATGATCATGCGGCCTCCTTCATATCGTTGTAGAGAGTCTGAAAAACGGCGTCGCGTCCGGGCAGGACATCCACTTTTTTCAATACCCCGGCCGCTTCATAATGATCCGCAACAGGGCGCGTGAGTTCGCGGTATTGGGTCAGACGCCGGTCCAGCGCCTCCTCGGTGTCATCGTTCCGACGGACAAGTTCTCCCCGGCACTGGGGGCACGGGGTGGCGGCATCAATCCTGTGAAACTGCTCGTTGAAAACCGCCCCGCAGCTTTGGCATGTCAGACGTCCGAGCATCCGAATTTTGATTTCCGCGTCGGGAAGCTCCAGAAGATAGACCGTGTCGAGACGCAGGGATCTCTCTTCGAGAAGACGGTCAAAAGCAACCGCCTGCCCGAGGGTGCGCGGGAAGCCGTCCAATAGGAAACGGGTGCGGCCTTCCAGCCATTTTCCAACGACTCTCAAAGCCAGATCATCCGGAAAGAGCAATCCCCGGCTGGTGTAGGACTCCGCTTCCACGCCGATCTCTGTTCCCTTCGCGCGCTCAGTGCGGAGCATGGCCCCCGTCGAAGTATGGGGAATGCCAAACGTCGCCCCGAGGAGGGAAGCTTGCGTGCCCTTGCCGGAGGCGGGCGGACCGAGCAGAACGATGCGGTTCTTCAATTTTCCGGGGCGCGCACTATTTGTGCGTCGCGAGATAGATCGTCACGCCGGCGATGACGAGGATGCCCAGTGCGGCATACATCCAGACAAGCGTTTGATCGTTGAGCAGATTGCCCGAACCCATTCGCGGACGCAGATCCCGGGCACCACGGATCCGTCCCTTGCGGAGAAATCCGTCGTAATGGCGCTGGAGAAGGTGCGTTTCCACCTGTCGCATGGTGTCCAGAACAACGCCCACGATGATCAGGAGGCCGGTTCCGCCGAAAAACTGCGAGGTCATATACGGAACCTTGAGCCATTGGGTAAGCATCTGCGGGAGAACCGCGATGATGGTGAGAAAGGCCGCGCCGGCAAATGTCAGGCGGGTCATGGTGTAGTCGAGATAGTCGGCCGTGGGCTTGCCGGGACGGACTCCGGGGATGAATCCCCCGTATTTCTTGAGATCGTCCGCGATTTGAACCGGCTGGAATTGCGTGGCCACCCAGAAATAGCTGAAGAAGAAAATCATCACTGCATACAGCGCGTAGTGCAGCCATCCGTAGGTGAGGAGATTGGACAGTTCCTGCGCCCAGCGCTGTCCGGGGAACGCCATGTTGAAAATGGTGGACGGGAAAAGCAGGATCGCCTGGGCGAAGATGATCGGCATGACTCCCGCGTAGTTGATCTTGAGAGGCATGTATTGCGTCTGCCCGCCGTAGACCTTGCGACCGACGACACGCTTGGCATACTGGATGCTGATTTTTCTCTGGGCCTGCGTCACGGCAATCACCGCGGCGATCACGAAAACCAAAAAGGCAACCATCAGGACAAGAACCACGGGGCTGACCGTGGACTGCGCGGCATCCGCAGCCGAGGGAACAAAAGTTCTCCAGGCCTGGATCAAACCGGCGGGCAGCTGGGCGAGGATGCCAATGGTAATGATGAGGGACACTCCGTTTCCGATGCCGCGCTCGGTGATCTGATCGCCAATCCACATGAGGAACATGGTTCCCGCGGTCATGGTCATGATGATCGTCATCTGGAACCCGAAACCGGGATCCGTCACCAAACTGACCCCCAGTTTGTTGATGGTGTCCATGATCCCCGGCAGGAAAGGATTGGCCTGGGGATTTTCAAAAGAACGGGCCAGCAGATAGCCCTGAAAGATGCAAAGCCCGATGGTTGCATACCGGGTGTATTGCATGATCTTCTGGCGGCCGCCGTCCTCACGCGACAACTTCCCAAGCTGCGGGATCACCGCCGTGAGGAGTTGGAGCATGATGGAAGCGCTGATGAAGGGCATGACCCCGAGCGAGAAAATCGCGCAGTTCGCCAGCGCACCACCGCTGAAAAGGTTGAAGAGAGCCGCAACACCACCGGCCGACGCCGCATCGGCACGATCCAAAAACCAATGGCGGAGGACATCCGCATTGACGCCGGGAGCCGTGATGGCCGAACCGGCACGGATCACCACAATCATCGCCAAAGTGAACAACACCCGGGCGCGAAGTTCCGGAATTTTGAAGATGTTGGCGAAGGCGGCGATCATGCGGCCTTATTTGGAGGCTTCCGTTTTGGGAATTTCCACCGTGCCGCCGGCTTTCTCGATCTTCTCGCGGGCCGTGGCGCTGACCTCGTCAACGAGAACATTGAGAGCCTTGGTGATTTCCCCGCGGCCGAGAATCTTGACGCCGTCGAAGCGGCCTTTCACGAGTCCCGCCTTGCGGAGCGAATCTTCCGTCACGGAATCCCCGGCGGAGAAATTTTTGTCAAGCGTGTCGAGGTTCACCACCCCGTAAACCGTTTTGAAAGCCGCGTTGTTGAATCCGCGCTTGGGAAGGCGACGGTAGAGGGGCATCTGGCCGCCCTCGAATCCCGGGCGGATCGAGCCGCCGGAACGGGCTTTCTGGCCCTTGTGGCCTTTTCCGGAAGTTTTTCCCTTGCCGGAGCTTTCGCCGATACCGAGGCGTTTGCGGCGGTGTTTGGCACCGGGATTGGGTTTCAGATCGTGAAGTCTCATGGGATCAGGCTGCTGCTGGCTCCGCAACGTCGGCCTTGGCTCTCACAGCCTTGCCGCGCAGACGGAAAATTTCTTCTTTGGGACGGAGTTGGCTCAGGGCGGCGATCGTGGCATGGACCACATTGGCGTGGTTGCTGGATCCCAGCGACTTGGCCAGGACGTCCCGAATTCCGACCGCTTCGATCACGGCACGGACACCGCCGCCGGCGATGACACCGGTTCCGGGAGAGGCCGGGCGGAGGAGAACACGTCCGCCGCCGAATTCCCCGAGGACTTCGTGCGGGATCGTGTTCTCATGAACGGCGATTTTCACCATGTGTTTCTTCGAGGCATCGGTCGCCTTGCGGATGGCTTCACTCACTTCATTCGCCTTTCCAAAGCCGACACCGACTTTTCCTTTGTGGTCGCCCGAAACGATGAGGGCACTGAAGCTGAAGCGGCGTCCGCCTTTGACCACTTTGGCGCAACGGTTGATGAACACGACTTTCTCCGTCGTCTCCTTGGGTTCGCTGGGAGTGTCCGAGCGGGAGTTTCTTCTATCTCTTGGTTTCGGAGGCATGGTGATCTTTCGTGTTGTTAGAATTCGAATCCGCCTTCACGGGCGGCGTCTGCAAGGGCTTTGACCTTGCCGTGGTATTTGAAGCCTCCGCGGTCGAAAACCACCTTGGTGATTTTCTGGGAAGCCGCGCGCTCGGCGACCATCTTGCCCACCTTCTGGGCGGTCTCCACATTCGCGCCGGTCTTCGGAGCGGAGCGGAGATCGGCTTCGGTGGTATTGACGGAAACAATGGTCTTCCCTGTTTCGTCGTTGATGAGCTGGGCCGTGATGTGACGTCCGGAAAAATGGACGGCAAGACGGGGCCGCTCGGCCGTGCCGGAAAGTTTCTTGCGCAGGCGAACGTGACGGTGTTTGCGTTTGTCGGTGGCGGACATGGTTTACTGGACGGTTTTGCCTTCTTTGCGGCGGATTTGCTCGCCAACGAAACGCACGCCTTTGCCCTTGTAGGGTTCCGGCGGGTAGTAGGCGCGGATGTCGGCGGCGCACTGACCCACGATGTGGTTGTCAATGCCTTCGATGGTGATTTTCGTGTTGTCCGCGACGGTGATTTTGACTTCCGCCGGGATCGGGAAAAGGATGGGATGGGATTTGCCAAGGCTGAGATTCAGGTTTTTGCCCTGAACAATCGCCTTGAAGCCGACGCCCTGAATTTCCAGTTCACGTTTGAAGCCTTCGTTGACTCCGGTGACCATGTTGGCGACCAGTGCGCGGGAGAGACCGTGAAGGGCCTTCTCCTGACGGGTTTCCCCGGAACGGGTCAGGGCAATCTCGGAACCCTCGATCGTGGCCTTGATGGGGGCCGGCAGGGTCCAGGAAAGTTTCCCCTTGGGACCTTCCACGTCAATGGAGCCGGACCCGGAGACCGAGGCCTTCACTTTTGCGGGAAGCGTGATTTTTTTGTTGCCGATACGTGACATGGTTACCAGATGTAGGCGAGCACTTCGCCGCCGACGTTTTGTTTGCGCGCCTCGTGGCCGGAAAGAACCCCCCTCGGGGTCGAGAGCACGGCGATTCCCATGCCGCCGAGGACACGGGGAATTTCCCCGGCTCCGACGTAACGGCGCAGGCCCGGACGGCTCACGCGCTTGAGACCGGCGATGGCGCTGGTTTTGTTGACGAATTTGGTGCGGATTTTCAACTGCGGATGCTTCTCGGTGGTGTCGAGCTCGTAGTCGCTGATGTAGCCTTCCTTCTTGAGGATTTTGGCCACTTCGCTCTTGAGTTTCGAATACGGCATCTTGAATTCGGATTTGCGGGCGCCGGTGGCGTTGCGCAACCGGGTCAGCATGTCGGCGATGGGATCATTCATGGCTTGTGGTTCCTCAGGCGGCGGCTTCCGCGGCCTTTGCTGGTGCCTTCTTGGCTTTGTCTGCGAACGGCATTCCGAGTTCGCTGAGAAGGGACTTGGCCTCCTCGTTTGTGTTGGCCGTCGTGACAATCGTCACGTCGAATCCGATGTTCCGTTTGATGCGGTCGAGTTCGATTTCCGGGAAGATCGACTGGTCAGCGACACCGAGGGTGTAATTCCCGTTGCCGTCGAAGGCGCGGGTGGAGACCCCGCGGAAGTCGCGGATACGGGGGAGGGCCGTCTTGATGAGGCGCTCCAGAAACTCATACATGATGCGTCCGCGCAGCGTGACCTTGGCCCCGATGGCCTGGTTGTCGCGGAGCTTGAAGTTGGAGATGGCCTTCTTGGAAACCGTCGTGGCGGGTTTTTGTCCCGTGATGGTGGTGAGCTCGCTCTTGGCAATCTCCAGCGCCTCCTTGACGTCCGGAGAAGAACCGATGCAGGTGTTGACAACGACCTTGGAGATCTTGGGGATCTCGTTGACGTTTTTGTACCCGTGTTTCTCGCGCAGGGCGGGAAGAACACGTGTCTTGTATTCGATGAGAAGTTCGGGTTCCTGGGTCATGGCTTAGGCGGCCTTCTTTTTGGCCGGTTTGTCGGAAGCGGCTTTCTCGAGCAGCTTGACATTCGAGATGTGGATCGGCCCTTCGCGCTCAATGATCGCGCCGTTCGGCTGGTCCTGTGTTTTGCGCTGATGTTTTTTGATCATCCGGACGCCCTCGACAATCACCTGGCTCTTGGCCGCGATGATTTGGAGCACTTTTCCGGTGGCGCCTTTGTGGTTGCCGGAGATCACCTGGACGGTGTCTCCGCGATGGACATGGAAACTGGGTCTGCTCATAGAACCTCCGGGGCCAGCGAGATGATTTTCATGAAGTTCTTTTCGCGCAATTCGCGGGCGACGGGCCCGAAGATGCGGGTTCCGCGCGGGTTCATGTCCTTGTCGATGATGACAATCGCGTTATTGTCAAAACGGAGATAGGAACCATCTTCCCGGCGGACGGGTTGCTTGGTGCGGACGACCACGGCGCGGACGACATCGCCTTTTTTGACGGTGCCGCCGGAGGAAGCCTCCTTGACGTTGGCGGTGATGATGTCGCCGACATGGGCATCGGATGTGGCCTTGCCGATCACACCGATCATGGTGGCCATGCGGGCACCGGTATTGTCAGCCACGTCGAGACGGGAGCGGATCTGGATCATATCAATGCTTGAGGATTTCGACCAGGCGCCAGCGTTTCTGGCGGCTGAGAGGACGGGTTTCCATGATGCTCACGCGATCGCCGACCTTGGCTTCGTTCTTTTCGTCGTGGGCATGAAACTTGGTGACGTGCTTGGTGATTTTCCCGAACTTGGGGTGCGGCACGCGGGTGACGGTGCGGACAACAATGGTTTTGTCCATTTTGTCCGAGACGACCTCGCCGACGCGGGTCTTGCGGAGCGCACGGTCGCGGACGGCCTGGGTTTCGGTGTTGGTGATGGTTTCGCTCATTTACTTTGCGGATGTTGTCCGTGTCTTCTGGCTGAGCACGGTTTCAATTCTGGCGACATTGCGGCGGAGGTTGCGAAGCATGTGGGGCTTCTCGAGCTGGCCGCTCTGTTGTTGCACACGAAGGTTGAAGATCTCCTCGCGCAGCTCGCGCTTGCGTGAGAGGAGTTCCTTTGCGGTGAGTTCTTTGATTTCGGCGATCTTCATGGCAGCGGTTATCCGGCGTGGTGACGGGCGATGAAGCGGGTGCGAACCGGCAGTTTGTTGGCCGCGAGGCGCAGGGATTCGCGGGCGACGGTCTCCGAGACACCGTCGAGTTCGAAGAGGATATTGCCCGGGCGCACGGTGGCGACCCAGTATTCCGGCTGGCCTTTGCCTTTGCCCATCCGGGTTTCCGGCGGGCGGGCGGTCACGGATTTGTCGGGGAAGATCCGGATCCAGAGCTTGCCTTTGCGCTTCATGTTGCGGGTGAGGGCAACACGGGCGGCTTCGATCTGGGTGTTGGTGATCCAGGCGCGTTCCAGGGTCTGGAGGCCGAATTCACCGAAGTCAATGTGGATATTGCGTGAGGCGAGGCCCTTGCGGCTTCCCCGCTGGGTCTTGCGATACTTCACGCGTTTGGGCATCAATGGCATGTCAGGTCCCTTCTAAAAAAGTGAGATTCGGTCAGGCGGTCGGTTCGACAGCCTGCTTGGGTTCGGGTTTGCGGGAGGTGGTCTCGGCCTTCTCGGCTTCCGGATCTTCCTGTTTCTTGCAGATCCAGCATTTGATGCCGATCTTTCCGGCGACGGTTTCGGCTTCGGTGAAGCCGTAGTCAATCGGAGTGCGGAGGGTGTGGAGAGGCACTTTGCCCTCGCGGTACCACTCGGTGCGGGCGATTTCCGCTCCGCCGAGGCGGCCGGAGCAACGGATCTTGATGCCGAGGGCACCCTGTTCCATGGAAATCTGGACGGCACGCTTCATGGCGCGGCGGAAAGAAATGCGGCGCTCCAGCTGGGAGGCGACGTTTTCGGCCACGAGCTGGGCGTCGAGATCGGGGCTCTTGATCTCCACGATGTCGATCTTGACCTGCTTGCCGCCGGCGAGATCGCTGACTTCCTTGGTGAGATTCTCGATTTCCGAGCCGCGGCGTCCGATGACAACTCCGGGGCGGGCGGTATGGATGGTGACACGCAGGCTGTTCCAGGCGCGTTCGATGACAATCCGGGCAACGGCAGCCTGTTTGAGTTTCTTTTTGAGTGCTTCGCGGATTTTGGCATCGGCGAGAAGGTAGTCGGCAAAATCTTTGCGCGAAGCGTACCAACGCGATCCCCAGTCACGGGTGACCGGAAGACGAAATCCGATTGGGTTGACTTTTTGTCCCATGATTTACTCCTTGGAATCCGCGGCGGGGGCGGAAGTTTCTGTGGCTGCCTCTGCAGGAGCCGGTTTGGCCGCCGCTTTCTTGGCGCGGGGTTTTTTGGTTTTTGCCGCGGGTTCGCGGCGTTTGATTTCGATTTCGTCGGTGAGGACGATGCGGATATGGCTGGTGCGCTTGCGGATGGGGCCGGCGCTTCCGCGGGCTTTCGGCTGGGAGCGTTTGAAAGTCGGGCCTTCGCCCACCACGGCTTCCTGAACGACGAGATTCGCGGCGTTGAGATTGTTGTTGTTCTCCGCGTTGGCGATGGCGCTGCGGAGGGTCTTTGTGACGAGCAAAGCGGCCTTCTTCGGGGTGAAGCGGAGGATGTCCAAGGCATCCGTCGCCGGAAGGCCCTGGATCTCACGGGTCACCTCACGCGCCTTGAAGGCGGAGATCCGCGCGAATCTGTAAATGGATTTTACCTGCATGTCGTTGTTTGTTGAAATTTACTGTTTGGCATCCACCCGGAGGCGGTCGCCGGTTTTCACGGTTTCTTTTTCCGATTCGAGATTTTGAATCACTGCTCCACAGATGCGGTCCCTGACATCGACCACCCTGACATTTCCCACTCTGCGGTTGTCGCGCCAGACCTGGAATGGCATGCCGACCTTGACGCCGTGCTTTGCACCGATGTTGGCGACAACCAGGGAAAGGTCTTCCTTGATGTCCACCACCATTCCATCCGAAAGAGTGGCTTCGATGCTTCCGGCCTTCGCGGCGTCGGGAGACCCGAGGATTTCACTGGTCTTTCTGATTTCGGCTTCCACGGCCATTCTGGCCTGGGGATTGATGCCTTCGGTTGTCTTGATGAGAACCTGGATGCTTTCCGCGAGCCGGACGAGCTGGTTGGTTGCGTCTTCGTTCTGCTTTTTGAGCAGGCGCAGATCGCGAACGGCAGCCAGCAGGCGCTGCTCGACTTTTTCAGGTTCTTTATCGAGACCGGTGAGGCCGTAGGCATCCAGTTTGAGCTGGAGGTCTGCGGCCTGGCGTTTGAAGACTTCGGCTTCGCTGTTGGCCAGCGCCAGACTTTCTGTCAGGGCCTTTATGGAGGCACGCGCGAGCACCAGCTTTTCTTCCAAGCTGCCGGGACCGGTCTCGTCCGGAGCAGGAATGGTGATTTCCTGTCCCAGCGGGACTGATTCAAAATCTTTCAAAGAGCGATTGTCCTGGGCCGATAATCCGAGGATTCCCGGCAGGACGATGAACGCTGCCGCCGTGGCGACAACTTTCATGGTGTTATTTGGTCACTTTTGCGGTGTGAGAACCGTGTTTCTTAAAGATGCGGGTCGGGGCAAATTCCCCCAACTTGTGGCCGACCATGTTTTCTGTGACGAAAACAGGGATAAAAGTTTTGCCATTGTGCACGTTGAAGGTGTGTCCGACAAAGTCGGGGGTGACCGTGCTGCGGCGCGACCAGGTTTTGATCGGTTTCTTGACGCCGGAGTCGTTCATCCGGTCGATTTTGTCGAGGAGTTTCCACTCGACGAAGGGGCCTTTTTTTAGAGAGCGTGCCATGGTTAATTCTTAGCTTTGGCCTTGCGGCGCTGGACGATGAAACGGTCGGTGGGTTTGTGCTTCCGGCGGGTCTTGAAGCCCTTGGCGAGCTGACCCCAGGGCGACATCGGGTGATGGCGTCCGCCACCGCCCTTGCTTTTGCCCTGACCGCCACCCATCGGGTGGTCGACCGGGTTCATGACCATACCGCGGACATGCGGACGGCGTCCGAGCCAGCGGGTGCGGCCGGCTTTTCCGGCGGAGACATTCATGTGGTCGGTGTTGCCGACCTGGCCGATGGTTGCGTAGCAATTTTCGTTGATCTTGCGAATTTCTCCGGAAGCGAGTTTCACGAGGGCGAAGCCTCCTTCGCGGTTGGCAAGAACGGCGACCGATCCGGCACTGCGGATGATCTGTCCGCCGCGGCCCGGGGTGAGTTCCACGTTGTGAATGGAAGATCCGAGCGGGATCGACTTGAGCGGGAGGGCGTTGCCGACGGCGGGATCCGCCTTTTCACCGGCGCTGATCTTGTTGCCGACGGCGAGACCGACCGGGGCGAGAATGTAGGCTTTTTCCCCGTCGGTGTATTGAAGGAGAGCCAGGCGGGCCGAGCGGTTGGGATCGTATTCAATGGCGATGACATCGGCAACGATGTCACGTTTGGTGCGTTTGAAGTCGATGATGCGGTAACGGCGTTTGTGCCCGCCGCCACGGTGGCGCATCGTGATGCGGCCCTGGTTGTTGCGACCACCGTTTTTCTTGATGGTCTCGGTGAGTTTTTTCTCCGGCTTGTCTTTTGTGATCTCGGAGAAATCCGGCAGCGCCTTGAAGCGGCTGGCGGGCGTGAGAGGTCTGAAAGTCTTGAGTGCCATGGTAGTTCCTTAGACGAGGTCGAGTTTTTCGCCTGCTTTGAGAGTCACGATGGCCTTTTTCCAGTTCGGACGGCGTCCGAAGTCGGCGCGGCGTTCGCGTTTTTTCTTTCCGGCGAAATTGGCGGTGTTCACGTCAACAACCTTCTTCTTGAAGATGACCTCGATCGCGCGCTTGATCTGGATCTTGTTTGCGGCAGGACTGACGCGGAAGACGTATTTGTTGAGCTTTTCCGAGAGGAGCGTGGCTTTCTCGGTCAGGAGGACGGTTTGGATGTGATCGTGGACTTCGTTCATGACGCGAGCCTTTCGGAGAGTTTTTCGAGGGCGTCCTTGGTGAGGACGATTTTGTCGAAAGCGAGAAGTTGTTCGGTATTGAGGTCGTCCGCGCGGGTGAGCTGGGCCTTGGCGACGTTGCGGGCGGCCTTGAAGGTGTTGTCGTCAAATGCGGTCGAGACGATGAGCGTCTTGCGGGCTTTGGCGGCGGTTTCGTCGAGAAGGGAGACAAAGAGCTTGGTCTTGGGTTCGGCGACCGCGAATTTTTCGACCAGAAGGACATCCCCGCCGAGGATCCGGGCGCTGAGGGCCTTGCGGAGGGCGAGTTTTTTGACGGCTTTCGGCGTGTTCTTCGTGTAGTCACGGGGAACCGGGCCGTGAGCCGCTCCACCGCCCACCCAGACGGGGCTGGAAAAATACCCAGCGCGGGCGCGACCGGTGCCTTTTTGGCGCCAGGGCTTGCGGCCCGAGAGATTGACATCCGCCTTGGTCTTCGCGCAGGCAGTGCCGCTGCGGCGGGCGGCCTGGATGGCAACGACAACATCGTGCACGGCCTGCCGGCCTTTGGCTTCATCGGTGATCAGTTGAATTTTCGCCTTCTCTGCATCGGCGGCTGTAAGGACGGTCGCGCTCATGGTCAATTTTGCTGCGGACAAACCGCGGCGATGTCTCCCGTGGAGACGGCTGCTGCGTGATTGTCAGTGTGCATGTTCATTTCAAAAAAAGTTTCCCGTGGAACCCTTGGATTTATCCGGGGACAAAAAAACCACGCTAACGTGGTCAATGCGTCCACCCGACGACTCGCGGGAGGGAGGAGTTTACGAATCGAACTTGGAGTAGCAAGAATAAAAAGAAGAAATTTGCAAAAAAATTTCCGGGGGATCATTCCGGGTCTGTTCCAAGGTGATTTTTGAGCCGTTCCCGGAGGTCGTTTCTCGCACGGAAAAGCATGCTTTTGACAGCCGGGACGGTGGTGCCGAGGACTTTGGCGATTTCCTCGTAGGGCATGTTCTCGAAACGGCGGAGGATCACGGCCAGGCGCTGGGTTTCGGGAAGCGCGGCGATGGCGCTGGAGATGGCTTCCTGCAGTTCCGCTTCCGCGATTTCCTCCGGCGCGGAACGTGCGGAAGCGTCGGCGTGTTCGACCGGCGGGCGGTCGCTGTCGGTTGGCTCGAGGGGAACGAGCCGGGCGCGGCGACGGCGGCGCATTTCATTGAAAACAAGATTTCTGGTGATGGTGAGGAGCCAGGTGGTGAACTTGGCGGAGGGGTTGTAGCGCGGGGCGCTTTGCCAGACCCGGATGAAGACCTGCTGGGCGATATCCTCGGCGTCGGTGTCCCCGCCAAGCATCTTGGCAATCGTGCCGACCACCCGCATCTGGTGCCGGAGAACCAGGGCCTCAAAGGCCTTCTCATCGCCTTCTTTGACGGCCAGCATGAGGACGATGTCATCCGCCGCCGCGCTGTCTTCCGGGTGTTCAGTGTCTGTCATCTGCAAGGGAAAGGAACGGGATTAAACCATGCGAAAGCGCGAAAAGCCCGCGAAATTCCTCTCGCCGCAGGGCGCGGCATCGGTTTTCTTTGTTTGCCCATGAGTCGTCCGGTTGTCGCCAGTTATTGCACCACGTTTTTGAAACGCGAGATGCGCCATATTTACCGGCAGGTTGCCGGGCTCGGGGACTTTCGAACGTTTGTCATCACCCGGTCCCGGGAGAATGCACAGGAGTATCCTTTCCCCGATGTGGAACTCCTTCCTCGTCCGAGGATTTTTTTCCTGCTGCGGTTCTACAAAAAGTATCTCGCCGGGGAGGAATCCCTGTTCTACCGGGGGGAATACAAGCAGCTCACGACGCTGCTGGAACGCCGGAATCCCGACCTGCTCCATGTTTACTTCGGACATACGGGCGTCCATCTGCTGCCATTCATCCGGGCCTGGAAAGGCCGCACCCTTGTTTCCTTCCACGGGATGGACATCATGCCGCGGGAGCAGGAGCCCGGTTACAGCGAGCGGCTCGGGGAATTGCTCCGGACATTGCCAATGGTGCTGGCACGGAGCGAATCGCTGGCCGCGCGCCTGGTGGACATGGGATGCGCTCCCGAAAAAATCCGCATCAACCGCACGGGAATTCCCCTGGAGCGTTTCCCCTTTGTCGCGAGGACCCCTCCCCCCGATGGGGCCTGGCACATTGTGCAGGCCTCGCGTCTTATTGAGAAAAAGGGCCTGGACAACACCCTGCAGGCCTTCGCGATCTTTCGCAAAAAATATCCCGCCGCGCGGCTCACCCTCGCGGGAGACGGTCCTCTGCTGGAACAGCTCCGCCTGGAAGCCGCCGCATTGGGCGTGGAACAGGCGGTCCGTTTCGCGGGATTCCAGTCACAGGAAGACCTGGCCGCCCTTTACGCTTCAGCCCACCTCTTCATGCACCCCAGCCGGCTGACCTCCAGGCAGGATCAGGAAGGGGTGCCGAATTCCATGCTGGAAGCCATGTCCACCGGCCTGCCGGTCGTCGCCACACTCCACGGAGGGATCCCCGAGGCGGTGGAAGATGGCCGGGACGGCCTCCTCACTCCGGAGAATGACGCCCCTGCCCTGGCCGCCTCTCTGGAGCGCATTGCCGGAGATCCGGCCCTCTTCAACAGGCTTGGCGCAAATGCCTCCCAATCGGTCCGCGGGAAATTCGAGCAGACCGCCGCCATCCGCTCATTGGAAGGATTTTACCGGGAACTGATCGAGTCCCGTCCCTTGTGAACAACTTGCGAAAAAGATCGCGCCCCTTCTTGGGATTATTCACAGCAGGATTGTGAATGAACCCCGAATACCCTAGCGGAACAGAATGACATTGAGCGAAATCCAACGCCTCCTCACGGAACTCGAGACGGCCCCCACCCGCAGCCTCGGGCAGAATTTCCTGCACGATCAGAACCTGGCCCGTTGGATTGTCTCCTGTCTGGACATCCGGCCCGGCGATCACATCATCGAGATCGGACCCGGCCTTGGCGCACTCACGGAATTCCTTGTCACCCACGACATCCGGCTCACCCTTTTGGAAAAAGACGGCCGCCTCGTGCACCATCTGGAAAAGAAATTCCGGAGTGCCACCACCGAAGTCATCCACACCGATGCGCTGGAGTTCGACCTCCGGAAGACCTGGGGAAAAGGCCCCGTCAAGGTGATCGGGAACCTCCCGTATTACGTCTCCACCCCGCTCATCGAAAAATTCACATCCGCCCTCTCACCCGCATCCCTCCTTGTTCTGACGCTCCAGCTCGAATTGGCAAGGCGTCTGAATGCCGTCCCGCGGACGAAGGATTTCGGCGCGATGACCGTGTGCGTGAACCGGCGTTGGAAGGCCTCCCATCTCCGCAAGCTCCCGGCTTCGGTCTTTTTTCCCGCCCCGAAAGTGGACTCCGCCGTCATTGCCCTCAACCGCCGGCCTGCGGACGGGGTGCGGCCGTTGGACGACTTGCTTTTCGATTCCCTCGTGCGCCGGGGCTTCTCCGAACGCCGGAAGCAACTCCGGAATCTCCTTTCCGAACTCAAGCCCTCCTGGAGCAAAATCACCGCTGCGCTGGATGTCCCGGAAACCGTCCGTGCCGAGGAATTGTCCCTCGCCCAATGGGAAACTCTCGCCGCCCTCGCCCGGCCCTCCTCGGCCCAGAGCGCAAACGAAATGTTCGATGTCGTGGATGAAAACGACCGTGTCCTGCGGTCCGAACCCCGGGAAGTCGTGCATGTGAATAACTTCCTCCACCGGGCCGTCCACATGCTCCTCTTCAACAAACACGGCGAACTCCTCCTGCAAAAACGCTCGATGTGGAAAGACCGGAATCCCGACCGCTGGGACTCCTCCGCAGCCGGCCATGTGGACAGCGGCGAAGACTATCTCGAAGCCGCGCGGCGGGAACTCCGCGAGGAGCTCGGCATCGAAGCCCCCGCACTCGAGCCCATCGGCCGCCTTGCTCCCTGCGAGCAAACCGGGTGGGAATTCATCGAAGTCTTCAAGGGCACCCACGAAGGCCCCTTCCACCCCGCCCCGCTCGAAGTCGAGACCGCCGCCTTTTTCAGGAAAGATGAGGTGCTCCGCTGGGCCGCCGCGGCTCCGGAGGACTTCAGCCCCGTTTTTCTCCTCTGCATCCCTTTCCTCGAAGCCCCCAAATAACTTAGAGCGTGTCATGAACTTTCTGGAAAATAATGCTGTACAATGTAATTACATC
>CAZPEN010000002.1:0-160487 GCA_964585615.1 uncultured Chthoniobacter sp. | reverse complement strand
GACGCTCTCGGTTGGTTTGTCTCGTGTGGCTATAGCTTTTGTTGAATTGCTCTAATATTTCATGCCATGTCCAACGTGCTGGCGGTCCGAAGCAGGTATTTTTCGGTTTGCATTTGTTCCGCAGGAGGGCGTATGTTTGTTGGAGTTATGCGTTTGGTTGCATGTTGCCGTTTTTTGTTTCTTTTTCTGCTTCCGTTTTTTTGTCGGGCGCAGGAGCAGGGGGTGATTGTGGGAGGGGAACTGCCGCCGCCTCTGCCGGTTTCGGGAAAGCTGATTGCGCTGGTATTTGATGATGGGCCGCTGCCCGGGGGGACGGATGTGATTTTGGATGCATTGAAGCGGACGGGGATGAAGGCGACTTTTTCGGTGGTGGGGAAGAATGTACAGGCGAATCCCGAGCTGGCGCGGCGGATGGTTGCAGAGGGGCATGAACTGGCGAATCAGACCTGGTCCCATCCCGATGTGGCGGCACTCACCGCGGAGGAAATTCTGGCGGAGGTGCGGCAGGCGGAGGAGGTCATTTTTCAAACGACGGGGGTGCATTCGCGGTTTTTCTGTCCGCCGGACGGGCATTTGGATGATGCGGTTGGCGGGATATTGCGGGCGGAGGGCTGGCAGATTTTGATGCCGACGTTCGATTCCGGGGATTGGCGGTCACCGCCGCCCGGGGAAGTGCGGAAGGCGATCTTGGACGGGGTGACGCCGGGGGCGGTCATTTTGGCCCATGACAGTTTTCCGAAATCCGTCGCAGAGATGCCGGGAATCCTTGAGGAATTGCAGAAGCGGGGTTTCCGGTCCTGCACGGTCTCGGAGTTGCGGGCAGCGGCGTCCGACGGGCACTGATGCGGAGCTTGGTTTGACGGAAGGGCTTACAGGCTGCCGGCACGGAGAGCGGAGAAGGCGCGTCCGGCATTTCCGATGATGTGGCTGGCGCGGAGGGATTCCTGGGATTCGCCTTTTTCGGCGAGGGCAATTTCCGCCGCACGACCGCAGAGCCAGGCCCCTGCCATGGCGGCGTGGAAGGGGGCGATGTTTTGGGCCAAGAGGGCGGAGGTGAGACCTGTGAGGACGTCGCCCATGCCTCCGCTTGCCATGCCGGGGTTTCCTGTGGTGTTATAGGCCGTTTTACTGCCGGCCTGGCCGATGACCGTTCGCGCTCCCTTGAGGAGGAGGGTGACGGGGTATTGGTGGATGAAGTCGTTCATCCATTCCCACCGGGTGCAGGAGCCCCGGGGAGAAAGGCGTTCCATTTCGCCGGGGTGCGGGGTGAGAAGACGCGGACCCGCGCAGGAGGACAAAGTCTCGGGGGACCCGGCCAGAACATTCAGGGCATCGGCATCCACGACACACGGGCAGGGGGCATTTTTTACGAGGGCGAGAATTTCCTCCGGATACCGGGTGGAAAGCCCCGGGCCGATGGCAATCGCATTCCAGGGATTCCGGAGGACATCCTCATAGGAAGAGACCGGGCGGACCATGACTTCGGGGATGATTGCGGAGGCCACGAGGGGGAGGACATCCGGCTTGACGAAGAGCGTGACCAGGCCCGCTCCGCCTGCAACCGCGGCCGCGGAGCAAAGCCGTGCGGCTCCGGCAAAGCCTTCGGAGCCGGCCACGATTGCCACGCGTCCGGCCATGCCCTTGTGTGTGTCGAATGTGCGCGGGGGAAGGAAGTCGCGGAGAAGGCGGGAAGTGATGACGAGGGAGGCATCGGGATTGTTGTCCGGGGGGGAAAGGCCTTCGAGGGGGGCGACAGCCAGGCGTCCCACAAAATTCACCGCGGCATCGGCGAGGAGTCCGGCCTTGGCGAATCCCATGGTGACGGTGGCATCGGCCTCTACGCAGGGATCACCGGGGAGGCCGGTATCCGCATCGAGGCCGCTCGGGAGGTCGGCCGCGAGCACCCATGCGCCGGATTTTTTCCGGAGGAGATTGATTTCACGAATGGCAGAGGCCTGGGGTTCGCGCGGGGAGCCAACTGCTCCGATGCCCAGCAAGCCATCCAGAATCACGAAAGGAAATCCTGCGTGCGTCCTGTTTGCCGGGGGCAGCCGCCGGAGCTGGATTTCCGTCAGGGGGGCGAGGGCGGGGTCGGGGAGGATGGTGTCGATGGTCCATCCGGCGGATGCCAGGTGGCGTGCGGCCACGAGGACATCGCCGCCGTTGTGGCCCTTGCCCGCAAAGACCCGGCATCTTCTTGGTGACGGGTGATTTTGGAGAACGAAGTCCGCCATTTGTTTTCCGGCAGATTCCATCAAGTCGGCCGGATTGGCTCCCTGGGAGAAAGCCGTATTTTCGGCGGCGACCATCTGCGCACGGGTGAGGATCATCAGGTTTCCAGAATGGGGCCGCCACCGTCGCAAGAAAAGAATTTTGATCGCATCCGCCGGGAGCGATGGGTAGTGTGGCGGGATGAAAGCCATCCCTGCGGTTGTCGCCATTGTTTGTCTGGTTCTGGTGTCCTGTGCCACCGGACCCGCCCCCACGCCGCTTGTTCTTCAGCGGATGGCGGCTTCCGGGGTGGATTCCCGGACGTATGCCAAGATTCATGCAGGACGGGTGTTGGATTACTCCGACATTCTGGGGCTTGTTCAGGACAAGATTCCGGATGCGGCGATTGTTTCCTATCTGAAGAGCACTCATGCGCCCTATCGCTTCACGGACGCGCAGCTTGAGAAGCTTTCCGATGCCGGGGCGGGATCGGAACTTGTCAATTACCTGGGCAAATCCGTCGGCTACTACGAGGCAACGAAGCGTGCGCAGACCGGCGGGAGCAAGTGGGACAGCCATCCGTATTTCAACGATCCTTATTACTGGGGTGCGGCCCCTTTCCCCTACGAGTTTCCGGGCGAGTGGTATGACCCGGCCACGTTGGGGATGTGGTTTTGATTTTCTTGCGTGACCGCTGTTTCCGTGCGAGGTGAAGGGCATGGAGGGAATCCAATACCGCATCGGGAATGAGAAGTTGATTCGCGTGCTGGATGCCGCGAGTGCGCGGTTGCGTGCGCTGTTGGAAAAGCAGGGACGCCCGGGCGGTGCGCTGCGGGTGGCCGTTATTGGGGGCGGGTGTTCCGGGCTTCAATACAAAATGGATCTGGTGGATGGTCCGGCCAACCGAGACATCGTGGTGGAGTCGAACCGGGTGAAGGTCGTTGTGGATCCCAAGAGCGCACTTTTTGTCAGCGGATCGGAATTGGATTTCAGCGAGGACTTGCAGAAGGGGGGATTCAAGGTGACGAATCCCAACGCGGTCGCGCATTGTTCCTGTGGGGAGAGTTTTTCCGCGTGAAGGATGCCTTCGCGGAGTTCGGCCTGGAGCGGCGGCCCTGGCTGGAGCCGGAGGTGGTGCGGGCACGGTATCATGAGCTGGCCGCGATCCGGCATCCGGACAAATGCGGGGGGGATTCCGTTCCTCTGGTCCGCCTGAATGAAGCGCGCGGGATCTTGTCGTCCCCCTCCACAAGGTTGCGCCATCTTTTGAATTTGCTGCCGGGTTCAGTGAGCGTCGGGGAGAAGTTTCAACCGGATTTTGAGATGTTTTCCAGGGTGGGGATGCTGGTCCGGCAGGCGGAGCAAATTTCCGAAAAGAAAGAAGCATCCGCCGGGAGCGAAGCCCTCGGAAAAGCGATTTCCGAAATGCTCGCTGTCATCGCCCACCGGTTGGAGGTGCTGGAAGAAAGTGTTCGGCGGCTGGACTCCCGATGGCCCGGTGTTTCGCCCGGGGAGATGGTGATGCCCGCGGAGGAAATTTTCTTTTTGGAAAAATGGAGAAAGTCTCTCCGGGATGCGCAGGCGCTTCTACTTGGGGGGTAGCTGGACGGCCTTTTCGAGCTCTTCGACTTCCGGCGTGGTCCGGAGCGCGGTGAGAAGTTGCTGACGGGCTTCCATTGCCGAAATGCCGGCTTCCACGAGACGGTTCATCAGTTCCCCGAAGAGTTGTCGGCGCCGGTGCCCGGTTTCCGACAAATCCCGCCGGTCGTGGCAGAAGGCCATGATGGTTGTGCCGCAGACGCAATTGCGGAAAAGCCCGACCTGTTGGCCGGGATCTCCGATGTCGTAACCCATCAGTCCGCTGCTGTGTGGCAGAGGGACGGTATCCATCAAATACTCTTCAAAGGCTTGATAGACCCGTCCGCATTTCGGACATGTCTTGGGGAATTCCGTGTCCCAAATCGCTTTCAATCCCTGATAGAGAGAAGAGGTGGAAAGGGGAATCTGGGGCTTGGCTTCGGCAACAACCATGAGCAAACAGCTATCACATTCTTTCAAAAACACAAGCCCTGTATTGCAACCGGGCGCATTATTTCACACAACGGTTGCAGAATGAAGGGACAGAGGTTTGGGGTGATCCATCCGGGAGACGGTTGATGTTTTCGAATCGAAGAGGAGAAAGCGGGGGTGATTCGGGCTGCTGCCTGTGGTGATGCAGGGAATTCCGTGGATTTGCAGAAGCGGGGAAGGGTGATGCGTGTGGCCGGAGACGGCCAGGAGCACGGAGTCCTTTGCCGTGGAGAGAATGCCGCCAATGGCGCTGTTGCCGGAGTAGGCGTCAAAAAACCGGTGCAGCGAGCCGGGTGGCGTTTCGGTTTGGAGGAGTTCCGCAAAGGGAAGCGTGTGGGTGGCGAACAGGATGGGTTTCTCCCTTGCGATGGCCCGGAAAAGCCGGTCGGCGATCTCCCGGGCCTGTTCGGAGGCTTCCCCGGGGGAAGCGAGGCCGGGGATTCTGTCCGCATCCGGAAAAGCAAGTCCCTCGAAACGCCCGGCCTGATAATCGGAAAGAGTCGGAGAGCGGCCATTGGCTGCAATTGCGCGATCCCGGAAACCGAAGTCGTAGTGGGCGTATCCCCCGCACAAGGTGATGTCGGGCCTGTCCGCATTGCCGAAATCCAGACAATGGATGTTGTGTTCCCGGCAGGCGGGACGCCAGAATGTTTCGCGAACATTTTCGGGGGTGTTGCATCCGGCGCACGGCCTCTCCAGCCAGTGATCGTGATTGCCGAGGCAGATGACGATGGGGACTTTCGGTCCGAGAGTCCGGCGGAGTCCGGCCATCCATTCCCGTGCGCGGTCCGCCACTCCGAAATCTCCCGCCACCAGAAGAACGTCCGCCCGGGTTCCGGCAAACTGTTCCCGCACCTTGTGCAGAATGGCGTGGCCCCCATCCGGTGCCCTGTCCAGATGGAGGTCTGAAGTGATGAGGATTTTTTCCGGCAAGCGGCCGGGATTTGAAGGGGTGTTGGGTTTTTTGCCGTGGAGAGAGCGCATGCGAAGTGCCAGGAGCAGGGCACTCCCTCCCACGGCTCCGCTCATGTCCAGCAGGACATCGCCGAACAGTCCCGAGCGGTGGGGGGAAAAGACCTGGATGGCCTCGCTCAGGATGGCGAGAATGGCCGAGGAGCCGAGGACCCAGAGCAGCCGCACACGGGTTCTGGTGGCCAGGGCCGGCGGCATCCCCAGGGCTCTCCAGAGAAGCAGAGCGTAAACCACGAACTGCACGACATGAGCGGTCTTGCGGGTGAAGAAGTTGATTTCCCGGAGCGGGGCCAGTGCGAAATCCGGATGAATCCAGACCAGGATCGACTTGAGAAACCGGGCGGTGTTGTTGCCCGAGCCCGCGCTGGTCGAGGCGAAAAGAACAAGGGCCGCCCACAGGATCACGGGGAGCCAGCGCTTCAGAAACAGAGAAAAACCTTTCAATCCCTCCTTCATGGGGATAAGCTTCCAAGCTGTCAATGCAATGGATCCGGAGTCCGCAACGCAGCGGAATCGCTTCAAAAATGTTGTCCACAAAAGCCCAAGTCCTGCCAGTCTGCATCCGCCACCTTTCCGGGGTGGCGGTTGTTGTTTTGTCGGCGATCCTGCTGGGGGGATGCGAATCGGGCGGAGGAGGGATGGAACTTCCGGGACCGGCTTCTTCCTACGGCAACGAGGTGTATCGCCTGCGGGTGGGGGATGTCGTGTTGCTGGAAGTCTTTCAGGAGCCTTACATGACCACCCGGCAGCGGATTCTCGGAGACGGCACGATTTCTGTCGGATTGATCGGCCGGATTCCCGTGGCGGGATTGAACATCAACGAGGCGTCCCAGAAGATCGCCGCCCGGCTCAACGAAAAGCAGCTCGTGAATCCCCAGGTGAACATTTCGGTGGAATCCTATGCGCCCCGGCGTTTCACGGTCTGGGGGCAGGTCCGGACCCCCGGTGCCTATGTGATTCCCGCTGAAGAACAGGTGACCCTTCCGCAGGCGCTCGCCATGGCGGGAGGAAACACCGACATCGGAGACGTGCGGAATGTGGTGGTCACCCGCCATGACAACGGGGGAACGCGGAAAATCAAACTCAATGCCATGAATCCCCAGGCGGCGGAGTTTTTGATCCAGGAGGGGGACACGGTCTTCGTCAAAGAAACCCTGTTTTAAATGGCCACCCAGGAACCGGAATCCGGCGATCCTTTCTCCAGCGGAGGGAGTGCTTCGGCGTTTGACATGGCGGCCTTTCTGCGGGTTGCCCTCCGATTTTGGTGGATTCCGGCGGTCTGCCTGCTTCTGGGGAGCGCGACGGGTGTTTTTCTTGTGAAGACGGCCAGGCCCGAATATGTCGCCAGTTCCGAGATCAAGGTGGAGCGACGGTCTTCGACCTCTGCCATTTCGTTGAGCGGAGGTCCGCTCGGGGTGGAGGGGGCGACGGCTCCCGAAGATCTCAAGACGATCGAAAAAAGTTTTGTCAACCCGATGCTGATGAGGCGCGTGGTGCAGGAGATCAAATCCGCCGGGCTTGACGGGCTTACCCTGGACGGTTGGCCGGCGGGTCGGCTCAACGACGACGGCCTGGCGGGTTACCTCATGCGGGACTGCAAGGTGGCCCTGATTCCGGACACGCGACTGATCCAGGTTTCGTTCACGAATTCCGATCCCGTGATGGCCCAGCGCATTTGCAACATGATCGTGGAGCAGGGGATCGAATACGACCGCGACCAGAGGATCTCCGCCGTGGGAGTCAACATCCGGTATCTCAAGGAAGAGGTGAAGAAGATGGAGGAAAATCTGCGCACCTCCGAGGAGAAGCTCAACACCTACACCCGCACGTTGAGGAATGTCTCGATCGACAGCGACATGAACATCGTGGCCAACCAGCTCAAGGAGCTCAATTCCCGGAGCACCGAAGCCAAGGCCGAGCGGTTGAGAATCGAGAGTGATCTGGCACAGATCCAGGGTTGCCAGGGCGATCCGGAGAAGCTGCTCAAAATTGAGAGCATCCAGAAAATGCCCTCGATTGTTTCCCTCAATTCCCTGATTGCCGAGAGCAACAACAAGCTGGCGAAACTGGCGCTCCGATACCGTGAGGACAATCCCTACATGAGGCAGGCCCAATCGGAGTTGAAAGAACTTCAGGCGGCACTGCTCGGAGAGATTCTGGCGGCACCGAAGAAAGTCGAGGTGGCTTTGGCGGGGGCCCGGAAGAAGGAAGAAAATCTTCTCCGGGAACAGGCCTCGCAGGAAGAAAAAGTCATCCAGGTCCGCGATCTCTCCGTGCCGTCCCGTGTGTTGCAGCGGCAGATTGATGCCGACCGCCTCGCTTACGAGGCCGCTCTGAAGCGCCTGAGCGAGGAGCTTTCCCAGGCCCGCAGTCAACCGGTTCTCCTGCAGGTGGTGAATCCCGCCGGACCGGGGGCGCCGGCGGGTTCCAAGCCATTCAAGCTTCTGGCTACGGCGGTGCTGGCATCCCTCATCATTGGTTTTGGCGGGATTTTTTTGATCATGCAGATGGATTCCAGCATCAAGTCTCCCGAAGAAGCGGAGCGGGTGCTTGGTCTTTCCGTTCTCGGTGCCCTCCCGGAATACCAGCCTCCGAAGGAAGAATCTGCCGGCGGTCTGGAAAGCGGCTTGTGGCAGAATTGCCCGGCCATCACGGACAAATTTTCTTCCGTGGCCGAAGGGGTTCGTTCGTTGCGTGCCACCCTGCGTGGTTTGGACGAGGCCGAAGGGGAAAAGATGGTGTTGATGACGAGTGCGGTGGAAGAGGAGGGAAAGTCATTTTGCGCGGTCAACCTGGCCATTGCGATGGCGCAGGCCGGGCAGCGGACATTGTTGTTGGACGCCGATCTCCGGCGTCCGGTTTTGGAGCGGATTGTTTTGGGAAACGGCGGACGGCAGGGGCTTTCCAATTATCTCCAGAAAGAGTGCGGGCTTCCGAGCATTCTCCATTCGACACCGTTGACCAACCTCGACATTGTTCCCTCCGGTTCTCCCTGTCCCTTCCCGGCGGAGACCCTCACGCGGGAGGGTCTGTCGGAATTTCTCAACGAAGCCAGCCTGCTTTATGACAGAATCGTTGTGGATTCGGCACAGGTGACGATGGTCAGTGACACCCTTTCCTTTGCGCGTCTCTTTCCTTTGGTTTGTCTGGTTGTGCGGTCCGGAAAAACCCCGAAAGAGGATGCCAGGCGGGCGGTGGAACTTCTCCGGCGCACGGGGGCGGAACTGGCCGGGGTGGTGTTGAATTTCGCTCCCAAGCCCTTCCGAGGCGGCCGGTCTGTGTTGGAGCCCGTTCATTTTGCTCCCGCGACTCCGCCCTCCCGGATTTCCTGTCCCTCCTGCGGGCGTGCCTATGCCGGGCTTTCCGAATGTTTGGCGGAGACGACCGATGCGGGCGGTTCTTCCGATGGTTCGATTGAGAACATGAAGCGCCGGTGCGCCTGTGGTTGTGTTTTCATTCCTGCCCTGGTGAACCAGCGCGACACTTCTGGGGAAGGCGCGTTCCGTCGGAAAGTTTTCGGGGAATTGCTCGGCCTCCTGCAGGGAACGGGACTTCCTCTCGACCAGGCCCGCCGGCAATTGTTGCTGACGCTCAAGGTCTGGAGAAATGAGATTTCTCCGGATGGCCGTTCCGATGATTCCGTCGCCGGACATGCGCGCAACCGCCTGTTTCAGGAACTGCTCACGCGGTTGACCGGAGCGGGGCTCACTCCCGATCAGGCCCGCGAAAAATTGCTTGAGGCCGTGGAAATCTGGCGCAAAGCCCCCTGAGCACCGCCATGTCCACCCACGCAGAACGGTCGGCCAAACTTCTTGGACGCGGCGGTTGCCGGTTGGAAAATTTCCGCCTCCCCGCGAAATGGCAGCCGCTTGTTGCAGTCTGGCTGGTTGTCTGCCGGGCTGCCTGGGGACTGGAACCGGGTTCGGCGGATGCGGCTCCTGTTGCGCCGGCGGGTTCCGGCACCGGGGTTTCCAGCACCCCGTCGGCTTCTTCCCAGGCGGGACAGAAGGCCGGGGAGAAGCCATGGAATGTTCCGGATGTTCTGGACGGGTTGGAGTCGCTCCAGATCGTGAAAGATCCGGTATTTGACCCGCCGATCATTGACTCCCAGGATTTTTTCCAGGGGAAGAGTTATCCCGGTCCGATCCGGGGGACGGGGGGGAATTCGGGAGTTTTGAAATCCCTTGAGCCCCATCTTGGTACGCCGGAGTATGCGGCTCCGGATCTTCAGCCCGCCCTGGAGGCGGCACCGCTGGGGTCTCCCAACGAGAATTTGCCCTCTCTGGAGATTCCCGACACTTTTGGGCCGACCATGACCGGTTCTCCGCTTGGCACACTGGCACCTCCGGGGCCGACCATGCAGCAGCGGGCGTTGGGGACGATTGGGGCCCCATCCTTTTTCGGGGCGAAGCATTCGGTTGCCATCGGGAGCAGCCGGGTGCGGTTTGGCGTGTCTGTTGATGCCGGGGCTGCCTATAACAACAATGTCTTCGCCTCTCCGACCCACCCGCAGGGCGACATGGTTTTCACCCTCCAGCCCACTCTGTATCTGGAGACCGGAAAGAAGGGGAGCATCCGCTTCCTTTGGGCGCCCAGTTTTCTGCAATATGCCAAATACAAGCAGTTCAACGCGGTGGACCAGACATTTCTGTTCAGTTCGCGATACCGGTGGACGAAGCTTCGTGTGGGGTTGGACGCAAGCTATCTCGCCCAGAGCGGGCTTTTCCTGAACAGCCAGGGCCAGGCGCAGCAGAAGGCGGTGTATGCGCGTCTTTTTGCCGGTTATGCGCTGACGAGGAAGACGGAAGTGCTTTTCAATTTCGACGGAACCGTGACGGATTCCAACCCCGGAGGCCGACAGTTCCAGGGAACGCTCACCACCTCCGTGGACTATCGCTATTCCCGGAAGACCACGTTCGGGGCGGCGATTGCGCTCGGGTATTTTTATTCCCCGACGGGAATGACGACATCCGAGTCGTTTCTGCTGCGTCTGCTTTACAATCCCACGTCCAAGATTGTTTTCAGCGGCGAGGGCGGTCTCCAGTTCCGGCAGTCCGGTTCCTCCACCGGAGGATCTTCCGCCGCCACCTCGGTCATGAATCTTTCCCTTGCCTACAGGCCGAGTTCGAAGACCTACGTGGCCCTGCGTTTTTTCCGGAATGTGGACATGGACGCCTTCAATGCGGGGAATCTTCAGATCACCACAAGCCTGGAGTCCACCGCATCCTGGAGGATTTCCCCGGCGACGACCCTGCAGGGGGCTCTGGGAGCGGGGCGCGTGGAGAACATGGGGATGAACGGGCAGGAAATCGGGACCTACAATTATGTGCAGGCGAATCTCGCTGTTTCCTGCCTGCTCACCGAGGAGGTGAATTTGAACCTTTTCAACAATCTCCAGCAGCGGTTGAACGACACGCAGGGGAACAACTATCTCAGCAACACCAGCGGCATGTCGCTCGGGTTGAGATTTTGAAGACGTTTCCGGATGAAGGACTCGCACGAATCCTCTGTTTTTTCCCGCCGCAGTTTTCAGGCCGGAGTCGTGGTTTTGCTGATCCTGCTGGGGCTCTGGCTCCGGATTGATTGGATGAATCGCTCGACACTTTGGTGCGACGAGGCGGAGTCCGGCATCAATGCGCTCACCATTCTCGAGAGGGGATTCCCTTTCAACGAATATCTCTCGCTTCCTGTCTACGAGAACACCCTGACGGAACCTTGGGAAGGACATCCGGAGTATGAGTTCCGGGACAGCAGTTATTCCCCGCAGGGGCTGGCGGTGTATCATGGCTGGCTGCCGCTCTATGCCATCGCCGCTTCGCAGGCGCTCTTTGGAATGCGTCCGGATCATCTGGTGACACCGCCGACTGTTCTTCACGGGGTGGGGGAGATTTCGGTGAGGACTGTTGCGGCTCGGATGCCTGCCGTTGTTTTCTCGGGATTCTGCATGGTTCTCATCTTTTTTCTGGCACGGGATCTCGGGGGGACGGCGGCAGGATTTGCCGCCCTTACGCTCATGGCATTCAACGCCAGGACCGTTGATTTTGGATACCAGGCCCGCTATTACTCGCTGACCCTGCTGATGACGGTGTTTTCGGCCTGGTGCCTGCTTCGTGTGGTGTGCGGCGGCCGGTGGCGCGACTACCTGCTGCTGGGGTTGGCGGGAGCGTTGCTGTTCCACACCCACCAATTTTCGGCGCTGGTATTTGCCGCGGTGGCGGTGGTGACGCTGCCCGGAATGATGGGCCGGGCCGGGTGGTTTTTGAAAGCCCTGGCCGGGGGGGCGGTCTCTGTGCTGCTTGTGTTTCCCTGGATCCGATTTTCGGGATTTCTTGCCACCGTTTCTTCCGTTCCGAAGGCGTGCAGGCTTTTTGATTCCTGGGTTGACTGGCTGGCCTATACTCTCGACCGTCCGGACCAGCTTGTTGTGTTGGCCGCCCTGTTGGGGCTGCTCATCGTTGGAATGTGGAAGCCGGCATGGATGCCCGCCCGGATCACGGAGGTTGTCGGAAAACACGGGAAAATTTACTTCGTGTTGCTGGCATGGCTTGTTTTTGGGTACGCCGGATTCCATTTGATTGTCCCTGCCGCGAGCTTTTTTTACGAGCGGCTGTCCCTCGTCCTGTGGGTTCCTTATGTTTTGTTGCTTTCCCTGTTTGTTGCCGATCTTCTGGAAAGTTTTTTCCCCCGGGGGGCGGCCATTTCCGGAGTTGTGATTCTCCTGGTTTTTCTGGCGGCCCGGGATCGGTTGGCCTTTTTTGAAAATCCCTCGGTGGGGGGGGCTCCGGGGGTTCTGGCTTCCATCCTCGGTGCGTTGGAGAAGACGCCTTTTGAAGCCGGCACCCGGTTCTACGCGACCCCGAACGAGCACCTGACCTATACCTATTATTCCGGTCTTCCTGTCCAGAGTGTCGCCCCGGTTCGAAAATCCTTTTTTGCCCGTTGCCAGAAGCCGGTTGTCTTCATCGAATCGCAGATGGAAAACATGCTTCCCCCGGTGGAAGACGTCATGCTGGCAGCCCTCTCTGCCGGAGAAAAACTGTCTCCGGAGCAGGCTCTTGAATTTCGGGAGCAGGTCTGGACGGCTCTTGCGTGGAGGGAACTGGAGGCGCGGGGGATTCCCGTTCCACCACGGAGTCCGCTGCCGGACTGGCTGGAACTCCTGGGCGAAAAATCCCGTTTCGACCTGCTCGTTGACCGGAAAAAATTCCAGAGCGACATGAAGAGTTCGCCGATTTTCCGCAGGATTCCCGCCGAGCAGACGAAAGATTTCTGGTTGGGGTTTTTCTACCGGTTTGTCGGGCCGGAGGATCGCATCGGGCGACAGCAGAATATCTTTCCGCTGCTGCAACGAGCGGAGATACAACTTCTTCCCGCCGCAAACGTGGCGATTTATCTGTTCCGGCCCGGTGTGGACAGAAACCGGTGATGGGGGGGAGAGGCAGTTCTTTGGGGTCGTCGGGGATTGAACAGTCGGGGAAAAACCGCTTTCCTGCACGGAAACCGATGGAATTGAGTATCGTGCTGCCCTGTTTGAATGAGGCGAAAACGCTTCCCGTTTGCATTGGAAAAGCTTTGCGCTTTTTGCGGGAGAGCGGCATTGAGGGGGAAATTATTGTGGCTGATAATGGAAGCTCGGATGGGTCGGTTGGGCTTGCCAACGCGCTGGGGGCGCGCGTTGTGCCTGTTGCCATCAAGGGATACGGGGCGGCCTTGTCCGCCGGCATTCATGCGGCGGAAGGGAAATTTGTGATCATGGGGGACAGCGATGACAGCTATGATTTTTTGAATCTCCAACCATTCGTGGACCGGCTGCGCGAAGGGTATGATCTGGTGATGGGGAATCGTTTTCAGGGGGGGATATCCAGGGGGGCGATGCCGTTCATGCACCGTTTTGTTGGGAATCCCATGCTCAGCGCCCTGGGCCGCCGGATTTACCGCCACGAGGTGTGCGGAGATTTTTATTGCGGGTTGAGAGGGTTCCGCAAAGAGGCGGTCACGAAGCTTGGGCTCCAGAGTCTGGGGATGGAGTTTGCGCTGGAGATGATCATCAAGGCCGAGTTGTATCAGCTCCGGATCACGGAGGTTCCGACCACATTGTCCCCCGACGGACGGGATCGGAAGCCGCATCTCAAAACATACCGCGATGGGTGGAGAAGTTTGCGGCTTTACCTGTTGATGAGTCCGCGGTGGACATTCGGACTGCCGGGACTTGTGCTGACAGTGATGGGGAGCGCGGCTTTCCTGGTCGGCTTTCTGGTTTCCGAAAATGGGGGAGTCTGGCTGCGGATTTTTTCCCTTGTTGCCATGGTGCTCGGCTACCAATCGGTTCTGCTGGCCATTTTCGCCAAGTTCATAGCCATTGAGAGCGGGCTGCATCCTCCGGCGACCCAGTTCCAGATATTGAGAAACGGGGGAACATTGGAGCGTTTTTTGATCGGCGGCCTGTTGATCGCTCTTCTGAGTGTTGTGCTGGCGCTTGGGGGGCTCTGGTATTTTTCCCGGGATGCGACCCGGGGGATGGTTGCGAGCCAGTTTTTGCTGTTGTTGCAGACCGGTTTGATTGCGGGGGGGCAGACGGTGCTGGCCGGTTTTTACTTCGGACTGCTGCACCTGCTCACGGAACGCCGTTTGTATCCCCGGAAGAGGCGTGGGGATTGACGGGTTCGATTTCAGCAGCTTCCCGGAAGTCAGGCATTGTTCAGGGCCACGATCTGGTGACAAGCGAACTCGTTCACCACAAATTCCACCGTTCCATCCGCCTGGGTGAATGGAATTTCCATTCCCTGCGGTTCGAGAGTCACATTCTTCAGCCGGGGCTGGTGGCGGAGGAGGACCTTTGTCTTTTGCAACGGGAGCAGCTCTTCGATGATTTCGATGGTTTGTCCCGCGGCGGAAACCGTGCCGCTGGAGAGGGTCATGGCTCCGCCCCGGCTGACCGTATTGGCAAAAAGCAAGTGAAGAACACTCCGGTTGGCGGAGTCCTGGCGGTTCAGCGTCACGCGTGCAGTGGAAGGCAGGTTGACTTCCAAAGAGGCCTCCGAACCAAGGAGGGAGGCGATGACCCGGGTGATGTATTCCCTGTATGCCACCGCGCCATAAGTCCGGTAGAGTGAAAAAACCGGATGGGCGAGATAGGTGATGGCTCCTTTTCTCACCCCACAGGCGAATTCGGAAGGGTCTTCGTGAAACGGCGTGTGTTGGTGGCTGCAAAAATGACGATAATTTCGGTTGAAATACGGATCGTAAATCCGGCCGAGTGATTCTCCCGAGGTGACCCGGATCCGTTGCGAACGCAGATACATGACCACGGGGGTGAAAAGAAAATCCGCGCGAAAAGGCGGTTCGGGAAGAACAAAATCCGGGGAAAATTCACTTGGACCGGAATATTCGGCCCCCACATCGAAGGCCAACTCCCGGCGGTCCTTCCACAGACCGCTTTCTCCGGTCAGCAACAGACGTCCTCCTTTGGCCAGATAGGCGTCGAGGCGGGCCTTGAGGGGTGCGTCCACACGGATGTCATCGGGGAGGATCAGGAGTTTGAACGGGGAAAAATCCATTTCGCGGTCAATCAGGGCGAACAGGAAGTGACCTTCCAGAAGTACCCGGGTCGCGCCGGCGTCGGCGGAGCTTTCGCTGTGGGAGAAATTCTCCGCTTCGCTTGAAAGCACCCCGATGTCGCACACCGGACGGGCTTCCACGCACCAGGGTTCCTTGAGCGCGACTTCACGATAGGCTGTTCCAATTGTCCGATAGGTGGTCGCGTCGAGTTCGCCGGCGGGATGCAGTTGATCACCAATACTGCACTTGGCATTGAAGGCCAGCATGGCGGAGCATTCGTAGCGGAGGGCATTGGGATGCTTGTGGCCACCGAATTCCCCCCAGGTTGTGTGGAATTTTCCGGTCATTCCCAGAAAATCCAAATCGAGACCCGCTGCATATTTGGCGGACATCGGGAAATGGTCGTATCCCCATCCCCCGGTTGGCAGGGATTCGAGTTCCAAATGGCTGAAGTATTGCAGAACATGCCGGTCTCCCCGGCGGATGTGTCCCGAGTTGTGAAAGACGGGCATGCCGGGGTCGAGGCACTTGGCCGCCTGCACGGTCATTTGAAAATACCTTTCCAGGGCGGCGGAAGCGGCCCGCTGCCGGTCTTCCAGCAGTTCCGCATTTCCTCCGTGTTTTTCCAGATAATCCATCCGCCATTTGGAACAGCCCGGGTTCTGGGAAATGATGTCCAGAAAGATGCCGTCACAATCCGGAAAAAGGCGCACGGCTTCTTCGATCTGGGCGCACAGGTAATCGAGATAGGGACTGAGAAAGTCCATCATTTGGAAGCCGGGTTTGAGTGGCGAGGTCACCCAGCCGCTGAACGCTCCCTCGGCGGTGATTTCCCGCCATTCGGGGTGGGCTTCGCCGGCGAGATTGTCCACCCCGGCCGAGAGATAAATGGGAGCGGCGATGCCGATCTCCTTGCAGGCATCGTATTGGGCGCGCAGCAGGTCAAAATCGAGATGAGGATGCTGACGGCCCACGTTTGTGGGATGGTAGCTCCACCCGTGATGGCATTTTGAAAAGAGCGTGATCGAATTCACTCCCGCTTCCCGCAGGGTGTCCTGCCAGCGGGCTTTGTCGAATTTGACCCCGATGCCGGGGATGTGGGGCGACGTGTGAAAATCGAGGTGGACCTGGCGGAAAGGAAGGGACTTGGGTTTCATGGATTGGAACAGGTGGAATGTGCCACCAAGAAAAGATCTTCCTTCTGAAAATGACCATGGATGGCATCGGCAAAAATATGTATATTACCGACCATGAACTCTGGCGATACCCCGGCGACGGAGGCGGAAAAATTGTTGAGGCGGGCACGGGTGCAGGTGTTGGTTTCGCAGCGGACCCCGATCGGCAGGGAGTGGCATCTCGACCTGTGCAGTCCCTTCTGGCGCTTGTATGTAAACGACCGCTCCGGAGCTTTTCTTCATCATCAAGGCAGGCGTCTGCCGCTTGGGGCCGGAATTGCGTGGGTGATTCCGGCCTGGATCCGTTTCCAGACCTCGTTGCAGCGGGCGGTTACACAGGACTTTCTGCACTTTCAGGTGACGGGCCTGCCATCACGTGCGATGGACCGCATGTTCCGCGAGCCGATCTGTCTTCAGAGCGACAGGACGCTTTCCACTCTGGTCGAGCGATGGCGTGGCGGATTGGGACAGGCGGATTTTTCCCGTTTCTGCTGGGCCTCGGCCACCGCCCATGCCGCCCTGGCTGTGGCCTGCTCGGGATGGACGTTCGAGGCGCAGTGTGAGGATCTTCGCTGGCTGGCCGGCCATGCGGATATCCAGCCGGCTTTGGACTGGATCGACCTCCACCCGGAGGCTCCCGCGGCGAACCGCAAACTTGCCCGGTTGTGCGGGCTCGGCGAAGATCATTTCATCCGAAAATTCCGGCATGTTCTCGGGGCGACTCCGGCTGAATACTGCCGGAGTCAGCGAATATCCCTCGCCGCCGAATGGCTGACCGGCACCAATCGCACGCTTGACGACATTGCGGAAGCCGCGGGCTTCACCGACCGGTTTCATTTTTCCCGGGTCTTCAAATCGCAATTGGGGTTTCCCCCCGCCGCTTACAGGCGCATGCACCGGCTGGCTTTGCCCGTTGTGTAACGGTTTTGTCTATTTCAAGAGTTGCTCAAGCTGTGCATCCGGGGAGGCACCGAGTTCGAGGGCTTTTGCATAATGTTTTTTCGCCGACTGGCGGGCGGCGGCATCTCCGGCGGCCTGGAGGACGGCGAGATTGAAGTGGGCTTCGGCGTAATCGGGGGAGAGTTTCACGGCTTTCTCCATTTCCTGAACCGCGCGGTTGCGGTCTCCCTTCTGGTCGAAGGCGACTCCGAGATAATTGAAGGCGGCGGGGTCGCTGGGATCGAGGCCGATGGCGGTCAGCAGGGATTTCATGGCGGTGTCAAGCTGACCGGTGCGGAGCTGGATGATGCCGAGGGTGGTGTGCGAGAAGGCGTCATCGGGAGAGAGGCCGATGGCATTGCGGATGGATTTTTCCGCCAGGTTCAGTTTTCCGAGTTCCAACTGCACTGCGGCGAGATTCGACCAGGCCAGGCTGTTCGAGGGGGCCGCGTCGGCCACCTGCTGGAAGAGGGTCTCGGCGTGCTCAAAATTCCCGGCCTTGAATTCTTTTTCTGCGCGGGATTGGATGATCTGGAGAGGTTCGCCCGCCGGAAGAGCCGAGGAACTCAGGACCGCCGAAGGGTTTGCGTTGGTCAGGAACACGGGAGCCGCCTCATTGAGGGTGAGCGGGGGGGGGAAATTGAGCTGGAAGGCCTGTGCTCCGGCCTCGCCGAGAAGTTTTTCGAGTTCGAGAATCTTCATGTCGCGGGTGGCGATTTCGGAGAAAAGCTTCTCGATCCGTTCATTGGCAAGGTTGAGATCGGACTGGAGCTGGGTGATGAGGGCCAGCTTCACCGGTTGGTCTTTTTCCAGTTCCATGGCCCGGGTTTCCGCGGAAGCCAGGCGCTCGGACAGGTCACGGTTGCGGTCGAGTGCGAGTTCGGTTGTCTTGGCGTTCTGAAGCCGGAGGAGAGTGTCATTGAGCTGGCCGGCGAGTTCGGAATTTTGCTCTTTGAGGCGGTCCAGCAACGCGGTGTTCTTTGCGAGCGGGTCGTCTTTTTTTGGGGCCAGCTGGATGGCGGCAACGATGGCGGCGGTGGCGAGAACAAGGGAAGCGAAGACCAGTGGTTTCCGTGAAGAAGGGCGGGCGCTTTTTGCTTTTTCGAGGAAGCGTTCGGTCTCGTGGAGGCGCCGGAGCAGGATTTGATTTTCTTTGGCAAGTCCGTCGAGTTCCCCGTGGTGGTGGTCGAGGGTTTCCTTCCATGTTTTTGCCGCATCAAGTTCTTTTTCGGCAATCTTCGCGCGGAGGGAGTCCGCGGTTTTTCGAAGTTCTGCGAGAGCGGTCTCCTGTTCTGCGAGACGGTCTTTGAGGGAGGCGACGAGAGTGGCTTCTCCCCGGGCTTCCTCGAGCTGGGAGGCCAGAAGTTTTTCACTGGCGCGGAGTTTCTCCAGAGTGATGCCCTGGGCGCGAATTTCGGCCTGGAGGGTTTCCATTTCCGCCGTCTTCCGGCGGGCCTCGTCGAGTTCTTCGAGGAGGGATTTTTCGCGGTGGCGGAGGTTTTCCAGATCCGTGCGTCTGGCGGAAATCTCGGCCCGGAGCGCATCGGTATCGCGTCCGGCGGCCCTGGCGGTCTCCAATTCGGCCGAGAGCGTTTTTTCGCGTTCCTGCAAAGTTTGCAGGGCGGTGCGCTGGCCGGTCAGTTCGGAATGCAGTTGGTGGATCCGGTCTTCCTCGTTCCGGAGGTTTTGGATTTCTCCGAGGAGTTCGGATTCGCGTTTCCGGAGTGATTCGAGGGAGAGGCGCTGGGCGGAGAGTTCTTCGTTCAGGCCGTCGACGAGATCCGCCCGGGCCTGGGCGGCTTCCAGTGTCGTGCGGAGGGTTTGTTCGCGGGAGCGGAGGGAGTCGGCTTCCCCGCGGATCCGGGAAATTTCCTCGTTCAATTTGCCGGTTTCTTCGCTGTCTTTCCGGGCGGTGTCGAGTCTGGCGAGGAGGTCTTTCTCCCTTGTGCGGAAGGAGTCGAGTTCGGTCTGCCGGTCGGAAAGTTCCCGGCGAAGTTCCTCCGCCTGCCGGGCGTGGCTCCGGGCGGCTTCCAGTTCCAGAAGCAGTTCTTTTTCCCGTTCGCTCCGTCCGCCGATCAAGGCCAGGTGCCGGTCGAGTTCCTTTTGGAGGTTTTCAGCTCCCGCGGCGCGGGTGTTCGCCGCCTCCAGTTCCGCAAGAAGTTCTTTCTCCCGATGCCGGAGGGTCTCCAGGGCGGTGCGCTGCGCGGAGAGTTCCGCGCGGAGTTTTTCCGATTGTCCGGCGAGAACGCGCGCATTTTCGAGTTCGAACTCCAGATGGTGTTCGCGGCGGCGGAGTTCCTCCATGGATTCCCGGTAACCGGTCAATTCGGCCAGCAATTTTTCCGGGTGGCCGGCTTCCCGTGCCGAGGCGAGCTCGGTGGCAAGGGTTTCCTCGCGTCCGCGCATTTCCTCGATTTCCGTGCGCTGGGCGATCAACTCGCTTTGAAGGGATTCCACGAGCTGGAACTGATACTCCGCAGCTTCCAGTTTGTCGGTGAGAGCCTTTTCGCGCTGTTTGGAGATCCGGAGTTCGGAATGCTGTGTTTCCAGTTCTTCCTGGAGTTTGCGTGCCCACAGACGGGAGGAGTGGCCCCACTTCAGATCCGCCCTTTGCTTGGCCAGCCGGGCTTCCAGCGAACGGACCCGGACTTCAAATTTCCGCGTTTCTTCCAATTTCTCCTGAAGGGCAAGTTCCCGCCTGCGGGATTCCTCAAGGCGGGCCAGATGCTCCCGGGTTTCGGTCTGATACGACTGGGCCAGGGCGGTCTCGACCTGGGCTTCTTCCAGTTGGAGCGACAACTGTTCTTTTTGTTTGAGCAGGGCATCCCGTTCGGCTTTTTGCTCGTCCAGGCGTTGCTGCAAGTCCGCCACACGGGCAGCTTCCTTTTTTGCCGTTTCCAATTCCGTGAGAAGAAGGCGTTCCCGCTTGTGAAATTCCGCCAGCGTTTCCTCCTGTTGCTGGGCCAGTTCCACTTGAAAGGCGAAGGCTTGTCCTGCCTTGCTGCGGGTTTCTTCCATCTGAAGCCGCAACAAATCTTCCCGCGATCTGGCCCGGTCCAGCTCCGCCTGCAGGGCCGCAATCTTTTCATCCAACGACACAACAGCCTCCTTTTCCCCAAGCGGCTTTTCAGCAGGGGAAGCAGGAGAATCCGGGGGGCGCTGATCGGCCGGATTTTTTTGGGAACTCATGGAAGCGGGTGAATAAGTGATACGCAGATTATGCGAATTATCATAACCGTCTGCAAGTCAATTATGCAACTGGATGAAAAAGGTGGCTTGAGATTTTCCTTTTTTGAGTCATTTTCAACATTTCCGGGTTTTGATAGAAAAGATTCCATATGTTTCAACATCGTGAGCTTGGTCTGATTCAAACGTATCAGATCGGGGTGACGTTGGTGATGAGCGGTCTGTTTTGGGGATACTATCTGGTCTTGAACTATTTGGTTCCGGATTTTGCGCTGACGGGTTTTTCCAATTATTTCGAATACTTTCTGGCGATCACGCTGGGTTTTCAACTTTCGTTTCTGAGTTCGAAGCAGCACGATATTTTTTCGGTGACATCGGGGATCATGGAAAGTCACCGGTTTATCTGGCCGCACATGGTGTTTGCGACAGCGATTACCTTCATGTTTGCGTTTTTGAAGCGGGACGACGCGATTTCGCGGTTGTTTTTGTTCACTTACATTCCGCTGACCTATGTCGTTCTGGTGGTGATCAACCGCTACTTTGCGTTGGATTTTCTGCGGAAATTTCTGCATCGCCAGAACCGCAAGCTGCTGCTCATCGGGATGCCCGGGGAGCTGCCGAAGATCGAGTCGCTGCTTTCCAAGGCGAAGCTTTTCGGGATGGAGACGGCGGGGATGTTGACTGAAGCGGAGGCGGTGGAGTTGCCCGGGGGGATCAGGAAGCTGGGGGGGCCGGGGGATTTGGAGGGGGTTTTGGACGCCCATGACATTGGAAACATTTTCATTGTGGGGAGTCCGCGCGACCGCCGGTGGCTTTCCGGGTGGATGCGTTTGGCGGAGGCCCGGGGCTGTCGGGTTTCGCTGGTGAACGACCTTGATGTCTTTCTCCAGAGGCGGCTGTCGTTTTTCCGCTGTGATGGGATTGACCTGATCGAACTCCGGGAAGAGCCGTTGCAGAACATCATCAATCGGATCGTCAAGCGGGTTTTCGACATCTGTGTGAGTCTTCCGGTGGTCCTCTTCATTTTGCCGCCGCTGATTGCCTTGGTGTGGAGTCTTCAAAAAGCGCAGGCTCCCGGTCCGCTGTTTTTCAAGCAGAGGAGATCGGGGTTCGACAACCAGCCTTTCACGATTTTCAAATTCCGGACGATGTTCGCCGACCGCTGTGATTCCTCCCGCCAGGTGACGGCAAACGACAGCCGGATTTTCCCGGCGGGGCGCTGGCTGAGGAAGTTCAGCCTGGACGAGTTTCCGCAGTTCTTGAACGTGCTGTCCGGGCAAATGAGCATTGTTGGTCCGCGGCCGCACATGTCCGAGCACGACGACCATTTCCGGGAGATCACCTCATCCTACCGGGTTCGGGGATTTGTCAAACCGGGTTTGAGCGGTCTGGCGCAGATCCGGGGATTTCGCGGGGAGGCGATGACGAAGGAGCACATCATCAAGCGCGTGGAATGTGACATCGAGTATATCGAAACGTGGTCGTTGCCGCTTGATGTGCGGGTGATCTGGCGGACTCTGCTCCAGATGGTGCGTCCGCCGAAGTCGGCCTATTGACCGGCAAGGAGGCGGCTCATCTTTTCCAGAAAGGATTCCTTGGAAAAGAGGAGGGCATGGGCGCGAATGGCGGCTTTGTCCCAGGATGTGGCTTCGCAGGTGTCGATGGCCTGGAGAAGAGCCTCCTCCGAGGATTCATGAAAAAAGACGCCGGTCCGGCCTTCGACGACAGTCTCCAGGGCACCTCCCCGGGCCAGCGCCACGACCGGTTTGCCGCAGGCCATCGCCTCGACGGGAGTGATGCCGAAGTCCTCTTCTCCCGGAAGAATGAGTGCGCGGCATTGGGAATAATACCGGAGAATTTCCCGGTCGGTCATCCGTCCGCAAAAAGTGATGGTGGGTCCTGCGATGGCTTCCAGGTTGGCGCGATAGGGGCCTTCGCCCAGAATCACCAGGCGACGACCTGTTTGCGAGAAGGCCCGGACGGCCAGGGCGATGTTTTTGTAGCCCAGCAGGCGCGAGACAATGAGGTGGAAGCCTTCTTCCCCGGAGGAGAGGTCGAACCGGGAAGTCTCGACGGGGGGATGAACGACGACCGACGGCAGGCCGTAGTTCCGTTCGATCCGTTTCCGGACGTTTTCAGAATTGGCGACGAGCACTTTCATTTTCGTGGCGGCCTCGCGGTCCTGTGCGCACAGGCGGGGAAGGGCGGTCCGTGTGAGGCGGTTCAACATTCCGGAACGGACTTCGTAATCCAGATAGTCATCCGTTTGCCACAGGAAGCGTGTGGTGTTGTGGAGGTAACAGACGGAGTGGGTGCGGGGAGAAAAGCGCAGGTGCTTTGCGAATGTGCTGCAACTGATCCAGGCGGCATCCGCGTCGATTTCCCCGAACGAGCGGAAGGCCGACGGGAACAGGGGGAAGTATTTTTTGAAGTGGGAGTGGTGTCCGATGAGCGGCAGATGCTGCATCCACGATGTGCGGATGTCGGCATCGTGGAATTCCGGCCAGAGTCCTTTGCGGTCGACGGCACTGGTGTAAACCGGTGCGTCCGGAAATCGTTTGTGCATGGCGGCGACGACCCGTTCCGCTCCTCCCATCTGGATGAGGTAATCATGGGCAAGGACGAGATTCATTTTGCGGTCAGGTCGGACAATACGCGGGTGGTTTGCTCCAGGACGGAAGACAGGGAGTATTGTTTGCAGGCCGCTTCGGCTGCAAGCCTTCCCATTTGTCGGGCGTGGTCGGGCGATGCCAGGATGTCCCGGAGGGCGGCGGCGAGGGCCTCCGGATTGCCCGGGGGGACCAGGCAGCCGGTTTCCCCGGGACGGAGCATTTCCGCAGGGCCGCCGGCGCGGCTGGCGATGACGGGTCTTGCAGAAAACATGCCTTCCGCGACCACGCGGCCGAAAGGTTCGGGAGCCACCGAGGTGTGAACGATGATGTCCGCCGCCTGCATGAGGAGGGGAACATCGTTTCGCTGGCCGCAAAAAACAATGCGTCCGGCGAGTTCGGGAGTGCTCGCGAGGGTTCGGAGCTCGTCCGCATAACGGTGATCGTCTCCCGTAAAAAACGGAGCCCCGACGATCCAGATTCTGAGGCCGGGAATCCGGGAGGCCGCGCGAAGAAGCACGTCCTGTCCCTTCCACCGGGCGATTCTTCCGAAGACCGCGGCGACAGGGGCGTTTTGAGAATGAAGTTCCTGCCGTGCCGCGAGGATGTCCTTTTCCGGGAAGGGAGCGAAACGGTCCGGATCGAATCCGTTGGGAATCACATGAACGGGGACTTTTCCCCCGGCTTCGCGAAAGGCCGTTGCTGTTGCCCGGGAGTTGGCGATGACCGCCTGTGTCCGGTTTGCGGCCAGCGTGAGGAGCCTCAGGTTCATTCGACTGAAGTGGTCCGGCGTCAACAGGTCGTGCAGGTGGAAGACGCCGGGCTTGTGGAGAGCGATTCCCGCGGCCATTCCGTGGAGGAGGGCCTTGGCGGTGTTGAAGTAGAGAAGACCGGCTTCATGGATTTCACGGCGAAGGGTCCTCAAAAAACCTGCCAGGCCAGGCAGTGCTGCGGCATAGTCCGCCATGCCCGCGTTTTTGCCGATGGCCGCGAGACGCCGGGGAGTCTCCAGCACGGTGACGGGAATTTCGGACGCCTTCAGCATTCCCGCAAAAGGGCCGTCCGCAAGCAGGATCACGCGTGCCCTGTCCCGGAATGAAGTTGCGATGTCCAGAAGACAAAGTTCCGCGCCTCCCGGCTGACCGCTTTGATCGATAAAAAGAATCTGGCTGCTCATGGAGCGTTCTCCGTTTGCCGGTAGATTTCGACGACACGCGCGGCCATGGCCGGTATCGAGTGGTGTTTTTCCACATGGGCGCGACATTCGGAGGAGGAGGGAAGAAAACCGGGAACTCCGAGCGCGTCGACGAGTCCCCGGGCGATGGAGAAGACATCCGATCTTTCGAGCACAAGGCGCCGCTTCAAGCCCGCGACCGCCTCCGGAAGGCCGCCCACCGGCGTCGCCAGGACGGGAATCCCGCAGGCCAGCGACTCAAGCGCCACGAGGCCGAACCCCTCCAACTTCTGCGAGGGGACGACTGTCAGATCCGATGCGGCGTAGTAGTCCGGAAGATCTTCCTCGGGAATGAAGCCGCAAAACACCACCCTGGACCCGAGGCCGAGCTTCAGGGCCTGCGACCGGAGTTCGTTTTCCAGATTTCCGCGGCCGCCGATGTGCAGGTCGACATCGGGAAAGCGCACGGCAATTTCCGCAAATGCCCGGAGCAATTCCGAGATCCCCATGCGTTCGACAAGACGTCTGACGCAAAAAATGATCCGGCGGTTCAGCGGCCAGCCCAGGAGCTGGCGGAGCGGAGTCCGGTCCGGAACCGGATGGAATTTCTCCAGGTCGACACCGCCCGGGACAACCGAGATCCGTTCCGGCGGAACGCTGAAACTTTCGATCAGAAGAATCCGGAAAGCGCGTGACAGGGTGATGAAGTGATCTGCGCCGGAGCAGACCCGTCGCTCAATCTGCCGCTTGAGAAACACGCCCGGTCCCTTCGCACCCGCCGCAACGGATTCGTCCGCCCAGGGGCCGTGGAAGTGGACCACGTGCTTTGTGTCCCGCAGGAAAGGCAGCAGGAAAAACGCATAGAAGGAAAAATGGGAGGCGAGAATTTTCGGTGACGGTGCGGAGGCCAGCAGGGAGCCGAAACGGCGGATGGCTGCCGCCCTCCGCCAGACGGAAGAGCGCGACGGACCGAGAGAGAGGCGTCGGAACTTTCCGGATTCCACCGATTGACCGTCAAACGCCGCTGCTGTGAATCCCTCGCCGTTCGTTTCCAGTCCCTTCAAAAGATCGTCGAAATACCGATCCACCCCGCCGCCGGAGGGACGAAAATGCATGCCCAGCTGCCAGAGGGAACTCATCGTGCGGTCCGGGCAATGGCAGCCGCCTCCAGGGTTTGGGCCATCCGACGGGCCACCACTTCAAGCGTGGCGTTCGCTGCCACCCAGTTTGCCCCGTGCTCTGCCATTTCCTGTCGCAGTGCGGGTTGGCCGGACAGGGTGCGGATGGCATCCGCAAGGGCCCGGGAATCGCGCTCCCGGAAGACAAGTCCGCCTTTGCTGGCGCGGAGAAGGACCGGGATTTCCCCGGAGTCCGAACCCACGACCGGAGTGCCGCATGCCATGGCTTCCACGATCACCCGTCCGAATTGCTCTTTCCAATTCGGGCGGGTTTCTGACGGCACCACGAGCAGATCGAAAGCCGCCAGGTAGTCCGGGGTTTGCAGATGGGGGATGAATCCGTGGAAGATCACACGGTCGGCGATGTGCGCCTGCATCAGCAATTTCTTGAAGTCCGGTTGAAATTCTCCCGTTCCCAGCACATGAAGTTTCCAGCGCAGATCCCCGAGGGTGGCCAGGGCGGCGGCAAGCGTGGCAAGGCCCTTCGACTCCACGAGCCTTCCGACATAGCCGATGACGATTTCGTCCGTTTCGCGCGGGAGGATGGCTTCTTTTGACGTCCGGGGAAAACAAACCGAGGGATCCACCGGCAGCGGGCAAACCTCGCTCCGTGCCCGGGTTTGCTTGGCTGCCAGCACTTCCGCGACGGTTGTGCTCACAGGGAAACAGAACTGCGACGATCGGTGGACGAACCGTTCGATCCACGAAAAAGGCGGAGGGTATTTCTTGAAAATGTTCTGCGCCGAGTAGAAACCGAATGCCGCGGGTGTTTCCTGCCGGGAGTTGGCCAGGCAGACCTGGCCGGTTGAAGCGGCATAGGGCTCGTGGTGCATGTAGAGGACATCCGGGCGTTCCCGGCGCAGAAACGAATGCCAGTTTTTCCGGTAGCAATGGAGGATGATGTTCCCGTTGAAGAGAACGGGAAATTTTGAAACCCGGCCCTCCAATCCGGGAAAATCCTCCTGCCCGAGCGCGTTTCCGAACTCGTCCTTCCAGTGTTCCGGGATCACGAGCCGGACATCCCATCCGGTAATTCGCCGGATCTCCGCAAAGAGGGCCTGATTCGTCGCGGTCGCGCAGGGATGACTGACAATCAGGACTTTCATGACACCAGTTTGTAGGCCTCCTCGGTCAGATCCGCAACCCGCTCCCAGGTGTAATTTTTTTCCACGAGTTCCCGGGCTTCCCTTCCCATGCGTGCGCGGGCGGCGGGATCCCGGAGCAGGCCGGAGAGCCGCTCCGCGATATCGCCGGGATCGTGCGTGACAAAGTAACCCGTGTGGTCCGGAACGATGAAATCCTCCGTGCCGTTGATTTTCGTGGCGACAATGGGAAGCCCGCAGGCGGCGGCTTCAATGGTTGCCAGGCTGAAGGCCTCGTAGTGGCTTGGAAACAGGAAAACATCGCACGCGGCAAGGGCCGTGGGGATGTCCTTCCGGAATCCTCCGAAGCAGATGCGGTCCGCCACGCCACAGGAACGCGCCAATTCCCGGAAGCGTTCGCGGTCGGGGTCGTCACCGGCGACAAAGAGTTTTCCCGCGGGCACGAGCGTCATGGCCCGGATGGCCGCGTCGAGTCCCTTGCGGCTCCATTCTCCTCCGCAGAAAACCGCGAGAAAATCCTCCGCGCCGAATCCATTTTCCAAACGCCATTTCAACCGTGCTTCCGTGCCGGTGGGACGGAACACGGAGATGTCCGCCGCGTTGGGAACGATGCGCACGCTGGCGGGACCGATCCGATAGCTTTCCCGCAGTTCCCGCTCCACTCCGCGGGAGACGGGGAGAAACACCGGCGGCGTCCGGCCTTCCTGCCATGTGTAGAGGCGGTGTTCCGCCCGGCAGGTGGCATCCAGGTAGAGCCTTCTGGTGAGGCGGCGTGCGAACGAGATTTTCTCCGCCGCGGCGGTTTGCCGGAGGACCCGCATTTTCACCGGCTGGATGTTCTGGATCGTGACCACATTCGCCCGGAGAGTGTTGCAGCCGATCGAGTGAACGATGTCGTAATCGTGGCCGGCCAGCAGGCGGTTGACGGTGTGGTGGTAGGAGGCGAAGTCCGCCACCTCCGGCCAGCCCGGTCCCGGCACGCGATGCCAACGGACCGCCTCCAGATCGATCTCCTCGGCCTTCCGCGCATAAAGATGCACCTCGTGTCCCCGTCGCGCGAGGATCTCCGCGACCTCGTTCACCGCCCGCGCACTGCCGTCGCGGCGGTTGCAATTGATCATGGCAAAGGCAATTTTCATTTTCAGGCCGCGCGGGGCAGGGGAAGATGGCCGGAGGTACGCTTCATCCGGTCAAGGGCCAGCTTGGGATTTGCGGCAAATCCCGTGAAGATGAAAAAAACCGCGGAACTCGGTCCGGCCAGCCAATCCCCGGCCATGAGCACCACCGCTCCGGTGACAAAGAGCGCCTTGAACATCATCAGTGATTCCCGTTTCAGCCCCGCTTTTTCCATGGCCCGCACGCGTTTCCACACCAGATAGAAGGCGTAAAAAAAGCAGAATGATCCGATCCACCCGAACGAGAAGATGATCGAGAAATAGCCATTGTCCCCGATGGCCGCGCCGCTTTCGATGGTTCCCGTGTTGACCCGTCCGGCCAGGCCGCTCGATCCCAATCCGGTGCCCAGCGGATTTTTCAGGGCCGTGGTCAGGCCGTAGCCCGCGATCCCGATCCGGCCCTTGAAGGAACCGTCCTCGGTGATCGTGTTGAATGTTTGCAGGCGTTTGTTGATTTTTTCCGACGAGAGTTTTCCCAGAAAGTAGTTGGCCCCGAGTGCTCCCACGCAGAGGAGGACGACGATGCGGATGGAATTTTTCCCGCGGTTCAGCAGCGGGTAGAGCACGGTTGCCAGGACGATGGTGATGATCGACGTGCGCACAAAGGTCAGCAGCACGGTCGCCAGGATGAGTGCCACCGAAGCCCAGCCGGTCACATTGCGCCAGCGCTGCGAGATGAGCATCGGAATCACCGCGAACGACAGGAATCCCGCGAACGGTCCGCGTTCGGCCATGGTGGAAAACACCACCATCTCCGTGGGTTTCAGCTTTCCAAGGTACCCCTCGAATCCCACCGCCCGCACCCAGAAAGCATCCCAGGGAGGAATCGTGTAGTATTGGTACCACCCGTAGATGCAGGCTCCGACAGCCGCCCAGCCGATCGACCTGATCCAGCGGTCCAGGATTTTTTCGTTCCCTCCCGCCATGGCCGCGCAGCACATGATCGAAAGCGGCGCCACATACTCCGCCAGCGCATAGACCGCCGCGAGTTGATTGCGCACGATCCCCACGGCGAAGGCCACGGCCAAGGCTGCGGCAAAAAGCCTCATGATCTTTTGGAAGGACGGCGGGAAGCTTCGGTAGTTTTGGACCACCATCAGAAAGACAAGGCCCGAAACCACCAGCGGGGTGAGGCTGATCGGTGAAAAGGCATTGAAGGCGCCCTCCATCCAGTCCACCCACCGGCGGATGCCCCGGTTGAAAACCGTCACCCACACGACATAGTCGATGATCCAGCTCGATTGCTTCAGGTAAAGCACCACGGCCGGGGCCACGATCAGGAATGCGACGAACCAATCCATGGGAAAATCACCTTTTCCGGAAACGATCCTCCAGCGCGGGCACGCGGGCAAATGGCATTGAAAATCCGGTCATGGAATCATTTCGGGATACCCTTTCCGGCAACCGGGTGCAATAACTACGGTTTGCATGGGAAACTCCGCGAAAAAACTGGTCCTCTTCACAAGCCTGCCGAAGGTGGGCGGTCATTCAACGCTCACCCTCGGGTTGTGCCGGATGCTCTCTCCGTATTTCTCGGAGATCGAAATCTGGTGCAAAGTGATGCCGGAGCACGGGCATTCGGAAACTCTGGTGGAAAAGCTGGAGGAGATGGGGTGCCGGGTGAAGATGTTGTCCGATCCTTCCGGACGGCTTCTCAAAAAGGAATTCCTCCGGTTTGTCTGGAGTTCGCTCGTGCGGCCGCCGGATGTTTTTTTCACACTGGCCATGCGGCATCTGTCCCCGCTGATGGCGTTTTTTTCGCAGGCGGGAGTCCGTGTGTATTGTCAGATCACCCATGATCTGACCCCGGCGACGATCCGGCAGCTCCGGACTTGCGCCCGGTTTTTCACGCGGATCATTTTCCTTTGTCCGGCGACATTCGAGGAGTTCCCGGGAGCTTCGGAGCATCCGGGAAAATTCGCATGGGTTCCCCAGTCTTCCGAGATTCCGGTGTCGGGAACACGGAGCCTGGAGGCCGAGCGGGAGTCCGCCTGTTCTGCCGGACGTCCCATCCGCTTTGCTCTCATCGGGCGTCTCACGAAGGAAAAGGGGGCCGCCGCCCTGTTGGAGTTTGCGGACCGGTGTTCCGTGCCCTGTGAGATCCATGTGGCCGGGAGCGGTCCGCTGGCGGAGGAATTTCAAAAACGGGCGGAGCACCCGACCGGCGGCACCACGGTGCATTTTCACGGCACTTACGATCCTGCGAATCGCGAGGCGTTTCTCCGGCAATTTTTCAACGATGTGGACTACCTCGTCGTTCCCTCGCAGGACGAATGGGAGACCCTCAGCATGGCGGCGCTGGAGGCCATGCAATTCGGCGTGCCCTCCGTCATTTGTCGCACGGGCGGGTTGAAATCCTTCGCCCATCCGGAACTCGGCCCGGCTCCCGGGGCGGTCGTTCACCTGGTCGATCCCGACCGTCTTTCCACAACCCTCGAAGATCTCGCCCGGCAGCCCCGACCTGCCTGGAAAAGCTCCGGACGTCTGTGCCTGGAGCACTACGACCGGTATTTTTCGGATCCCGCTGTGCTGAAGCGCTGGGTGGACCTGCTGTTCCCGAAAACCGTCTGAACAGTCATTCCGCGTTCTGCCGGAGGGCGGCGAGGCGGAAGAAATGGAACGCCAGCACGCCGAGGATGGTGACCGGAAGGAAGACAATCCCGATGCCGAGAAGCCCGAGGCCCGCGCTCCCCAGGAGTGCCCCGGTGGCATAGGAGAGCCAGATTGCTCCCGCCCTCCGCGCATCGGCCGCTGCCGTGCCGCCCTTCTCCAGAACCGCCCGCGCCGTTTCCTTGCCCAGCATGTCGAGAACGCCCGTCACGTAGGTGCTCGGAAAGGACGAGCGTCCCATCTCCCGCAATGTGGCGTTTTGCAGCCCCATGGCGAGAAGGGCGGGAATCGCCGCCGGAAATCCGATGCCGAAATGGATGCCCGCGGCAAAAATTGTCAGGAGCACCGCCTCCACCAAAAGCAGCGCCGCGCACCGCCGGAAGGTCTTTTTCTTCAAAATCCACAGATAGCCGAGAAAGAGCCCGGAGACGAATACCGGGATTGCCAGCAGATGCGGCAGCCCCCTGTGCCAGTCGCCCTGGCCGAATGCCGCTCCAAAGGCCGCTGAGTTTCCGCTCATGTGGGCGACAAACAGCCCGCCAAGCGCCAGGACCCCGACCGCATCGATACTTCCGCCCACGCCTGTGAGCAGGAACGCCTCGCGGGGCGTGTGAAGTTCCGGCGGATTTTTTAAAAGGCTCATGATTTTTTTCCGGACCGGAGGGTTTCGAGGATCTCCAGCAGGCGGTCTGCGACGGAGTCGAGGGAGAAGTGGGTCTCGGCGGTTTGTCGTGAGGCCGACGCGGCATCGGGAGGTTCCCGGCGGGAGGAAATGGCGACGAGGGCCTCGCACAGGGATTCCGCGGAGTTCTGCGACAGCACCAAATCGCGCGGGCCGAGATAGTCGCGGTTTCCGTTGGTGGGACCGACAATGACCGGGATTCCGCAGGCCTGTGCTTCGGCGACCGATGAGCCGAAGTCTTCCTCTTCGCTGGGTTGGACAAGCAGATCGTGCTGCCGGATCAGGCCGGGCACTTCTTCCCGGGGAACGTGTTTTTTCCAGACCAGCTTTGCGGGGTGGGGGAAGGTTGCAATTTCCTTCTCATACCCGGAAATCATCCGGACGTCTCCGGCGATTGTCAGGCGCAGATCAATCCCCTGCGAGATGGCCAGAGTTGCGGCACCCAAAAAGAGATCAAGGCGTTTGCGGGGGACGATTCTGCCAAGCCACAGGCAGCGAAGGACGCCGGGAATTCGCGCATCCGGCGGCGGGTGAAAGGCCTGCAGGTCGATGGGATAGGGCAGGGTTGAGACCTGCGTGTCTTGGAAACCGAATTCCTCCAGCAGGGTCTTTTTGGATTGGCGGCTTCCGACAATCACATGGTCGGAAAACCGGAACGGCGGAAGTCCGGTGGGTGACAGCCGGAGCCGGGCGAGGAGGTGCCACTTCCAGGCCGGTCCGATTCCGCAGAGTCTCTTGATTTCGGAAAAATGCCGGAGGATCGCGCGGGCATCGGTACCGGGAGGGCCCTGTGCGAAAGCCGTGTTGGGAAGCCCCAAGATTTTTCCCCGGGCGTAATCTCCGAGCCAGAGACAGAGGTCAAACGGCCTGCGGGAATGGATGGCGGAGATCTTTCCGATGATCGCGCGGTGATACGTTGCTGAGTCCAGCATCCGGGCGGGCGTTGCAAGGAGGGGGATTTTTTCCAGGTGCCTTCTCAGGCTGTCTGCGGCGGGGTTGGATGCCTCGTGAAACGTGAAGCCGGGATGTTCGCCGAGGAGTTGCCGCGGGTCGACAAAGGACGACTTCGAGAAAAAATCGATCCGGCATCCCCGGTCGAGAAGGGATTTCAGGAGAAGGCCGTTTGCCGCCGCCATGCTGCCCGCGGCGGTGGAGACAAATCCGGTGACGGCGAGTTGCAGGCGGGATTTTTTCACAGGGTTTGCGACAGGTCAGAAAAGCCCATTCCTCCGGTTCCTGGCAAGGCCGGGTTTCTGCGACAGGCATGATGGGAGGGAAGAAAACAAAGGACGCAGGAGATTGCAGGGGGTGGAGCATTTGTGCAAGAATCCCTCCCATGTTGCCTCCACGGCTGAGAAGTCTTGATGACTGTGGCTTCCCGTCGCCGGGAAAGGAAAGGGGTTTGCACTCTTGAAACCGGGCGGAATCCCATCGCGCATTCTTCTGGCCTTTCACACGTTCGGACAAAGCTACATGTTTGTTCCGGAGCTTCTCCGGCGCACCGGTTTTCCCGTGGATGCCGTGATGACGCAGGGGCACCCCCTGCGGTCCGTCCGGGGACTCTCGCGGGTTTGGGTGGCGGAGGAATCCCAATGGGGGGCGGCGGTGGAAGAACGATTGTTGACCGGCGAATACACCTGTTTCCTGAATGTCGATGAGCCGGGGCTCCGGGCACTTTACTCCCGGTCATGGCATTCCGGCGCGGCGGGCTTTCTTCCATTGCACCCGGATTCCGAAGGGGCGGCAACCGTGGGCAGCAAAAAACAATTTCATGAATGGTGCATCCGCCGGGGACTTCCTGTGCCCGAGACGCATGTCTGCGGCAATTTGCAGGAGGCAAGAGCCCTGTTGGACAGACTGTCCGGTCGGTGGCTCCTCAAGGGGGATTTCGGTTCGGGTGGGCAAAGTGTGACGCGGGATGCGTTCAAGAACGGGTTTTCGCCGCAGCAGGAAGCCGGATACTGGCTTGTCCAGCGGGAGGAGACCGGCGGAGTGGGGTCGGGAATTTTTCTGGCGGATCGCGGACGGGTGCTGGGGTGGATCGGGATCAGGAAAATGGTTTGCCTGGACAAGGGAATGGGGCCGACCGTGCTGGGCTGCGGGGATGTCGGTCCGGATGTCGGGGAACTGTGCCGCCGGGTGGCCTCTGCAAGCGGGATCAGCGGACTGACGGGTTTTGATTTTGTCCGCAATTCCGCCGGGGAGCCGCTGCTGATCGATTCGCATCTCGGCCGGATGTCCCCGATGAATCATTTCGACCGGCTTTACCGCATGGATTTCGCGGCAGTGATTCGCGATTGGCTGGAGGGGTGCGCATCCGAACCGGTCGATCCCGGGCCGGGTCCCGGGTTCATCAAGTTCCCGGAGATGCTGCAACTGGCCATGCAGGGCGGCCTGGGGGGATTGGTGAAGAAGGCGGGTTTTCCTTGGAAAATGCCGCTGTGTCCGCCCGGAGATCCCGCCATTGGCATCCGCTGCGGTTGCGGAGTCCTGATCAGCCAGGCCCGGGTGAATGCCGGGGCATTGCAGCGACGCCTGTTCCAGCGGAAAAGAATTGCAGCCCGCCAGGCCCAATTTTCACAATGATTTCGCGGAAGGTTCCGCGGGGATGTCGAGCAGCTTTTGCGCAGCGACGGGCCAGTCGAAATGGCTCCTGTAAAAGTCCGCCAGCGCCGCATGGGCAGAATCGGGGAATGGCAAAAGCGGGGCGGTCTGGGCGGCCAATGCGGCGAAGGCGCCCGGTCCATCCGCGACAGGCGAAAGAAAAATCAGACGTTGTTCCTGGCAGCGAAGAATGGCATCGGTCCAACGCGAGGAGGTGGACAGCACCGGGAGGCCGTGTTGGAATGCGGCGGCGGCGGAGCCGCGTCGTGTGGAGAGTCCATCCACAAAAGGGGAGAGGAAAAGATCCACGGCCCGCAGCCGTGCTCCCACTTCCTCCGCCGCAAGGAGTCCGCAATCCAGAAAACGGATGTTTCGGGTGAGAAGCGGGCGGATTTTTTCCCCGTCCGCTCCGATGGAGAGGAGAAGGATGTCCTCCTGCCTGGAGGCCAGACGGTCTGTCGCCACCGCCATCCAGTCGAGAAGCCGGCTGGGATGGGCCGATCCGAAGACGCCCAGAACCCTGGTTTGTTCCCGGATTGCAAGACGCGCACGCGCTTCCTCTCTTGCGAGAGGGGAGAGGGGAACATTGGACCCCACGGGGAGGAGGATGGCTTCGCGGCCTGCAATCCGGCGGATGGCGATCTGCCAGCGTTCGCACGACGAAAACAGGGTGTCTGCCATCCGGCACATCAAGGCGAATTGCGGGATCTGCCATGTCTGCATGAGCCTCTCGCGCAAAGATTCCGCGGGGACATGGGTTTCATGGAATATCACCGAGACAGGGCATTCTTTCCGGATGCGCCGCAGCATGGGAGCCAGCCAGGGATTGAATCCCCGCGGGCCAAAGCCGAAGGGATTGTATTGGACGATGAGGCGGTCTGGTTGCGTCTCTTCAATTGCACGGACAAGGGCGCGGATCGTCGCCGGACGGGAGGGAGAAAAAATTCCCCGGACGACAATGCCATCATCTGCGGCAAACGCCGGCTGGAATCCCGTGAACACCACGACCTCGTGTCCCCGGGAGACGAACTCTCCCGCCAGCAGCCGCGTGTGGTCGCCGATGCCATCCACCGCTGGCGGATAGGCACCGGAGAGGAATCCGATCTTCATGGGAAATCAGAAAAAATGCCGGTTGTAGGACAGGTCATATTTCAATCCTGCAGGTCTTTGTCCGATGGCCTTGGCCGGGACTCCCCCCACAATCACTCCGGGTTCGACATCAGCCGTCACCACGCTGCCGGCGGCGACGGCGCATCCTTCGCCAAGAGTGACTCCCGGCAGGATGACGGCCCGGCTGCCGATGAAAACCCGGTCGCCGATGCGCACCGGACGCTCCCGCCCTGTGAAGTCCGGGGAAGCCAGATCATGGTCTCCCGTGAGAATGTGGACATGCGGAGAAATGCTGACGCTGGCCCCGATTTCCATGCCGCCGCGGTTGTCCAGCCGGCAGTTTTGATTGATGATGGAATTTTTCCCGATCCGGCAATGCCCCCGGCAATCCAGCCACAGCCCGGAAAGAATTCGCACCCCCGGTGCGAGTTCCACTTTCATGACATGACGGTAAAACCACTGCCGCCCGCGCGCGGAGGGGAACACGGCAACCAGGCGGTTGCAGAGGTAAAGGAGGGCGTCGAAGCGTGTTTTGTTGGAAATCATCGGTTGGGTTTCAGCATCCGTGGCCGCAAAGAGTCCATCAAGACCGATTGGGCGGGGATTTGCCAGCCGGAAAGGCTGCCAGCGGTCGTTTGCAAAGGATTGGCGGTGGTTTGTGACGGCGGGGACGAAGGCGGTTGCAGGAGCGGAAGAGCGTGGTTTCCGGCGATCCGGGTTGAATTTCCACCGGAATTCCGGGATGCTTCCCGGTTATGCGCCTTCCCGACTGCTCCCACTTCGCTTCCCGGCTGACGAGGTTGCCGCTCGGGTCTTTGGCGGTTGTCGGGATTGCCGTTGCCCTCGGGTGGGTTTATGGCCGGTACCAGCAGAAGCCGGTGTCCCCGCCGCCCCGACAGGCAGTGGAGCTTCCGGGAGCCCGTCCGCGTGATCCCGGAAAATATGTGCGCGTACTTTCGATCGATGGCGGGGGAATGCGGGGGCTGCTGGCCCTGCATTGCCTGGACTATTTGGAGAAAAAAAGCGGTCGTCCGGTTTGCGAGCTTTTTGACGTGATGGTGGGAACGTCCTCGGGGGCTTTCATTGTCGCCGCGCTTTCCGTGCCGCTGGACCGCAGCACTCCCCGCTTCACCGCGGCGGAACTGATCAAGGAGTTTCCCAGGGTCTGGTCGAAGACTTTGGAAACGCCGGTTCTCCATCCCCTTCTTTCCCTGGAGGGACGGACGGCGCCCAAATACCTCACGCGCGTGCGACAGACGGTGTTCCAGGAATTTTTCGGGACCGCGCAGGTTGCGGATGCCCTGACGACAACCATCCTGCCCGCCTATTCGATCCAGGGCCGGGCCCCGTTTCTCTTTGCCAGCGACATGGGCAAGAGCACGACATTTTCGGGAACTTCCGGCCGTGCCGTCACGGAAGCCGGGGATTTTTTTCTGGCGGATGCGGTGACGGCCGCGACCTGCAATCCCGCCGTCGCCACCCCCTCGAAAATTCCGAACACCACCGGGGATCAAAACGAGCTGCTCATCGGCGCGGAAATCTACGCCAACAATCCCTCGCTTCTGGCGCTGAATGAAGCGCTGCTGCGGTTTCCCGGGAAACAGTGCGTGCTCATCAGTCTGGGCGCGGGAATGGAATCCATCCCATCCGGAAAAAAAGATCCCGGATGGAATGACGCGGGTTCTGCGGAAGAGATCGTGCGTTTTGCCGCGGAGGCTTCGCAGTTGACCAATGCCCAGATTGTTTCGTCCTTCCACCGGTTCGGGAGCGGCCCTGTTGCTGCCTCCATCCGCCTGGACCCCCAACTGCCTGCCGGTGTGCTTCCGCAGGATGACATCTCGGAAAAAAACATCAGGGATTTGACCGGGGTGGGGGAAAAACTGACATCGGAAAAGGCCGCGACACTGGACCGGACGGCGGACTTTTTGGGAGCGAGGTAAGGGGAGGAAAAAGTGCTCGGGGGGGGACTTGAACCCCCATGCCTTGCGGCATACGCCCCTCAAACGTACGTGTCTGCCATTTCACCACCCGAGCAATTGGGGTGAGCCGCAAAAAGTAGCGGCACGGGAAATTTTGGCAAGACGGAATTTTCAGCTTGCGAAATTTCAACGGATGCCCCACCTTGGACAATTCCAACCGAAACGGAATTCTTATGGCATACGCAGTGATTCAAACAGGCGGCAAACAATACCGCGTCGCAGAAGGCGATGAAATTGAAGTCGAAAAACTTGACGTCGAAGCCGGCGCAAAAACCGAGCTTGGCGAAGTCCTGCTCGTTGCCAACGGCTCGTCCGTCATCATCGGGGAACCCCTTGTCGCCGGAGCGAAGGTCACGGCCGAAGTCGTTGACCAGTTCAAAGACGACAAAGTGATCGCGTTCAAGTTCCGCCGTCGCAAAGGGTACCATCGCACGGTCGGCCACCGCCGCCAGCTCACCAAACTCAAAATCGAATCCATCTCCACCAAGTAACTCGTCATGGCCCATAAAAAAGGACAGGGAAGTGTCAAAAACGGACGCGACAGCCAAAGCAAACGGCTGGGCGTGAAAAAATTCGGCGGGGAGTCCGTGATCGCGGGGAACATCATTCTCCGTCAGCGCGGCACCAAGTTCCAGCCCGGACGCAACGTCGGCCTCGGAAGAGACTACACGATTTTCGCCCTTGTGGACGGGAATGTGAAGTTCGACCGCAACGGTCGCCGCGTGAACGTCGAGGCTTCCGCGAACTGATTTCGACCATTTGCACAAAAGTCTCCGCAGGCCGACCGCTTGCGGAGACTTTGTCGTTTCGGGGGGGCTCTTTTTGTTCCCCTGATGGACGGGATGGAATGGCCTATCGGTCTTCCAGCAAAGCTTTCGCGTGAGAGAGTGCCGACTCGGCCTTGCCACCGAGCATCCGGGCGATTTCCGTTTCGCGGGCCTGTCCGGTGACTTCCCCGAGACTTGTGCTGGTGCGTTTGCCGGAGGTGTCTTTGGAGACGATGTAGTGGGATGCGGCCTGGGCGGCCACCTGGGGAAGGTGAGTGATGCAGAAAACCTGGTGGGAGGAACCGAGTTCCTTCATTTTGGCCCCGACTTTCGCTCCGATTTCGCCGCCGACATTGGCGTCGATTTCGTCAAAAATCAAAACCGGCACGCTGTCCTGCGCGGCGAGGGCGGTCTTGATGGCCAGCATCACGCGGGAAATTTCGCCGCTGGAGGCGATGGCCCGCAGGGGGCGTTCGGGTTCGCCCGGATTTGGTGAGAACAAAAATTCCACGGCCTCGCATCCCAGGGGGCCCGGGGTTTCCAAAGGTTCAAGGGCAATGGAAAATCCGGACTTTGCAAATCCGAGATCCGCGAGATGGCGTTTCACCAGGGCGGTCAGTTTGGGGGCGGCGGACTGGCGGGCCCTGCCCAGTTTTTGCGCGGCGGCTTCCATGATCCCGGCAGCGCGGGAGATTTCGGTGTCCAATCCGGCTTCGCGGGCTTCCCGGTTGCGGAGTTCCGAGAGTCGTGCGGCGGCGGTGTCCCCGAAGGAAATGACTTCGTCAACCGTGCTTCCATACTTGCGTTTGAGCGACTGGATGACGTCCAGGCGTTCCTCGATGGCGGCGAGTTCCGAGGGATCGCCTTCGAGTGTGGCGGTATAACGGTCGACATCCCGCGCGAACTCCTGGAGTCCGTCAAACAACCCGGTCGCGGCGGCCTCAAGGGTTCCCCCGCGGGGATCGAGGCGGTGGAGTTCCCGCGTGAGCCTGTTGACTTCCCCCAGCCGGGAAAGAAGGGAGTCATCCGATTCGGAGACGAAGGCGGAAATGGCTGCGCAAATTTCCGTGAGTCTGCGGGCGTTGGAGGCGGCTTTTTGGCGGTCGATGAGCGGCTCTTCCTCCCCGGGGCTGAGGGAGGCCCGTGAGATTTCTTCGGTTTGGTGCGAGAGAAGATCCATTTCCCGTGCGAGAGCGGCGGCGTCCTCGGTGAGGCGTTCTTTTTCCGTCGTGAGCCGCATCCATTCCCTGCGGGCGGAGGCACAGGCCAGGCGCAGCGGTTCCGCGCCCGCAAAACCATCCAGGAGCAGAAGCTGGCGGTCTTTGGAAAAGAGACTCTGGTGGTCATGCGGACCGTGGAGGTCCATGAGCAGGTCGCCGATTTGTCGCAGGAGAGCGAGAGTGCAGGGGGAGCCGTTGGCAAATTGCTTGCCCGAGCCGTTGCCGGAGAGGGTGCGGCGGAGCAGGAGACGACCGTCCTCGCAGGGTTCCACCCCGCCCTCCTCAAGAATCGCGTGGACCGGCGATGGAGCATTCAGGAGAAACTCGCCTTCAACCGTGCAGGACTCCGCGCCCGAGCGGATCAGCGATTTGTCGGCGCGTTCCCCGACCAGCAACTTCACCGCGCCGAGGATGATGGATTTTCCCGCCCCCGTTTCTCCGGTGACCGCGACGAATCCCCGGCGGGGTTCCCAGAGAAGATCCTCGACCAAGGCAAGATTTCTGATTCGCAGAGAGGCCAGCGTTGCGGACATGCGCGGACTATGCCACTCTCCTCGGCGAAAGAAAAGCGATGGACGGGCTGGATATCACATTTTTGGGAACGGGCACATCGCATGGTATTCCGGTGATCGGCTGCAACTGCCGGGTGTGCCATTCCCCGGATCCCCGGGACAAGCGGCTGCGGACGGCGATTCTTGTGCGGACACCGGAGATGGTCTTCTGTGTGGACACGCCTCCGGATTTTCGTACCCAGTGCCTGCGGGAAGGTCTCTCGCAGCTGGACGCCGTGGTTTACACCCATTCGCACAGCGATCACATCCTGGGGTTTGACGATCTGCGGAGGTTCTGCGAAGTCGAGGACAAAACCATTCCGGTTTACGCGGCGGAGCGAACGCTGAAGGATCTTGCGCGTGTTTTTCAATATGCCTTTGACGAAAGCCTCAAGTTCCGGACTTATGTGCGGCCCGAGGCGCGTCCCATCGGGGGACCGTTCGATCTGGGAAAGACGACCATTGTTCCGGTGGAGCTTCCCCATGGGCGGGCGATCACAAACGGGCTGATTTTTCATCGCAACGGCCGGAAGCTTCTGGCCTACATGACCGACTGCCAGGCGGTTCCGCCGGAGGCCGTGGAAGCCGCCCGGGGGGTGGATGTGCTCGTTTTGGACGCGCTTCGACATGCGGCGCATTCGACCCATCTTTCCATTTCGCAGGCCCTCGAAGTGGTTGGGCAGATCCAGCCAAAAAAAACCTACTTCATTCACATGTGCCACGATCTGGGGCACGAGGAAACCGAGGCTTCGCTGCCGGAAAACGTCCGCCTTTCCTACGATGGACTGCGCATCAAAATTTAGGGTCCGTCTGGGGATTGCTGTTGCGGTTCTGGTTTCCGGAATGTTGCAGGCTGCGACCCCCACACGCACGGCTGCCGCCACGGTGGTTCTCTTCAATGCGAACGATCCGGACTCGAAGGACATCGCCGGGTATTATGCATCGCGGCGAAATATTCCCTCCGCGCAGGTTGTCGGACTGAATTGTCCGGTGATGGAGGAAATCCAGCGTGCGGATTACGAGAAATCGATCGCTGCGCCGCTGAAGAAAATTTTCCGATCCCGTGGCTGGTGGACCATGGGACGAAACGCCTCGGGGGAAGAGGTGGTCACGAACTCGGGCATCCGGTTTCTCGCCATTGTCAAAGGGATGCCCTTGAAGATTGCCCCGGATCCGACGATTCCCCCGGCGAACGACATGGACGGGATTCCGGCCGTGATTGCCGCACGGAACGAGGCGTCCGTGGACAGCGAACTGACCACGCTGGGAATGCCGCTTCCGGGACCGGGAGGGCTTTTTCCCAATCCGTATTTCCGGCGCTTCACACCGATTCTGGAAAATCCCGTGTATCCCGGGCTGTTGCTGCCCTCCCGGCTGGACGGTCCGACACCGTTCATCGTTCGCGCGATGATCGATGATGCGATTTCCACGGAAAAGGAGGGACTCAAGGGGTGGTCGTATGTGGATGGACGCGGGATCACCACCGGAGGCTATGCCGAGGGCGACAAGTGGATGGGGCAGGTGGTTGTGAGCATGAGGGCACAGGGGTTGCCGGTGATTTTTGACAACACGCCGCCGACATTTCCCGCGGGATATCCGGTGACCGATGCGGCGGTTTACTACGGATGGTATGCGGGGGCGGTGGACGGGCCGTTTGCCGATCCCAAGTTCCAATTCCGCCCGGGGGCTGTGGCCGTGCACATCCACTCCTTCAGCGCGGCGACCCTGTTGAACCCCGCGGCAAACTGGTGTGCACCCCTGCTGGCCCGCGGAGCGGCCGCCACGCTGGGCAATGTCTACGAGCCCTATCTCTCGCTCACGGCCAATCTGGATGTGTTTCAGGAGCGCCTGATGACCGGGTTCACCCTTGCGGAGAGCGCATGGATGTCGCAGAAGGCGCTTTCCTGGATGGGCGTCTGCATTGGGGATCCGCTGTATCGTCCGTATGCCGCATGGCGGTCCGTGGATGTCGACGGTCAGCCCGATGCCTGGGATGTTTACCGGAGGATTGTTCTTCAGGCTTCGGGCAATGTTCTGCTGGCAGCGGATGCCCTCGAACAGGAGGGCGAAAAATCCGGCAACAGTCTTTTTCCCGAGGCGCTGGGAGCGGCCCAAATGGACGCGAAAGACTGGACGGGAGCCCTGGAGAGCTTGCAGTTGGCAGGCAGGTTGGCGGCGGGCCGGCCATCGCAGATTCGGATCGACCTGGAAACCATCACCACGCTTCAAGCTCTTGGGAAAGAATCCGATGCGGCGGAGTTGGCCCGGACCGCGTCTTCTGCATTGCCGCCCGGGCCACAGAAAAACCTTTTTGCAAAATTCGACCCCCCCCCGGCTCCCTCCGAGCCCCCCATTGCTCTTGCAGAGGCGTTGCCGGGAGAAGTGGCGGTCCAGCCCGAACCTTCTCCGGAGCCGACGCCCGCCGCCACGCCATTGCCTCCTCCGCCTCTTCCCGTGCTGACGCCATGAACTGCGGACGGTACGAACTTGCCCGCCAGGGGGCTGTGGTGCGGGAAGCGGGTTCCACACGGAAATCCGAGATCGAGATCCAGGCCAGGCTTTTCTCCGGCGAATACGGAACCACCTGGACCACCACAAGCGGGGGCACGGTCGAAGTGCTTCACTTCGGGCATTGGAACCGGGAGGCCGGTCCGGATTTCAAGGACGCCCGCTTTCGCTTCAACGGAAAGGCGGAATGTTCCGGAGATCTGGAGGTCGATCTGGATGCCAGGGATTGGGAACGCCATGGTCATGCGACAAATGCCGCTTACAACGGGGTCCGGCTGCAATTGTTTGTCCACCGCCCGGATTCCGCGGCCTTCGCCCGCACCTCGGATTTCCGGGAGGTGCCGCAGGCGCACCTTCTTTTGGACGAGCCGTTTTCCCTGCCGCTGCGGCAGCTTCCCGGTTCCGTGGATGCCGGAACGGCGCTTGTGATGATTGAAGAAGCGGCAGAATTCCGTCTGCGCACGAAGCAGGCGGCCCATGCTCGGGCGGTGAGTCTCCACGGGGCGGAAACAGCCCTCTTCCATGCGATGGCTGCCGGACTGGGTTACAAGAACAACAGCGTTCCTTTTCTCCTGGCCGCCCAGCGGAGCGGGTTGAAGGCGTCCCGGGGGCCGGATGGGGAAGCGCGTTTGTTCGGGGTCGCGGGCTTTCTTCAATCCCGGGCCTTTGACGAAGGGAGTGCTGTTACCAAAGATTACCTGAAACCGCTCTGGGAAAAGTGGTGGGAGATGCGCGACGGTTTGGCACGGCTTGTGTTGCCCGGAAGCATCTGGAAATTTTCGGGAATCCGTCCTGCCAACCATCCGCACCGGCGCCTGGGGGCACTTGCAACGGTGGTGGTACATTTTCCCGGCTTGCTCGCCGCCATCCGATCGCAGGGGCGGGAGGGATTCTCCCGGTTTCTCGGCGATCTGTCGCATCCCTATTGGTCCTGGCACTGGAATCTTTCCGCAGGCAGGCTGGACCGGGAGGTCGCGCTCATCGGGGACGAACGCATCCGGGATCTGCTTGTGAACGCGTGGATTCCTTCGCTCCCGCTGGAAAAAGCCCGGGACGAACTTCACGCGGTGAAAGGCGGTCCGCCCAGTGGCAGACTGAAAAAAGCCTCCGTCTGGTTGCGGGGTTTCATCGATCCCAAGATCTTGTGCACCGCGCACCAGCAGCAGGGATTGTACCAACTTTACTCCGATTTCGGTTCGCTTTCCGCACTGGAGGCGTGGGGGAAAATTCAATCTGGCTCGACGGGGTGATCTCCCCCGGCTAAAAAGAAACCATGATCTCCCCTTTGCTTGATGATCTCCTGCGGTCTGCCGTGGCAAACAATGCCTCCGATGTCATTTTTCAAGCGGGAAAGCCGGCCGTGTTCCGCATCAATGGGACGCTGACTTCTGTGGAATCCGATTTGCCGGGCGAGGCGGATTTGGAAGCACTTTGGGCGGCCTGCGGAGCGGAAAAGAACGAACTGGACCACGACGGGAGCCTGACCACGGACGATGGGGTGAGATTTCGGGTCAATTTGTTGAGACAGCTCGGGAGCAGGGGGGCGGTGCTTCGTCGCATCCAGAATGCCATTCCGGAGATGGAAACCCTCGGTCTTCCGTGCGAGCTTCTCCGGGAGTGGGCGGAACGCCCGTCTGGCATCGTCATCATATCCGGTCCGACGGGGTCCGGAAAGTCCACCTCCGTGGCGGCGATTCTGGAATGGATCAACCAATCCCTTGCCCGCCACATCGTCACCATTGAGGATCCCGTGGAATATCTTTTCACCGGCAGGATGTCCTTTTTCACCCAACGGGAAGTGGGGATCGACACCCCTTCCTTCGCCGAAGGTCTCCGCCGTTCGCTCCGGCAGAATCCGGATGTCATTTTCCTTGGTGAGATTCGGGATCCGGCATCGGCCATCACGGCCATCCAGGCGTCGGAGACCGGTCATCTGGTGCTTGCAACCGTCCATGCTTCCGGCTGTGCGGATGTGGTGGACCGTCTGGAATTGCTTTTTCCTCCCGATGAGAGGGAGGCCGTCCGAAAAACCCTGGCATCCCAGCTTCTGGGGGTTCTCTGCCAGAGGCTTCTGCCTTCGGTGGCCGGCGGGCGGGCGCTTCTGTGCGAATTTTTTTCCAATGCCGCTTCTTCACGCCGTCTGATTGTCGAGGGACGCATGAACGAGCTGCGCGATTTCATCACCCGGGGCGATCCCCGCAGTGCAAGGGCTTTTGGCGACGCTCTTCTGCAGCTTGTGCGGAAAGGGATTGTTGACGAGGCCACGGCGTTGGAAGTTGCGGAGAACCCGCAGGAATTTTCCCGGGCGTTGAGAGGAATCAGTTCTTCGGCGCAGGGAACACGGAGATAATTTATGGAAACAAACCCGTTTGATTTGGTGGATTTGTTGTCCCGGACAGTGGCGTCCGGAGCTTCCGATCTGCATCTTTCCGCCGATGCTCCACCGATGGTCCGCATCAATGGCCGTCTTGTTGCCCTGGAAGACCGTGCCGTCACCGTTGCCTTTTGTCGGGAATTGATTTCCGGAATCCTGACCGAGACCCAGCGCGCAAGGCTGGAGGAGGAATGGGAGCTGGATTTTGCGGTGCAGGTGGAAGGGACCGGTCGTTTTCGCGGGAATGCCCATTACAGCAGGGGCGCTCTGGAGGCGGCCTTCCGGCATATCCCGAATGTGATTCCCGAACTCGGGCAGCTGGGGCACCGGCAGAGTATCTTCGATCTCTGCAATCTCCAGCGGGGACTTTTGCTTGTGACCGGCACCACGGGATCGGGAAAGAGCACCACCATGGCTTCGATGATCCAACACATCAGTCAGCAGCGGAGCGGGGTCATCGTGACCGTCGAAGATCCGGTGGAATATATTTTCCAGAATGCAAGCAGTCTGGTGAAACAACGGGAGATTGGCAGCGATACCAAGTCGTTCGGAGAAGCCCTCCGCCATGCCCTCCGGCAGGATCCGGATGTCATTCTTGTCGGGGAAATGCGGGATCCGGAAACGATCAGTGCCGCGATCACCGCTGCCGAAACCGGCCATTTGGTTATTGCCACAATCCACACCATTGATGCTCCCAAGGCGATTGACCGGATGGTGGATGCTTTTTCAGGAGACCAGCAACCGCAGATTGTGGCCCAGCTTGCCAACGCTCTCCAGGCAGTGGTTTCCCAGCGGCTTGTCCCGAAGGAAGACGGTTCCGGGCGGTTGCTTGCGACAGAACTGCTTGTGGCCAATGCCGGCGTGCGGGCCTGCATTCGCGAGCGCCGGTGGGAGCAACTCGTCGGTCTCATTGAAATCGGGGCGAAGGACGGCATGCACACGATCGATGAGGATCTGGCGGGACTCTATCTCTCGTGTCAGATTTCCAAGGAAGAGGCCGTTGCCAATGCGCGGGACCGCCAGCGGATAGAGTCACTGACAAGGGATGTTCCGAAGAAGAAAGGAATTTTCGGATAGCGGAGCCCGGGCAGGCGGAGCTTTTCTTGAGAAAAAATACAGCCCGGCCGGCCCGTCACCAAAAGCATTCCCCTTTGCTTTTGACTGTCTGCCCTCCGGCCAGGCTGTCCCTTGAAGGTTGACAAGCAGAAGGTGTGCCAACATGGGGTGGACGGCGGTTTTTTTGATGAGGCACCCTGAAAAGACGCGGGCTTCTTCAGGGTGGGGAAAACTTTTCTTCGATTTTTCTTCGATCAAGGGGCGGGGATCGTCGTAGCATGGCGGGCCATGTCAGAAGATTCGCACATCAAATTGTATATTCCGGGACCGATCGAAGTATCTGAAAAGACATTCCGCGCCATGTGTGCGCCGATGATCGGACACCGCGGAGGGGAATTCAAAAAGCTTTATGCGGGGATCCAGCCCCGGCTTCAGGAGTTGTTCGGGACGAAGCGTCCGGTTTTTCTCTCCACCTCGTCCGCCTGGGGAGTGATGGAGGGGGCGATCCGGAATTTGACGGCGAAGAAGGTGCTCAATGCGATGTGCGGGGCCTTTTCCGACAAGTGGTTCGATGTGAGCCAGCGTTGCGGCAAGCAGGCGGAGGGGTTGCAGGTTCCGTGGGGATCGCCGGTTTTGCCGGAGCTGGTCCGGGAGAAGCTGTCCACCGGGGAATTTGATTCGTTCACGCTCATTCACAATGAGACGTCGTGCGGGGTGAGAAATCCGCTGCCGGAAATCGCGGCGGTGCTCCGGGATTTTCCGGAGGTGATGTTCATTGTGGACAGCGTGTCTTCGTTTTCCACCGAGGCGATTCCGATGGATGAACTGGGCATCGATGTGCTGTTGACCGGCAGTCAGAAGGCTCTGGCCATGCCGCCGGGGCTTGCGCTGTTCGCGGTGTCCGAACGGGCAATGGAGCGGGCAGCAACGGTTCCGGATCGCGGGTATTATTTCGATTTTGTGGAGTTTGCCAAAAATCAGGAGCAGGACATGACGCCAAGCACGCCGGTGATTCCGCTCATCAATGCGCTGGCTTCGAAATTGGATGACATTTTTGCCGAAGGGGTGGAAAACCGTTATGCACGCCATGCGGCACTGAATGCCCGGGTGCATGACTGGGTGCGGGCCCGGGGCTTTGAGTTTTTTGCACCGGAAGGCTGCCGCTCGGTTTCGCTGACCTGTGTGAAGAACAACCGGGAAGTGGACGTGGCCGCCTGGATCAAGCGCCTGCGTGAGAAGCATCGCTTCGTCATCGACGGCGGTTACGGCAAGATCAAGGGCAAGACGTTCCGGATTTCCAACATGGGCGATGAGACACCGGAGACCATGGCGGCGCTCCTCTCCGCACTCGACGACACCCTCGCCTGATTGCCCCGATGAATTCTTCAAAAGCTTTCCGCATTGCGGTTCTCGCCGGGGACGGAATCGGTCCCGAAGTCATGACCGAGGCACTGGGTGTTCTCGACGCGGCATCGAAAAAATTCTCCCTGTCGCTGGAGTTCGACAGGCAGCTTGTGGGGGGGGCGGCAATCGATGCCACCGGGCAGGCGCTTCCTCCGAAGACCCTGGCCGCGTGTGAGGCGGCAGACGCGATTCTTTTCGGGTCGGTCGGTGGACCCAAGTGGGAGTCCCTTCCCGCGGCAGAACAGCCGGAGCGGGCGGCATTGCTCCCGCTGCGGAAGCATTTCGGGCTTTTTGCCAACCTGCGTCCGGCCGTCTGCCTGCCGGAACTGACCCATGCCTCCCCGCTGCATCCACGTTCGGTGGAGGGTGGTTTTGATGTGTTGTGCGTCCGGGAATTGACCGGAGGGCTCTACTTTGGCGAGCCGAAATACCTCAAAAAGGAAGGCGGCGAGGAGTTTGCCGTGGATACCATGGTCTATTGGGAGAGCGAGATCCGCCGGATTGCCAAGGTGGCCTTCGAGGCGGCCCGCAAGCGCCGGGGCCGGGTTACTTCCATCGACAAGGCCAATGTGCTCCAGAACGGAATCCTCTGGCGGCGTGTGGTCACCGAAACGGCCCGCGATTACCCGGAGGTGGCCCTGAACCACCTTTACGTGGACAACGCGGCCATGCAGCTCATCAAGAATCCGAAGGGATTTGACGTCGTGCTTGCGGAGAACCTCTTCGGGGACATTCTCAGTGATGAGATGGCCATGATTGCCGGTTCCCTGGGGATGTTGCCGAGCGCCAGCCTCGGGGAGGCCACCGGGGGAGAGACCCGTTTCGGGATGTACGAACCCAGCGGAGGAACCGCGCCCGATATTGCCGGAAAGGGCATCGCCAATCCGATCGCCCAAATTCTTTCGGCGGCGATGATGCTCCGGTTTTCCTGCGGACGGGACGACGTGGCATCCGCCATCGAGGCGGCGGTGAAGAAAGTCATCGCCGGCGGGTTGCGGACGGCGGATATCCATACGCCCGACACCACACTGGTCGGGACGGCGGAAATCGGCCGGGCCATTGCCCAGGCTGTCTGAAATCCGGAAGGCCCGCCGCAGGCGTGGAGGGAAATCTGAAAGATTGTCAAGGATAGCCTTGACGCAGGAGCTTGGGAAAATCAAGTTGTTGGCTCTGGCAGTTTCTCTCACCACTTGGTGACGGGGGGCAGAAGGGACTGCCGTTTGAATCCGACACTTTTACCTCAATTCGAATCCATACCTGATGTTTGACAACCTTCTGGGATTTTTTTCCAACGATATCGGCATCGACCTTGGGACCGCAAACACGCTCGTGTATGTCAAAGACCACGGGATTGTTCTTCGGGAACCATCTGTCGTTGCCGTCCAACAGGGCACCAATCGCGTGCTTGCCGTGGGTGACGAAGCCAAGCGGATGCTTGGCCGCACACCCGGAAACATTGTGGCCATCCGTCCGCTCAAGGACGGTGTGATCGCGGACTTTGAAGTGACCGAGGCGATGCTCCGGCATTTCATCAGCAAAGTTCACAACCGCCGCCGCATGGTTCGTCCGCGCGTCGTCATCGCGGTTCCCAGCGGAATCACGGAAGTCGAGAAGCGCGCGGTGAAGGATTCCGCCACTCATGCGGGAGCCCGGGAGGTTTACCTGATCGAGGAACCCATGGCCGCGGCCATCGGGGTCGGTCTTCCCGTGCAGGACGCCGCCGGAAACATGATCATCGACATTGGCGGGGGCACGACCGAGGTGGCGCTCATTTCCTTGTCGGGAATTGTTTTCAGCCGGAGCGTGCGTGTGGCCGGCGACGAACTCGACGAGGCGATCGCCAACTACATGAAGCGTGCCTACAATCTGATGATCGGTGAGCGCACGGCCGAGGAGATCAAAATCAAGATCGGCTCGGCCTACAAGCTGGAGAAGGAAGTCAGCATGGAGGTCAAGGGCCGGGATCTTGTGGCCGGGCTTCCCAAGACAATTTCCATTTCTTCCCAGGAGGTGCGCGAAGCCCTGCTGGAGCCGCTCTCAACAATCGTGGATTCCGTGCGCATCACCCTGGAACGGTGCCCGCCGGAACTCTCCGCCGACCTCGTGGACCGGGGATTGGTGCTCGCGGGCGGAGGGGCTCTCCTCCGCGGGTTGGACAAATTGCTTGCCGAAGAAACCGGCCTCCCTGTGCATGTCGCCGAGGATCCCCTCAGCGCCGTGGCAGAAGGCACGGGACGCGCCCTCTCGGAGTTGAAATTCCTCCGGGCAGTTTCTTCGGAGCGTCCGCATCCCTGATCGCCCGGGGCCCGCGCCCCTGATTTTGCTCCTGCATGAAGAAGCTCAACATCGCTTTCCTGCTGGCCGTGATCGGACTGGCTGTCTACCTCTCGGTGCTTTCTCCTGCCGAGATGCAGTCGTTGCAGAGCCGCTTCCTGTCCTTCCTGGCCCCGTTTCTGCGCACGGGTTCGGCGGTCCAGGAGCAGATCGGTTCCATGGGGCAGGGGTTGAAGACTCTGGATGAGCTGGAAGCGGAAAACCGGAAACTCAACGAGGTGAACCGGGAACTGCTCACGACCAACAATCTTCTCCGGGAGATCGAGGCGGAAAACAACCGGCTTCGCCTGGCCTTGGAATATCGCGAACGTTCGGTCTTCCGGCTCCTTCCGGCCCGGATCATTTCCCGGGATGCCTCGACATGGTGGAACACGGTCAAGATCAACCGGGGATTTGAAGACGGGGTTGAGACCGACCAACCGGTGCTCACCGATGTCGGCCTGGTGGGCAAGACAACAACCGTCTCGAAAAACGAATCGATCGTCGTCCTCATCACCGACGAGACCTGCCGGGTGGCCGCCAAGGTGGAGGGCACCCGCGAGCAGGGAATCCTTTCCGGCATGAGGGTCCAGGACAGCGGCTCGATCGGGGAGTTGCAGTTGAATTTCCTGACGAAGAACGCCACGCTGGAGCCGGGGCAGAAAGTTTACACGGCCGGGGTGAGCAACGGGGTCTTCCCGTCCGGCATCCTCATCGGCAAAATCAAAGAATTCCGAACACGTCCCCTGGACGGCCAGGCACTGGTCGAACCTGCGGTGGATATCTCGCAGACCGAGGATTTGTTCGTGGTGGTGGGGGCGAAATGAGGACCACCACCGGGGTCGTTGCCACCTGCCTCGGCATTTTTGCCGCGCTGTTGTTGCAGCAGATGCTTCCGGCCATCCATGTGCTTCACGGAGCGAGGTTCCTTTTTGTTCCGATGATTTTTTGCTACGCGGCGATGGTTCTGCCTTTTCCGGCGATGTTGCTCGTGGCCGGTTTCGCGGGGTTTTTGTCCGACCTCATGTATCTGCATGTTGTCGGGGGGCGGGTTGAAATTGCGTTGGGCTGTTCTATTGTCTTCTTCGTGATTTTTGGAAGCATCGCCAACGGGTTTCGGCCGACCCACCTTCGCGGACACTGGTGGCCCGTGATCCCGCTGAGCGCGGTGGGAACCCCGGCCTTTCTGCTCATGCAGTTCGTCATGATTTCGTTGAGGCGGGAAGGGTTTGTTTTTGACGAGGCCATTCTTTGGAGGATCCTGGCTCCCGGCCTGCTGGCGGCCCTGTTTTCGCCGCTTCTGCCGTTCATCGTGAGGCCGTTTGCGGCACTCATTCCCGAAGACCCCTCTCTGGCAAGGGGCAGCTACTGAGCCATGAAACGCACCCGATTCACCGCGCGGATTCTGGTTCTGGGACTGATCATGCTGGCGGCATTGTCCGGACTGGTTTTCCGGCTTTGGTATGTCCAGATTGCCCGGGGGGCGGAATACACCGCGCGCATCGGCAACCGTTCGCAGGTCTCGGTCCGGATTCCCGCGGTGCGGGGGGAAATCCTTGACCGGAACGGAATCAAGCTGGTGGAGAACCGGGCGAGTTTCGAGGTGGATTTCTATCTGCCCGACATGGTGCGTGCCTATCGCGAGTCCAAAGGGGCCGTGCCCATGACGACGTATCGGGGGCGGGTTCACAACATGCCCCGCGACCTCAAGGAAGCGGATGTGGTGAAAATTGTTTCCGAGGAGGTGATTCCCCGGCTGGAGGAATTGGGCGTGGCGGAAGACTACAACGCCAATGCGCTGCAAATCCATTACCGGACGAATCGCGAGGTGCCCTACAGCTACCGGCAGGATTTGGATTTCGAGCAGATGGCGGTCTTTTCGGAAAAAAACCTGGGGTTGCCGGGGGTGAATGTCACGGTGAAGCCGGTTCGTTGGTATGTTTACGGGTCCCTCGCAGCCCACCTGCTCGGGTATGTGGGAATGCCGAACGATCTGGACAAGCTCCCGGACCTCCGGAATTTCAACTTCTACGAGCCGGACATGGAGGGAAAGGCACAGATTGAGCTTTATCTCAACGACTACCTGAAGGGGCAGCCCGGAGCCCGGATTTTGCAGCGCAATGTCAAGGGGGTCATCGAGGGCGAGATCAGCCGAAAGGAACCGGTCCAGGGGAACAATGTGTTCCTGACCATCGATGCGCGCATCCAGTATTTTGCCGAGCAGGCCTTGCGTGCCGTGGGGCGTGGAGCGGCCGTGGTGGTGAACCCGCAGAACGGCGACATCCTGGCCATGGCCTCGGTTCCTTCCTACGATCCGAATGTTTTCATTCCCTCCATTGCCGCGCTCGACTGGAATGAGTTGACGAAAGACGAGACGAATCCGTTGCTCAACCGCGCGATCAGCGCCTATGCCCCGGGTTCCACCTACAAAATTCCCATTTCGCTTGCCGGTCTGCGGGCCGGGGTGGGGAACCGCACATTCAATTGTTCGGGTGGGGTGACCTATGGCAACAAGTTCATGAAGTGCTGGATTGCGGACAAGGGCGGTGCCCATGGCACGATCGGCCTCTCCGATGCAATCAAGCTTTCCTGCAACGCCTTTTTCTACCAATACGGGAATGCCGCCGGCATCGACCAGATTGTCGCCGTGGGCAACATGCTGGGCCTCGGGCAGAAATCCGGGATTCCGCTCTCCGGCGAAGCCCCCGGCGTTCTTCCCAGTCCGGAATGGCTGGCCAGCATCAATCCCCAGGCCCGGTGGACATCCGGCTTGACGGCGAATACCTCCATCGGACAGGGCGATGTGCTGGCCTCTCCGCTCCAAATGGCGATGGTTGCATCCGCAGTGGCCAACGGAGGAACCGTTTATTATCCGCGCCTGATCGACCGGATTGTCGCCCAGGATGGAACGGTTGTTGCACAGGAACCCGCCCGTGTGCGGGCCAATCTGATCACGGATGCCGGGTTGAGTCCCGAGCAGGTGGAAAAAGTGCGCCGGGGCATGTGGAAAGTCGTCAATGAAGGAGGTGGAACCGCCGGACGGGCCAGAATCAAAGGCGTCGAAGTGGCGGGCAAGACCGGTACCGCCCAATTCTGGCGTTCGGGAGTCAAAGACAACCACACGTGGTTTATTTCCTTTGCCCCGTATGAGGCCCCCCGTTATGCGGTTGTAACTTTTGTCCAGGGGGCGAAATCCGGCGGCGGGGTGTCCGCTCCCATTGCCGCCAAGATTCTGGAGGACATCTTCAAAATGGAGAACGGGGAGGAAGTTCCGCAAATGGCCGCCCTGGAGCCTGCGAAGGGCAATTTCCAGTTTATCGAGAGTGTGGACTTCGGCCGTGAGATTCCCGCAGCCACAACGGTTGGTGACGATGGCGAGACGGGAGATGCCGCTGCTGCAGCCGCGAATGCCGCCCAGGAAAACAGCCCGGCCGCGCAGCCCAACGTCCGTGAGGAAGCCGACGACCGCGGACGGGTGCGCAACCAAAAGAGCAAACCGAATGCCCTGCAAAAATTTTTCAATTTCCTCGGTGGAAAGAAGGAGAAAACCGACGGCGGAAGCCGCCAACAGAAACCTCCTTCCCAGAACCGCCGTTGAACAACCTCACCCCGGCGTGCCCCGCACGCCATAACAAACACCTTCAATGATAGAAACCGTAAAACGCATTTTGGGATTCCGAAAGAAATCCACAGGCATCAAGCTCATCGTCAGCTGCGAAAAACTCGAAAAACGGGTTGCGCTTCTCGAAAACAACAAGCTCGAGGAATATACCATCGAGCGCGAGACCGACCGCAATATCGTCGGGGGGATTTACAAGGGAAAGGTCCGGAATATCGAGCCCGGGATCAAGGCGATGTTCGTGGACATCGGGTTTGAAAAAAATGCCTTCCTCCAATTTTGGGACGCGATCCCCGCGGCACTTGACAGCGGGATCGAGACCATCAACAGGGGAGGCGAGAGCAAAAAGAAAAAAGCTCCCCGCATCACCCACAAAGATGTTCCGAATATTTACCCCGTGGGTTCGGACATCCTTGTCCAGGTGAAGAAGGGGCCCATCAGCAACAAGGGACCGCGCATTACCACGGACATCAGCCTTGCCGGTCGCTATCTGGTGCTCATGCCGTTCAACGACCAGTTCGGCATCTCGCGCAAGATTGATGATCCGAAAGAACGCGAACGCCTGCGCAAGATCCTCCGCGAATTGGATGTGCCGGAAGGCATGGGGGTGATCATGCGGACAGTCGGTGCCGGGCAGCGGGCGCGATATTTTGTGCGCGACCTCAGCATTCTGCTGGAGCAATGGACGTCGATCCAGACCGGACTTCAGGAGAAGAAAGCCCCGGCGTGCCTGTTCGAAGAGCCCGATCTCATCGACCGGACGGTGCGGGATTTTCTCACCGACGAGATTGATGCCGTGATTGTGGATGATGCGAAGGCCGCCGAACGGATGCAGACTCTGGTCGGACAGGTTTCCAAGCGCGCAAAAAAATCCATCCAGCACTACACCGGCGCCCAGCCGGTCTTTGACTGCTTCGGGGTCCAGGCACAGATTGATTCGGCATTTCACCGGCAGGTCTGGCTGCCCTGCGGCGGGTATATCGTCATTGACGAGACCGAGGCGATGATCGCGGTGGACGTCAACACCGGCAGAAACAAAGGGGTGAAGGACATGGAAAAAACCCTCCTGCAGACGAACCTGGAGGCGGCCGATGAGATTGCCCGGCAGCTCCGCCTGCGCAATATCGGGGGATTGATCGTGGCCGACTTCATCGACATGAAGAGCCGCAAGGACCAGCAGGCGGTTTACCAGAGGGTCAAGGAGAGGTTGAAACGCGACAAGGCCCGCACGCATGTGCTGCCGATTTCCCAGCTCGGTCTCATGGAAATGACCCGTCAGCGTGCGAACGAGAGCCTTGCCAGTGCCATCTTCGTGCCCTGTCCGCATTGTCATGGAAAAGGTCTCATCAAGAGCCCGATGACCATGAGCGTCGAGCTTCAGCGCGCCCTGCACTCGGTCATGCGCAAGCATCAGGAGAACGTGCATGAGGTGAAGGTCACGGTGCATCCGGACCTGCTCAACCGGCTGCGCACCGATGACGAGGATCACCTTGTGGAAATCGAGCGCCGCTACGCGGGCCGTCTCTCTTTCCGTGCGGATCCCACGTTCCACCAGGAGAAATTTGTAATCTCCAACGCCATCACGGGAGATGAGTTGAGACCCTGAGGAAAATCGGGGAAATCTTCAGAGCCGACCCCCTCAGGATTTGAGGGGGTAGTGGTGCCAGGCGTGGCCGCTCTTTGCGAGGAGGTGGTCCGAGGCTTCGGGGCCCCATGTTCCCGATGCGTAGTTGGGGAAGTCCCTTGCGGGGAGGGCCTGCCAGACGTCGAGGATGGGGGTGACGATGCGCCAGGAAGCGTCCACGCTGTCGTAGCGGTGGAAGAGGGTGGTCTCGCCGATCATGCAATCATAGAGCAGGGTTTCGTAGCCGGTGGCGGCCATGCCTTCGCCGAATTCGCTGTAGGAAAAGTCGAGCGGGACATTGACGAGGTTGATGTTCGGTCCGGGGCGTTTGGCGTGGATGTCGAGGGTGATGCCTTCGTCGGGTTGGACGTGCAGGACCAGACGGTTGGGTTTGACGTTGCTTTGCAAGTCTTCGCCGAAGAGGAGGAGGGGGGCGCGGCGGAAGCCGATGACGACCTGGGTGGTGTGTGCGGCGAGGCGTTTGCCCGAGCGGATGAAGAAGGGAACCTCCGCCCAGCGCCAGTTTTCCACGAAGAGTTTCATGGCGACGAAGGTCTCGGTGTTGGACCCGGGATTGACGTCGGGTTCGGAGCGGTAGGCCTGGACGTGTTTTCCGTCGATGAGGCCGGCTCCATATTGGCCGCGGACGGTGCTGGAGATGACTTCCTCGGGTTCCATGGGGCGGATGGCTTCGAGGACCTTGACTTTTTCGTTGCGGACGCTGTCGCCGGAGATGGAGCTGGGGGGTTCCATGGCGATGAGGGAGAGGACGGAGAGGATGTGGTTCTGCACCATGTCGCGCAGGACTCCGGAGTGGTCGTAGTAGCCGCCGCGGAGTTCGACCCCGAGTTCCTCGGCGACGGTGATCTGGACGTAGTCTATGTAGCGGCGGTTCCAGATGGGCTCGAAGATGGAGTTGCCGAAGCGGAAGACCATGATGTTCTGCACGGTCTCCTTGCCGAGGTAGTGGTCGATTCGGTAGATCTGGGATTCTTCGAGGTTTTTGCTGAGGTTCTCGTTGAGCGCCCGTGCGCTGGCGAGGTCGCGTCCGAAGGGCTTCTCAATGATGACGCGGCGCCAGGCTTCGGGGGTCTGGTTGGTCAGGCCGACGGCACCGAGTTGGTCGACGACTTTTGAGAAGAAGGTGGGGGAGACGGCGAGATAGAAGAGGACATTGCCGGGGAGGTTCCAGGTGGTCTGGGCTTCGGCGATTTTTGTTTCCAGCTTCTTGAAGGTTTCAATGTCATTGAAATCGCCCTGGAGGTAGTAGCTGCGTTTGCGGAAGTCGTCCCATTCCGCATCCTCCACCGGGCGGGTGGCGAATTCCTTGATGTCCGCGGTGATTTTTGAGCGATAGGCTTCGTCGTCCCCGTCGCTGACCGCGACCCCGATGACGGAAAAATTCTGTGGCAGGAGCCGGAGGACTTTGAGGTTGTAGAGGGCGGGGAGGAGCTTGCGTTTTGTCAGATCGCCCGAGGCTCCGAAGATGACGATGGTGCAGGGATCTCCGGGGCAGTTGTGGCCGGTGAGAGGTTGTTCGGACATGGTGAATCGCAGGCTATCGCGGGTTTGCTGTTTCGGCAAGAAAACGGGAGTCCGGTCAACCGGGGAGGCAAGTCAATTGGTTCCCACGCTGGCGGTCTTGGTCTGATTGGTGAGGCGGATCAGATCCTCGATGATGCGGAGGGTTTCATTGCGGATGGGATCGGGTTCGGGTGGTTTCGGGCCTTCGCGTTTCTCGGCCTCGGCTTCTTCCGGGTCGTCCAGATAATGTTTGTCCCTGTCGCGTTCGTAGGCCACGGATTCCAATTTTTCGCGCTTGGAACGGACATCGTCGAGGGTCAACTGCCAGACCTGTGCGTTGATGAGGGGGCCGCGGGCGAGGCGTTCCTGTTTGCGTTCCTCTTTGCGGGCCTTGTCGTCAGCCAGTTCTTTGCGGCGGACATTTTCATTGAGAGACAGGCGGTTGGATTCGATCCGTTCGCGGAGGCGTTTCATGTCCTGGTTGACATAGGTGAACTCGGGGTCGGAGGCGACGCGTTCTTTTGAATTTGCGCGGAGCTCGTCCAGAAAGAGCGGAGAAACGGATGTGGTGAGCCGCACGGCGGGGGCGACTTCGTCGTATTCCAGGCGGTTTTTGAGCGAGCCCTCGCCGATTTCCACGTTGTCGGTGCGGGAGGGGAGGATGACATCCGATTCGACGCCTTTCAACTGGGTCGAGCCTCCGCGTACGCGGTAGAATTTTTGGATGGTGAGTTTGAGGGCTCCGGCGTCCGCGGCACCGAGGCTGAAGAACGGCATGACTTTTCCGATGTCGAGAACCGTCTGGACGGTGCCTTTTCCGAAGCTGCGTTCATCCCCGACGATGACGGCACGACCGTAGTCCTGAAGGGCTGCGGCGAAAATTTCGCTGGCGGAGGCGCTGAGGCGGTTCATGACAACGACCATGGGGCCGGTGTAGGCGATGCCGGGGTTGGTGTCGCTGGAGACGGTGATTTTTCCGTTCGGGTCCTTGGCCTGGACGACGGGGCCTTTGGGAATGAAGAGACCGGTGAGGTTGATGGCTTCTTCAAGCGATCCGCCCCCGTCTTTGCGAAGGTCCATGACGAGTCCCTCGATGCCCTCCTGCTTCAGGCGGCCGATGAGGGCGGCCACGTCTTCGGTGGTGCTCTTGGCCGGTCCTCCGCCCCCCATGTTGGCGTAGAAGGAGGGGAGGGTGATCCAGCCGATGCGGGTGGTTTTTCCGTCCTTGTCCTGGACGTCGAGAACCTCGGCTTTTGCCTCGGAGTCCTTGAGTTTGACCTCGTCCCTGGTGATTTCGATGATATGGCGTTTCGAGGGGTCGGCGGCATCGCCCGGGATGACCTGGAGGCGGACGATGGAACCTTTTTTGCCGCGGATTTTTTCGACGACCTTGTCGAGTTTCATGTCCACGACATCCTCGAATTCGCCGTCGCCCTGGGCGACGGCCGCAATCCGGTCGTTTTCCCTCAGGCGTCCGTCGAGGTCGGCAGGGCCGCCGGGAACGACTTCCATGACCTTGGCGAAGCCGTCATCGCTGCGGAGCACGGCTCCGACACCGACGAGGGAAAGCTTCATGGAGATGTTGAAGTTTTCCATTTCACTCGGGCTCAGGTATTCCGAGTGGGGGTCGTAGCTTTGGGCGAGGGAGCTGAGAAAGGTGTTCACCACATCATCCGCTTCCATCTCCCGCACGTTGCGCAGAGCCTGGTCGTAGCGTTTGATGACGGTTTGGTCGGGGGGACGGAGTTTGAATTCGTTGAGGTTTTCCTGGAGGAGTTCGGCCTCGACGCGTTCTTTCCAGAGTTTGTCCGCCTCGGCCATGTTCTTCGGCCAGGGGGCCTTCTGGCGGTTCAATTCAACCGAGCTGTCCCCGGTGAAATCGTATTTTTTGACGGCGAGTTTTTTGTTGCTGGCGACGCGATCCTCGACGCGCTGTTTGAAGCGGGCAAAGATCTCGTGTGCCGGGGTGAGGTCGCCACGGAAAATCGCATCGTCGAGAGTTGCGGCATATTCCTTTTGGAATTCGTCAACATCCTGCTGGGTGAAATAGAGGCGGTTGTAGTCGAGGGCTTCGAGGTAGGTGTTGAGGAGTTTCGCCGACATTTCGTCGTCGAGTTTTTTTCTCGTGTAGTGGGCCTGTTCCAACCAGCGTGCCACGGCGAGAGCCACCTGACCGGAGTCCGGGGAAGTGGCCGCTCCGGCCGGTTGCGGGAGGGCGAATGCGGTCAGAAACAACCCTGCCAACAGGGCCTTTGGAAAAAAATTGCTCATGGGTGCCGCGAAAACCTTGCAGAGCCCGGCAGGAAAATCAAACTTCGTCATCAGATTTCAGACCATTTTCCCATGAATCAGTTCAAAACATTTACCGGCGGTCCCCTCGATACCAACGCTTTTTTCCTGCAATCCCCGGGGGGAAATCTTCTTTTTGACGCTCCGCAGGGTGCGGACGCCCGGTTTGCGGGGGAAAAAGTGGACTGGCTTCTGCTGACGCACGGGCATTTTGACCATACAGCCGATGCGGCGAGGATTCAGCGACGGCATGGGTGCAAGATCGGCTATCATCCGGATACGGCACCGATGGCAACGGACGCGGGGTTTTTCCGCAGGATCGGATTCGATCTCGAAATCGAGCCATTTTCCGCTGATTTGCTTCTGAATGAGGGGCCGGAATGCGAGGTGGCCGGTGTGAAAATGCGGATGTTTCATGTGCCGGGCCACTGTCCGGGGAGTCTCTGTTTTTTCCTTCCCGCCTTGAAGACACTGGTTGGGGGGGACGTGCTCTTTCGTGGGGGAGTGGGGCGCTGGGATCTTCCCGGAGGAGACGGGCCGCTTTTGTTCGAGGGAATCCGGACAAAACTTTTCGCCTTGGAGCCCGATACGGTGGTTCTTCCCGGGCATGGACCCTCCACCACCATTGGATTTGAACGCGCACACAATCCCTACGTTTCCGTCATGGGAGCATAATCACAAGGCACCCCGGTCCCTCTCCCCAAAAACGGCGGGGATATTCCCGGTTGTCAGGATGAGGGGGCGGGGGGCAACATGCGGGGATGTTTGCCGCCCTTTTAACCGTCCTGCTATTTGCCTGTTCCGGCATTGCGGGGGAACGTTCCGCCCGGTATTGGGGCGGGCAGCGGGCGAATTTGTTCCGGTTGTTCCTGGCGACGGTGATCATGTCGGGGGTGACGGTGGTGTTCTTCCCGGCGTCCCTGAGGTGGGAGACCTTCTGGTGGCTGTTTGTCAGCGGGGTGGTGGGGTTCGGGTTGGGGGATATTGCTTTGTTCCTTGCCTATGTGCGGATCGGGGCCCGGCTGACGATTCTGCTGAATCTCTGCACGGCTCCGGTGTGGAGTGCGCTTTCCGAGCGTCTCTGGCTGGGAACGAAACTGACTCCGGGCGAGCTGGCGGCGGGCGGGGTGATTCTTTGCGGGGTGGTGCTGGCGATTCTGAGTCGTCCGGCGGGGCGCGGTGCCGGGAGTGCCGATGGCCGGTGGTTCGGCATCCTGTGCGGACTGGGTGCGGGAATGGGGCAGGGAATCGGAGCGGTGATCAGCCGGAAGGCCTTCGAACTCGCTTTGAACGGGGGTTTTGATCTCAACGGATTCAGTGCCGCGACCCAGCGGGTGGGCGGGGGCTTTCTCACGGTTCTGGCGCTGGTGCTCGTCTATGCCGCGATGGGGAAAAGCCATGGGCCGCCGGTTTCCTCCGTGGCGGGGAGCCGTGGCGCCTGGGGATGGCTTGTGGCGACGACTTTTTGCGGGCCCATCCTCGGGGTTTCCTGCTTCCAGTGGTCGCTGAGCGAGCTGCCGGCAGGGATTGCGACCGCTGTGGTTTCCATGACGCCAATCGCCATGATCCCCATGGTGATGGCCGTCGACGGGGAACGTCCGCGTGCGCTTTCCATCGCGGGAGCGTTTGTCGCGGTGGCCGGGGTGATCTGGCTGGTGCAGATCCATGGCTGAGGCGGATGACGCTCAGGCGAGGATCTGGGCGATGTGGGGGGAGAAGAGGGCGGGTTCGAGGAGAAAGGAGTCGTGACCTTTGCCCGAGTGGACGGTGATCCAGGTGACGGGGACGTGGACGGCTTCGAGCATTTTGACGATGCGACCCTGCTCGGGAGGGGGGAAGGAGGCGTCGGAGTCGATGCTGAAGACGAGGAAGCGGTGATCCTTGCAGCGGGCGAAGAGGTCTTCGAAGTCGGACGCTCCGGCTTCAGCGACGAGGTCAAACCATTGCCAGGCATCAAGGATGCGGAGGTAGGTGTTCGCATCGAAGCGGCTGACGAATTTGAGCCCCTGGTGGAGGAGATAGGATTCCACGGGGTGGTTCATCTCATACCAGCCGAAAGGGGAGCCATGGTCGGTGACGTCGCCGCGGGCCCGGGCGTGAAGATCCTCGAGGGAGACGAATGTTTTGTGGGCAATGCGGCGGGCGGCGGCGAGGCCGTCGCGGGGCGGGTGCTTCGGGTTGTAGGCCCCGCCTTTGAATGCGGGGTCGAGTTCGATGGCGGTGATCTGCTCGAAATTCATCAGGCGCTGGAGAACGGTGGTCTCCAAACCCGAGGCGATGGGCGCGAGAATTTTCACACGCCGGGGATGCCGGGTGGCGAGGCTCAGGCACAGGTAGCCGCCGATCGAGGCACCGATGGCCGCGTGCAGGACCCTGATCCCCAGATGATCGAGGAGCTTGATCTGCGAATCCACGATGTCGGCCATGCGAATGACGGGGAAATCCGCTCCCCAGCGGCGGCGGCCGTTCATGGAAGAAGAGGGACCGGTGGAGCCGTAGCAACCGCCGAGGTGGTTCGCGCAGATGACAAAATACCGGTTGGTGTCCAGCGCTTTGCCGGGGCCGATGAAGTCGTTCCACCATCCTTCATGGAGTTCCTCCGTCCATCGGCCATCGAGCCCGGGCACGTCGGGATTGAATCCCGCCGCGTGCTGGCTGCCGGTCATCGCGTGGAAGACGAGGATGGCGTTCGAGCGGTCGGCGTTCAGCCTGCCATACGTTTCGTAGGCCAGGGTGAAGCGGTCGAGCACGGCACCGCAGCGCAACGGGAACGGCGCTCCTTTGTATTCAAAGAAGCGGGTGCGAACGCGGCCGATGGACTGGGATTTACTGCGCGGCATCGAGAGCCTGGTCGATGTCCTCGAGGATGTCGGCGATGTTTTCAATGCCGACCGAGAGGCGGATGTAGTCCTGAGTGACGCCGGTGGTTTCCTGTTCTTCCGCGGTGAGCTGCTGGTGGGTTGTCGAGGCGGGGTGGATGACGAGGCTCTTCGAGTCGCCGATGTTGGCGAGGTGGGAGAAGAGTTTCACGGAATTGATGAATTTTTTCCCCGCTTCGAGTCCGCCTTTGATCCCGAATCCAACGAGCCCGCCGAAGCCATTTTTGAGATATTTCGCGGCGGTGGCATGGTTCGGGCTGTCTTCCAGGCCGGGGTAGGTGACCCAGGCGACGGCGGGATGGTTTTTCAAGTGCCTGGCAACGGCGAGGGCGTTTTCCGAATGCTGGCGGATCCGCAGGGGCAGGGTTTCCAAGCCTTGCAGGAATTGGAAGGAATTGAAGGGACTCACGGCAGCGCCGATGTCGCGGAGGAGCTGGACGCGGACCTTCAGGATGAACGCGACATTGCCCATGCCGGGCACGTTGCCGAGGGCATCCCAGAAGACGAGTCCGTGGTAGCTGGGATCGGGTTCGGTGAATTCCGGGAAGAGGCCGTTGTTCCAGGCGAATTTTCCGGAGTCCACGATGACGCCGCCGATCGAGGTGCCGTGCCCGCCGACGTATTTCGTGGCGGAAAGGACGACGATGTCCGCGCCGTGGTCGATGGGTTTGACAAGGCCGACGCCGACGGTGTTGTCCACCACGAGCGGGATGCCCGCCTCGTGGGCGATCTTTGAGAGAGCCTCAAAGTCCGGAACGTCGAGTTTGGGATTGCCGATGGTCTCGGCGTAGATCGCACGGGTGCGCGGGGTGATGGCCTTGCGGAAAGCCCCGGGGTCTTTCGAATCAACGAAGGTCACCTTCCGGCCCAGCTTCGGGAACGTGTAGTGCAGGAGTTGGTAGGAGCCGCCGTAGAGGTTGTTTGCCGCGACGATCTCATCGCCAACCTGGGTGATGGCCAGCAGGGCAAAAGTGGTTGCCGCCTGTCCCGAGGACACGGCCAGCGCCCCGGTGCCGCCTTCGAGCGCGGCCATGCGCTTCTCGAAGACATCCGTCGTGGGATTCATGAGCCGGGTGTAGATGTTGCCAAATTCCCTGAGGGCAAAAAGATTCGCGGCGTGCTCGGTGCTCTTGAAAACGTAGGAAGTTGTCTGGTAGATCGGAACCGCCCGCGAACCGGTTGTCGGATCCGGCACCTGGCCGGCGTGGAGGGAGAGAGTCTCGAAACGTTGTGACATAGGGAGGTTACTTATAGACGAGCGGCGGGGATTTTCAAACGACTAAGTCGCGCCGTCTTGTCCGCCCAAAAGGGGGATGCGTTTTCAGAAAGAGATCTCCCCACGGGGTGCGTGCCATTTTCAATTCCCGGTTCCTCCTTCCGCGAAAGCTGGCTATTCATGGCGCAGGGCATCGATGGGATCGAGCGAGGCGGCCCGGCGGGCGGGGGCAAAGCCAAAAAGGATGCCGATTGCCGCGGAGAAAAAGAACGCGATCAGGTTGATTCTGAGGTCAAATAGGAACGGCACCTGAATAAGGCCGGAGAGAGACACGCAGAGTCCGAAGGCGACGACGATTCCGACGAGGCCGCCAACGCAGGAAAGGGTGATGGCCTCGACCAGGAACTGCAGCAGAACCTCGCGGGCCCGCGCCCCGATGGCCAGGCGGATGCCGATCTCGCGGGTCCGCTCGGTGACGCTGACCAGCATGATGTTCATGATGCCGATGCCCCCCACGAGCAGGCTCACGCCCGCCACGGCGGCGAGGAGCATGGTCATCATCCTGGTGGAGGCGCTCAGGGTTTCCGCGATCTGGCGGGTGTCGAAAACATTGAAGTCGTTGTCTTCGTTGCGATCCAGGTTACGCCGGGCACGCATGAGGGAGGTGATGTCGGAAACAAGGCGGTCGCTGTTGGCGCCCTCTTCGGCGGAGATGGTGATCTGGGAAATGTCCCGCGAGGATGTGCGGCCGGTCAGTCGCCTTTGGAGGGCGGAAAGCGGCGCGACGATCGTGTCGTCCTGATTTCCCATGCCGGACTGTCCCTTGGCGGCGAGGACTCCGATGACCTGGAACGAAGAGGAATAGGGAGTCCCGGAGGTGGAATTGCCGCCCGACGAGGAGGATGACGCGGGCTTGCCGATGCGGATGAGTTTTCCGACGGGATTCTCGGAGCCGAAGAGTTCGGTTTTCACCGTGTCGCCGATGACACACACGGCGGCCCCGTTGCGAAGATCGGCTTGGTCGAAAAACCGTCCTTCGGCGAGCTTCCAGTTGTTGATGCCGAAGTAGGCAGGCGTGGTGCCGGTGATGCTGGTCGAGCGGGCATTTTGGCGGTAGATGGTGCTCAGGCTGCTGCTGCTGACGGGGGCGATGGCGGCGATGCCGTCGATCTGGCTTTGCAGGGCTTCGACGTCGGCGCGGGTGAAATTTGGCACGCCGGACGAGGAGGAGCGCGGCCCGAAACCCATGCCGGGGCGAAGCATCACCAGGTTGCTGCCGAGGCTGGAGATTTGGTTCTTCACCGCCTGGGTCGTGCCCTGGCCGAGTGTGACCATGGTGATCACGGCCGCGACTCCGATGATCACGCCGAGCACCGTGAGAAAGGCGCGCATGAGGTTGCGGCGGATTTCGCGCAAGGCGATATGGAAGGCGTTTCCGAGCATGGGTCTCAGGGGCGGGATTGGTCCGAGGCGATGATGCCGTCACGCACGTGGATCGTGCGGCGGGCGTAGGTGGCGACGGCGTCCTCGTGGGTGACGAGGAGGATGGTGATGCCGCGCTCGGTGTTGAGGCGCACGAGGAGGTGCATGATGTCCGCCGTGGTGGTGGAATCGAGGTTGCCGGTGGGTTCGTCGGCGAAGAGGGTGGACGGTGAAGTCACGATGGCGCGGGCGATGGCGACGCGCTGTTGCTGCCCGCCGGAGAGTTCGGCGGGGGTGTTTGTGAGTTTGCCCGAGAGGCCCACGGTGTCCAGCGCCGCGCAGGCGAGGCGGTGGCGCTCGGCACGGGAGATCCCACGATAGATCATGGGCAGTTCGACATTTTCCAGCGCACTGGTGCGGGCCAGCAGGTTGAATCCCTGAAAGATGAAGCCCAGGGCGTGGCGGCGCAGGAGGGAGCGTTGGTCGGCGTTGAGGGTTTCCACCGCGATGTCCCCGTAGAGGTAGTGGCCGGCTGTGGGTGTGTCCAGGCAGCCGAGAAGATTCATGAGGGTGGACTTGCCCGAGCCGCTGGGGCCCATCACCGCGACGAAGTCTCCCCGTTTGACGGTGAGATCAATGCCCCGCAGGGCCTGGAACGCCGCGTCGCCCGTGCCGTAGGTCTTGGTGATCCCGCGGAGTTCGAGGAGCGGTCGGTTCATGGTTGAGTGGTCCGGGCGTGGGTGATGACCGGCATTCCCTCGGAGAGGCCTTCGCCGGAGACCACGGTTACGCGCCCGTCGGTGAGGCCGGTCTGCACAGCGATGGGGGTGGGTTTTCCGTTTTGCAAAATCCAGAGACGCGTCGGCTCGCCGGGCTTGGCAGAAGGCGTCCCGGCGTCCTCCCCGGGTTTGCCCTCCATGCGGCGGGGCGGTCCGGGAACGAGGCTTTGAACAAACGATCTCTTCTGCGTGGAATTGGAGCGGCCGGGCTGGGCGGATTCGGGATTGAAGCGGAGGGCTGCATTGGGGACGAGGAAGGCGTCCTTCGCTTCTGCGACGGCAATTTCCGCGGTTGCGGTCATCCCGGGGCGCAGGCTGAGGTCGTCATTGGAAACCTCCAGTTCGGTTGAATAGGTGACGACGTTGTCGGTGACGGTGGAGCCGAATTCCACTTTCTTTACCGCGGCCTCGAAGGAACGGCTCGGCCAGGCGTCGACGGTGAAGGCCGCCTTTTGTCCGGACTCCACGCGACCGATGTCGGCTTCGGCCACGGCGACTTCGAGTTTCATGTTTTCGAGGTTTTCCGCGACGACGAAAAGTTCGGGGGCTGTCATGGTCGCGGCCACGGTCTGCCCCGGCTCGATGTCGCGGGTGAGGATGATGCCGTCGATGGGCGAGCGGATGACGGATTTTTCCAGGTCGCTTTCGTTGGCGCCGACATTGGCCTGTGCCTGTCGGACGTCCGCCTCCGCGCTGGCGAGGTCGGCCTTCGCGCGTTCGGTGGAGGCGACAGCCGCGTCCATGTCGGCCTGGGAGGGGAGTTTGCCGCCGCTGGCGGTCCGGAGTTTTTGCAGACGCTGCAGGCCGGCGGTGCTTTCGACCAGCGTGGCCCCGGCCTGCGCGACCTTTGCCCCGGCGGCGGCGGCGGAGGCGCGATTGCTTTCTGTCTGGCGTTCCAGCTTGCTTGTGTCCAGTTTGGCGAGCACCTGTCCCTTGGTTACGCGGTCGTTGGTGTCCACGAGGACTTCCGTCACCGTGCCGGAAAGTTCGCTGCCGACGGTCACTTCGTTCGTGGGTTCGAGGTTGCCGGTGGCCGTGACTGTGGTCTTCAGGTTTCCGCGTTTGACCGGCTCGGTCACGAAGGTGACTTTGTCGGCACTGGCGTCCGCCATTCCGCGCCAGACAAAGAACGCCACCACGAGGAGAGTGAGCGCAACGGCCGGGAAGATGAACCGCCAGATGCGGGGGGGGCTTTTTGCGGACTGCACGATTTGGGAAAGTTCAGGATTGTTCATAGTGGCTGCCAGCCTCCGCCCAGGGATTTGTAAAGTTGAACATGGGCATTCAGTTGATCGGCTTCGGCGAGGATCCGGGACTCCTCGACGCTGAGCTGGGTGCGCTGGACCTCAAGGACCGTGAGGAGATCGACCTCTCCCGCCTCGTATTGGCGGGTGGCGAGTTCGGAGGCTTCGCTTGCGGCCCGGTCGGCTTTGCGCAGGACCTCGAGGCGTTCGGAAATCCGCCGGATGGCGACGAGCGCGTTCTCCACTTCGGAAAGCGCGGTGAGAACGGTCGATTCGTAGCCATAAACCGCCTGTTTGGCCTGGGATTCGCTGATGTGGATATTTGCCGTGATGCGCCCGCCCTCGAAAACCGGCTGGCTCAGACTGGCGATCAGGCTGCCGGCGAGCGTGCGGGCCGCAGCCTCCGGCGAGAAGAGCGTGCCGGTGCGGAGTGCCTCGAGTCCGAGCGAGCCGCCGAGATCAATGGTCGGCAGGCGTTCCAGCTCGGCGGCGGTTTTCCGGTGATACGCGGCGAGCACGCCATCCACTGCGGCACGCACGTCGGGGCGGTTGTTCAGCGCCTCGGAGGGGATGCCTGTTGCGATTTTTGCGGGAACCCGTGGGAGCGGACGGGACCGGGCGAGGAGACCGTCGAGGCTGCCCGGTGTCTGTCCGCACAGGACGGCGAGCCGGTTTTTGGTTTCGGAGATCGTCTGTTGCAGGGTCGGGATCGCCGCGCGCGCCTGTTCCAGCGTGCTGACCGCCTGTTGAACCTCAAGCATGTCGCTCAGGCCCGCCTCCTGCTTCCAGCGGGTGATTTCCGTGGTTTGGCTGCGGGTTTCGACGTTGCTTTGCAGGGCCGCCAACTGGGCCTGTGCGCCCCGGAGGGTGATATAGGCGTCCGCCACATCGGATGTCAGCGTGACCTGCGCGGCGTGGTAGTTTTCAATCGTCTGTTCGACATCCTTTGTCGCGGCCTTGACGTTCTGGAGCTGACGGCCGAACAGGTCGATCTCCCAGCTCATGTCGAGCGAAAGGTTGTAGGTTTCGCTGCGGGTCACCAATCCGGTGCTCTGCTCGTCCCGGCGCTGGATGAGCTCCGAGGAGTTGCCGGCGAGGGAGGGAAGCAGGCCGGCCAGTTCCACGCTTCGTTCGCCACGGGATTCCGTGATTTTGGCGAGGGCGGTCTTGATGTCGGGGCTGGCTGCCAGGGCCTGTGCGATGAGGGAGTCGAGAACCGGATCGTTGAACCGCTTCCACCACTGCCGGATCGAGGATGGATCCAAGGAGCCGTCACCATTCGGCCGGGCGCTCCATTTTGTCGGCACCTGCACCGGGTTCTTCCATTGCTGGTGGTTGACGGCGCAGCCGGCCAGCAGGCAGAGCAGCGACAGGATGGTTGCCCTCCGCCGGGTTGGGGGGGGAGGGAGTAAGCGGTGGAGGCACCCGGCACTCATGGGAGTTGTTTGCCGGAGGGTTTCCGTCCGCGGCGTGTCTTTCCCACATGGATTTCCGCCAGATGGTCGGCCCACTTCCCGGGACTGCCAATCTTTGCCTGATGGCGGAATTTCAACATGGTGCAGTGCACGACGGCGCCGACGATTTCGTGGGCATGAAGCTCCGGGTGGTCGATCTCCAGTCGTCCGGCTTTCACTTCCTTCTTCAAATAGGAGGCGATTGCGGCGGCATCCTCGAGGGGAGGGGCCTTCGCGCCCGACAACGGGGGGCGCCCGTGCCCGCGCCCTTCCAGAATCATGAGCCTGGGAACGAGCTTCTGCAGCTTGTCAAACAAAGCCAGAATGCCCCTTTTCAAGTTGTCATGGGGGGTGCCCCGGCCCGCGCTTTCGATCAACTCCCGCCGCCATTGATCCGACCCGCCGTCCGAGGTCAGGGCCGCTTCGAAGAGAGCCTCTTTCGTCTTGAATCGCTGGAACAGGATTCCCTCGGAAATGCCCGCACGTTTGGCAATCAGGGCCGTGGCGGCCCCGGCCCCGTGTTCGAGAAAGACATCGGCGGCGACCCTGAGAATTTCCCTGTCATCGTATTTGCGCGGGCGGGACATAAGTGAGTGGTCACTTATTATCAGGGATTGGGCCGCCTGCAAGTTTTTGTTTCGGGAAGCGGTGGGGGCTTTCCGGGAGGGGCGGGTGAGATGTTGCGTTTCCATCTGTTTTGCCGGAAGGTCCCTTTTCATGAATTCCTGGCTTCTGTGGTCCCTGCTTTCCGCCCTTTTTGCAGGGGCGACCGCCGTGCTGGCAAAGGCGGGAGTGGAGGGGGTGAACTCCAATTTGGCGACGGCGATCCGCACAACGGTGGTGCTGGTGTTCACCTGGATATTGGCGGCGCAGTCGGTTACTCCGGCGGTCCTGGCCGCTTTTTCCCGGCGGACGTGGTTGTTTCTGGTGTTGTCCGGCCTGGCGACCGGGCTTTCCTGGGTGTGTTACTTCCGGGCTTTGCAACTGGGCCGGGCTTCGCAGGTGGCTCCGGTGGACAAGTTGAGCGTCATTTTTGCAATCGCATTCGCCGCATTCTTTCTCGGAGAGCCTGTGGGGTGGCCCCAGTGGATCGGAGGGGCATTGATTGCCATCGGGGCCATGGTCTTTGCCCTGGGGTGAAGCGGGAAGCAACCGGAGAAGGGCGTTTGATCAGAAGGAGGGCGGGAGGATGCCGTGGAGGCGCTCGAGGGGAAGGCCGATGACATTGGTCACGGAGCCCGCGATTTTTTCGATGATCCGTCCGTTGTCATCCTGCGCGGCGTAGGCGCCGGCTTTGTCCAGGGGTTGGATGGATTCCAGATACGCGCGAATGGCTTCATCATCGAGCGGATGGAAGGTCACCAGCGAGGATTCCGAGAATTTTGCGGTTGGCCGGCCCGGGAGATGGATGACCACGCCGGTCACGACTTCATGGGTGCGGCCGGAAAGAGTTTTCAACATCCGAAAGGCATCCGGGATGTCGGCGGGTTTTCCAAAGAACTGGCCGCTTTGCCAGACGACCGTGTCAGCGGCAAGGACGACCTCCCCCGGAAACCTGGCCGCCACAGCAGAGGCTTTCCGGAAGGCATTTTCGAGAGCCAGTTCCGTGGGGGAGAGATCATTGTCCTCGAGTTCCTCCGCTCCCGACACGATGCATTCCACGGAATAACCGGCTTCCTCCAGGAGCCATTTCCGGCGCGGGGAGGCTGATGCGAGGATGATCCTCAAGCGTGTTTGAAAACGGCGGTGTTCAGGAAACTCCGGTGGCGCGGCGGATGCCATCCAGGCGCTTCTGCATGGTGCGGGAGGAACCCGGACGGTGGCTGATGTTGGAGACCACTCCCCAGACGATGGGGACGAGCGCGGCGGCTCCGGCACTGAGGAGGGCGATGGCGATTCCACGCCTTGCGGGGCGACCGATGCGGTCCGCCACCAGAAAACCGGCACCAAGGCCGATGGCAACTTGCGAGAATGCGACCACACCCGAGACCGGAAGGTTTTCGCCGAATTTGTCCAATGACAATTGTGACATGGTTATTGAACGTAAGGTGGTGGTGTGAGATTTTCAATCGCAAATGAAGCGTGCATTGGGAATTGATCTCGGCGAGGCCCGTGTCGGAGTGGCTGTCAGCGACGATTTGGGGATGCTTGCGCATCCGTTGGAAACCATCCAGGTCAAGGCGGGGCGTGTGGTACCGCGCATTCTGGAGATTGTGCAGGAGAAGGAAATCGGGACGGTCATCGTGGGGATGCCACGGAACATGGACGGATCGTTCGGGCCCGCCGCGCAGAAGTCCCGTGAGTTCATTGAAGACTTGAAGTTGAAGACGGGGTGCCGGGTTTTGCCGTGGGATGAGCGACTGACGACGGTTTCCGCCCAGAGGTCCCTCCATGAGGCGGGGAAGAAGGCGAAGGAACACCGGGCGATGATCGACCAGGTGGCGGCGCAGATTCTTCTTCAGAGCTGGCTGGATTCGCAGGCATGAAGTTGCGTCTGACGCTGGCTTACGATGGCACGCAGTTTCTGGGATGGCAGAGCCAGCCGGGAGGAAAGACGGTGCAGGATGCCCTGGAAGCGGCTTTCCGGGAACTGTGCGGCGGGCGGATTGTTGTCCATGGGGCCGGTCGCACGGATGCGGGGGTTCATGCCGCGGGGCAGTCGGCCCATGTGGAGGTTCCCGACGGGCGTCTGCCCCTGGAGACCTGGATGCCGGCATTGAACGCGCATCTTCCCGCCGGAGTCCGGGTGATGGGCCTGAAAAAAGCTCCCGCCGATTTTCACGCGAGATTTTCCGCCCGGGGAAAAGTCTACCGCTACACGGTGTGGAACGGGCCGGTGCTGTCTCCGCTCTTTCTGCATCGTGCCTGGCATGTGCCCTGGGAATTGGATCCGGGGTTGTTGAAGGCCGCCTGCGGGTGTTTTGTGGGACGGCACGATTTTGCGGCATTTTCCGCGCGGCGTTCGAAAGCGGAAGAGTCCACTGTCAGAACGGTCTCGGCCATCCGGGTGGCACGGCAGGGCCCCCGTTTGTTTCTTAAATTCGAGGGGGAGGGCTTTCTTTACAAGATGGTCCGGATGCTGGCCGCCTCGGTAGTCCGCTGTGCCGCGGGACGGCTGGAGATCGGGGACATCCGGAGGCATCTGGAGAAAGCCGGGCCGCGCACCTCCCAGGTTGCCCCGGCGGAGGGGCTTTGCCTGGTGCGCGTGGTTTATTGAGGTATTCACGCGGCTTGATCATGATCCGTGGTTTGCTAGGCTGCGGCGTGCGGAAACAAAGTCCGGTTTTTTGGGTGCTCCTGCTGGCGGGGATTTTTCTCCTGATTCCGGCCGTGCGTGCCCAGATAAGCGAGGAAGAAAAGAAGCGTTTGTTTCTCCAGGCCCGCGAAGACATTCGTCCCGTGCCGAAGCCGTCTCCGGCGGCGACTCCGCGTCCGAAACCCCAGCCCGCATCCACTCCGGCTCCGAAAAGTACGCCGCGTCCCCAAAAGGCGGAGGAGCCCGAAGAGGAACCCGCTCCCAAACCCACGCCGAAGGCCACCCCGCGTCCGCAGAAGGAGGAGGAACTCGAAGAAGAGCCTGCTCCCAAGCCCACGCCGAAAAGCACTCCGCGTCCGCAGGAAGAGAAAGAACCGACGCCCCGTCCTGCCCCAACCACCCCGGAGAAAGAGAAGGGTTCCGATTCGCAGGATGTCATCGATATTCCGAAAGATTTGTCCGGTGAAGAACGGGCGAAATCCGGGCCGGCACCGGAAAGCAAACCCGTGCCGGTTCCCGCGATGAGCCCGGCCCAGATTCCGCAGGGGAAAACCCCGCAGGGCCGCGCACTGGACGCCCCGATTCTCGTCGAAAAATCCGGACTGGAGGAAGACCAGGGGATCGAGCCGGCGCCCAAGGCCCAGTTTGGCGGGCTTTTCAAGAGATACCGTTATCTCACCCCCGCCGTGCGCAAAGCCATCGACCAGGCCCGTGTGCAGCGCGGGCGCTGGAAATACATCATTGTCCACAACAGCGGGACCCGGCAGGGAAATGCGCGGGTTTTCGATGTTTATCACCGTCGCGTCCGGAAGATGCAGAACGGCCTCGCCTATCACTTCGTCATCGGGAATGGCAATTCTTCCGGCAACGGCGAGATCGAAATCGGGAACCGTTGGACCAGGCAGATCAATGGCGGGCATGTGGCCAGCGACTACCTCAACAATATCGCCCTCGGGATTTGCCTTGTGGGGGATCTCAATCGCGACAAGCCGACAAAGGAGCAACTGGCTGCCCTGGACGAGCTCATCACCTATCTGCGTTCGCGTGTCGGAAAAATCAAAGGCAAGCAGGCCATTGTGAAAGGGCACAAGGAGATCAATCCCAAGCCCACCGACTGCCCCGGAGACCGTTTCCCGTTGGGCTGGCTGCGGCAGCGGTTCCGCTGAATCCGGCGGCGGGGGGTGCGGATGTTCGACGCATTGCAGACCGTGTGTTGCATTCTGCGGTCCTCATGATAGCCTGAAGTCTCTCCCATGAGACCCGACAAATTCACCGCCAAGATGCAGGAGGCGCTGAATGCAGCGCTTGATCTTGCTTCCAAGAACGACAATCCGGAAATCACCTGCGAGCATTTTCTGCTTGCCCTTTTGCGACAAACCGACGGGTTGGCGCGGCCGCTCATGGAAAAGCTCGGCGTTTCGGTTCCTTCGCTGGAAGCCCGGCTGGACGAGGTGATCGCCGGATTTCCCCGTGCCCGGGGAGGAGCCCAACCGCAGCTTTCCCACGAATTGCGCAAGACACTGGATGCCGCGGAAGGGGAGATGGCGAAGCTTAAAGACGAATTTTTGAGCGCCGAGCATTTCCTGATGGCGCTCATTGCGTCCGGTTCCTCCGCTGCCAGGCTGCTCAAGGACAGCGGGGTGACCGGCGACCGTCTGATGAAGGCTCTCGTGGAAATCCGGGGCAACCAGCGTGTGACGGACCAGGATCCCGAGGGGAAATACCAGACGCTGGAAAAATACGGGAGGGATCTTACGGAGCTGGCCCGGAAGGGCAGGATTGATCCGGTGATCGGGCGTGACGATGAAATTCGTCGTACCATGCAGGTGCTTTCGCGCCGGACCAAGAACAACCCGGTTCTCATCGGCGAGCCCGGTGTGGGAAAGACCGCCATCGTGGAGGGCCTCGCGCGGCGGATTGTGAGCGGCGACGTGCCGGAGTCGCTCAAGAACAAGCGTGTCGTGGCGATGGACATCGGCTCGATGGTGGCCGGTGCCAAGTTTCGCGGGGAGTTCGAAGACCGGCTCAAGGCCTTTTTGAAGGAAGTCACTTCGAGCGAGGGGGAGGTCATTCTTTTCATCGACGAACTCCACACGATCGTCGGAGCCGGAGCCGCCGAGGGTTCGATGGACGCCTCGAATCTCCTCAAGCCCCAGCTTGCGCGCGGAGAACTTCGCACCATCGGAGCCACCACGCTCGACGAATACCGGAAGTATATTGAAAAAGATGCCGCCTTGGAGCGGAGGTTCCAGCCGGTGATGGTGGATGAGCCGAGCGTCGAGGATACGATCGCGATTCTGCGCGGGCTCAAGGAGCGTTATGAGGTCCACCACGGGGTGCGGATCCAGGATGCCGCGCTTGTGGACGCCGCCGTTCTCAGTCATCGATACATCAGCGACCGGTTTCTGCCGGACAAGGCGGTGGATCTCATCGATGAAGCGGCTTCCCGGCTGAAGATCGAACTCGATTCGATGCCCACGGAGATCGACCAGCTTGAGCGCCAGATCATGCAGTTCGAGATGGAAAGAACGGCGCTCAGAAAAGAAAAAGACGCCGCCAGTCGCGACCGGCTTGCCCGGATCGAAAAAGAACTCGCCGACATCAAGGAGAAAGCCGGACAGCTCAAGGCCCGGTGGTTGAAAGAAAAAGAAGAGCACGGGAAATCCCGCCGGATCGCCGGGGAGATCGAGCAGTTGAAAGCCGAGCTGGAGAAAGCCCAGCGCACCGGAGATCTCCAGCGCGCCAGCGAGATCCAATACGGAAAACTTCCCGAGTTGCAACAGCGGATGGAGGTTTCGCACAAGGAGGAAAAGGGCACGCTGCTCAGGGAGGAAGTGACCGGGGAAGACATTGCCAAAGTTGTTGCCAGTTGGACCGGCATCCCGGTCTCCCGGCTTCAGGAAGGCGAGCGCGCGAAGCTCGTGAAGATGGAGGAGCGGCTCATGGAACGGGTGGTCGGCCAGCAACAGGCGATCAAGGCGGTGTCAAATGCCGTTCGCCGCGCCCGCGCGGGACTCCAGGACGAGAACCGTCCCATCGGGTCGTTTCTCTTTCTCGGTCCCACGGGGGTTGGAAAAACCGAACTTTCCAAAGCCCTGGCGGAGTTCCTCTTTGACGACGAGGGGGCGATCATCCGGCTCGACATGTCGGAATACATGGAAAAGCACACGGTGGCACGCCTCATCGGAGCTCCTCCCGGCTATGTCGGCTACGAGGAAGGCGGTCAGTTGAGCGAAGCCGTGCGCCGGAAACCCTACTCGGTTGTCCTTTTCGACGAAGTGGAGAAGGCCCACCACGATGTTTTCAATGTCCTTCTTCAAGTCCTCGACGATGGACGCATCACCGACGGCCAGGGCCGCACGGTCGACTTCAAGAACACCGTCATCATCCTCACCTCGAACATCGGCAGCCAGTTCATCATGGAAGATCTCGCCGTGGAGGAACGGAACCGCCGGGTGATGGAAGCCCTGCGGGGGCACTTCCGTCCGGAATTCCTCAACCGGGTTGATGAGATCATTATTTTTGACAGGCTCGACGACCGGCAGATCACGCACATCGTGGACATCCAGCTCAAGCGGCTTTTGAATCGCCTTGAGAAACAGAACATCCGCCTCACGCTCTCCGAGCCCGCCAAAGCCCATCTCGCCCGGGAAGGCTATGACCCCGCCTATGGGGCCCGTCCGCTCAAACGCGTGATTCAAAGGGAGATCCTCGATCCGCTCAGTCTTGAAATCCTCGACGGACATTTTGCCGAAGGGGACGAAATCCGGGGGACTGTGGAGAAGGGGAAACTCGTTTTTTCCAAAGCCTGATTTTCCCCGTGGCTGTGCGGGGTGCCTGCCCCCGGGGATTTCGTTTCACGAGCCGGGATGGATCGGGTAGTTTTTCCGGAATGACTTGGAATACGGAATCTTTGGTGGAGTGGGACAAGGCGCATTGCTGGCATCCGTTCACGCAGATGAAAGCCTGGTGTGAAGAGGGGCATGAGCCGTTGGTGTTGGTGGAGGGGGAGGGAGCCGTGCTCCGGGACAGCCGGGGGAGGGAGTATCTGGACGGGAATTCCTCGATTTGGACGAATATCCACGGGCACCGGCATCCGAAGATCACGCGGGCGATCCATGAGCAGTTGGACCGGATTTCGCATGTTTCGTTTTTGGGAACGACCAATGCTCCCGCCGCAGAGTTGGCAGCGCGGTTGGCGGGGTTGTTTCCGCCGGGGGCACTGCCCCGGGTGTTCTTCAGCGACGACGGTTCGACGGCGGTCGAGGCGGCGATGAAAATGACCGTTCAATTCTGGCAGCTCAGCGGTCGCGCGGAGAGGAAGCGGTTTGTTTCCTTCGATCAAGCCTACCACGGAGACACGGCGGGGGCCGCAAGTCTCGGGGGGATCGGAACTTTCTGCGACCGGTTTGGAGGGCATCAGTTTCCGGTGGACCGGATTGCGGATCCGGATGATCTGGACCGGCTGCCCGGTGGGGAAGTGGCGGCGGTGGTCATTGAGCCGCTCATCCAGGGAGCGGCGGGAATGCGTGTCTGGCCGCAGGGGCTGCTGCGCCGCCTGCGGGAGAAGTGCGATGCGCTGGGGGCGCTCCTGATTCTTGACGAAGTGCTGACCGGGTTCGGACGCACGGGAACGATGTTCGCATGTGAGCAGGAGGGGGTCGTTCCGGATTTTCTCTGCCTTGCCAAGGGACTCACGGGGGGGTATCTCCCGCTGGCTGCAACCCTCACCACGGAGCGGGTGTTTTCCGCCTTTCTCGGGGAGTTTTCGGAACTCAAAACCTTCTTCTACGGTCACAGCTACACCGGCAATGCGCTCGGGTGCGCTGCGGCGCTGGCGGGGTTGGACGTTTTCCGGGAGGAAAAAGTCCTTGAGAATTTGCAGCCCAAGATCGCGGCCATGAGCCGTCTGCTCGGGGAGTTGAAGGCGCTGGAGGTTGTTCACGAGATCCGCCAATGCGGATTCCTGGCCGGGATCGAGGTGCGGGCTCCCAGCGGGGAAGCTTTTCCCTGGCAGGAACGGACGGGGGGGAGAATCTGCGAGGCGGCCAGAAAGCATGGCCTTCTGACACGTCCGGTCCTCGATACGATTGTCCTGATGCCTCCGCTTTGCACGAGCGAGGCGCAACTCGAATCCGCTGTGTCGGCAATCGGCCTTGCGATCGGGGAAGTCTGCGGCCGGTGAGTGTCAGACCGCGGAGATTGCGGCGCGGGCGCTTTCTTCGGGACGGTGAAAAAGGAGATAGTCCTCGAATGTCTGGACGGCGTTGCTGCGTTGCTGGCGCTGGTTTTGATCTTCCATCTCCAGCCGCTCGGAGCGGTCCTCCAGATCGATTCTCACCTTTCCCTGCATGAGGAGGGGAATGACGAGTCCGTAGATGTCATCCCGGACGTAGCCTGCTCCGAAGAGTTCGTCGAGTTTCTCGGAGAGGGTCAGCGTCGTTTCTTCCCCTTCGGTTGTGGAACCTTGGGATTTCCTCTGCCGGAGATTGATTTTGTCGGATGGAATCGGGGGCTGCATGGAAACAAAGGTACCTTACGAATTCCTGGCGAACCCGCAATGGTGAAAAATGCCCCGGGCAGAAGCGAGCGTTTCTGGTGACCTGCGGACTGTATTCGGCGTTTTGGCGGGAGGTTCAGGAGCCGGAGAGGATCGAGGCGAGGCGTTTGACGGCGGGATAGGCGAGCATTTCTGCCCAAGTGCATTTGACCGGTTCGATGCGGGCCGAGGGCAGGATGGCGAGCCAGGCGGCGGCGGCATCCTGGGGAAAGTCCGAGGGGATGATGATTCTGGCCTGGAGCTCGCAGGGGACGAACCGGTATTTGTGCCAGGCGGCCTCGTGGGTGCGGGCCGGTTCGCCGATGGCGGTGAACGGCTCCAGGCGGTCGTCCGGGTTCAGGCGGCGGAAGACATTTTTCACTGAAGACAGCCAGCCGGAGGGTTTCTCCGTTTGTGGGGGAGGGGTGCCGATGAGGATGAGGGCGGGAATGCGGCGCTTGGCGGCGGCGAGTTGGCGGGCCATCTCCAGGGCGGCGATGCCACCGAATCCGAATCCGCAGAGGTCGAAAGTGAGAGCGGGATCTTCCTCGGCCAGGGCATCGATCCAGGCGGCGGCCGCGCTTTCCACCGTGGTGTGGCAGGCGTCCGGATCGCTGGCTCCGCGGGCGGTCAAACCGATGAGGCGTCGTTCATTTCCCAAAGCGGAGACAAAATCCCGGTAGGTATCGGGAACTCCCGATGCGGTGGGAACGAGCACCAGCGGGGTGGAGGAACCTTCTTTTTGGAGAATGCAGACAGGCGTCCAAGGTTCCGCGCGGCGTTGCGGCGCGGGGTCCTGGCGGACCGCTTTCGGGGTCTTCCTGGCAGGTGGTTCCTCCGGTTTGGGAAGCAGGGAGAGATCGATCCACCCACCGCGGGTGAGAGGCCATTCCGCGACGGCAAAGGTGCCTTCCATGGTTCCCTGCGAGAGGGTCCAGATCTGTTCGCCAAGCAGGCAGTCCAGAACATTGGGAAGGGCCCGCAGAGTGATGGCGCGTTCGGAGAAGGAGGGGAAGTGGAAGGGAGGGGCTTCGATTTGCTGGAGACCTTTTCTGGTGTACCAAGCCCGCAGGCCGGTGGCGATTCCCCGGCGGCCGCGGGTGTGGGTGGCGTGCTTCCAGCCCGGAAATTTCATCCACAGCTCTCCGGAAAATCCCGGGGGGACATCGTGGCCGTCCGCATCGCAAACGGCCATCTCCATATCCGGGGTCGGTCTGCCGATGGCCAGGAGTGCTCCGTCCGGAGTGGCTTCGGAGGCAAGTCCGAAGCCGCAGAGTCCTGCGGGGCTGTAGAAAGTGACTGTCTGCAAACGGCCTTCCGTGCAGTGGTTCCAGACATCCAGCGAGAGCTTGGTTGAGGAGCCGGCTTCGACGGCGACAACCTTCAGCGGGGTGGTGATCTTTTCCTCACCGCGGGCCCAGCGGGCCGCCTGATTGCTCCACTCCGGAGCGGTGAGGCGGATATGCGTCGCCTGGCAGGAGACCGGATCCAGAATGTCATCATCCGCAACCCGGACCGTTCCTCCGACGAGAATCGGGAGCAGCCATTCGTCAAAAAAGGCTCCACCTCCTGCTGCGGAGTGTGCCAGAAACGAATCCCCGGGCCCGAAATTCAGGAGGTGGGCTCCTTCAAGGGCGGCGGCGACGAGCATTTCGTGGGTGAGCGCCCGGAGGAGGGGCGGGGCGTCATCCGCATGGCCCGGAAGAATGGCGGCAGGAGAGTCAGGCTTGATTTCCGGGTTGGGACTTTCTCCGGTCTCCAAAGAGTCCCACTCCTGGTCGATGACGATCCGGCGGCGGGCGGAGGTATCCAGAAGAGCGGCACTGGCGGCATCGCAAATGACAACGCCGGCATCATGGGAGGAGAGCATGGATTCGATCCACTCCGGTGCGCCCGAGGGATCGAGAGCCAGGCAGGAATTTCCCGCTTTCCATGATCCGATGAGGGCGATGGCAATCCAGGAGGACGGCGAGAGAAAGAGGGCCACGTGCCAGCCTCCGGCAAGGGAGGCATGAGCAAAGTGGGCCGCGAGGCGGTCCGAAAGGGCATCCAGCTCCGAGTAGGTCAGTTCGTAGTCCCCGTCGCGAACCGCGATATTTCCGGGATATTTTGCAACCATGTTCCGGAATGCGACGAGGGCATTTGCGGGGCGTTCCAGGCCTTCGGAGCCGCGGGACCATTCCTTGAGTGTCCTGATTTCCTGGGGAAGCAGAAGGGGAATTTGGGCGACGGGTTTGTTGGCGAAGGTTCCGAACGACTGCATCAAGCCCGCCAGGCGGTGGAGCAATTCGCTGGCCAGAGCCTCGCCGGCGAGGGGGCCGTGGATTTGGAGCGAGAGCTGGGTGCCGGGCCGGACTTCGAGGAGCAGGAGCTCCGGGCGAGGCGGACGCTGGATACGGGCATCGAAGTTGATCCAGCGCGGGAGGGCGGTCCGGATAAGATCATTGACATCGGGGCTGAGCCAGGAGAAGCCGGTTTTCAGGCCCGGGGAAGGAAGCGCGATGGGGGCGGTTGTGAGCGCGGAAGACGGTGAGATCCATGCATTGGCCCGGATCGCTTCATAGGCGGCATGGGCTTCACCGAGCCAGTCCTTCGACGCCCACGAATGGACGAAGGGAAGCCAATTCTCAAAGAAGCCGGCTTCTCCGGGATGGCGTCTGGCGTCGAAGCGAGCGAGGGAGATATTGCCTGTCGCGCCCAGGCGGCGGAGCAGGAATGCCCAGAGACTGTGGAGCACGGCACGGGGATCCATCGAGCGGGCTTTGCAGGATTCCAGAAACGAAGCGGTCTCGTTCCGTCCTACCGTCAATGTGGCAGTGACCGGTCCGGCAGCCGGTGGGCGGGGATGCAATGTCAGGGGAGCTTCCGCCAGCTTTAAAATTTCTTCCCAGGCGGAGTTCGTTGCGAGCGGGGCGGGGGAGTCTGCGGGGGTGGCCGGGGGACGTTCCAGGGCCACGAGAAAATCAAGAAGAACACGGGCGATGGAGGATTCGTCGAGAAGGAACGAAGGAAGGGTGAGGAGGAAGTGGAGTCCGCCGCCGGGGAGGAGGATTTCCGTGAAGCGCACCGGGGAACGGGGATCAATCGGGGTTCCGGCATCCGTTGTCTGGAGATCTTTCCAACTGTCCGGAATCGCCTCCGGGGTTTTTTCCCGCCAGTCCAGCGTCTGCCAATCGGTGTCCGGAACCGGGGACGTCCTGACCGTGACATCGCCGATATTGGAGCGCGAGAAGGAGGAGCGGAGAATGGGATGGGTCACGCAGACAACGTCCCATGCGGCCCGCACGGCGGGAGGGTCCATTTTTTCCCCGAAACTGATGGAGACCTGTGTGTGGTGTTTCTTCGCGGTGTTTTGGTCGCGAAGAAACGCGGCCGCCTGCATGGGGTTGGCTGCGTGTTCTTTCATGGTTTTTTCAGAATCCAAAATCCGTCACGGCACCCTGGGATGCGGTCGAGACGTGGGAGGCGTATTTGGCGAGGACTCCCCGGCGGTAGCGGGGCTTCGGTTTTTTCCACGCGGCGAGACGGGAGGCGATTTCCTTTTTCGGGATGTCGAGGGTGAGTTGGTGGCTGATGGCGTCGATGGTGATCGGATCGCCGTTGCGGACAATGGCCAGCGGGCCGCCCTCGAAGGCTTCCGGAGTAATGTGGCCGACGACAAAACCGTGTGTGCCGCCGGAGAAGCGGCCGTCGGTGATGAGGGCGACATCTTTTCCGAGACCGCGACCCATGACGGCGCTGGTGGGAGAGAGCATCTCGCGCATTCCGGGTCCGCCGCGCGGTCCTTCATAGCGGATCACGATGACGTCCCCCTTTTTGATTTTTCCATCCAGAATGGCCTGGAGGGCTTTTTCCTCGGATTCAAAAACGCGGGCTCTGCCCTGGAATTTTTCCCCTTCTTTTCCGGAGATTTTTGCGACGGCCCCATCGGGAGCGAGATTGCCGCGGAGAATAACGAGGTGGCTTTCCTTTTTGAGCGGACGGTTGAGCGGGGCGATGATTTGCTGGCCTTTCGGGTAGGGTTTGAAGGCGGCCAGGTTCTGTTTGAGGGTTTTTCCGGTGACCGTGAGGCATCCCCCGTGGAGAAGTCCGGCACCCAGGAGGTCTTTCATCATGGGAACGATGCCGCCGATCTCGACGAGCTGGGACATGAGGAAACGTCCGCTGGGTTTGAGATCCGCAAGGACCGGCACCCGTTTGCCGATGCGGGTGAAGTCGTCGATGGTGAGCTTCACGCCCGCGGAATGGGCGATGGCGAGGAGATGGAGGACCGAGTTTGTCGAGCCGCCGAGGGCGATGGAAACCGTGATGGCATTCTCGAAAGCTTCCTTCGAGAAGATGTCCGACGGGCGGATGCCTTTCTTGAGGAGATTGAGAACGGCGGCGCCTGCCTCGCGGCAGTCCTTCACCTTGTGGGGGGAAACGGCGGCCTGGGCCGAGCTGTTGGGAAGGCTGAAGCCCATGGCTTCGATGGCGGAGGCCATTGTGTTGGCGGTGTACATGCCACCACAGGAACCGGGGCCGGGGATGGCACAGGACTCCACGTCGTGGAGTTCCCTGCCGGAGATTTTGTCCGCCGCCCGTTGACCGACGGCTTCGAACACGGAAACGACATCCAAATTTTTCCCGGAGAGGCAGCCCGGCAGGATGGTTCCTCCATAGACAAAAACCGCGGGGCGGTTCATGCGGGCGATGGCGATGAGGCAGCCGGGCATGTTTTTATCGCATCCTCCGATGGCGACAAATCCGTCAAATCCCTGGCATCCGACCACCGTTTCGATCGAATCGGCGATGACTTCGCGGGAGACGAGGGAATACTTCATGCCCTCGGTGCCCATCGAGATGCCATCCGAGATGGTGATGGTGTTGAAAATGGTGGCCTTGCCGCCGGCCGAATCGATTCCCAGCGCGGATTCGCGAGCGAGCTGGTCGATGTGCATGTTGCAGGGGGTCACCATGCTCCAGGTCGAGGCGACCCCGATCTGCGGCTTGGAAAAATCGCTCTCCTTGTATCCGACGGGATACAGCATCGCCCGACTCGGCGCCCGGCTCAGGCCGTCAAGAACGATCGAAGAATGGGGGCGCATACGGGCAGAGAGCTTGGAAGTCATAAGCCCGCCACTTTAACAGAGGCCGCCCGGTGGTCATCAAGGAAATCCCGATGACCGGGAAGAGTTTATTCGCGGCCGATGCTGGTGTAGGTGAATCCGAATTCGCGAATGGTCGCCGGATCGAGGAGGTTGCGTCCGTCGAAGATGAGCGGGGTGTGCATGACGTTCTTCAGTTCGGTCATGTCAACCGCTGCAAATGCTTTCCATTCCGTGGCAATGATGAGGGCCTCGGCTCCCTTGGCTGCTTCGAGCGGGGATTTGGCGAATTGGGCTCCTTCCACGAGCTTGAACTCGGTGGCCTTCTCCATGCCCTTGGGGTCGTAAACCGTGACTTCGGCTCCCTCGGCGACGAGGTCGTTGACGACTTCCACGGCAACCGAAGAACGGACGTCATCGGTGTCCGGCTTGAAGGTGAGACCCCAGACGGCGATTTTTTTGTCCTTGAGCACCCAGAGAGCCTCGCGGATTTTGGCGATAAAGCGGTCCCGCTGGGTTCTGTTGATGCGCTGGACTTCCTTGAGGAGGGTGAAGGGGACGCCGAGATTTTCGCTGATGGCGATGAAGGCAGCGATGTCCTTGGGGAAGCAGGAACCGCCATAGCCGATACCGGCGTTGAGGAAGTTCCGGCCGATGCGTTTGTCCATGCCGATGCCGTCGGCGACTTTTTCGACATTCGCGCCGCTGGCCTCGCAGATCTGGGCCACGGCGTTGATGTAGGAGATCTTGAGGGCGAGGAAGGAGTTGGCGGCGTGCTTGATCAACTCGGCGGAGTTGATGTCCGTCACCAGCACCGGAGCCATGAAGGGCTCATAAATTTTCTGCATGAGGGCGATGGCACGCTCGCTGTTTCCGCCGATGACGATGCGGTCCGGTTTCATGAGATCGGGAACGGCACATCCTTCGCGGAGAAATTCGGGGTTGCTGACCACGTCGAACTCGGCACCGGTCTTGTTGTAACGGCGGATGGTGTCGGTGACTTTCTCACCGGTTTTCACGGGAACGGTGCTCTTGTCCACCACCACGCGGTACTGGCCGGGTTTGAGGACGGCGGCGATTTCGCGGGCGACTTTCTCGATATAGGAGAGATCCACGCTGCCATCGGCCTGCGGAGGGGTGGGGACGGCGATGAAAACGACCTCGGAATTGTCCACGCCCTCTTCGGTGCTGGTGGTGAAACTGAGACGCTTGGCGGCGACGTTCTGGTGGATCAGTTCCTCCAGCCCGGGCTCATAGATCGGCACCTTGCCAGCGAGGAGAGCGTCCACTTTGCGTTGGTCGTTGTCCACGCAGATGACGTGGTGCCCGACTTCCGCGAAGCAGGCGCCCGAGACGAGTCCGACATATCCAGAGCCGATGATACAGAGTTTCATAGATTGATTTTTGATGATTGGAAAAAAGGGAGCGCCTAGTCACCCGAAGGGGAGAGAGGGCTCGTGGACTGGCTGAATGCCAGAGGGAGTGTGACCTGGGGGGCATCCTTCAGGGTCATGACAAAGAGGACGCCCCACTCCTGATCGCCGCCCTCGTTATCCCGGATTTCGGTGCCGATGGAGGCGACCCAGCTCGAAAGATCCCGGTGGATCAAATACCGCTGATACTGGAGCACCTCGGAGACAAATTCATACTGTTCGTAGAAGCTGAACGCCCATTGGTCGTTGATTCTCCAGTAGGTGAAGAAATTGAGCTGGCTGTTGTCGGCAAAAAAGTCGTTGCCATCGATGTAACGGTGCCCGATGCCGAATTGGAGGTCGCGGGTGGGCATGAAGCTGAGGGAGGTGTTGACTTCGGTGAAACCCTGATCGGTGACGGGAAGCTGGGAGACGACACTGAGGCCGGCCCAGGGAACCGGACGGAACCCGATCACGTTGAAGACATTCGAGACCGGGGCATCGGAATACGGACTGTCGAGGTTCAGATCCATGAAGGTATCCAGCGAGAACCATTGATGGGTTCGATTGTCGCGGCGGGTCTGGAGACGCTGGCGGGCGCCGATCCGGACGATGTTCCATGTATCGATCGAGTCAACTGCTGTGAACTGGGGAAAGTTGAGGGGGAGGAGCTGGGTGGATTCAACGACCCGGTCGAATTGGTAGATGTCACTCGGGCTGGGGCCGAAGTTATAGACGCCCGAGTAATTGACATATGGTTGAACGACGTGGCGGAGTCCGTCCAGTCCCAGCCAGCGGTTCTGGAATTTCTCAAAGGTTTTTGAGAATTTTGTGGAGACTTCAACGCCGTAGTTGGCAACCACCCGGAAGACCGCTCCCTTGCTTTCGAGGGTGGAAGAGGGGTTGTTGAGCGGGGTGCTTTCGATCTGGGGATTGACGACGGTGGGCTCGCCGGTCACCGGGTCAACGGCTTCATCGCCACCGGTCTGGGTGAGGAAGGTGCCGCTCTCACTGTAATAAGTGCCGCGGATACCGGCTTTGGGAGTCACCGACAGCCAGCCGAAGTAGGTCTTCGGGAGCGACCACTGGTGGTAGGTGTCGAACCGGACCGCGCCGTAGTCGGGGAATTCCGTCTCGCCAAAGGAAGGATCGTCGGAGAACGTCCGGCGAAGGTTTGCGACGCCGGTTTCCCCGTCGTAGTTCACCGGAAGCCCGAAAAACTGGAGTTGTTTGAAGTCCATGACAAACTCCGGGAGCCGCTCGGTGACATCCTGGAAGTCGTTCATCTGCCAGCGGGCGATGAGGTTCATGGTGTAGAATTCGTTCCATTTTGTGAGGGCAACCACGTTGTCCGGCTGGGGATCGACGCGGTATTCGCTGGGATAGAAATCTTCGAGGAAATCGACATCGCTCAGGAGATTGATGTCCGCCGTGACATAGATGTCATCGGTGAGGAAGAGGCGTTGCTGGAAAGAAACCCGGTAGCGGTTGGTGGTGCGGGTTTCGGCCGGTTCTCCGGGGGCTTCCACGCTGGTGACGTCTTTTGTTTCAAAGACATAATCCGTGCGGAGTTTCCCGTAGCTGCGGTCGTTCTTCCCGTATTTCATGTCGAGATCCAGGCCGATGGAGGGACCGAAATCCGAGCGCCACTCGGCGCGGGCGGTGGCATCCACTCCGGTGACCAACGGGAAGCTGTAGGCGGTCAGGAGGTAGGCCCCCCAGCGCGAGTCGTAGCCGGGCAGGAAGGCAAAGCCGGTGTTGTTGATATTGGCGAAGAGGTAGGGGAACCAGAAAATCGGGGTCTGGCCGACGTAGAGAGTGGAGTTGGAAAAAACAACCCGGCTGTCGGTGTAGATGCGGACGGAGCGGGATTTCACATGGAAATCCGGCTGGGAAGAGTCGTCGGTGGTGAAGAGGGCATCCTTTACGCGGAATTCCCGCTGGGACATCGCGCGGAAGTTGAAGGCATGGAAGAGCATGGGGAAATTTGATCCCGAGAGCTCCAGAGCCCGCATTTGCTTGCTCTCCAGATTGAAAAGTGCCCGCTGGCCGGTGAGAACCTGTTCCGGGGTGTAGAGGCGGATGTTTCCCACCAGCAGGACGTCACGGGTTTCCGGATTATACTCCGCGTAATCGCAATAGATGCTGTATTCCCCGTAGTGAATCTGGACATTGTCCTCGGCAATCGCGACCCCTTCTTCAAACCGCGTGTTTCCGTCGGCGGTGATCTCCACCGGGACGTCTCCAAAGCTGCCGAACTGGGCGTGCAATGCGGGTGCTGCCAGCAGGACGGCAAGGATCGCCAGATGGGTTGCAAATTTCCTCATGTGAAGGAGGCAGGCTAGGGCGGACGCGCAGGCTTTCAAGGAGAAAAGTCAGTCCCCGTAACCGCCCGGGTTTTTGAGGTGCCAGGCCCAGGCGCTTTCCACGATGGGGACGATATTTTCAAACTTCGGTTTCCAGCCGAGTTCGGCTTTGACTTTTTCCGAGGCGGCGATGAGGCGCGGAGGATCACCGGGGCGGCGGGGTTTTTCCACGGCTTTGATGTCGCACCCGGTGATTTTCCGGCAGGCGTCGATGACTTCCCGGACCGAGGTGCCCCCGCCGGTGCCCAGATTGTATTTGGCGCTTTTCTCGGATTTCAGGGCGAGGATGTGGGCCTGGGCGAGATCAAGGATGTGGATGTAGTCGCGGATGCAGGTGCCGTCCGGCGTGGGGTAATCGGTGCCGTAGATGTCCACGGATTCCTTCTGCCCGAGGGCCACTTTGAGGACGTTCGGGATGAGGTGGGTTTCCACGCGGTGATCTTCGCCGTAGCGTTCGGTGGCTCCGGCGGCATTGAAATACCGGAGGGCGACGTAGGAGAGCTTGTGAATTTCCTCATACCAACGGAGAACCATCTCGAACATGAATTTTGATTCCCCGTAGGGATTGATGGGTTTTTGCGGCAGGGATTCGTCGAGCGGCATCCGTTCGGGAATTCCAAAAGTCGCGCAGGTGGAGGAGAAGACGAATTTTTTGACCCCGAACTCCACCGCCATGTCGAGGAGATTGATGCCGGCGCAGACATTGTTCCGGAAATATTTCGAGGGATTCTGCATGGATTCCCCGACGAGGGCATTGGCGGCGAAGTGCATGATGGCATCCGGTTTCACTTCCCCGAGGGCGTGGCGGATGACGGTGCGGTCGGAGAGGTCGCCCTGAAAGAACCTGGCCCGTGGATCGACGGCTTTCCGGTGTCCTTCGCTCAGGTTGTCGAAAACCGAAACTTCAAACCCCTCATTGAGAAGTTGTTCCACGCAAATACTGCCGATGTATCCGGCCCCGCCTGTGACAAAGATGGACTTCATTCGCGGGGACTTTACTTCAGGCTGAGCCTGTCCCGCAATGAAATGCTTCAAATCGGATCTGATAATGGTCGCCGGTGCGTTCCAGACGTCTGGTTACGGGAACTCCGAGGGCTTTGGAGATCATGGCTTCCTCCATTCCGACCGCTGCGGGGAAGGATTCAAAGAGTCCGGCAAGCGGGGTGTGGGACTCCACCAGACAGTGGTTTTCCACCCGGGCCATGTGACCTTCTTCCTCCCGCAGGGCTGCCAGTGCGGCGAGGCGGTTTTCCCCGGGGGAATGAGAGGAGAGTTTTTCCAGATATCCGGCGGTTTGCTTCTGAAAGTAGAGAAAGAGCAGCTTCTCGGCTGCGGCAGCGCCGAAAAGAGTCCGGGCCTCGTGGAGCAACGCCACGGCGAGCCGGTTGTCGTCGTGGTGGAACAGATCCTGGCCTTTGGCGGTGAGGCGGTAAACCAATTGGGGGCGACCGTTTCCGCGATGATGGTTTCGCGAGGTGATGAGGCCGATTTTTTCAAGAGCGAGACACTGGGCCTTCACGCCCATGTAACTCATGTCGAGGCGTTCGGCGATTTCTCCCACGGTCAGCCCGTTGCTGCGTTTGAGTTCGTTTGCCACCGCATGGCCGGAACGACCGGGGAGTTTCCGTTTGAGAGTGCTCACCGGGATCAGGTTGCCGCAGCCGCTCCCCGGACGTCAAGAAGAGGCGTATGGGGGGATCTCAATTCCCCGCAGCGCTTTTCGGGAGCTTGAAAACGACGGCGGAGCTTGTGGAAATCAGCGTTTTTTCTGTGCGGCGAGGCGTTTTTCCGCGATCCGGGCGTCTTCCGGGGTGTCCACTCCCGGTCCCACATCCTTGGTGGTGAGAACGCGGATGCGGGCTCCATTTTCCAAGGCGCGCAATTGTTCGAGTTTTTCGATTTTCTCGAGCGGCGTTTGCTTCTTTTTGACGAAATCGAGGAGGAACGACCTCCGGTAGGCGTAGATGCCGAGATGCCGGAGCCGGATCGGGTGGACATCGCCATCGCGGTCGAAGGGGATGGCGCTCCGGGAAAAATACAGGGCATTGCCATCCACATCGCAGACGACCTTGACGGCGTTGGGGTTCTCCGCCTCCCCCGGTTCCAGCGGGCAGGCCGCAGTCGCCATCTGGAGGCGGGGATCCGCCCGCAGGGCATTGATCAATCGCGCAGCCAGTTTGGGATCCAGAAACGGCTCGTCGCCCTGGACATTGAGCAGGATGCCCGTCGTGCGGAGATTTTTTGCCACTTCGGCGATGCGGTCGGTGCCGCTGGGATGCTTCGGGGAGGTGAGGGCGACTTCTGCTCCGAAGGAAAAAGCTGTTTCGAGGATCCGGGTGTCATCTGTTGCGATGATGACTCGCTCCACTCCCGGCACGGCGGAGCAGCGTTCCCAGACATGTTGAATGAGGGGTTTTCCTGCCAGCAGATGCAGGGGTTTGCCGGGGAAGCGTGTGGAGCCCCAGCGGGCGGGAATAACAATGGTGGCGCGTGTCATCGGGATGGAATGGGGGAGTTTTGAAAAATGTGTTCGACGGCCTGGGAGAGATCATCGGCGATGAAATCCGGTTGGGAAGCATGGTGAAGGTTGCCGTAGCCGGTGCGGACGAGGATCGTGCGGCATCCGGCAGAGCGTCCGCATTGGATGTCGATGGCCTTGTCACCGACCATCCAGGATTTTGAAAGGTCGATCTCGAGGTCGCGGGCCGCTTCTTCCAGCATCCCGGTGCCGGGTTTCCGGCGAAGGCTTGGGGCTGCCGGGGAGTCGGGGCAAAAATAGACTGCATCAATCTGTCCATCCAACTGGCGGGTCAGTTCCGCCTGGACCTTTTCATATTGGGGGAGGGTGATTTTTCCGGAGGCGATGCCGCTCTGGTTTGTCACCACCACATTCAACCATCCGGCCTGGCGGAGTTTCGCCAATTCCCGGGCGGCACCTGGAAATGCCCGGACCGCTGCGGGATCGTTGCAGTAATGGACCTCCTCCATGAGGGTGCCGTCGCGGTCAAAAAAAACAGCCGCCCTATTTCCCATCCTGCTTGAAGCTTTCCACCAGTTCGTTGGATTCCAAGGTGGCTGTTCCCAATTTGGCCACGACAACTCCGCTGGCATGGTTGGAAATTTCCGCGGCTTCCCGGGCGGTTGCCCCCGCGCAAACGGCCAGGGTGTAGAGGGCGATGGCCGTGTCGCCCGCTCCGGAGACGTCGAAGACCTCCCGGGCTCTGGTCGGGGTGTGGTAGGGGGGGCGGTCCTTTTCAAAAAGGATCATTCCATGCTCTCCCAGCGTCACAAGAAGTCCGTTGAGATTCCATTTTTCCAGAAGATGGGTGCCGATTTCCAGAAGCGCGGCATCCTGCAACGGATTGTCTGCGGCACCGGGATCTTTGCGGCCGACCATGGCGAAGGCCTCGGAACGGTTCGGCTTCAGGAGGTTCACCCCGCTCCAATCCAGGGGATTGCCGGGATTCGGATCGGCTGTGAGAAATTTCCCGTGTTCCCGGGCCAGCGCACAAACGCGGTCCTTCAGGTTCTGGCAAAGGAACCCCTTGCCGTAGTCTTCCAAGATCACGCCGTCGACAGAGGGCATCAGTTCCGAGATCAGCTCCAGTGCCCGGTCGGTGACCCCGGCGATGGCACCCCGGTTTTTTTCCCGATCGACCCGGACGACCTGCTGCTGGCGGGCCACAATGCGGGTTTTGACGATCGTCGGCGCGTCCGGCGATGCCACAAGAGCCTTTGTCTCAATTTTTTCTGCGACCAGAAGTTCCTTCAACTTCCCGGCATAGGAATCCTCCCCGACCGATCCGCACAGCAGCACTCCGGAACAAAACGGCCGGAGATTTCTGGCCACGTTCGCGGCACCGCCCGGATAAGAGGACTCTTCCTGAACTTCCACGACCGGCACGGGGGCTTCCGGAGAGATGCGGGACACGCGGCCCCACACGAACTCGTCCAGCATCACATCGCCAATCACCAATATTTGCCGGGAGGCCGCTGTCTGAAGAAGATGTTGTAATCTTGAAGGATTCATCGCATGATTCAGGACTGTTCTAGACGGACACCGCTCCGCCCACAAAGCTCATTTTTACATGACCAAGAATATTCCGCTGATTCTGGCCGCCATCTGCCTCACGCCATTCCACCCCGGTGTGGCACAGCCCGCGCCGGCAAGCATTGATCTTTCGAAATTTCCGGCTGCCGAGGTGGAGAACGTCGTGGTTCCGGTGCCCAGCGAGATTTTTGCCGTGCTGGACAAGCTCGGCACTCCGAACTGGCGGGGGGAGCTCCGGGATTCCCTGGGAAAAAACACGGGCAACCGTGCGCAGGTGGCCCTGCTTTTGGGCACGGTCATCGCCGAGGGATTCATCGCAGTGGAGGCGGAGGACTCCGAGAAGGTCAAGGACATCGGGCGCGAGGTTCTGGCCCTGGCCGAGGCAATCAATGTCCGCAAGGCGGTGATCACCCGCAGCAAGAGCATCACGGAAAAAGCCGAGGCCAAGGACTGGCGGGCTGTCCGCACGGAGTTTGACGGGGCGCTTCAGGATGTGAGGGCCGCCATGGAAGAACTCGGTGACGATGAACTGGCCCAGCTGGTCAGCATCGGAGGATGGCTGCGGGGGACGCAGGTTCTCACATCGATTGTCTCGAAGAGCTATTCCGTCGACGGAGCCGGGCTCCTCTACCAGCCCCAGTTGCTGGAGTATTTCACCGACAAACTCGACGGACTCAAGAACACGCGCCTGGGGAAGGATGACCTCGTCGTTCGCATCCGGAAGACGCTTGCTGCCATCCGCCCGCTCATCGGGAAGGACGACGGATCGGAGATCCCGGCGGACAATGTCCAGCGCATCAACAAGATGACCAGCGAAGTGGTTGTCGCCATCACATCCAAGGAGGCCTGATACCGGTTGTGAAAAAATCCCTTTCTCTTCTCATCCTGGCACTTCTCCTTGTGCCGGCCCATGCCTATGTGAACGACGCCCTGTCCTTTGCCCACGAGGCGGCTGTTCCTTATGTGAAAAAAGGCTTCACCGTCCGTGAGGACGCCTGGGGCGGAGACCTGGGGGTCAAGGACCAGCAGGCCGTCACCGCCCAGCTTTTCAAGGGAAACGAATACTGGTTCTGCCTTGGCACCGAGGTCAAGGGGGCAGTCGTCACCCTTCACGTCTACGATTCCCAGGGGAAACTTGCCGAGTCGGAATCGTGGCAAAAGGGACGTTTTGCCGGAGCCCGCGTTGTGCCTTCAAAAACGGGAACATACTACGCCATCATCACCGTGGAAAAATCCCCGCAGGAACGCACGGGATGGGCGGTTGTTTACGCCTACAAGTAGACTCCTCATGGAGAACTTGACGCTGGAATTTGAAAACGCCCGTGCGTTGCAGGCCATCTATGGGGGGGATGAGAAGCTTCTTCGCGAGATGGAATCCCGCCTTGGGGTCCGGGTCACGACAAGAGACGGCTGGCTGCGCATCGAGGGAGACGGGCCGGGTCTTGGCCGCGCGAAGGAAGTGATTTCCCAGCTCCAGGAAGCCGTCAAGCGCGGAGTGGCGGTCAAGCGGCATGAGTTCCAGTATGCCCTGAATTCTGTCGATGGGGCTTCGGCGGAGAACAGCGGTCTGGGAAGGTTGTTGGAAACACGCATCCAATGCTCCTCGCGCAAGCCGCCGATTGTTCCGAAGACTGCGGGGCAACAGGCCTACCTGAGGACGATCCAATCCCACGACATCACCTTCGGAGTTGGTCCGGCGGGCACGGGAAAAACCTATTTGGCGGTGGCTGTCGCCGTGGCGGCGCTCAAGCAGGAAAAAGTTGGTCGGATCGTTCTGACCCGCCCGGCGGTCGAAGCCGGGGAAGCACTCGGGTTTCTTCCGGGGGATCTCCAGGAAAAGATCCTGCCCTATCTCCGCCCGCTCTACGATGCGCTTTACGACATGCTGGAGGTCGAGGAAATCCAGAAATACATGGACCGCGGAGTCATCGAGATCGCCCCGCTTGCCTACATGCGCGGCCGCACGCTGAACAATTCTTTTGTCATTCTCGACGAGGCCCAGAACACCACCGCCGAGCAAATGTTCATGTTCCTGACCCGTCTCGGCGCGGGGTCCCGCTGTGTGGTCACCGGGGACCGCACACAGATCGATCTTCCCCGCAACAAACTGAGCGGGCTCATCGAAGCCGCGGAAGCTTTGCGGGATGTGCCGGGAATCGGCATGCACCTTTTCAGCGAGCAGGATGTCGTCCGCCATCCGCTCGTCCAATCCATCATCCTCGCCTACAAGGAACACCGGGGGGCCAGGGAAAGCCGGATCTGACACAACACGATGTGGGATTTTTTCAGACGACGAAGATTGGTGGGCAAGGGGCTTGACTGCGGGAAGCGCCGTCGCACCGTCGAACAGAGTGAACTGACGGAGTCCCTTCAGACCGGTTGGCTGGCGCGCTCGATTCTGCTCGGGGCGTTTGTTGTCGGACTTGCCATCCTCATTTTCACCGGGCAACAGGACGAACCGGCGAAGAAGTTTCTTCTTTGTCTGCTGATCTTCGTCACCGCCATTGCGCAGCTCTGGATCAATCACCCCCAGACGCTTGCAAGCAACTCCCGGCTCTGCCTCCTGCTGGGAATTTTTCTTCTGCAACTCACCGCCATCAAGGTGGCTCTCCTGCAGGCGGCATCGGGCAATATCGACCTCCAACTGGCCCCGTTGTTGGTTCCGTATGCCTTTGCGCCGCTGGTGCTCTCCGTTCTTCTGGGACGGAATCATGGTCTCTATGCGGCCGTTTTTTCCAGTCTTTGGGGATCGCTTTTGGTGGGGAGAATCGATCCGGTTTTCTTGGTCATCTCCCTGATCACCGGTTTCATTGCTGTTTACGTGACCCTGCAGGTTCGGAGGCGCAGCCGGTTGATCCGCGCCGGTGTGTATGTTGGCATCGCCACCTGGATCCTCGCCGCCGCCTTCGGCCAGATCGGACCGGTCATCTGGGAATCTCCCGCGCAGACCGACTGGAGGATGATCGGCCTGCAAAGCTTCGCCGCCATTGCCACGGGCATCGGGACGGCGGTGATTGTCAGCGGCATCCTGCCCATTTTGGAACCGCTGTTCAAAATCACGACCGACATTTCCTGGCTGGAAATGAGCGATTTGAACCATCCGCTTCTCAAGCGGTTGAGCATGGAGGCTCCCGGCACCTACCACCACAGCCTGGCCGTTGCGAATCTTGCCGAGGCGGCCGCGGAGGTGGTTGGGGCCAATCCCACGATTTGCCGGGTTTGTTCCTACTTTCACGATATTGGAAAGCTCGTGAAGCCGGAGTATTTCACCGAAAACATGTCTCCGGGGCACAATCCCCATGACGATCTCACGCCGACAATGAGTGCGCTCATCATCATTGCCCACGTCAAAGAAGGCATCGACCTTGCACTCAAGCACAAGCTCAACGGCGAGATCACCGACATCATCCGCCAGCACCACGGCACCTCGCTTGTTTCCTATTTTTACAAGCGGGCGCTCCAGCAGCAGGAAGACGCCCGCCTTGGTGGGAAGATCATGAACATGCGCGAGGATGACATTCCGGAGGTCCGGGAGGAAAGTTTCCGCTATCCCGGTCCGCGCCCCCAAACGAAGGAGGCGGCGATCATCAATCTCGCCGATTCCATCGAAAGTGCCTCGCGCAGCCTGGAGCGTCCGACGCCCCAAAGAATTGAAGATCTCGTGAACGACATCGTCGAGAACCGCCTTGCCGAGCATCAGTTGGACGATTGCCCGCTGACGTTGGCGGAGATTCATCGTGCGGCGGAGAGCTTCCGCTTTACGCTGGTGAACATGCTTCATGCGCGGATCGCCTATCCGAAGCGGGAGTCCCCGTCTTCCACGGACAAGCGTGAAGAGAAATCCGTCGCGTGAAACCCTCCCACCGGGATCGCCTTCCCGAACTTCTCATTGTCTCGCAACAGCGTTCGGTCCGGTATGATGAAGTCCGCCTGGGGCTGCTGGTCCGGGAAGCCCTGCCTTCCTGCGTGACCATTGCGGAAACTCTGGGCGGGCCGCTCTCCCGGTTGGAACACATCGAATGCACCATTCTCGGCACCCGCGCCATGGCCCGGGTTCACCGGGAATTTCTGGACATCCGCGGCCCCACCGATGTCATCACCTTTCCTTACGGGGAAATCCTTGTTTGTGCCCCTGTGGCCGCATCCCGTGCCGGAGAGTTCGGGCACGATGTCACCACGGAACTCGCCCTTTACTGCATCCACGGACTGCTCCACCTTGCCGGGCACGATGACCTGACTCCCCGCGAAGCCGACGACATGGCCCGCATTCAGGAAAAACTGCTCCGGTTCGCGCGGAAGGCGATTCGCGGTTCTTTCTGAATCCCCGGTTTGCCGCCCGAAGACTCAGTCTTTCTTGGTATAGATGATGGGCAAAATTCCCATTTCGCGCGCCCGGGCGAGGTCGATGATCTGGTAATCCAGATCGTCGCTTTCAAATTTCGCGGCGTCTTTTTTCAGGGCCTCGGTTCCCACATCCACCGCCGCCTCGAAGGAAGCCCAGGACTCCTCGTTCTTGTGGTCCTCAAGTTTTTTCATGGAAGGCCCTTTTCCTTCTTTGGAGGGTCGGAGATCCTTTTCTCCCATCAGGGTTGTCTCGACGCCGATGGTTGTTTCCTGGTCCAGATCCACGGCCAGAAACATGTGTCCGGGAACAAGCGCCAGGTAAGGAGAGAGGCCGATTTTGCGGAGGATGGCAGCGAGCAGAACGGTGCCATCCACGCAGTTCGCCTGAGAGGCGGACACTGACTCGTCAAAAAGGCGGACATGCTGGCTGTAAACGCCATCATCCACGGCCGCCGTTGTCGTCACATCACTGTATTTGAGCCCATGACGTTGCATGACATTCCAGATGGAAAAGATCTGAAGCAGCACCTGTTCGGGATCTTCGCTTTGGTATCCGTCGAAGGAAGAAACAATCCCGGTGTCCAGAGCTTCCTTCAGGATTTTGTCCACCCAGGGGTGGTTCTCGTTCACATAGGCGGAGAAAAGCCAGCTGTAGTCCGATGTCTGGGCTTCTTCTCCCTCGTCGGCAGTTTCTTCCACGCCGAACAGGCAGTCGTTGATCGGGCGCAGGGTGGTGGTGATGGTCTTTTCCCCGAAACTTTCGCCATCCACCTTCAACGAAACCGTCACATTCAGCGGCACCGACTGCGAAACCTTTGCCAGTTCCCCATATTTGAAGGCGACTTTGGGATGAATCATCAATTCCGAGGCATCCTCCTCCAACGTTTCCACGAGTCGGCTTTCTTCCATGTAGTCGTTGCCCTTCACGACCACCTCTACTTTGGAACCGGCCTTCACTCCTGAAAGCATGATGCCGATGACCCCCTGGGGATCTCCAATATGGTTGTCGCCCCAGGCGGAAAAAACTTCTTCGGGAAGATCCACCCGGGCGGTTCCGATCAAAAACGACGGGAAGAGATTGCTCTGCGGATAGACATCGGGTTCCCATGCCACTTTTTCTTCCTGTTCCGGAGCAGGCAGGGCGGTCTTTTCGGTCTTGTCTGTGAAGGAAACCTGGTTTTTCTCTGCCGACCAGAGCAGATGACCGCCGCCGGGAGGCGATGCAAGCAGGAGGAGCAGAAGAAAGTCCCGGGATTTCATCACATACCCGGGGATCCGGAGGAAAAGCCGCACGGCATCACTGGGCGGACGACGGGAACCATGTATTTTCGAGTTCATCCTTGAACCCATCCACCTGAAGCTTGAGAAGAGCGGCATTGAGGAGCTTGCGGTTCGGGCTGCCGAGGGGCAGGGCAAAACCGTAATCCTGAAGGTCGAAAAGCGGCCCGACGATGTCGAGTTTTGCGCCCGGGTGTGTGGCCAGATAATAGCGGAGCATGGGACTGTCGTAGACCACGCCCCGGACTCTCCGTTTTTCCAGGGCCTCCACGGCTTCATCAAGCGTTTTGAAGGGCACGACCTGATAGCCGGAGCGGACCAGCAGGGCTTCGGCGGCTCCTCCTGAGAGGGTGGCCACGGGAGATCCCTTGAGATCGGACAAACCGCTGATTTCCGCGGAAAGAGTGTTCACGGTCATCGCGGAGGCCAGGGTCGCCGTGATGTAGGAAGTCAGGGCAATGCCTCCCAGCATCCAGACAACGGCCACGAGCCGCCCCGCAACGCCGACAGGAGATTTGTTCTCGCAGCCCCCGCTGATCAAGGTGGAGATCGACCACCAGGCCGATTCCCAAATGCCGGAGAGATAACCTTCCGGAAAACTCTCGGCATTGATCTTCCGTTCCACCACCCAAAGGATGTGGGAGATGACCAGGATGGCAAGCAACAGAACCAGGCAAACTTTGCCCACATCCGCGCTCAGCAAGGCCTTGAAGGCCGAAAAGGCTCCCGAGTCTCCGCTGGAACGCGCCAGCACCTGCAATCCCGACTCAAAGAAGGGATGGCTGAAATCCAAGATTTTCTCGCGATCCGGAGTGATGCTGATGGCTCCCACCCCGACATCGGCCCTGCCGTCCTGAAGCGCCTGGAGCAATTCCGGGACGGTGGCCACGACGGTGGTGGTGTAATTGATCCCGGTCTCACGGGCCAGTCTCTCCCAGAGATCGATGGAATATCCTTTCAGCCGGCCGTCTTCTTCAAACGCGAAAGGCCTGGCCGGCTTGACCACCACGCGGAAAGTCTTGGGGGCCTGCGCAGCCTCTCCCGGCGACTGTGCCAGCAAAGAACCACAGAGGGTGAAAAGAACGGCAAGCGCGAGAAGAGGTTTGAGCATGGTATAAAAAAAACGATACGCCTCCCCCTGACAAACAGAGGAGGGGCAGGCCTCAGGGAGCCTTGAGGGAATTGGCGATCTTCTCGGCAACGGAAATCCCTTTCTCATCGTCGAGGTCTGCAACAAACCAAAATTCCGCGATTTTCCCGTCTTCCAAGACGGCCCAGCCCATGCCAACGCGCACTTTGGCGTTGTCCTGTTTGTCCACGGCCGTTCCGGTTGCGTAAAAGCCTTTCAGCCCGCCCGGAGTCCAATCCTGGGCTTCCCCGAGCTCGGCATCCTTGTATTCCTCGCGAAGCTCTTCCATCGCCTCATCAATGGCTTTTTCCATGGAAGCACTCGATCCCTCAATGGTGCGGAACGAGAAAACCGCGCCGGTCGGGCCGTGAAGGTGGAAATAGTCGCCTTCTTCCTCCGCCTGTTTCATTTCCCAGTCTTCGGGAGCCGTGATCAGAAAACTTGCGGATTCTTCCGTCGGATAAACAATGGTTTGCATGTCCGCACACCATGCGGCTTGGGCAACAAGCGTGACGGCCAAAACAATGAGGAGCTTTTTCATTTTTTTATTCTTGATGGATTTGACGGACGGAAGGGAATTTCTGCCCTGCACATCCTGTTGCCGGTGTAGAGGATTTGTTGATTTGCGTCAATCGGAGATGCCGGGGGATTTCATGAAATCAGATCGCGGAGATTTCCGGTGATCTGGCCGTCGTAGAGGGCTTTGCCGATGATGGCACCGTGGAGACGCGGCATCCCGGCGAGTCTGCGGAGATCCTCCGCGCTGGAGACGCCGCCGCTGGCGATGAGGTGGCAATCGAGGAGTTTGAGGAGGTTTTCGAGTTCGGAAAAATTCGGGCCTTCGAGCATTCCATCGGTGGCGATGTCGGTATAGATGATGGTGCGGACACCTGCCACCTGGGCCATGAGGGCGAGGTCGGCGGCGGAGGTGGCGGTCGTTTCGGTCCAGCCCTTGACGGCGACCTTGCCGTTCTTGGCATCAATCCCCACGGCGATCCGTTCCCCGCCGAATTCGGTGCACATCTCGGCGATGTATTCCGGAGACTCGCAGGCCTTGGTGCCGAGGATCACGCGGCTGACCCCGCAACTGAAGGCCGCGCTGACGTTCTTGAAATTGCGCATCCCGCCGCCGAGTTCGCAGGGGATGTTCACAGAGGTGCAGATTTTTTCGATGGCGTCCAGGTTTTGGGGTTCGCCTGAAAAGGCGGCGTCCAGATCCACGATGTGCAACCAATCCGCCCCGGAGTCTTCCCACTTTTTGGCGAATGACACGGGGTCGGAAGAATACACGGTTTTTTCGGTGGCAAGCCCGCGCTTGAGGCGCACGACTTCACCGCCCATCAGGTCAATGGCAGGCAACAGGATCATAGTGTGGAAAGAAAGTTCCCCAGGACGGCCAGACCCGCAGCCTGGCTTTTCTCCGGGTGAAACTGGGTGGCATGGAGGGCTCCCCGTGAGATGCTTGCGGCAAACTTCCCGCCATACTCACAGGTCGAACTGACCAATGCGGTCTCTCCCGGAACCGGGTAGTAGGAGTGAACGAAGTAAAACGATGTCGCATCCGGCAGGCCCTGAAAAAGCGGGCCGTTCATGTCGGAGAGAGTGTTCCATCCCATGTGGGGGACTTTCAGTTCCGGTGCCCGGAAGCGCACAACGGTTCCGGAGAGAACGCCGAGACCCTCCACGCCGGGGGATTCTTCGCTGGTTTCAAAAAGCAGTTGATAGCCGAGGCAGATGCCGAGGTAGGGACGTCCTGCACGGATCCATTCGCGCAGAGGCTCCCAAAGGCCGGTGGCCTTCAGGTTTGCAGCGCAATCCCCGAAAGCGCCCACTCCCGGGACAACGATGGCATCCAAGCGGTCCATTTGGGCGGCATCGGATACGAGTTGTGTCCGTGCTCCGACCGCTTCCAGTGCCTTGCAAACACTGCGCAGGTTGCCGCTGCCGTAATCCACGACGCCGATGGAACTTGAGTTCACGGGGTCAAAGAATTCCTTTGGTGCTCGGGATTCCTTCCACCCTCGGATCGATCTGGGTCGCCTGGTCGAGCGCCCGGGCCAGGGCTTTGAAGACCCCCTCGGCCATGTGGTGGGCGTCTTTCCCGGCCAGAATGTCCACATGGAGATTCATTCCCCCATGCACCGACACCGCCCGCAGAAATTCCTCCACGAGCTGGAAGGAAAAATTCCCGATCGGCTCGACATCTTCCGGGGCGTTGTAAGCCAAATACGGCCGTCCGCTCAGATCCACGACGGCACGGACAAGTGTCTCGTCCATCGGCACATAGGAAAACCCGTAACGCCGGATGCCCGCTTTGTCTTTCAGGGCTTTTCCCAGAGCCTGCCCCAGAGTGATCCCCGTGTCTTCCACCGTGTGATGACAGTCCACGGCAATGTCCCCCTGTGCGTCCAGTTCGATATCAAACAACCCATGTCTCGCAAAGAGAGTGAGCATGTGATCGAAGAACGGAATCCCGGTGGAAAGTTTCGATGTTCCCTTTCCATCCACCACAAAGCGCAGAACGATGGAGGTTTCGGAGGTTTTTCTTTCAATCAGTGCTTCACGGGCCATCGCAACAGATTAATCAGAGAACCGGTCACTTGAAAAGGGTGCCTTTTTTGGTTCTTGAACTGCTCCGTGGAACATGCGAATGTTCCCCGATCCTCTGGCGCCTATTTCATGGACACCGGATCGCAGGGCTCTTGGGTCCGCTTGTCCGGTCACTGCATGGCGCCATTCATGTTCCTCGCGGCACGCCGACCAGCGTGCACTCGCGGGGGGATGCGCACCGCCGGGGGACTTAACGGCAGGCCTTCCCGGGAATTCCGGAACGCCGCCAATTCAAGAAAAGACCAATGCCAACTGACTACTCACCGAGCGGATCGCGCCGCTCCTCCCGCCGGGGCGGCCGCCGCCCATACCGCGGGGATCGCCCCGCGACATCCAGCCGCCAGGATGCAAAACCGGCGAAAAAGAAGACCCTCATCGAAAAAATTCTCGGATTTTTTGGTGCCAACTCCAAGCCGACTGCAAAAAAAGCGGCTCCGGCGGCCCCGGCTTCGACCGCTCCCCGCAGTCGCGAGAAATCCGCACGCGGCGAACGTCCGACAGGAATGCGCAAACCCGAGATCGTGGAAGTCACTTCCGCCCGTCTCTACGTCGGCAACCTGTCCTTTGACGCCGCCGAGAGCGACCTGTTCGAACTCTTCAACGGGGTCGGAACCGTTCAGAACGTCGAAATCGTGATGAACCGCCACACCATGAAGTCCAAGGGCTTTGCCTTTGTCCAGATGCAGTCGGTCGACGAAGCCAAACGCGCCGTCTCCGAACTCCACGACAAGGAATACATGGGCGGTCGCAAGCTGGTTGTCAGCGGAGCCAAGGCCGTCGAGGAGCGCCGCAGCGAGCGCACCCGCCAGCCTGAACAGTAATCCTCCATCGTTTCCCGGGCCCCGTCCGATCATCGTGACGGGGCCAACGGGAGTCGGAAAATCCGCTTTCGCCGTCGCGCTGGCGGAAAAGATCCGGGGGGAAATCATCGGTGCCGATGCTTTCCAGATCTACGCGGGCCTCCCCATTCTCACTGCACAGCCCGGTCCGGAACTCCTGTCGCGCGTTCCTCATCACTTGATCGGAGTGCTCGACATCGGAGACACCTGCGATGCCGCCCGGTATGTCCGTATGGCAGGCGAAGTGATGCGAAAAATTCAGTCCCGGGGGCACATTCCGATTTTGACCGGAGGCACCGGACTTTATCTCAAGGCGCTGACCCATGGTCTGGCGGAACTGCCTCCACCCGATGCGGCCCTGCGCGAAAAGATTTCCGCCATGGAGCTTCCCGAAGCCATTGCCCGGTTGCGCGAGGCGGATCTGGAGGCGCCCGAGCAGATCGACTGCAAAAATCCCGTCCGTGTCCGTCGCGCACTGGAAATTGTTCTTTCCACCGGACAGCCTTTGACCCTGGCCCGGACAACATGGAAATCTTCCGGGGCGGATTTTCGGGGGATTCTTTTGGAGCGCGAACGAGCCGATCTCCGGATGCGGATTGCGGCCAATGTGGATGCTCTGTTTGACGAAGGCGTCATTGAGGAGGTGCGCCGTGCTGTCGATGCCGGGCCGGGGGCTTCCCGGGCCATTGGCTTCCGGGAGATTCAGGCACTCATTGCCGGACGGATGTCCCATCATGAATGCCGGAACACCATTGTCACGGCCACGCGGCGCTATGCCAAAAGGCAATTGACCTGGTGCCGCCACCAATTTAATTTTCCCGTCATCAACTTGACTGCGACGACTTCTCCCGACGAGCCCATGGAAACCGTCCTTCCGCTTCTTGACGGTTTGCACGCATGATCACGCCATCCTCCCGCAGCGGTGAAAAGACCCTGCTCATCGGCCTGGAGCACAACGGAGTCACCCGTTGGGATGTTGAAGATTCCCTGGACGAGCTCCGCCAGCTTGCGGCCACGGCCGGAGCCTCGGTCGTGGACACCGTCATCCAGCGCCTCGACAAGCCGACCGCCCCTTATTACATCGGCAAGGGCAAGGCGGAGGAGGTTGCCAAATATTGCGGGGAACATGCGGTGACATCGCTGATCTTTGACGACGAGCTTTCCCCCGCGCAGGGGCGGAACCTTGAGGAATTGACCACCCGCAAAGTGCTCGACCGCACCCAGCTCATCCTCGACATCTTCGCCCAGCGTGCCCGCACGAAAGAAGGGCGTCTCCAGATCGAACTCGCCCAGCTCCAGTATCTTCTTCCCCGCCTGACCAGGATGTGGACCCACCTTTCCCGCCAAAGCGGCGGCATCGGCACCCGGGGGCCCGGCGAAACCCAGCTCGAAGTCGACCGCCGCCGTGTCCAGGAACGCATCGCCCGTCTCGAACGCGATTTGAAGGAAGTTCGCAAAAACCGTGGCGTCCAGAGGGAAGGTCGCCTGCGCCGGAACTGGCCGGTGGCCTCGCTTGTGGGCTACACCAACGCCGGGAAGTCCTCCCTCCTGAACCGGCTCACCGGTGCCGGGGTTCTGGCCGAGGACAAGCTGTTCGCCACCCTGGATCCCACCACCCGGCAGGTCACCCTGCCGAACCGGCAAAAAATTCTCCTGACCGATACTGTGGGATTCATCCGGAAACTTCCCCATACGGTGATCGAGTCCTTCAAAGCCACGCTGGAAGAGGTGCAGCTTGCCGATCTCCTTCTCCACGTCGTCGATCTCAGCCATCCCCAATACCACGAACAGATGGTGGCGGTGGATGCGGCCCTCGCCGAACTCGATGCTTCCGGCAAGCAGACCATCCTTGTTTTCAACAAAACGGACCTCGTTCCGGACCCCGAGATCATTGCCAACCAGCTTGCCCGGCATCCCGGGAGCGTTGCCATCTCGGCCCGCACCGGCGAAGGCATCGCCTCACTCATAGAAGAACTCGAAGTGCGCCTCGCCGCCTGGAGACTGCGCGGAGAATTTCGCATCCCCTCGAACGAATCCGCCCTCCTCGCCGAAATCCACCGTGCCGGACATGTCCTCGACATCCGTTACGATGGCGATGATGCGATTCTCCAGGCCCACGTTCCCCCGGAACTCGCTGCCAGGCTCGCGCCCCACGAGGTGTCGGGAAAGTAAGAACTGGGCGACCGGGAACGGCATGGGTTCCGTTCCCGGCCGGTTGATACGACACGACTGTCAGTTCTGTTTCTTCAGCGCGGCGCTGTCCTTGCGGAGAGCTTCTTCGGCCTTGCGGAGGTTTGCCAGGTCGTCGAAGACCACCTGCTGTTCCTTTGTCAGGAGCGGGCGAATCTGGCTGTCGATGGCGGCCATGGCTTCCTGCCGTTTGACCTCGGCTTCATCCCGGGCGGCGTCCATCTTCGGCTTGTTGGCATCGAAGATTTCTTTCACTTTTGCCTTTTGGTCCTCGGTGAGCTGAAGCATTTCCAGCATTCCATGCGGGCCCTTGTCGGGAGGACCACCACGGAAACCTTGCGGTCCGCCGGGCCCGCCACCATGGGGGGGCGGACAGGGGGCATCTCCGGGAGGCATCGGCGGCTCGGCATGGAGCAGGGCTGCTGAAACGACCGGAACGGCCAGGAGGGTGAGAATTCGTGAGAGACGATGTGTTTTCATGGTTTGGACTTTCATCGACGCAAAAATGGGCCGTGTTTTCCAAGGGGACGAAGGATTTGGGACAAAGCGCCGGTGAAATGTTGTGAGTCCGGAAAAGCGTGGGATGAACGGTCTCTCAGACGACAGCACTCCGCACAAGGACGGAAGCTGTCCCAATCACTGCCGTGGCCCCAAGGATCAGGAGTGTTCTGCGGCGCAGGACGGGGGTGCCAAGAGTGGAGGCCAGGGTGGCTTTGAGAAGGGAGTTGGCCACGGCGGCGAGAACGATGCCCTGCATGGCGAGAGTCAGGGGGATCTGCCCGTCGCGGAGGAGATTGGAGAGCGACAGGGAAATGGCGTCGAGGTCGGTGAGTCCGGAGATGAAGCTGGCCACAAGGAGACCGGTGCCTCCGAACCAGGAAGCCGCAACTTTCACGACAAAAACAACAATGGCATAAAGAGCGCCAAATTGGAGGGCGACTTTCAGGCTGAGCGGATTCCGGTATTCCGCGGCGGTCGTGGCCGAACCCGAACCGCACCAGAGACGGCATCCCGCAAAAATCACACCGGGCAGGCTCATGAGCAGGAAGTCGGGAAGAACCGCCAGCGCCAACCCGGGACTGAGTGCCAGGACAAGCACCTCCACCCGCCAGAGCATGATGGTGCAGGCGATGACGAGGGCGAGGGTGCAGTCTTCCGCAAGCTCCGGACGTTCCCGGCTCAGTTTGCTCATTCCGAGGGTTGTGGCCGTGCTGGAGGCCAGGCCGCCGGCGAACCCGGCGAGGGCGATGCCGCGCGAAGTTCCCAGCCACCGGACGGCGATGTAGCCGGCGAAGCCCAGACCGGAAACAATCACCACCATGAGCCAGATCGAGCGGGGGTTGAAAGCTCCCAGCGGCCCGAAATCCCGGTCCGGAACGAGCGGCAGAACGGCTCCCGTGACCGCGAGAAATTGCAGCGCCATGCGGGCGTCCTCCGCGGTGAGATTTCGTGAGATGCCGTGAAGGGAGGGTTTTCCGGCCAACAACAGGAGGGTGGCGACGGTGAGCACCAGGGCGGTCCTTGCTTCGCCTGCCACGACGAGTCCGCCGAGAAGGTAGGTGAGCAGTCCGGTGGCGACGGTGGTGAATCCCGCTCCTGTCTTGTCCCGGCTTTGGAAAAACAGGAAAACTCCGAGCCACGCGGCCATCACGAGGAGACCGGCGGAGAACAGAAGCGGCTGTCCGTGTTTGGAAAGGTGGGCGCAGACGGCCCCCAGCAGGGCCCAGAGGGTGAAGGTGCGCATTCCCACCGCCACGTGTTTCTCCGGATGTCCGGCCTGCCGTTCCCATTGCCGTTCCAGTCCGATCAAAGCGCCCAACGAACCGCTGACGAGGAGACTGAGCATCAGATCATTCATTCCGGGGAGAAAATTCGCTCTTCCCGAAGGATCATGCTTCCGCAGCGGGAATGCAACGTGGATTTTTGCAGTGGTGCCCGGGGGCTCAGCGGACTTCCAGAAGAAACAGGAGCTGACCCCGGCCCCATTGCGGACCGCGGATATAGAGCGGGGCGTTGCGGGCAAGCCGGGCTTCTGTGGTGAGCAGGAGGTCCCTGTTGTGGAAAAGTTCGATGCGAACGAGGTAGTGGGTGTCTTCCTGGGCGAGACAGGTGACCTGGAAGAAAAACTCCCGGCTGGGGACAAGCCATTCGGTTGTTCCCGGGCCGATCGTCCGCTTTTTCTGGCCGAGGAGGTAGAGGGAATTGTAGCCGAAGATTTTTTCGATGGCGGGAGAGAAGTCGCCGAGCGGTTTGGGAGAAGGCTGCCGGGGCGTTTCATTGGTGGCCAGGACGAGGGCGGACCAGATTTCATCCGAGGCTGTCAGCGGCAAGGGAGCCAACAGGGTGAGGAGGAGAAGAAAAATCGAGGCTCTCATTGCACGCGCTCCCCGTCGGGAATGAACGGCATTCCCTCCGTCCAGATCACGACTCCACGGGAGTTCCCGGTTTGGAAGACAGAGGCGGAAAGTCCCGGAGCAGAGGTCTCCGCAAACACGACCATGGTGGAAGAGTTCGTACGAAAACCGCCGGGGAAAAACAGAAGGGAAAGAATGGTGGAAATTCCGACACAGACGGCTCCGGCCCAGAGCAGGCGACGCAGGGGGAACAGGAGCACGCGGGAGGGTTCCGGGGCCGCGGTGATTTCGCGGCGGATTTGTTCGTTGAGAAAATCCGGGTGGGGGAGAGAAATCCGGCGGGAGGAGTCCTTGAGCAGCTCCCGTATGGCCGGCCAGTTTTTTGCGGCGAGCAGGGTTTCCTCGTCCAGGGTGGCTTCAAATTCCCGCCGGGTTTTCTCATCCAGCGAACCATCCAGCCAGCGGTTGAAGGTGGATTCAAAATTCTTCATGGGCATCTTTCAGGAGGGCTTGGAGGTGCTTGCGCGCATAGAAGAGGCGTGACATGACGGTTCCCTGGGAGGTTTTCATTCTTTCCGCGATTTCCCCGTAGGACAACTCTTCGATTTCGCGAAGAACGATGACGGCACGGTGTTCCGGACTGAGCGTTGCCAGGGCCTTGTCGAGGATGGTCCGGAGGTCGCCTCTGTCCATCGCAGTGCCGGGAGGTTCGGGCGCGGACGGGGAGGTTCGGGATGCCGGATCTGCGGGCATGTCTGTGTCAGTGAGTTCGCATTGCGGACGGGCCTGCCTGCGGCGGATGAGGTCGATGGCGGCGTTGGTGGCGATCCGATGCAGCCAGGTGGCCAGCGGATGGCGTCCGTCGAATTTTCCCAGGGAACGCCAGGCCCGGATGAAGGTTTCCTGGGTGAGGTCCAGGGCATCTTCCTCATTTCTGAGGATTTGATGGAGGAGGGCGAAGACGCGCGAGCGATTGGCTGTGACGATTTCGTCAAAAGCCCGGGTGTCTCCGCGACGGGCGAGTTCGAGCAATTCCCGTTCATGGTCCATGGGGAGAACGCGCGACAGGTGCGCGGGATTCAATCAAAAACTCAACGGTCCCCGTAGCGCTTGCGCCATTCCATGCGGTATTCGCTCATGTAATCCACCACACGGTTGCGGATTTTGAAGACATGCCGTCTGGCGATGGCGGCCCGGCGCCTGTCGAGAAGGCCCTCGTCGACCAGCCTGGCGGCGGCATCGAGGGCATCGTTCGAGGCTTTGAGCGCGCGTTTCAGGTAGGCGATCGTCATGCCGATTTCCGTCGTCTCGTCGCCGCAGAGGGCGGCGGCCAGCTTGGCTCCGCAGACTGCGGATTGTGTGGCGAACCGCATGGCTTCCGGATGGGCTTTCAATTCGCCTTTCGATTCGAGCCAGTGGTTGATCCACCGGTGGAGTCTCAGGGTGTCTTTATAAATGGGAGATTTGGTGAAGCGGTCAAATTCGCCTTCGTCGGGTTCCTCTTCCCAGGAATCCTCCATTTCCTGTCCGCACATCAAATCCGCGATTTCCTCGATTTCGGCGTCATCTTCGCAGGAATCCCAGCCCATCTCGCGGGCGATCAATTCATCCCGTTCGGGGTGGTCCACAAATTTTTCCAGCAAATGGAAATACTTTTCCGTGTTGCGATCCTGCTCCTGAAGAAACCGTTCCCATTGGTATTCATCCCAGATCTCCCCGGAAAAATCGTCTTCGTTGTGAGCCATTGGGAAACCGTTAATTCAGGGGCGGGGTGTCTGCAAAGGATTTTTCCACCTGGAGCCGGAGCTGCCCGCAGGCGGCGGCGATGTCGTGGCCTTTTTCCCGGCGCAGGGTGGCATCCGCGCCACCCTGTCGAACGGTGGAGAGGAACGCTTCCTGAGAGGCTTCCGCGGGGCGCTCCCAGGGGAGGCCTGGGACGGTGTTGTAGGGAATGAGATTGATCTTCGCCCCCAGCTTCTTTGCATGGGAGGCCAGCAGGCGGGCCTGTTCGGGGGTGTCGTTGAGATCCCTGATGAGGATATACTCAAAAGTGATTTTTTGTTTCTTCCGGCGGACATAGTCTCCGCAGGCGTCCAGAAGCTCCGCGAGAGGGTGCTTTTTGTTCACCGGCATGATCTTTGTGCGGACCTCGTCCGTCGCGCCGTGCAGGGAGATGGCGAGGCGGATCTGGAGCGGTTGTGCTCCAAGATCGCGGATGCGCGGGACAAGTCCGGAGGTGGAGACCGTCATGTGCCGGGCTCCCAGTCCGATTCCCCACGGGGCATTCAGAATGCCGATGGCCCGGAGCAGGTTGTCGTAGTTTGCCAGGGGTTCCCCCATGCCCATGAAGACAATATTGTTGATCTTTTCGCCGCCGAGTTCTTCGACTCTCAGAAATTGCGAGACGATTTCTCCGGCGGTGAGATTGCGCTTCCAGCCATCCAGTCCGCTGGCGCAAAATTTGCATCCATAGGCGCATCCGACCTGGCTGGAAATGCAGATGGTCCGCCGGTCCGAGGCCTCTCCGTAGAGGGCGGGGGAAGCAGGAATCAGCACGCTCTCGATCATCTGCCCGTCGGTGAGACGAAAGAGAAACTTCCGGGTGGTGTCGGCGGATCCGTTCACCCGGATCTGCTCCAGGGGGACGAGCGGGAATTCCGCGGCGAGTTTGTCGCGGAGTCCGGCCGGAAGATTCGTCATGTCTTCCCAGCGGGAGACACGCTTTTTGTAGAGCCACTCCAGGATTTGGCCGGCACGAAACTTTGGCTCCCCGAGTGCCAGCAACCGGGTTTCCAAATCGTCCTTTGTCAGCGAACAGACTTCCACGCGGGTCAGGGCTTTTTTGGGAAAGCGTTGTTTGAGATGACCGTGCCATCGGTGGCCAGGAGCTGCATGAGACCCTGATAGGAACCGTCTGGACCGTAGCACCAAACCGACCAGAGCGGTGCGGAGGAGGGCCCTTTCTGCTGGAGGGCGAAGCTCACGCTGCCAACCATTTGTCCATTTGCCCTGGCATAGTTTTGCGCGATTTCAAAAGCGTCCCGGGAATCCACGGTGACTTTCTCCAGAGAGACCGGACTGGCCTGGGTGAGGATTTCGCGGAACCCGAGCGTCCGTTTGTCCGAGACCACCTGCGCACCTGCGACGGTGATATTGTGGATGTCGCTGTCCTTGCCGCCCTTCTGTGCAACCACATACCAGGTGTCGGGGTTGGGATCCGCGTTGTCAGCGGAGAGCTTCAGAATCCCGTCCCGGTAAGGGGTGGGGAGGGCGTTCAGGCAGGCGAGAGCGCCGGATTCATCTGCCGCCTGAAGGAGGAAAACCGGTGTGAGGAAGAGAAGAAAACGGAAAATTTTCATGATCCCGGCATAACCCGGTTTTTGAAGCCGGGCGAGTTTATTCCGGACGGGCCGGTTTTTTGACGAAGGTCAGGCAAAGGTGTGAAATATTAGAAACGATGGGGATTGGTTTTGAAAAATGCATGAAATTAGAAAAACTAATCACCGCTATATGAGATCAAGGTTATTGCTGGGGGCGGGAGTCCTTTTTGTTCTTGGAAGTTGTTTTGCTGGGGAAGAATCAGGGAAACTGGAGGCTTGGTGGAATGGAAAGGGAGCGACAGGAGATTGGCTTGGCGTGCGCGAGACGGTGGAAGATCACGGACTGGTGCTTTCCGGGAAATGGCTGGGAACGGTTTATGGCGTCGTGGGAGGAGGCCTGGAGCACCGCGCGACATTTGATGAGGAACTGAAGTTCGACGCAAAACTCGATTTTGCCAAGCTGACCGGATGGGAAGCTCTCCAGGGGTTGACGGCGGTGGGAGGCGTCCGGCTGCGGGATGGAACGGATGTGAACAAATATGTGGGAGCATCTCCGTCCTTCAATCCCTCATCCTATCAGAGCGGCAAGCAATGGCGGTTGATGCCCTTCTACCTCAGCTACACGACACCCGAGCTCTTTGGGGTCCGGAATTTTCTCACCATTTCGGGAGGATGGCAGAATCCCTACGAGTTTTTTGCCCGTCAGGAGGATGCCAAGCTTTTCAGGAACAACGTGATTGTGAGCGGGAAGGGCATCAGCTCAAACGGGGTGGGGTGGTCTTCCAGTTACGCTGCCTGGGGAGGAACGCTGAAGGTTTTGCCCAATGATTGGTCCTATGCCCAAGCCGGGGTGTATATGGCAATTCCCGGAGCCACCAGCAGCAACAACCATGGTCTTGATCTTGCGGGAGCGCAGCCATGGGATCGGAACGGATGGTATGTGCTGGGAGAAACCGGTGTGACGCCGAAAATTGCGGGCCTTCCGGGAAAATATGCCGTGGGAGGATACTATTGGGGCCTTGAGAATACGTCGTTCTTCGGGGCCGAGTATGATGGGAAATATGGATTCTATGCCATGGCCGAACAGACTCTCTACCGGGAGCCCGCTCCTGTGGTGGAAGTGTCCGGAGGGAAGACTGGCGATGGAAAATCCAAGGTGGTTGTTCCCGCCGCCAAACCTTCCCAACAGGGACTGCGCTGGCTTGGATATGTGAACTACGCTCCCAAGTATGACAACTGCCTGCCGTTCTTCTTTTACACCGGGCTTGTCTATGAAGGGCTGATTCCGACACGGGACAAAGACCAGACTGGAATTGCCTTTGCGTTGGGCAATTACAGTTATTATCAGATTCTGGCCAATCGCGAAGAGGGCAATGAAATTGTGGACACATTCGAGGGAGTTCTCGAATTTGAATACCGGGTGCAGGTGAACAAATGGGCCTATGTCCAGCCGTTTCTGCAATATGTCATCCGTCCCGGTGGTGACGGCCAGGTGGCCAATGCCACCGTGCTTGGACTGCATTTCGGAGTGACTTTCTAATCCGGGTTTCCGGTGGAAAGAGAGAGGCGTTGCAGCAGGGGGATTTCTGCTGCCGCCAAGAGCCTGTGGGTTATTTCAGGTAAGTTGTATCTCCCTTGGGAGCAAACCGGCCGACGTTGGCCTTGGGCATTCTGGAATCGCGGGTTGATTCGTCCATGCTCAAGAGACCTACGTTGCCAGTTGCAAATGAAACCATCGCCTTTCCATTGTGTCTGAAATGGATGCTTGGGTATCTGCCTTGCGCTCCGTCTCCCTTGTCAAATGAGTAAAACTCTTCAACCATTGGGTGAGCTGGCGAGGCTGGTGACTGAAAATCATTAACTTGGGCTGTGGTAGAGAAAACCACAACTTTGGTTGGATCGGAAAGTGCCCCATAATTCAGGCAACTTGCGGAGCCAAAGAACCCGCCGCCGATTTCAATGTTGTATCCGACTCCGACATATCCATTTTCGAATTTGGGTTTAAAAACATTACCCTGTAGAGCAAAACTCGGATCCGGCCGCATTCCTTTTGGAATATATCCCCCCAGAGGCCCTTTTGATGGATCAAACTCTTTTTTCCCTTCGGGACGTCCGACGCTGGCCATCGGTTCAAAACCAAACCACCAAGTAATTCCGCGGCCATTATTCGTGTCGTTTGTCCGGTAGGGCCAAAATACGTTGTTATGGTCAGCCAGATAATTAATTCCTCCCACAGTAAGCTGTCGGATATTGTTGGCTGATGTGGCAAATGCAGCACTGCTATAAATGCTTTTTGACACACCAAAGATCATGATTGTCAGAATGGAAATGATCGCAATCGTGACCAGTAGTTCAAGAAGAGAGAAAGCATCGTCTCGCATATACCAATATAGAAAAGCTGAGAGGCACAAGAAACATGATGTTCGACTCGGGAACTGTCGTTGCTTCCAAAAGAGAAGAGTTTACCGTTACGGAATCCAGTTCCACTGTCTGTCCAACTGCGGTTCCAGTGAAACGTACCCTGCCCGCTTGTGACAATTCAGAGGTATCCAAATCAATCCATGTGCAACCTGCCGTCCCCTCTAAAAAGAGGGGCACTTCACTGTAGCTCTTGCCATTGAAATCGGCAAGCTGTCCTGCAAAAGGGGTGCCGAAATCGGCCATTTGTGTGTCTTTTATTTTGCTGCAGGGGCCCGGAGAATCTGTCCAATAATTTCCGAACCAATTAAATGTAACCGTTCCGATAGAAACAAATTTGATCGCGTTGTCGCTTACAAGAACTTCACAAGAATCGGCTCCAGAGATAGATGCGGGGGGTGTTGTTGTGCCGGCAGTTCCAGAACCGGCAACCAAAAATACACTTTCCCAAACACTCAACGCGGGTTTTGCCTGAGTAACTATTGCAAGCTTCTCAAGCCTCAGTGTGAGTTCTCCCCCATCTCCAATCTGGACTATATTGAATCCCGTGAATGGGATAAAATTTCCATCATAAGATGCACTGCCTGTCGAGGGAGCTGGCAGACCAAGTGCAGCAGAAGGGCTTTGAAGCGCTAAATTCGTACCGCTGCCAGGGGGATAGCTAACTGCTTCAACAGCTGTGTGCACTGTTTTCCACCCGATGTCGTCAAATGAAAAAGTTGCAAGCATCCTTGGTATTTGGTCAGAAATTGCAAAGGAAGATGGAACATTCAAACTAATTCCGAATTAAATTCTTAAGGCAACCTTAGGCTTTTGCCTGTTGCTGTTTTCTGTGAACAAAAAACAAAATTCCTCCAAGGCTAACAACAATTAGACCCATTGTTGCGGGTTCAGGTACAGCTGCAACTGCTGATCCGGGAAGGTTGCTTGTATAATCGGTTTGTGATATACTGAATGCATACCATGCTCCATCTGTCAGTGTTGTTGAGGAAGCGCCGACCCATGCGCTTGTCCATGTTGTTGGATATACAGTGCTTGAAGATGCGCTAAAATTGTCCGTTCCGCTGAAGAACACCTCCCAGTAACCGTTGTCAAACCAAGCTTCTTTATAGTAGTCCGATGAATTCGTTGCTGTTGCGCTTGTTGAAGAGGCTGGAGCATCGGTTGTTCCATCAGCAATGTTTGTGTCACTGATTCCGTTGGTAAATATGGGATTTGTGCTTGAACCAAAAGTGTCTGATGCGCCGGAGATGCCGAAGGGGGTCACGCCCTGTTGATATCCCAATCCAAAAAAGGCTGGGCCATTTTCAATGCTTGAATTGGAATCCAGTCGCAAGTAGATACCCGAATCCATGGATGCCAACGAGATCAGGACATCCGAAAGAGTCGTTGTCGTTCCATTCCAACGAAAACCCCAAGCGACGGCATTGGAACCGTTCTGCCAATCAATAACAAGCACAGCACTGTTTGAACCTGTTCCCCAATAATGAACATCATTTTCATTTGAGATGACGCCACCAAATAATTTGCTTCCTCCAACGAGTGCAAAAGCAATTAACACAAGCAGACTCTTTTTCATATCGATCCTTTATAAACGGGAATGTCAAAGGACAGCCTTTCCCCCGTGTTGAAAAGGACTACCCCCGCACGGACGCTTGCGCGACGCCGTTGTCCATTTCAGGACGGTGCGGTTTTCTCCGCCGGTTCGAACCCGGACTTTGACCTTTGCGCGACAGTGGGGGAATTTCACCCCGCTTTCCTAGGCCGACGGATTGGTTTGGTAATGAAAAGAACAAACGTCCGGAATTTTCCAGACAACAAGGGGATCTTTCCAGAGTCGGGGAGGGGCGTCAAGGTAAAGTTAAGAAAAACTAATAGAAGGCAAAACCGGGTGGCCTGTTCTTTGCAAAAGGGGACGGGGAGAATGACAATCGGTCACCACCATGAGAGCTCTCCTGAGCGTTCTTTTTTGCAGTTCAGCACCGACCGACAGGAACCTGCCTTTTTCTTGGAAAGATCGCGGACCCCCGGTGAGTTCTGTCGGAGGCGCTACCCGCCGACATATTCCCCGAAGATCAGGGTGTAGCCATCGGGGTCGGTGAGGGAAAATTCCCGCATCTTGGTGGGGGAGGTCTTGAGTTCCGTGGTGAGTTTGACTCCGGTGGCTTTGACCTGCTTGAAATAGTCGTCAATGCGTACCATCCGGATATAGAAGGAAGGCTTGTAGCCCTTGATCGAATTTTTGTCCGCAACAAAGCCGATCTGGACATTGTCCCGTCCGACCGCCACGTAGTTTCCGCTTTGCAGGATCAGTTCAAAACCGAGCTTGTTCGCATAGAACTCCACGGCCTGCTTGAGGCTGGTGACCGAGAGGGTGGGGATCAGGTCCACCATTTCCGGTTTGGCTTCGAGATGAATGAGGCCATCCGGTCCGGGTTGGACGGTGTTGGTATTTGTTTGAGCCTCGGCCTGGGTGATGGCGAGGAGCGCCGACAGGGTGAGAAGGGCGGGAAATCTCATGGGGTCTTTTTACAGCTTTTGGAGCGTAGATTCCAACAAATCCTGCTTTTTCCAGGCGGGAGGGAAATCCGGTGGGCGACAGGACGATCTTTGTGCCTTGGAAGAAGACACAAAAAAGCCCGCCGAATTGCTCCGGCGGGCTTTTCAAAGGAAAAAAACAATCAGGCTTTCTCAACCTGCCAGTATTCGAGATCCACGGGGGTGTCGCGGCCGAAAATGCTGACCGAGACGCGAAGTTTTCCGCGTTCGGGATCGATTTCTTCCACGATGCCGTTCTGGTTCTGGAACGGTCCGTCCGCGACCTTGACCTTGTCGCCGACTTCGAAGCTGATTTTCGGTTTGACGGTATCCTCGCGTTCACGAACCTGGGCCAGAAGTCCCTCGACTTCTTTCTTTCGCATGGGAATCGGGCGGTCCTTGGTTCCGGCAAAGCCGAGCACGCCATTCGTATCCTTGATGAAATACCAGGTTTTCTCCACGAGTTGGTTGTCCTCGTCGAGAAGGTGCATGTTGACGATCAGGTAGCCCGGAAAGAATTTGCGTGTGGTTTCGGTCTTCTTGCCGCGCTTGATCTCCTGAACCCGTTCGGTTGGGATGAGAACCTCGTAAACAAGGTCTCCCATTTCTTCGGTTTGGATGCGGCGATTGATGTTTTCCTGCACCTTCTGCTCCTGGCCGGAGAGAACATGCACGACAAACCACTGGTCTTTTGGGGCTAATGCCATGGGAACGGAAACTTACGGACGGGTCAGAAAACCGACCACGTTGATGAGAACAAAATCAAAAAAAGCGATGTATCCCCCGAGAATGAGCATGGCCACGAGAACAACCACGGTCGAATCGGTGAGCTCCTTGTAACGCCGGATGCCCTTTTCATTGGGATCCCACGGCCACTGGGCCTTCCCGAGTTCCACGCGAACCTCGGAAATGAATTTGCGGAGTTTGGAAAACATCTGTGAAAAATCGGAGTTCCACAGGTCAGGAGGGACTTGAACCCCCAACACTCGGTTTTGGAGACCGATGCTCTACCAATTGAGCTACTGACCTTTGGAATTTTCCGTGTGCCTTGTTAGTCGAGGATGTCGGCGACGCGTCCGGCACCAACGGTGCGGCCGCCTTCGCGGATCGCGAAGCGGATGGTTTTTTCCATCGCGATCGGGGTGATGAGCTCGACTTCGATGGAGACGTTGTCCCCGGGCATCACCATTTCAACGCCTTCCGGAAGCTTCACGTTTCCGGTCACGTCGGTTGTGCGGAAGTAAAACTGCGGACGGTAGTTCGAGAAGAACGGGGTGTGACGGCCGCCCTCGTCCTTGCTGAGGACATAGACCTCGGCCTTGAACTTCTTGTGCGGCTTGATCGAACCGGGCTTGGCGATGACCTGGCCGCGTTCGATGTCGTCTTTCTTGATGCCACGCAGGAGCACGCCCACGTTGTCGCCGGCTTCGGCGCTGTCGAGGAGCTTGCGGAACATTTCGATGTCGGTGACGGTGGTCTTGGCGGTCGGGCGGATGCCGACGATCTCGACTTCTTCCATCTTCTTGAGGATGCCGCGTTCGACACGACCTGTGGCGACAGTGCCACGGCCTTCAATGTTGAACACGTCTTCCACCGGCATGAGGAAGGGCTGATCCTTCGGACGCTCCGGCTGCGGGATGTATTCATCCACCGCCGCCATGAGGTCGTTGATGGCTTTTTCGTTTTCGGCATCGCCTTCGAGAGCCTTCAGGGCGCTGCCCTTGACGATCGGGATGGTGTCGCCGGGGAATTCGTATTTGCTCAGGAGTTCGCGAACTTCCATTTCGACGAGGTCGAGAAGGTCTTTGTCGTCCACCATGTCCGCCTTGTTCATGAACACAACGATCGAAGGCACGCCGACCTGGCGGGCAAGAAGGATGTGCTCGCGGGTCTGGGGCATCGGGCCGTCGGCCGAGCTCACAACGAGGATGGCTCCGTCCATCTGGGCCGCGCCGGTGATCATGTTCTTCACATAGTCGGCGTGTCCGGGACAGTCGACGTGCGCGTAGTGGCGCTTGGCGGTCTCGTATTCGACGTGGGCGGTGTTGATGGTGATGCCGCGCTCTTTTTCTTCGGGAGCGGCGTCGATCTCATCATATTTTTTGGCGGTTGCCCCGCCGGATTTGGCGAGGACGGTCGTGATCGCCGCGGTGAGGGTGGTCTTGCCGTGGTCAACGTGGCCGATTGTGCCGATGTTGACGTGCGGTTTGTTTCTCTGGAACTGTTCTTTAGCCATCTTGAGTTTTGTGTGTTGATTGTTTGCGACCGATGTTCGTGGAGCCCATGACCGGGATTGAACCGGTGACCTCGTCCTTACCAAGGACGTGCTCTACCAACTGAGCTACATGGGCATCTGGCGGCCGGAGCCGCATGGTTTGAACATCGAGAGGCGTTTGTTATTTCGCCGGAAAAAGGGTGAAGAACGCTTGCCGTTGTCGCCTCTGCGAAAACGGGCAGCGTTGTTCCCCCTGCTTCGGGCAGGAGGGGTAGATTAGCGTGCACGGAATTCCTGTCAAAAACAAAAAACGGCTTGTTGATGAAGAATCTTGTCGGAGAAGAAAGAGGATTTCCGCGCTTTCCCTGAACGGGAAATCCCGCTATCAGCGGGGCTCACACACCGCACTTCGCATGGCCAAAGACCGCATCCCGCTTGACGAACTTGACCAGTCCAGATCGCTCGACCAGGAAGATTACAAGAAACAGCTCAAGCAGTACCAGCTCCAGCTTTTGAACATGCAGCTCCAGTTGCGGGAGCGGAAAAACTCCGTGATTCTGGTGATGGAAGGGCCCGACGCGGCGGGGAAAGGGGGGGCGATCAAGCGGGTTGTGGAGCGTTTGGATCCGCGACTGGTGAGAGTGTATTCGATCGTGAAACCGACACCGGAGGAGTATCGCCACCACTACCTGTGGAGGTTCTGGAACAAGCTGCCCGCCCAGGGGGAAATGGCCGTGTTCGACCGTTCCTGGTACGGACGGGTTCTTGTGGAGCGCGTGGAGGGGTTTTGTTCCACGGAGGAATGGAAGCGGGCCTACCGGGAGATCAACGAGTTTGAGCGCGTGCTTGCCGATGGCGGGGCGATTGTCATCAAGCTGTTCCTTCACATCACGAAAGAAGAGCAGTTGGAGCGCTTCAAACGCCGGGAGGCGGATCCCTACAAGCATTGGAAGATCAGCGATGAGGATTGGCGCAACCGCCGCCATTGGAAGGAACATGCCGAGGCTGCGGAAGAGATGTTTGAAAAAACAAATGTTGCCGCTCCGTGGACGGTGATTCCGGCCAATTACAAGTGGTATGCGCGTGTCCGGACGCTGAAGTCCGTCTGTGAGAGGATTTCCCAGGCTCTGGACTCCTGATTTTTCCCGGGAGACCCGGAAAAAAGAGGGAAATCAATCGGCGTCGAGCTCGGCTCGGACCTTCTGGATTCCATCCACCGAGAGCGCTGCAACGATGATGTTTGCGGTTTCCGCGGGGGGAACGCCTTTGCCAAAGGGAATCGTGGCTGTTCCATTTTGAAGCCTGGTTTTTTGGGCGGTGCCCTTTGGGATGGCAGGCTTGGAGGTGAGGATGCCGCGCAATTTTCCGAGGGCGATGGCTTCTTCGAACAACGAGGGAGATCCTGTGGTGCCGGAGCGCTTGACGAGCAGCATGGTGGGCGTGGATTCCAGGATGGCACAACTCCTGGGCAGCAGTTTTCCCAAAGCGGAAGAGGGAGTGTCCCGCGGGATCGGTTTTTCCGCGACGGCTGACGGCGACGGTGCGGGAGCGACCGAAGGGGAAACAGAAGAAACGACCGTTGGGGGAACGGAGCGCGGCGCGGAGGTTGGCTGACCGGCTTCTGCCCGGAGGACTGCTGCCGGGAGAGGAGTGCTCTCCGGTTTTCGACCGGTCGCACAGGCGGACAGGAAAACGGTGCAGACAAGCAGGAAAGCGGACAGCCAATTTTCTTGCTTGAAAAGAGGCTGTCCTGAAACCTTCATCAATTCCTGATCCCGCCGGTCATTTTTCATGAAAATGAAGCTTCGGGAGGCATCCACCGGAGGCGGAGAGCCTCCGGGCCTGGTGTCCCGAGTCAGTTACGACTTGTAGCGCAACCGCTTCTTGTGGCGGTTTTCTTTCATGCGCTTGCGGCGCTTGTGTTTCGCGATTTTCGATTTTCTTTTCTTCTTTAAGGAACCCATGGGATTGCGGGAATTCTAGTAGACAACTTTGTTGAGCGGATACTCGATGATCCCCTCTGCCCCGAGCGTTTTGAGCTGCGGAACGATCTCGCGGACGACTTTTTCTTCAATCACCGTCTCGATGGCGACCCATCCAGGTTGCGCCAGGGGCGAAACTGTAGGATTCCTCAATGCCGGGAGAGCCTCAAGCAAATTCTTCAGGCTTTTTTCGGGGAGGTTCATTTTCAATCCCACCAAGTCCCGTGCGGCAAGTGCTCCGCGCAGGAGCAGGGCGAGGGTTTCGATCTTCTGGCGTTTCCAGGGATCGGCAAACGCGCCGTGCGAGGCGAAAAGGGCGGGATACGACTCCATGAGGGTGTCGACGATGCGCAGTTTGTTGGCACGCAGGGAGGAGCCCGTCTCGGTGATGTCCACGATCGCATCCACGAGATCCGGGACCTTGACTTCGGTGGCCCCCCAGGAAAATTCCACTTCGGCATTCACTCCGGCGCGTTCAAAAAACCGGCGGGTGATGCCCATGGCTTCCGTGGCCACGCGTTTGCCTTCGAGATCTTTGACCGTGCGGATCGGGGAATCTTCCGGGACGACAAGCACCCAGCGGGTGGGGCTGGAGCTGACTTTGCTGTAGGCGAGGCTGGTGACTTCCTGGATCTGTGATTCGTTTTCCTCGACCCAGTCGCGACCGGTGATCCCGCAGTCTAGGTAGCCATGTTCGATGTAGCGGCTGATTTCCTGTGCGCGGAGCAGGCGGATGCGCATCTCCGGGTCGTCCACGGCGGGACGATACGAGCGGTTCGATCCGGAGATGGCGAAACCGGCTTTTGCAAAAAGCGATATGGTGGGTTCCATCAGGCTTCCGGAGGGAAGTCCGACGGTCAGTATTTTTTCTTCCATGAGAACCGGGGAGTGTAAGCGCAAACTCCGGGGCTTGGCATTCAAATTTTCACCCGACCATCGGTGCCTCCTTTCCCTCCGACGTTTTCGGGGCTCATGCGTTTGCTCTGAGGGGGGGGAATGGCCCGTTGACCGGTGCTTCCAAGGATGTTAGCAGTGAATGCACCATGAAAGTCCACCTCCGCCAGATCCCGCAGGGAGAGACTCTCCACATCGAAGGGGAGGAAAGTGCGACCCCACTCGGTTTGGAGGAAGCCGGGGCGGTTCCCATTTCTCCGCTGACCTATTCTCTGGATGTCGGATTGAGCGATGGCGGACTCTTTGCCACCGGAAAAGTCGCCGTGCGGGTACGCATGCAATGTGTTCTCTGCCTCGGAGATGTCGAAAAAGAGATCGAAGTCGATCCCTTTGCCCTCCAAACAGAACTCTCGGGAAACGAACAGTTGGACTTGACCCCGTTCGTTCGGGAGGATATTCATCTCCTCTTGCCTCCGCATCCAAGATGCGATACGGGAGCAGCGTGCCCTGCCGCCGGTGCCCCGCGCACCAACCCGCACCCACCTGAAAAGGGTGCATCGGCATGGGATGCGCTCGACAAGCTGAAAAACTAATTACACATCATTTATGGGAGTTCCCAAACGCAAAACTTCAAAGATGCGGCTTCGCACTCGCAAGGCCGCGAACCGCTGGCGCGCACCAAAACTGGGCAAGTGCCCGCAATGCGGAGCCAGTGTGCTTCCCCATGTCGCCTGTCCCTCCTGTGGCTATTACAATAAGCGTCAGGTTCTGACCATTGGCGCGGAATAATCCGAAGGGCCGGGTTTCTCCCGCATGAAAATTGCCCTTGATGCCATGGGCGGGGATTTTGCTCCGGGAAATCCCATTGAAGGCGCGGTGGCCGCTCTCCGTGATTACCCCGATGTGTCCATTGTTTTCGTTGGTGATGAAAAAATCGTCCGGGCGGAACTCTTGCGGCACAATACAGACGGACTGACGGATCGGATTTCCTTCCACCACGCCTCACAGGTTGTCGACATGAGCGACAGCGGACTCGACAGCGTGCGCCGGAAAAAGGATTCCTCGGTGAGCCGCGCCGTGGATCTCGTCAAAAATGGCGTGGCAGATGCCATTGTCTCGGCCGGCCATACGGGGGCACTCGTTGCCGCCGCCACCATCAAACTCAGAACCCTGCCGGGCATCGACCGGGCGGGGCTCGCCGTGTTGATTCCATCGGATGGCGGAGTTTTTTTGTTGATCGACGGGGGGGCGAATCTCGATCCCTCCCCCGAACACATCGTCGGCTTTGCCGTGATGGGCAGCATTTATTACCGCGAAATTCTGGGCTGCCCCGAACCGAAAGTTGGGCTCTTCAACATCGGCACGGAAGCCTCCAAAGGCACGGAATTTGCCAAAACATGTCACGCGCTGCTCTCCTCCGCCCCGGTCCGCTTTGCCGGCAATGTCGAGGGGCACGGGATTTTTCGGCGTCCGGTCGAGGTCGTTGTCTGCGACGGGTTTGTCGGCAACATCGTCTTGAAAACCATCGAGGGACTCGCCAAATCGTTCTTCTCTTGGTTGAAGGAAGAACTCACGAAATCCCCGGCAAGAATCTTGGGAGCCCTTCTTTGCAAAGGGGCCTTCCTTTCGATCAAGAACCGGACCAGCACGGACGAATACGGAGGAACCCCGCTTCTGGGCGTCAATGGCATCTGCATCAAAGCCCACGGCAATTCCTCCCCAAGGGCGCTTCGCAATGCGATCCGGGCGGCCAGGGCCGCCGTGGAGCAGAAGGTCAACCAGCGGATCGTCGAAGCCATCCAATCCCATCATGAAAAAATCCCCGAGGATCAAACAGCCACAGCCTAACCGCACCGTTTCGATCATTGGAACCGGCAGCTACGTCCCGGAGCGCATCCTGACAAATGCCGATCTGGAGGCCATGGTGGACACCAACGACCAATGGATCATCGAACGGACCGGCATCCGCGAACGCCGGATCGCGAAGGAAGGGGAGTTCACCAGCCATCTCGCCGCAGAAGCCGCCAGGCAGGCCATCCAAAATGCCGGGATCACAGTCGAGGAAATCGAGATGATCCTCGTCGCGACCATCACCCCCGACACCTTTTTTCCGTCCACCGCGTGCCATGTCCAACGGCTCATTGGCGCAAAAAATGCCGCCTGTTTCGATGTGAACGCCGCCTGCTCCGGATTTCTTTACTCGGTGGAAATCGCCCAGCAGTTCATCGCCAACCACACCTACAACACCGTCCTTGTCATCGGTGCCGACAAGCTCAGTTCGATTGTCAACTGGCAGGACCGCAATACCTGCGTGCTTTTTGGAGATGGCGCAGGGGCCGCGGTGTTGAGAAACCGTTCGGGTTCTCACGGAGTCATCACGACCTACATGGGAAGCGACGGCAACTACGGTGACATTCTCCACATGCCCGGCGGGGGATGCGCCATTCCGATTACCAAAGAGAATGCGGACCAGCGCCTCAACACCCTCCACATGAACGGCCGGGAAACTTTCAAACAGGCGGTCACCTCGATGATGAAGGCCGCACAGAAAGCGCTGGAACAAAGCGGTCTGACCACCGACGACCTCAAATGCATCATTCCCCACCAGGCGAACACCCGCATCATCGAGGCCATGGCCTCGCGATTGAATGTTCCCCTGGAGAAATTCCACATGAACCTCGACCGTTACGGCAACACCTCGGCGGCAGCCGTTGCCATCGCCCTCGACGAAGCCAACCGCACCGGACGATTCCAGGTCGGAGATTACATCCTGCTCGTCGTTTTCGGCGGAGGCCTCACCTTCGCCAGTTCCGTGATCCAGTGGTAAAGGCAGGGCAAACGCATGAAAAAGCGCATCGAATCGCAACCTTCCGGGGAGCATACCCGTCCCGGGTGTGGTTTTCGGCGGGACGCGTGTGCTTTCCGGCAAAAGCGTCTCGCGCGGTGGAGATGATGTGTTTGCAAGGAAGGAAATTTCAATGCGTTTGCCTTGGTGGTAAAGGGAGTTTCCTTCTCGCAAACGACATCCGGGATACCCCATCATTCCTTCTGTCATGATTATTCGCACCACTGCGTTCCCCCGGGCCGGACTCATCGGCAATCCCTCCGACGGTTACTTTGGCAAAACGATCGCCTTTGCATTCACAAATTTCTCCGCACACATCGAGCTCTGGGAATCTCCCGAGCTTGAACTGCTCCCCAGTCGCCGGGACCATTCCGTTTTCAAGAGCCTGCGTGCCCTCCACGACGATGTCCGCCTCCACGGCTACTACGGCGGATTCCGTCTCCTCAAGGCCGCCGCCAAAGCCTTCTTCGAGTTCTGCCATTCCCGCAGCATTGTCATCGAAGAAAAAAATTTCACCATGCGCTACCGCTCGGACATTCCGAACCGTGTGGGGATGGCCGGTTCCAGCGCCCTGATCACGGCCTGCATCCGCGGGCTCATGAGTTTCTACGGCGTCGACATTTCCCGTCACTCTCTTGCCAATCTCGTCCTCCGCGTGGAGAACAACGAGCTCGGCATCCCCGCCGGTCTGCAGGATCGCGTTGCCCAGGCCTATCAGGGACTCGTTTACATGGATTTTGACCAGTCCCTCATGGAATCCCGCGGTTACGGCCACTACGAGCTTCTTGACCCGGCAACACTCCCTTCACTCTACATTGCTTACCGTGAGGATCTTTCCGAGGGAACCGAGGTCTATCACAATGACCTCCGTGCCCGCTGGCTCCGCGGTGACTCCGACGTCCGCGAGGCCATCGCTTTTTGGGCCGGCCTCTCGACCAAATTCCGCGACACTCTCGGCTCCGGCGACCTCTCCGCCCTTCACTCTCTCATCAACGCCAACTTCGACAAACGCGCCAGCCTCTACGACGTTGGCGACGGAAACCGCGACATGGTCGCCACCGCACGGGCTGCCGGTGCCAGCGCAAAATTCGCCGGCAGCGGCGGAGCCATTGTCGGTATTTACGACGACGAAGCCATGTTTGTGCGCCTGCAGGCGGCGTTTGAACCCAAAGGCATCCGTGTCATCAAACCCTCCCTCGCGCCCGCTCTCCCCTCCGCCATCGGACTATGAAAGCCGTCATCCCGGCCGCCGGCCTTGGCACCCGCTTCCTTCCCATCGCGAAAGCCGTTCCGAAAGAAATGCTCCCCCTCGGCGACCGTCCTGTGATCCACCATGTCGTCGCGGAAGCCGCCGCCGCAGGCTTTGACGAAATCCTTGTCATCATCAGTGCCGGCAAGGAATCCATCCGCCACTATTTCGAGCCGGATCCCGCTCTCGAGGGACTTCTTGCCGCCAAAGGAAAGACGGAAGCCCTCGAAGCTGTCCGTCAGGCGACTTCCCTCGCCAAAATTTCCTACGCCTGCCAACAGGAAATGCGCGGGCTCGGAGATGCCGTCCGCCTTGCCCGTGCATTCATCGGGTCCTCGTCCGCATTTGCCGTCCTCCTTGGCGACACGGTGATGGGGCATTCTTCCCCGCTCCCCGCCATGGTTGCCGCCTGGGATCAGCTGAAAATTCCCTCTGTTGCCATTGAACCCTGCCCGCCCGAACGCGTCTCACGCTATGGCATTGCAGGGGGCAGACAAATCTCCCCCGACGCCTTCCTTCTTGACCGCCTTGCCGAAAAACCCCCGTGTGACCAAGCTCCCCGGCTTCTCAGCCGGGAAGGAATCCCGCTTCCCCCGCACGCCTTTGCCGCGCGCTACCTCTTTACCCCCGACATCTTCGACCTTCTCGACGCCACGTCCCCGGGCCTCGGCGGCGAAATCCAGCTCACCGATGCCATGGACTCCCTCCGCTCCCAATCCGGATTGCTCGGCGTCACCTGGCAGGGCAAGCGCCTCGATATCGGCAACCCGGACGGCCTCATCGAAGCCGCTCTCTCGCTCCGTTCCACCGGCCGGTAGTTGCAAGTGGAAGCGATTGCCGCCCCGATCAAACCCAAACCTAAGGAATCCAGAGAGAGGGCCCCGCGCGATCCTCCGCAACCGCATAATCATCAATCGCCCTCGCTTCCGGGTTTATCTTCCTTTCTCCGGGCTCTCTGATGTCCCTGTGGGTCAATTCCCATTTTCCCTTTTCAAGTTCCATCATTGGAAGTTCCCGCTTGCTTCGGGCGGTTTTTCATCCACATTCGCGACGCCATGCCAAAACTCGCCATCTTCTTCGGTCTTGTTCTCGATATTCTGGGCGTTGCCGCCTTTATTGCCACCGGAGCCACCCATCTCACCGCCCTGATTCCTTCGGTCTTTGGAACCATCATTTTCCTGTCCGGGATTCTGGCTCACATCCGTCCGGATGTCAGAAAGCACGCCATGCATATCGCCGCTCTCTTCGGCCTGCTTGGAACGCTGGGAGGCCTGGGCATGGGGTTGCCCAAACTCGGAGCCGTTCTGGAAGGAACCGCCCAGCGTCCGGTGGCCGTCATCATGCAAATTTCCATGGGCCTCGTCGCCCTCGTCTTTCTTGCGCTTTGCGTGAAATCCTTCATCGATGTCCGCCGCGCCAAACCGGAAAATTATGGAAAGTAAAAAAGGGACGGGGGCACCCCGTTGCCGGAGCACCCCCGCTTTCAGATGGCTGTAAGCCGGATTCTGTCCGGTCCGCGGCTCTCACCGGGACCTGGACGGTCATTTGTCTTGTCCCGCACCTTTGGGGCGGGACAGTCCTTGCGGACTGCGACTATTACCCGGAGGTCACCCCGGGCTTTCGCCCCGGGTTCGGGCAGGCAACCCGGATCCTCCTGTTCTGTCTTGCACCGCATGGGGTTTTTCGTGCCCCCGGACTTGCGTCCGGGGCGGTGGGCTCTTACCCCGCCTTTTCACCCTTTCCTCCCGGCTTTCGCCGGATGGTGGTTTTATTTTCTGTGACACTTTCCGTCGACCGGGATTTTCACCCCGGTCTCCCGCGCGTTCTACGCGGCATGCTGCCTTCCGGTGTCCGGACTTTCCTCTCCCCGCCGACCTTTCGGCCGACAAAGAACGACCGTCCGCCATCGGACTCCAAGCTATACCAAGCCGTGCGTCCCTCACAAGAGAATCTTGTTGGGAGGAGCGCGGATGGTCAGGTGCCGAAATACCTGTCTCCCGCGTCCCCGAGTCCGGGAACGATATAGGCTTTGGCATTAAGACTTTCGTCCAAGGCGGCCAGGAAAACGGGGACATCAGGATGCCGGGAGAGAAACAGTTCGACGCCGGGAACGGCCCCGATGAGGCCGAGGAGGCGGATGTGTTTTGCGCCCGAGGCTTTGAGTTTGGAAACGGCGTCAGTCGCGCTGTGACCTGTTGCCAGCATCGGGTCCACCAGCAACACCTCCGCTTCCGACAGGGGAGGGGATTTGAAGTAATAACTCCGGGGTTCGAACGTCTCTTCGTCGCGGGAGACTCCCACATGGCCGACCCCGGCCTCCGGCAGCAGATCGAGCAGGGCCTCCGACATGCCCAGGCCTGCGCGAAGAATGGGGACAATCACAACCGGACGAAGAAAACGGTGCCCCCCGCAATTCGCGAGGGGCGTTTCCACCCGGGTCTCCGCCATGGGCAAATCCCGCAATGCTTCGGCACCGACAAGAAGGGAGAGCGTTCGCAAAGAGCGTCGAAAATCCGGCAATGTGGTGGATTTGTCCCGCAGGCACGCCATGTTCGCCTTGGCCAGCGCATGTTCCAAAACCGTGCAACCCTTGATCATGGAATCCCAGCCTAACCGGAAAGGCTCCATATTGCACGGAGAGAAAGCGTCTTTTTGAAAGGGGCTGCATGGACACTGGACATGGTGGCGGCCTCTGATAAAACAGCGCGCCTATATGGACTGGATCACCAACCCCGAGCTCTGGATCGCCTTTCTCACCCTGTGTGCGCTGGAAATCGTGCTGGGCATCGACAATGTCATCTTCATTTCCATTCTGGCGGGCAAACTGCCGCGACACCAACAGGACAAGGCCCGGCTGACCGGTTTGGCGTTGGCGATGATCATGCGGATTCTTTTGCTGCTTTCGATTTCCTGGATTGCCGGTCTCACGAAACCGCTTGTCACCCTTATGGGGCACGGCTTCAGCGGAAGGGATCTCATCCTGCTCCTTGGCGGGCTTTTCCTTGTGGGAAAGAGCACGCATGAGATTCATGGGAAGTTGGAGGGAGAGGATGGGCACGGGGCCGGGGCGGCAGCCGCGTCTTTTGCCGCCGTGTTGGTGCAGATCGTTCTTCTCGACATCGTGTTTTCCCTCGACTCGGTGATCACGGCCGTCGGCATGGTGAACAACATTCCCGTGATGATCGGGGCGGTGGTGATCTCGGTGATATTCATGATGTTCTTTTCCGGTCCGATCAGCCGTTTCGTGGACAAGCATCCCACGATCAAGATGCTGGCGTTGAGTTTCCTGCTCCTGATCGGTGTGACCCTGATGGCCGACGGCTTCGGGCAGCACATCTCAAAAGGCTACATCTATTTCGCGATGGGCTTCTCGGTCTTCGTGGAAATGCTCAATCTAAAGTTGAGAAAAAAGGCCGTGGAGCCGGTGAAACTGCACCAGCCCTACCGGGAAGAAGATTGAACCCGGAAAAGGCGATTTCTTACGCAGAGGCGCCGAGTAAAATGGTCTTCGATTTAACCTCGAACTTCGAGGGATAAAAACGACGGGGAAGCTGATCAATACAGGGTTTGCTGGCATTGGCATTCGCGAAGGCGGAGGGCACTTTGGGAGCCACCGGGTCGGGTTGGGTGGTTGAGGGTTCCTCGTCGTCAAAGAGCACGGGCTTGAGAACCGAACGCATGTGCCATTCCGCGTAATAGGCGGGAAGGCACAGGAACACGTGGGAGCGCACGCGGCCAGCGTTGCGCTGGTGGATGGGGCGCACTTTGAGATCGACGGTTTTGATGCTGCGGAACGCGTTCTCCACGAGACTGAGGCTCTTGAGCGTTCGACGATGGCGGCGGCTCTGCTCGAAAGCCGTTCTCAGCTCCTGGCTGATGAGGCGGTCCTCCTGTCACCGCGGACGCGCCTCCTTGTTTTGGTGATCAGCATATCCGCTTGCTGACACGCTCAGAGCGTCGGCCATTTCGGTGACGGGATGCTCGTTTTTCATGGCATCCATCACCTCAAATCTGCGCCGGGCATCTCGGCCGATACAGCCGAGCGAGACAGACTGTCCGTTAGCCCAGCCCCGAAGGGCGAGGCGGAGCCGAGTCAATCCCAAGGCTTTTCCTTCAATCGCCGTTTTTGGGATAATGTTTTTTTTTTTTTTTGGGGGAGTTCTTTTCTTTCATCCGCCCTGTCGAAGCAGAAAAAAATCCCTGAAGCGTGAAAGAGAATTTTCGTTGGCCTCAAGCCTGATCCCCGCGGTTCAAAGGCGTTTTTCAGGCCACATGTTCCGGAGAAGGGTGCGGGTGCCGGAGAGGTGTGCGTCTTCGACAGCGTGGACGACCGCCATGTAGGCGGTGCCGTCTTCAAACGTGGGATGCGGGCGGGTGGAAAGCGGGTTCTGGACAGCCTCGATAAAATCCCGCTCCACTTGCCAGGGACGGCTGAGTGAGGGGGGAGTTGCCAGGGCGGAGACTGTCCCGTTTTTTTCGAGATGGATTTCTTCGGTCAGGAAATTGATGCGCAAAGTTCCGTCGCTTCCCCGGACGGTCAAAGCTTCGACGGGGAGTCCGTGATGGATATTGCTGAAGTTCCACGTGGAGGGAATGCCGCTGGCGAAGGCGCTTCGGACTTCCAGTTCCTCCGGGATTTCGACCCGGTATCCGTGGCGTTCGGGGGTGACCACCCGCCCGTTGGCCTCGACCCATTCGATGTCTCCAAACCACCGTTGCAGAACCTCCGTGTGGATTCCCAGGGTCATCACATTCCGTCCGCTGAGTTCCCGCCGTTGGCGCCAGTGGGCCGGGGCGGTGGGATCCAGAAACATTCCGTTCAGACTCTCCAGGTGGAGATGGGTGACTTCTCCGACGATTTTTTCCGCCAGAAGGTGCCTGATGAAGGCATCCTGCCGCAGGCCGAAGGGTGGGGGACAAAGCATGGTGACCCGGTCCGGGTCGCTCTGCGCGGCGGAGAGCATCCGCCGGGCCTCGGGAAGATCCCGGGCCATGCGAGCCTGGCAGAAGACGTGCTTGCCCGCCTGCAGGGCTGCCAGAGTGACCGGTTCGTGGAGGTGGGGATGCGTGCCGATCCAGACGATGTCGATGCCGGGATCGGAGACCAGTGTTTCCCAATTTTCCGAGGACTGTGCCGTGAGGTGTTCTTCCCGGATGAATTTTTCGGCGCTGGCGCGTGTGGAGTTTGCCACGGAAACCACGGTGACGCCATCAATTGCGCGGAGTCCCGGGAGATGGCGTTGCCGGACGATTGCGCCTGCACCGACGATTCCGATTCGCAAAGGAGTCATGGTGATCGGAAGAACAGGTTCAGACCCGGGCGTATTGGGGTGGCAACTGGCTGGAGAAGCGGGAGCCCAGGAGTTCCCTGGCGGCGCGGGCGGGCCAGTGGGGATCGCGGAGGAACTCGCGGGCGAGCAGGACGATGTCCGCCTGTCCGTTGGCGATGATGTCCTGTGCCTGTTGTGGGGAGGTGATGCCTCCGACCGCCATGGTGGCGATGCCCGCTTCCCTGCGGATTCGCTCGGCAAACGGAACTTGAAAGCCGGGAGCAGCCGGGATTTTGGCATCGGGAACCAGTGCGCCCGAACTGCAATCGATCAAATCCGCGCCTTCTGCCTTGAGCCGCCGGGAGAGTTCCACGGAATCTTCCGGAGACCAGCCGCCATCGACCCAGTCCGTGCAGGACAGTCGCACGGACATTGGCAGATGTTCCGGCCAGGCAGCCCGCATGGCGCGGAAGGTCTCAATGACAAAGCGGATGCGGTTTTCAAAGCATCCGCCATAGGCATCGGTTCTGTGATTGGACAGCGGGGAGAGAAAACTGTGGGCGAGATAGCCGTGAGCGGCATGGAATTCAACGAACTCATGACCGGCTGCGAGCGCTCGCCGGGTGGCTTCCGCAAAATGCCGGGTCACTGTTTGAATTTCCTCCACGGTCATCTCATGGGGGATCCGGGGCAGGTTTTCCCCGAAGGCGATGGGACTTGGCCCCCAGGGTTCCCATCCGCCTTCGCTTTCGGGGACGAGGCGGTCACCTTCCCATGGCCGCGAGGTGCTGGCTTTTCTTCCCGCATGGGCGAGTTGGATGCCCGGAACCGCTCCCTGTTCTTTGAGGAAGCGGGTTACTTTCCGCAGAGGTTCGATCTGGGCATCTTCCCACAATCCCGCGCAAAAGGGGGTGATGCGTCCCCGGGGTTCCACAGCGGTGGCTTCCGCGATGATCAACCCTGCTCCACCCATGGCGCGGGCACCGAGGTGGACGAGATGCCAGTCATTTGCAAACCCATCCTGCGAACTGTACTGGCACATGGGAGAGACGCCGATGCGGTTGCGAAAGGTGATGCCGCGGATGGTGAGAGGATCGAAGAGACCGGGAGTGACCATGAACCATTCGGAGCAGATCCCGGAGAAATCGCAATATTTTCCCTTCCCGGAAAAAGTTCATCGGGGAGAGGCGTGCCTCAGGGAACAAACTCGTGCGCTCCAATGTCCACCGCCGCCCCGGACACTCTGGCGTGACCATCGATGTCCGTCTCATCCGCCCCGGCGACAAAAGCGGCATTTCCCGTGTCAATGGCCGGAGAGCCGGCTTTGAGCCGGAGGTTGCCGGTGGAGGTTTTGACGAACAGGGGATTTCCCAAAGTCGCGCCGGTCTCCAGAGGGCCTCCGGCCGTCCAGGCGGGAAGTCCCTCGATGGTGGCCCCGGCCCATTCCCAGACGGGCAAGGCATTTCGGAGGGGAGTATGGTAAAGATTGTTGGAAAAGAGATTGCCTGCTCCGACCGGCACCTGGCTGCCGAGGAGCAGTCCTTGGGTCCAGGCGTGGATGATGTTGTGGGAAAGCGTGTTCCTGGCGACGTTGTGTTGGAATTGGATTTCGCCGGATCCGGTTCTTCGGGTATCGTTGCTGAAAAGCGAATTGTGGGTGATCTGGCAGCCGGTCGTGCTCCCGAGGCCCGCCTCGTAGCCTCCCAGGGAAATCCCGGTGACATTGCAGCGGTAAATGAAGTTTTCACGGACCGTGATGTCGGAGGTGGTTCCTCCGGGAGCCTCGCTGGCGAGTTCCACGCCGATATCGCAAGCCCAGATGACATTGCGTTCGACGGTGATTTCTTTGGAGCCATCGCAGTAAATTCCATCCGCGCTCATCTCGCCCGCGTAGGAACGGTTTGAGCGGGAGGTGATATTCCAGATCCGGTTGTCGCGGCAGACCCCGTTGCGGGCCCTGTCCAATGCCGGGTTCGGGCATGTGCCTTCGAGTCCGATGAAGTCCAGTCCGATGTTGTTGTTGTCGTGGATTTTGTTCGCCGTGACCTCAAACCCTTCCACGTTTCCGTTGAGAACCACGGATTCGCTGGTCCCCGTCTTCAGATGGTGGATTTCATTTCCTTCAATGAGCAGGCCGGTGATGGCCTGGGCGGCGGAGGTTCCGTAAACGGCGATGCCAAAGGCGTTCCCGTTGACGTGGGTGTTGTAAATGTGGTGGATCCTGTTGTTGCGAAGGGTGATGTTTCTGCATTCTCCGGAGATGAAAATGCCGGCGGGGACGAGGTTCTCATCTGTCGTCCTGTAATTCCTCAATTCCAACCCTTCGATGACGAGGTTTGATCGGTCCCGGATGAGGATTTGCGCGGTGTCTCCGGCCGGGGGAATTTTGCCGCTTGCACAGAGGATCGGATTTTCCTTCGGGTAATTTTTGAAGGTAATGGGATTGCCATCCGCCCCCGAGACGTTGAGGGTCACAAGTTCCCGGTAAACACCCCGTCGGATGAGGATTGTATCCCCGGCGATGGCGGAGTTGGCTGCTTTTTGGATTGTCTTCCACGGCTGGAGCAACGTGCCCGGGTTGGTGTCCCGGCCGCTTGGAGAAACATAATATTCCGCCGCGTGAGCGGAACAAAGGACGGCAGCTCCCAGCAACAACAGGCCGGTTGCTCTTGAGACAAGGGGGTTCATGGGAAGCAAAGGTACGGTTTCACGGGGGGGGACAAAGTCAAGGGTCAAAAAAAACCGCCCGGGATTTCTCCGCGGGCGGCTTCTTTGTGGGGAGGGAATCCCTCTTTTATTTCTGCTCTTCGAGCACGGCCTGTGCGGCGGCGAGGCGCGCGACAGGAACGCGGAACGGCGAGCAGCTCACATAGGTCAGGCCGACCTTGTGGCAGAACTTCACGCTGTCCGGGTCTCCACCGTGTTCGCCGCAGATGCCGAGCTTGATTTTCGGGTTGGTCTTGCGGCCTTTTTCGATGGCGATCTTGATGAGTTGTCCGACGCCATCCTGATCGAGGGTGGCGAACGGGTTCTTCTTGAAGATTTCGTTCTCGGTGTAAGCCCCGAGGAACGAACCCATGTCGTCACGGCTCATGCCGAGGGCGGTCTGGGTGAGGTCGTTTGTGCCGAAGCTGAAGAACTGCGCGGTCTGGGCGATTTCGTCCGCGGTGATGGCTCCGCGCGGGACTTCGATCATCGTGCCGACGAGGTAGTCGAATTTGACCTTCTTTTCGGCCATGACTTCCTTCGCGACGCGGTGGACGATTTCGACCTGGAGATCGAGTTCCTTTTTGAACCCGACGAGCGGGATCATGACCTCGGGTTTGACCTTGATCTTTTTCTTCGCGACATCGGCGGCGGCTTCAAAGATTGCACGGGCCTGCATTTCGGTGATTTCCGGATAGGAGACCCCGAGACGGCATCCGCGATGGCCAAGCATCGGGTTGAACTCGTGCAGATCCTTCACGCGCTGTCCGATCTTGTCGGCGCTGACGCCGAGTTTCTGGGCGAGGGCATTCTGCGAACCGTGATCGTGCGGCAGGAACTCGTGGAGCGGCGGGTCGAGAAGGCGGATGGTGGCCGGGTGGCCGTTGAGCGCCTTGAAGATGCCGGTGAAGTCCTCTCGCTGATACGGAAGAAGCTTCGCGAGGGCGTCGATGCGTTCGCTGGTCTTTTCGGCGAGGATCATCTCGCGCATGGCGTCGATGCGGTCGCCCTCGAAGAACATGTGCTCGGTGCGGCAGAGGCCGATGCCGTTCGCGCCGAACGCGATGGCGTTTTCGGTTTGTTCCGGATTGTCGGCGTTTGTGCGCACATCAAGACGGGTGACCTTGGAGCACCAGTCCATGAGCTGCTTGAAGTTCTTGAACTTCTCGGTCTTCTGCGCGGCTTTGTCGCCGTGGAGGAGGCCTGTGATGATCTCGGACGGGGCTGTGGCGATCTGACCGCCATAAACGGTGCCGGCGGTGCCGTCAATTGAGAGGAAGTCGCCTTCGTTGAAGGTTTCACCTGCGACGGTGACGGTCTTCTTGTCATAGTCGATCTGGAGCGCGGAAGCACCGCAGATGCAGACTTTGCCCATTTGGCGGGCCACAAGAGCGGCGTGCGAGGAAACTCCTCCCTTGGCCGTGAGGATGCCCTCGGCGGCGATCATTCCACGGAGGTCTTCCGGAGAAGTCTCGTTGCGGACGAGGAGGACTTTCTCTCCGCGCTCTTCAGCGGCGGCGGCGCGGTCGGCATTCAGATAAATTTTGCCGGAAGCGGCGCCGGGGCCGGCGGGGAGTCCGCTGGCGAGGAGCTTGGCTTTCTTGATCTCGGCGGCATCGAAGACCGGGGCGAGGAGCTGGTCGAGCTGGTCGGCCGGGTTCCGCTGGATCGCGGTCTTCCAGTCGATGAGCTTCTCCTTGACCATGTCCATCGAGAACTTGAGCGCGGCCATGGCGGTGCGCTTGCCGTTGCGGGTCTGGAGCATGAACAACTGGCCTTCCTGAATGGTGAACTCAAAGTCCTGCACATCCTTGAAGTGCTTCTCGAGGGTCTGACGGACTTTTTCGAGTTCGGCAAAGGGCTTCGGAAGGTGCTTCTTGAGGAGGGCGACAGGCTCGGGGGTGCGGACGCCGGCGACGACGTCTTCGCCCTGGGCGTTGATGAGGAATTCGCCGTAGAATTCCTTGACGCCGTTGGCCGGGTTGCGGGTGAAGGCGACTCCGGAACCGGATTTGTCACCGGTGTTGCCGAAGACCATGGCCTGGACGTTGACGGCCGTGCCCCATTCGGCGGGGATGTTGTATTTGCGGCGGTAAACGATCGCGCGGTCGTTCATCCAGGAACCGAAGACAGCTCCGACCGCTCCCTTGAGCTGGTCCCACGGATTGGCGGGGAAGCTCTTGCCGGTGCGTTCCTTCACGAGCGCCTTGAAGCGCTTGACGAGTTCCTGCTGGTCTTCCGCGGTGAGTTCGCTGTCCACGATGTCGGCGTGGTATTTTTCGTGCTTGAACTCGTGGATGACGGTCTCGAAGGGTTCATGGTCTTCGCCTTCGCGTTTTTGGACGCCGAGAACCACGTCGCCGTACATCTGGACGAAGCGGCGGTAGCAATCCCAGGCGAACCGTTCATTGTTCGTCGCATTGGCAAGCGCGACGACGGTTTCGTCGTTGAGGCCGAGGTTGAGGATGGTGTCCATCATGCCCGGCATGGAGTCGCGGGCACCGGAGCGGACGGCCACGAGGAGCGGGAAGCCCTTCGCATCGCCGAATTTCGTGCCCATGATTTTTTCCATGTTGCGGACGCCGGCTTCGACCTGGGCCTGCATTTCCTTCGGGTAGGTGCGCTTGTTGGCGTAGTAGTAGGTGCAGACTTCCGTGGTGATCGTGAACCCGGGAGGCACCGGGAGGCCGATGCGGGTCATTTCTGCAAGGTTGGCACCCTTGCCGCCGAGGAGCGGTTTCATCTTGCCGTCTCCATCGGCTTTGCCTGCTCCCCAGGTGTAAACATACTTGCCCTTCTTGGGCGCCGCGGACTTCACTGACTTGGTTTTTTTGGACATAAAGGAAAAAGAGGAAACGATTAGAAATAGCAGGCACCTTTTTGCTGTCAACGCAGGGAATCGAGGAAATGGTTTTTCGAACCCCTTTCATGACTTCCATCAACGGGGTGGGTTCTTTTGCCCGGGGAAGGCAGTTTGTGGAACGTGATATGCTTGGTTTTCCCTGGAAAATGAAAAAAACGGGTGAAGAGAAGGAGGAGGCGTCCGACAAGCCGATGGGGTGCGACTATCAAACGAAGGGGATTGCGGTTCACGACCTGTCCGGGGAGTCCGGCCGGATGTGTCGTGTGGTTGAGGAGTTGAGGCTTCTGCTCAACATATCGCAGTCGCTTCAAGAAGGGCCGGTTCTTCAGGAAATCGTCCGTCCGGTTCTCAGGCAGATGGCGGACTCGCTCGGACTCTATCGGGGGACGGTCCGGCTTCTCAATCGTGAGACGGGAGAAATTCTTATCGATGAGGGGTTCGGACTCTCGGCTGCGGAGGTCGCTTCCGGGAGAAGCCGGCTGGGCGAGGGGGTGATCGGGCAGGTTGTCAAAACCGGAAAACCGGTGATCGTTCCCGATATTGAGAGTGCCGACCAAAGCATTCTTCCCGCCTGTTCGGGATTTGTCGGGCAATCGTTGCAGCGTCCCGGCGCGGTGGCATTTCTTTGCGTACCGATCATTCATGGCAGCGAGGTGATGGGGACATTGAGCGGCTACCGGCGGTGTGGCGAGCCCCAGGCACTGGAGACCGATCTGCGCCTGCTGGTTGTCATCGCCCAGCTCGTTGCCCAGGCCGCGCGTCTCCGGCAAACGGCGTTTGAGAATCTCGATGCGCTGCGTCGCGAAAACGAACGGCTCCAAGAGCAGATCCGCAAGCATTTCAAACCGGACAACATGATCGGGAATTCCCGCGCGATGCAGATCGTCTACAACTCGATTGAACCGGTTGCCGCAAGCAACACCACTGTTCTCATCCGGGGGGAAAGCGGCGTGGGAAAAGAACTTGTCGCCCACGCGATCCACATGCGGAGTTCGCGGGCGATGAAACCGCTGGTGAAGGTCAATTGCGCCGCCCTGCCGGAGACGATTGTCGAAAGCGAGCTTTTCGGTCATGAGCGTGGCGCGTTCACGGGGGCGATTGCCATGCGCAAGGGGCGCTTCGAACTCGCCCACGGCGGCACGATCTTCCTTGACGAGATCGGCGAACTCCCGCTCAGCGTGCAGGCGAAACTTCTCCGCATCCTCCAGGAACGGGAGTTCGAGCGTGTGGGCGGAACCAGCACGCTCCGCTGCGATGTCCGGATCATCGCCGCCACCAACCGCAGTCTTGAAGATTACATGCAGGCCGAAAAATTCCGCCTCGACCTCTATTACCGCCTCAACGTCTTTCCGATCTACGTGCCAGCTCTCCGGGAAAGGAAGGCCGATATTCTTGCCCTTGCCGATTTCTTCATCGAAAAATACAGCGAAGCAAACGGAAAACCGGTCCTGCGGATTTCGACTCCGGCGATTGACATGCTCATGAGCTATCACTGGCCGGGAAACGTCCGTGAGTTGGAGAACTGCATCGAGCGGGCCGTTCTTCTTTCCACTGACGGGGTCATTCACGGTTACCATCTGCCCGCCTCGCTCCAGACCGCTGAAGCCACGGCCACCGAACCGAAGTCCACTCTGGAGACCGCCCTGAATGCGTTCGAACGTGAGATGATTGTCGAGGAACTCAAAGTCACACACGGAAATCTTGCCCAGGCGGCCCGGCAGCTTGGCCTCACGGAACGCATCATGGGACTCCGTGTCAAAAAATTCGGTATCCAGCCCCGCCTGTTCCGCTCCCGGGTGACGGAAGATTGATTTTTTACTGCGTTCCTCCCGTGCACAATGTCTTCACCCTCTGCAACCACTCCCCGTGGGTCGTTGCTTCGAAGGAATTCAATGAAGATCCCCGGCCGATTTCCATCGGCATGGTGCGTCAGGACAACAGGGATCTTTTCAAGAAGCTGGATGCCGAGAGCGATCCGGTCAGGAGGGGGGGGATTTTCAATGACTACATGTCGGTCAAATTCCAGCTTCACGACTGGCCGTCCCATGTCGCCGATGCCCGCCGCAGTTTGAAGAACAGCTATGTCAGGTTCCTGCGCGGCTGGTCGGTGGACTCGAATTCGATCGAAGGGGCCGTTCTGAAAAGCTGGGTGGAGAGCCGCCTCGGGATTCCTCCCACATTTCATCGGGGAAAAGTTCTCGACGGATCGGAAGAGGGAACCATGCCTTACGAGGTGGATCGGATGAGGGGATGCGCCCGGACAAATGCCATTCTCTCCCAGCTCGATGTCCTCTACGAGTTTTGCCAGTACGAACTCTCCCGGCGGCTTCCCGATGAGCTCTGGGTGACTCTCTGGCGGGGAACCTGCGATGGGACCGGTTACCGGATTCTCGAGCGGGGAGAACGTCGGACCGCCTGCATCCTCATGAACAATCTCAGTTCGTTCACCTCGGATCGCGAGTGCGCCTGGGAATTCGGCTCGACGGTTTGGGAGTCTCGCGTGCCATTGGTAAAAATCTTTTTTTTCAGCGGACTCCTGCCTGACAGCCTTCTCAAAGGGGAGAATGAATACCTTGTCATTGGCGGGGAATACCGGGTCCGGGAACTTCTCTGCTGACGATGCGGGTCACATGGGAACAGGCAGAAGGCGGGTTGCTCGGACTCCTTGTGGGGGACGCCCTTGGCGTGCCTTACGAGTTCCACAATCCGCAGGAACTTCCTCCGCGCGGGCAGATTCAAATGACTCCACCGCCGGACTTTCTGCGCAGCTACAGCCATGTTCCTCCGGGCACCTGGTCGGACGATGGAGCCCAGGCGCTCTGCCTGCTGGATTCCCTTCTCGCATGTCGGGGATGGCATCCGGAGGACTTTTCCACCCGCCTGCTGGCTTGGTATCACAGGGGGCATCTGGCCGTTGATGGCAAAGTGTTCGATGTGGGTATTCAGACAGGCGTTGCTCTCGACCGGTTGGCCCGGGGTATTCCGCCATTGAAAGCGGGGTTGGACGGGGAACGCAACAATGGCAATGGCTCGCTGATGCGTACTCTGCCCTTGGCCCTGTTTCACAGGGGGGAGGACTCTTTTCTTGTGGCATTGACCCATGCGCAATCCCGGCTCACGCATGCCCATCCGCGATCCCAGGTTTGCTGTGCTCTCTATGCTCTCTGGGCTCGCAAGGAAATGGAAGCCTCGCCGGACCCTTGGATGGATGCCGTTCGGGTCCTCCAGGCACTCTATCCACCGGGTTCTCCGCATCGCATCGAATTGGAAACATCCGTGCTTGCCTATCCATCGAAACATCCGCTCCGGGGTGGAGGTTACGTTGTGGACTGTCTCCATTCGGCCCGGGCAGCTTGCAGGGAACAGGATTTTGCCTCCATCATCCGCGCAGCCGTTGCATTCGGGCATGATACGGATACGACGGCGTGTGTTGCCGGAGGAATCGCCGGCCTGCGTCACGGAAAACGCGGGATTCCTTTCGCTTGGCTGTCTGCCCTGAGGGGAGGAAACATTCTTGCTCCCATGCTCTGCCGATTGAAAAAGACCGTCAATGCCGACAGGGATGTCTTCGAGCGCGACGGACTACCTGATCGTTGGAATCGATTCGGTTGAAAATCGCGATCCTACCTGCGCGTAGGATTCCGTTTGACTGCGTTTGGCCGAAGCGTTGTCCGGCAGGTTTCGCAACAGCTTTTCCTTCATGATGTTGACGGGGATTCAAGCCCGGTTCTCTCCTGCTCCATCCAAGTTGGCATGGCGGGTGCGATAAGTTGATTGGCGGAACGATCTCCAGATTCAACACGCCGGACAAACAACCAACAACACATCAACAGAACAAGATTATGAGAAAAGTGGCAATTTACGGAAAGGGCGGCATTGGAAAATCCACCACCACGCAGAACACGGTGGCGGGCCTCGTCGAAATGGGAAAAAAAGTGATGGTGGTCGGCTGCGATCCCAAAGCGGATTCCACTCGCCTCCTCCTCGGCGGCCTCGCCCAGCGCAGCGTGTTGGACACCCTTCGCGAAGAGGGGGAGGATGTTGAACTCGGAGACATCCGTGCGGGTGGTTACTGCCAGAGCCTCTGCGTGGAATCCGGAGGGCCCGAGCCCGGCGTCGGCTGCGCGGGACGCGGGATCATCACCTCGATCAACATGCTCGAGCAACTTGATGCCTATAAGACCGAGGCCGGAGATCCGCTCGACTACGTGTTTTATGACGTTCTCGGTGACGTGGTCTGCGGCGGATTCGCCATGCCGATCCGCGAGGGCAAGGCCGAGGAAATCTACATCGTCTGCTCGGGCGAGATGATGGCCATGTATGCAGCAAACAACATCAGCAAGGGCATCCTCAAATTTGCCCAGAGCGGTGTCGTCCGCCTCGGCGGCCTCATCTGCAACAGCCGCAAGGTGGACAACGAACGCGAGATGATCGAGCAGTTCGCCAAGCAACTCGGCACCCAGATGATCCACTTCGTCCCTCGCGACAACGATGTCCAGCGCGCGGAGATCAACCGGAAGACGGTCATCGAGTGGAACCCGGAATGCCCGCAGGCGGACGAATACCGCGCACTCGCGAATGCGATCGACGGCAACGACATGTTCGTCGTCCCCAAACCGCTCCAGATGGATCAGCTCGAGAAGCTTCTCATGGACTTCGGACTCATGGACTGAGCCGCGCAACCAAGGAAAACAAGGAAACCAGATATCATGACCACGGAAGAATCAACCTGTGACGCGCCGGAGCCCAGCGCTGAGCAGCTCAAGGAGGAGATGCTCAGGGCCTATCCCTCCAAAACCGCCAAAAAGCGCGCCAAGCAGATGGTCGTCAACGACCCGGACGCCATCCCCGAAATCGGCGCGAACAGCCGGACGACCCCGGGCCTCATCACCCAGCGCGGCTGCACTTATGCGGGGTGCCGCGGCGTGGTCATCGGCCCGATCCATGACATCCTCCACATCACCCACGGTCCGATCGGGTGCGGTTACTACTCGTGGCTCACCCGCCGGAACATGGCGAAGTCGGTTAACAAGGGCGACACGAACTACCTCCAATACGCGATGTCCACGGACATGCTCGAGGAGCAGATCGTGTTCGGTGGCGAAAAGAAGCTCAAGCAGGCGATCCAGGAGGCCTTCGACATCTTCAAGCCGAAGGCGATCTCGATCTACTCGACCTGCCCGGTCGGACTCATCGGGGACGACGTCCACGCGGTGGCCAAGGAAATGAAGGAGACGCTCGGCATCAACGTCTTTGCGTTTTCGTGCGAGGGCTACCGCGGGGTCAGTCAGTCGGCGGGCCACCACATTGCGAACAACGGGGTCTTCAAGCACATCGTCGGCCTCGATGACACACCACAGACCCACCCCTACACGATCAACGTGCTGGGCGAATACAACATCGGCGGGGACTCGTGGGAGATTGACGCCCTCCTGCGCAAGTGCGGGATCCACGTCGTCTCGACGCTCTCGGGCGATGTCAACTACGAGCAGATCAAAAACGCCCACACCGCACACCTGAACACGATCATGTGCCACCGCTCGATCAATTACATGGCCGAGATGATGGAGAAAAAATTCGGCATCCCGTGGATCAAGGTGAACTTCATCGGCGCCGATCAGACCGCGAAGTCACTGCGCAAGATCGCCGCGTTCTTCGAGAGCAAGGAACTCAGCGACCGTGTCGAGGAGGTCATCGCCCAGGAGATGGCGGCCCTCCAGCCGGTCCGCGACGAGGTCACGGCTCGCTGCAAGGGTAAGAAGGCCGCTCTCTTTGTCGGGGGTTCGCGTGCCCACCACTACCAGGATCTCTTCAAGGACATGGGCATGGAGGTTCTTTCGGCGGGCTATGAGTTTGCCCACCGTGACGACTACGAGGGCCGCGCTGTCCTCCCGAACATCAAGGTCGATGCCGACAGCCGGAACATCGAGGAACTCACCGTCGAGGAGGATCCCCAAAGGTTCCGCTCGGACTTCGTGGACAAGAAAAAACGCCTCGAGGACAGCGGGTTCACGTTCAGCGACTACAACGGCATGATGGTCGAAATGAAGAAAAATACGCTCGTCATCGACGACATCAGTCACCACGAAATCGAGAAACTCATCAAACTCTGGAAGCCGGACATCATCGGCTCCGGAATCAAGGACAAGTTCGTCGTCGAGAAGATGGGGGTCCCCTGCAAGCAGCTCCACAGCTATGACTACGGCGGACCCTACGCGGTCTTCACCGGTGCTGCGAACTTCTACCGCGAGGTGGACCGCATGCTCCACACGAAGGTCTGGCAGTTCGTCGTGCCGCCCTGGCAGAAGGACGGCGCGGATGACGCCGCAAAACCCCGCTACGCACCGAGCAAGGACAAACGCGAAAAGGCCAACGAAGCCTGGAAGAAAAACGCCGAAGCCGTCGAAGAAGCGGTCTGAGCCAATCAACCAAAGAAAGGAACCATTATCATGTTGGACGGAACCACAGCAGAAATCAAAGAACGCAGCGCACTGAAGATCAACCCGGCGAAGACCTGTCAGCCGATCGGCGCAATGTATGCCGCTCTCGGCATCCACGGGTGCATGCCCCACAGCCACGGCTCGCAGGGCTGCTGCGCCTACCATCGCAGCCACCTCACCCGGCACTTCAAGGAACCGGTGGTCGCCACGACCTCCTCGTTCACCGAGGGAGCCTCGGTGTTCGGCGGCCTCGCGAACCTCACCCAGGCACTCAACAACATCTTCGCGATATACAATCCCGAAATCGTTGCGGTTCACACCACCTGCCTCTCGGAGGTCATCGGCGATGACATCCCGATGATCATCAAGAAGACGAAGGAGGAGGGAAAAATCCCGGAGGGGAAACATGTCATCCACGCGAACACCCCGAGCTTCGTGGGCTCCCACCCCACCGGATTCTCCGCAATGACGGTCGGCATGGTCAAATACCTCGCCGAAACCACCGGCACCCCGAAAAACCAGGTCAACCTGATCCCGGGCTTCGTCGATCCATCGGACATCCGCGAGATCAAGCGCATCGCCGCAGAAATGGCCGTGAAGACGGTCACCTTCCCGGACACCTCGGACGTCCTCGACTGCCCGCAGACCGGGGTCTATGAGATGTATCCCAAGGGTGGCGTCACGGTGGACGAACTCAAATCCACGGGCGACAGCATCGCCACGATCGCGCTCGGTCACTGGGCATCCCACGACGCGGCCGAGCTTCTCGAGAAGAAGTTCAACATCGCCGCCCACCTGCTCGAACTCCCGATCGGGGTTTCGGCTACGGATGAATACGTTGATGCCCTTCGCCGGTCGGCTGCCGTCGATGTGCCGCCAACTCTCGTGCAGGACCGTGGACGCCTTCTTGATGTCATGAGCGACATGGCCCAATACCTCCACAAGAAGCGGGTCGCCGTATTCGGGGATCCCGACCACGTCATTGCGCTCACCCGGTTCTTGGTCGAGCTCGACATGGAGCCGGTCTTCGTGATCACCGGGTCCCACGGAAACTACTTCGAGGAGCGGGTCCGTCAGATCCTCGAGAAGCAGTGCCCAACCGCCAGGGTCAAGGCCCAGGCCGACCTCTTCGAACTCCACCAGTGGATCAAGCAGGAACCGGTCGATCTCCTCATCGGCAACACCTATGGAAAATTCATGTCCCGCACCGAGGACAACCTGCCGTTCGTGCGGTTCGGATTTCCGATTCTCGACCGGATCGGACACCGCTACTTCTCGGGCATGGGCTACAACGGCGGCATCCGCCTCATCGAAAAGATGACGGACGCCCTCTTCGACAAGCGCGACCGTGAGTGCGCGGACGAGTGGAGCGAGCTGGTTTATTGAACAGCCATGTGTTCTATGGGTCTCTGCGGCCCATAGAGCTTTTCTCCCAACTTCCAACCATGAAAATCAATGACAACTGCGTGGCTTGCGGGGCCTGCAAGGAAGCCTGTCCTTCGGATGCCATCAGGCTCGGGACGATCTATGTGATCGACCCCGACGCCTGCGTCGAGTGCGGCGCATGCGAGGCTGCCTGTCCCAACGCCGCGATCGAAAGCTGATGATAGAACTTCTTCAGGGCCGGGAGGCGCAGGTCATCGAGACCGGCGAAGGAGGCACCGTCGAGCTCGCCTGCGGGAAGGCGAGTCTCGCCGGCTCGGTTAGCCAGAGAGCCTGCGTCTTCTGCGGATCCCGCGTCGTCCTCTACCCGATTGCCGATGCCCTCCACGTCGTGCACGGCCCGATCGGCTGCGCGGCCTACACATGGGACATCCGGGGTGCCCTCTCCAGCGGCCCCCAACTCCACCGCAACAGCTTCTCCACCGACCTGCAGGAAAAGGACGTCATCTTCGGCGGTGAAAAGAAACTGGAGGCCGCCCTGCTCGAACTCATCGCCCTCTACAAGCCGAACGCCGCGTTCATTTACTCGACCTGCATCGTCGGACTCATCGGTGACGACGTCGGAGCGATCTGCAAGTCCGTCGAGAAAAAAACCGGCATCCCGGTCATTCCGGTCAACTCCGAAGGCTTCAAAGGAACCAAAAAGGATGGCTACAAGGCCGCCTGCGAGGCGGTTTACCGGCTCGTGGGCACCGGCGATACCTCGGACATCCCGCCGCACAGCATCAACATCCTCGGCGACTTCAATCTCGCCGGCGAAACCTGGATCATCCGCGATTACTACAAACGGATGGGAATCAACGTCGCCGCCTGCATCACCGGCGACGCCCGCATCGGGGACATCCGCCGCTGCCACGGCGCCAGGCTGAACCTCGTCCAGTGCTCGGGCTCGATGACCCACCTCGCCAAAATGATGGAACGCGACCACGGAATCCCGTTCAAACGCGTCTCCTACTTCGGTATCGAGGACATGTCCGCCGCCCTCTACGAGGCAGCCAAATTCTTCTCCGACGACCCGACAATCATGGACCGTGCCCGGAATGTCGTCCGCGAGGAAGTCTCCGCCATCTATCCCGAAATCCAGAAATACCGCGGAATCCTCCGCGGGAAGAAAGCAGCCATCTACGTCGGCGGCGCCTTCAAAGCCTTCTCGCTCGTGCGCGCCCTCCGCCTCCTCGACATGGAGACCGCGCTCGTCGGCTCCCAGACCGGCGACAAGGACGACTACAACGAACTCCAGCAACTCTGCGATCCCGGTACGATCATCGTCGATGATTCCAACCCCCTCGAACTCGCCAAATTCTGCCTCGAAAAGGACGTGGACCTCTTCATCGGCGGCGTCAAAGAACGTCCCATCGCCTACAAGCTCGGCATCGCCTTCTGCGACCACAACCACGAACGCAAGGAACCCCTCGCCGGCTACATCGGCATGCTCAACTTCGCCCGCGAAGTCCACCGCTCCGTCGCCAGCCCCGTCTGGACCCTCGTTCCCCGCCGTCAAAAACGCCCAACAAAACTTTGATGCGGCCGCATCAAAGTTTTGTAAACCCGGCCAGCGCCAATTTCCCGGCTTTGCGAAGGACTGCAATCCTCTTCTGCCAAACTTTGACGCCGGGGTAGTCCTTGGGCAACAGTTCTCTGGGAAGCAACGGGTCTGCCTCCATGCAGGCCTGCCAAAGTGCTTTTTCTTCCGTTCCCCACGCGAGCAATTCCTCCTGGATGTTTCCCTTCTTTCCTGTCGGCAGCTTTTCCAAGTGCTCTCCATGCGATTGATACAAGCGGTTGATTTTCGCAAAATCCCACGCTGACTTCACCATGTCTGCCGCCTTTTCCCCGCCGCAGGTGCTCGCTTCCAGAAAAGTCAGCACCCCGCAGTCCGGGGTCGTTGACCTCAGACCGCTGCAAATCCCATCCATGGGATCCGGGCTGACCCAGACGCTGGCCTGCAGGCACCCGAAATGGGCATGACGCAACTGCCGCCTCAATTCGTTTCTCAGGCCCCGTTTTGTTTCCGGGAGATCAAATACCACAATCCTCCACTTGCCATCCCATCCCCGATCCCAGCGTTCCTCAGGGTTTCTCCCGCCGAGGGCTTTCAAGAACCCCTTGTCTGTCAGCCGAAAGACCCGTCCTGTGTCCGCCTCACGGGATTCGATCCACTCCTGCGCTTCCAGCGTCTGGATCTGCCGCGAAAAGTTCTTTCTATAGGACCACTCCTCAAACGAACCGGACAGGTTCCGCCAAGTCGGTCTGAACATGACGTCGGCAACCCACATGCACTGGTAAAGCAACAGTTCTGTTTTCGGTTTCATCAGATGTTCCAGCATTACAAAACTTTGATGCGGCCGCATTAAAGTTTTGCCGGGATTTCGGTGACATTTTTGTTGGTTGGGAATGGAGATGGGGAGGGGATCCTACAAATATGTCCGGAGCGGGAGGGTGGTGGGGGGTGTGGATATTGTGGCAATTGGTTGGCGGATGGGGAGATGCGTGGAAAGCGACGGCATCGGTGAAGATGGCATGCAAGGTGCGTTTGTGGAGGCATGACCGAAGTCGCCGACAGCGAGGCTGAAGAAGTGCAATTGAAGCACTGCACGGGCACGCGGAATGCGTGCAAGCTTTGCACCCCGCTCGGGGCGTGTCTGGCCTTTCGCGGGATCGAAGGATCGGTTCCATTTCTGCACGGTTCGCAGGGATGCTCGACATACATTCGGAGATATCTGATCAGCCATTTCCGCGAGCCGATGGATATCGCCTCGTCGAATTTCCACGAGGAGTCGGCAATTTTCGGTGGGGCCTCGATTTTCAAGGCGGGGGTCAGGAATGTGGTGCGCCAATACGAGCCCGAGTTTGTCGGAGTGGCGACGACCTGTCTGGCGGAGACGATCGGTGAGGACATGCCGGGGATGATGCGGGAGTTGCGGGCCGAGTCTCCCGGCTTGCCGCCGATGGTGCAGGTTTCGACGGCCAGCTACCGGGGGACGCACATCGACGGGTTTCATGCGGCCGTGCGTGCGACAATCGAACAGATGGCGTATGGCGGTATTCGCACGCGGCGTGTAAACGTGCTGCCCGGGATGCTTTCCGCAGCGGACCTCCGGCATCTGAAGGAAATCCTCGTGGATTGGGGGATCAATCACATTGTGCTGCCGGATTACTCCGACTCGATGGACGGCGGGACATGGTCGGAGTATGAGGCGATCCAATCCGGGGGAACGAAGCTTTCGGCGATTGCGACGATGGGCGGGTGTCGGGCGACGATTGAGTTCGGAAGCGTCATTTCGGCCAAGCAGAGCGGCGGGGCGTTGCTGGAGGAAAAATTCGGGATTCCCCTTCATCGGGTGGCCATGCCGTGCGGGATGCGTGCGACCGATGCATTTCTGGCGGTCCTTGAAAACCTGACCGGCCGCAGAATTCCGGAAAAATACGCGGGCGAGCGCGCGAGGTTGCTTGATGCCTATGTGGACGGCCACAAATACCTCTTCGGGAAGCGGGTCATTGTCTATGGGGAGGAGGATTTCGTGATTGGGATGACCGGGTTTCTGCACGAGATCGGGATGGAGCCGGTTCTCTGCTCGAGCGGTGGCCGGAGCGGGCGGTTTGAATCCGAACTCAGGGCCCATGTGCCGGGGCTCCCGGCATCCGCTCTGATCAAGGAGGGATTCGATTTTGCAGAAATCGCGGAGAACGCTCCCGCACTGGCACCCGACCTGTTTGTCGGAAGCAGCAAGGGCTATAACATCGCGCGCCGGATGGATGTGCCGATCATCCGGGCGGGATTCCCGATCCACGACAGGATCGGCGGCCAGCGTGTGCTGCACATCGGATACCGCGGGGCTCAGCGGCTCTTCGACCAAATTGTCAACATCATCATGGACCAGAAACAAAGCAACTCGGAGATCGGATATGCCTACCTGTGACACCATCCCGGAGATTCCTGCCCCCACATTCGATTCGTCGAAACATCCCTGCTTCAGCAAGGAGGCCCATGGGAAGTTCGGGCGCATCCACCTGCCGGTGGCACCGAGGTGCAACATCCAGTGCAATTTCTGCAATCGGAAATACGATTGCATGAACGAGAGCCGACCCGGGGTGACGAGCACGGTGCTTGCTCCCCCGCAGGCGGTTGACTATCTGGAAAATGTCGTTGGGAAGCGGCCTGAGATCGTGGTGATGGGAATCGCCGGTCCTGGCGATCCTTTCGCGAATCCGGAGGAAACGATGGAGACGCTGCGACTGACCCGCGACCGCTTTCCGGAAATGATTCTCTGCCTGGCATCCAACGGTCTCGGGATCGGACCGCACATCGACGAGCTCGCGACGATGAATGTCAGCCATGTGACGATCACGATGAACGCCGTGGATTCGAAGATCGGGGCGAAAATTTACTCGTGGGTGCGTGATCACAAGATGCCCCTGCGCGGGGAGGCGGCCGCAGAGCTTCTGCTGGAGCGTCAACTCGATGCGGTCCGGCGGATGAAGGCGCACGGCATGACGGTCAAGATCAACACGATCATCATCCCGGGAGTGAACGACGAGCACATACCGGAGGTGGCGAAGACTGTGGCGGAACTCGGTGCGGACATCATGAACTGCATGGCGCTGGTTCCCGTGAAGGGGGCGGTCTTTGAGGATCTTCCGGCTCCGGACGGCCTCATGACGTCGCGGGCGCGGCTGATTTCCGGGCAGCATCTTCCGCAGATGACGCATTGTGCGCGCTGTCGTGCCGACGCGGTCGGGTTGATCAACGAACCGATGAGCACCGAGCAGATGGATACGCTGAACCATTATGCCAATACGGTGCCGAGCGAAGGCCGGCCGCGTCCGTGTGTTGCCGTGGCGACCCTTGAGGGCGCACTGGTCAACCAGCATCTCGGCGAAGCGGCCCGGTTTGTCATCTACGAGCAGAACGCGGAAACTCCCTCGGGCTACAAGTTCAGGGAAATCCGGCGTGCGCCAGAGCAGGGCGGGGGAGCCGGACGCTGGCAGGAACTGGCGAATCTCCTCCGCGACTGCCGCGCGGTTCTGGTGACCACCGCCGGACCATCTCCGACAGCGGTTCTCAACAAAAGCGGCCTGCGGGTCGTTGAGATGGAGGGGTTGATCGAGGAAGGTCTTCGCGCGATTTACACGAACCAACCGGTCCCGCGCACCCTTCAGCGCCGGTTCACCGGATGTTCGTCCGGTGCCGGCTGCAAGGGCACCGGCACCGGCTGCGGATAACATTCAATACAACAAAACCATGACAAAACCCGAACACCACATATTCGTCTGCGGCAGCTTCCGACCCACAGGGGCCCAGGGGGTCTGCCACAAGAAGGAATCCTCAGCCATCCTGCAATACCTTTCGGAGGAGGTTGATGACCGCGGTCTCACGACCGTGAAGGTCAGCAGCACCGGGTGCATGAACCTCTGCGATCAGGCACCCGTCGTTGTCGTTTATCCGGATGGCCGCTGGTATAAAGCCGTCACCGAGGACGTCGCCGACCAGATTCTCGATTCCATTGAGAACGGCTCCGCCGTGGACGAGGAATTCGTTCTTGCGGTTTAGCCGTTTCCATTTCGCATTTCTTCAATGAGACCCTATCTGATCGACACGACGCTTCGTGATGGAGAGCAGGCAGCCGGAGTGGCGTTCACCCGTTCGGAGAAAGTCGCGATTGCGCGGGCACTGGCCGAAGCCGGTGTTCCCGAGCTTGAAGTGGGAATTCCCGCGATGGGTGCGTCCGAGATTGATGACATCCGGGCCGTTGCCGATGTGGTCGGGGGGGATCTCATGGAGACGTGGTGCCGCGCAAGCGTTGAGGATATCCGGGCTGCGCGTCGCACCGGGGTCGTGGGAGTTCATCTCTCCTGGCCGGTTTCGGACATCCATTTGCGGGTTTGGAGAAAAACCCGCGCGTGGGTGCTTGAGTCCCTCGGGGAATTGACTTCCGAGGCCCGCGGGTCTTTTGAGTATGTCTCCGTTGGGGCGCAGGATGCTTCGCGTGCGGACGCCTTGTTTCTTCACGAGTTTGCTCATGCTGTCTGTGAGCTGGGTGTCCGCAGGTTGAGACTTGCGGACACGGTGGGGATGATGAACCCCTCCCAAGTCATTGAAATGGTGGTGGGGCTGAAGGATGCGGTGCCGTCGCTGGTGCTTGAGTTTCATGCCCACAATGATCTGGGGATGGCCGTGGCCAACACTGTTTGTGCGCTGGATGCGGGGGCGAAATGTGCGAGTGTGACGGTGAACGGCCTGGGCGAAAGGGCGGGCAACGCAGCGCTTGAAGAGGTCGTTCTTGCGCTGAAATTGTCTTTTGGCACGGACACCGGAGTGCTGACGCGAAGCCTCGGGGGACTCTCTGATCTCGTTGCCGCTGCATCCGGGCGTTCGCTCTCCCCGGGGAAACCGGTCACCGGGGATGCGGCTTTTCTTCACGAGAGCGGAATTCACTGTGCCGGTCTTCTCCGCGACCGGAAGACCTATGAATTGTTTCACGCCGACGAGGTGGGACGCGAGGCCCCCGCCTTCCTGCTCGGGCGCCATTCGGGGGGAGCCTCGCTCCGTGCGGTGACAGGCAGCGAGGATCCCGCACAGCTGGCCGCGATCAGACAACATTCCCAGAACAAGTCAACCGTCCGCAGGGCCATCCAACCATGAGTTTTCATCTTGTTACCGTGAACGAAACATTCGCTCCTTCGCGAGCCACGAACTTCCGCCCGCTCCGCCTCGGCAGCCCGGGGGGCTTGATTGCGCGATACGTGTCCGCCGCCGGATCCTTGGCGGAAAGCCCCTGGAATATCCCGGAGGGCATGCTGCTGGAGTTGGCCGGTGGGCGCAGCGGATACGATCTGGTGTTTTTCCGTCCGTCCAAGGAGGTGTCGCCCGATGGTTCGATGGAGATCTACCGGCTCGAAAGCCTGCACGGAGTCTCCACAAGCGACAGGACCGATGTCGTGTGCTTTTTTGCGCCGCTCCGGATGAGCGAGGTGGCATCCGGGGTTTGGGATGTCGAGCCATCCCGTGGACAGGCGCTGTGCGAATCGCTCTCTCTTTCCGGCGGGACATCCGGCGGCCGGTGGCTCTGGACGGAATCTCCGATGACCCTTGGAGCCACAGTCGTGGGCGGTGCAGCCGGGTGCGCGGGAGAATGCTCGGACGCTCCGGCCAAGCGGTGTTGCGGGAACTGCCATTGATGGTATATAGTTCGCTTTGTCAAGCCTGCATCCCCGACTGTGATGTTTGTCCTGCGGACCGGTGGGATTGCCGGGTGTGGACCCGATGTCCGGGCTGCAGACGTCCGCTTCGCGAGAGGGGGGGATGAACGGGATCAGGCAAGCACCACATGTCCGCTGGCGGAAGTCTCGTAGCCTGGAATGCAGGCGAGTTCGCGGAGAAATTTTCCGGACTGAACGAGGTTGCAGATCGTGTGCACGAGCGGTTTTTCGATCTGGTCACGCCGGATCACGAGATCGAAAGCGACCTGGACGGTTGGCGAGAAAGCGAGAGCGAACGCCTCCGCCATCGCCGCGCACCCGAGGCCGACATCCGCGAAGCCGGAAGCAATCCGCCGCGCACATTCCGCATGGTTTGTCGTTACGGTTTGGTAGCCTTTGATCCGATCCTGTGCAATTCCGGCGCGCTTTGCCATGCGGTCCAGCTCGATCCGGCATCCGGATCCGGCCTCGCGGTTTGCCAGCCGGAGTTTGGTTCCCACAAGTGATTCGATCCCGTGAAAGGATTTTCCCGCCGAGTGCGCGATCATCCAGCCCTGTTCCCAGCTGCTGAAGCGAAGCATCATGCAGCTTTTGTCCAACCCCAGATTCCGGACTGCCGCAAGATTTGCCGTATCGGATTTTCCTCCAAAATGAACGCCTGCCACATGTGCCTCGCCGCGCACCAGGTGCCCGAGGGCCGCCTCGTTCCCGCAGGGGATCCACACGCACCGTCCGCGCCTGCCTGTCCGCGTCGCTTCCTGAGCCAGCATTTCGAGAGCCGGGTCGCATCCGGCGAGAAAAACATTTTCTGCGAGCGATTCCTTCGCGATCCGGGTGTCGAGTTTCATGCCGCGAGCCTCCTCCACCAGAAGGCCGTCGCTCGGTGAGAACCCGGCCCCGATCCGGGCCGGATCATCGCTTGGATGCGCGATCCAGCATCCGTCCAGACAGGCCACATCCACGCGCCGGTTTCCAGCAAGCCTCCCCGATTGTACAAAAATGCCGGGTTCTTGTCCGGGGGAAAGGAGGTCCGAAATTTCCATTCCGAGGCTCTGCGTGATGCGGAGGGCTGTATCAATGCGCGGAAGGGTTGCGCCCGATTCGATTTGGAACAGGGCCTGGCGGCTGATCTGTGCCGAGCGGGCGAGATCGGATTGGGTCAGCCCCAGGCGTCTTCGGGCGGAGGCAATGATCTTGCCGGCACCTGCAGGGGACTTTTCACCGGTCTCAAGAGAGCTTTGTTGTTTGCGAACTGGCACGTCTGATTTCTTCCAGTTGCTGGTCGAAGAAGCAACCGCATTTCCGGAGGGGAAGTAAATATAAAGCAACATTGTCAAGAAAACGCAACGTCTGGCACGCGTCCTGCTTGTTTTTTGATGATTCGGGCAACTGAGTCGAAAATCGTCGCCTTGGGTGCAGGGGCATCCTCCTTCGGAGGATAGCGGCCCTGTCTTGGTGGCCAGAAAACCACTGCGGTGAACGGAGCCCGGGGCTTCCTTCACTGTACAACCCATGCAAGAGAGATGAAAACTTGTCAAAAACCATTCAAATACTTCTTTATTCCAGCGGCCCTGTTTCTGTTGGAGGCGTTGGTGATTCCATCTGGGGCAGGCGGGGCGGTTCTGACCACCGGAAGCTTCGTTATCAGCAGCGGAGCGGGTCAGACAGGGGCCGGGGCCTCAACAAGCTGCATGATCATGAGCGATGGCAGTTCTTGGTCTGGAGGAGCGGTTGGAGTTCAGGGGGTCAACACGACCGGCCTGCTGTCCACTCCCCCCCCTGCTTCAAATGTCACATTCAAGTTCGGAGTCGGTTCGTTTGTGGACTCCTTGAACACGGCTTACGGTTCGGGAAATTGGGCGGTGGACAACATCCAGCTGACGTTTCAATACACACTCTATGCGAACAACTCGCGTTTTGGTGGAGGCGCGGGCGACTTTGACATCTATTGGGTAGCCAACGATGCCTGGGTGCAAGGAACAAGCACCCCGGTTTATGCGACATCGGAGTCCGGGTTGAGTTCCTGGGCGGGGGCGGAGTCATTGGTTGCAGCCGGGTATTATAGCTGGAGTACACCGTCATACCAAGGGACGGCAAGCGACAAAGGCACCTCTGTCTGGGTGACGGACAAGACAGGGACGCGGCAATCCACGATGTCCTGCTTCCTGGATGCCACTTCGGATTTTCTTGCGGATATTACAACAGCGAGTGCCGGTGGAGATGCGAATGTCTCGCTGTATCTGATGGCCATGAGCGATGCCGTTGGTCTGACAATATTTACAGGTGGAGCGGGCATTCTTCCCACTCTGACATTTGATGTTGTCTCGATTCCCGAGCCTGGAATTTTGGATTTGATTGGTGTGGGGGGAGGGGTGTTTGCCTTTCTTTTGGGACGAAGAGGCGCGGGCAAAAGCCGGTACTGAGTTGGGAAGGGATTGCTGCCATGCAACGGCGTTTTATTGGAATAATTGGGACGGCGGCTTTTGTTGCTCTCGTGGCCAGTGTTGTTGGGCAGGCATACGGGGAGACGATGATCTTCACGACAGTCGGAGGCGGGGGGCAAACCGGCCTGGGAGCGGAGACGAACTGCATGATCGTGAGTGATGGGAGCTCCTGGTCTGGAGGGGCAGCGGGGGTTCAGGGATCGGCGGCGACAAATGTCGCGGGAGTCCATCCTCCGGCGGCGAATGTGGTTTTCAAATTTGATCTGGGATCCTTTGTTGCCTCGATGAACGTGGCCTATGGCGTTGGCAACTGGGTGGTTGAAGACCTGACCCTTTCTTTCCAGTACACATTGTATGCGAACAACACCCGCTTTGGGGGTGGGGCTGGCCGCTTTGATGTGTTCTGGGTTGGAAAGGATTCCTGGATTCAGGGGATGGACAGTCCGGTTTATGCATCGGATGAGACGACTCTTTCCGCGTGGTCGGGGGATCAGTCCAATCTGGTGAGGCAATATTATTCGTGGAGCACGGAGAGCTATGCGGGAACGGTGGAGGATCTTGCGTCCTGGACAACCGACAAGACCGGTGAGCGCCAGGGGGTGATGAGTGTGAGTCTGGGGCAGGACATGAAGTTGGTCCGGGACATCATGACAACCGATGGAGGGTCAAGAGTGTCATTTTACCTGATGGCGGTGGACGATTCTCTCGGGCTGACCATCTTTACCGGCGGAGCCTCCATGCTCCCGACGCTTTCCTTTGAGGTGGTCTCGATTCCAGAGCCTGCGACGTGCGGCTTGCTTGGGTTTGCCGGCTTGCTGGTCATCAAATTCCGAAGGGGGAGAAGATGAAATTGCGGAGGGGATTTTCTCTGGTTGAAATGCTTTCCACGCTGGCGGTCACGGGGATTCTGGCGGCGCTGGGGACGACGGCTGTCAGCCGGGGAGTGGAAAAGGCGAACGGCGCAAAATGCGCCGCTCATTTGCGCCAATGGGGCGCCGCGCTCCAATGTTACATCCAGGACAGTGGCGGATTTCTCCCGAGGCGCGGTCAGGGAGTGCAGCCAACCTGGGTGGTGGACCGGCCGGATGACTGGTTCAACAGCCTGACTCCCTATCTGGAAATGCCGACCTACAATGAACTTTATCTGGCGGGCAAAGCTCCCAGGCCTGGAGAACGAAGCATCTTCGTGTGTCCCTCGGCCAAGGTGACAAATACTTACAAGCATTTCATTACCTATGGCATGAACATGTATCTCTCGCGGTGGGACCAGGCGGAACGCAGCCGGGTGGTGCAGTTGCCGCATCCCTCGACTCTTGCATTTCTTGCGGATTCTCCCGGTGGTTATGCCTCGACGGTTCCTTCAAACCGGGGTTTTTCCGTTGTGGCCAGGCACGGGGGATTCGCAAATGTTGTGTTTGTGGACGGGCATGTGGGGGCGTTCACCGCGGAGTATCTTGGTTGTGGAAGGGGCGAGAAAACGCAGCCCGACGTCCGATGGCAGACCGGCATTGAAGGGGATGCCTGGAGGCCGGTTTTTTAATGTTATGAGGTCCGGCATTCCCATTGATTTCAAAGTCACGCATCTGGCACGGGCATCCTGGCGATGTTCAACCATCCATCAAGACATGGGCAGGATGCCGATGCAACGGAGGGTTTTCCTCCCGACTGCGGCGTTGTTGTGCGCAGCGGTGCTCGGCCTTCAGAGCGGTTGCCGGGAGAAGGAAGCGGAAGCGAAATCCGTGCGGGTGGCCGTGATTGGCGGCATGGTCATGAGCGGGATGTGGGCAAAGCTCTCTGCGCAGTTTGAGAAGGAGACCGGTGTGAAAGTTGAAGTGGCCATCTGTGGAAACAAGGAGGTGATTTGTCCCGCATTTCGTGAAGGGATTGCGGATGTGCTCACCATGCACTCCAGCGATGCGGCGACCGATTTGGTGGCCGCCGGGTTTGCGCGGAATATCCGCCCCTGGTCGCGCAACGAGCTCGTGATTCTGGCTCCGCCCGGCGATCCTGCGGGGATCATGGGCTGGAAGGACGGTGCGGCCGCACTCAAAAAAATAGCGGAGAAAAAATGTCGTTTTGTGGATGCAAAGGGAGCCGGCAAGCGGATCATTGCCGAGAAGCTTTGGAACAAGGCGGGAATCAGGCCGGTTGGAGAATGGCTGCTGGCGGATCAGAGTGGTACGCCAACGGAACTGCTTTCCTTTGCCGAGCGCCAGGGGGCCTATGTTTTGAGCGGACGGATTCCCGTGCTTTTTGGAAAGCTGCCCCAGGGGGGAATGCAGATTGCTGTCGAGGGGGATCCCGACATGCAGCGTCCCTATGTTGTCGTTGAAGCCGATCCGAGAAGAGTTCCTTCCGTGCGAAGCGAGGAGGCGCGATTGCTGGGCGACTATTTGACGGGGCCCCGGGGCCAGCAATTTCTTCGCGATTATGCCCGGGCCCAGCCGGACGGGGTTCCTTTGTTTTTTCCGCTTGAAAACCGGCCATGAAGCTTTGTTTTCTTACCGTTCGGTCTTTGCGCGGCGGTTGTCCCGAAGTGGGGGCTTGGAATCCGATGGGGCAAAATGATCTTAACAAATGTCGGCAAAACCAACGCAAACCATGAAAAAACGAGTATTCCGTCTGCTTTCAGCGGGGGGGGACGAACGAACCATTGTCAGCCCTGTTGCAGAGACTTCTTCAAAAACAATCCCGCCGATGAAACCCATTCTTGCCGTACTGGCTTCCCTGTTTCTGATGGGGGTGCTGCCGTCTGTGCAGGCAGAGACGCTGACCGTCGCCGCTGCGGCGGACTTGAAGTTTGCCTTGGAGGATTGTTTGGATGCATTCTGCAGGGAGCATCCCGGGGTTGATGTCAAAGCAAGCTATGGGTCGTCAGGCATCCTTTGTTCCCAGATTGCCAATGGGGCGCCGTTCGATCTGTTTCTCTCCGCCGACAGGAAGTATCCGGAGAATCTGCTTGCGGGAGGGCATGCGGTGGAGGGGTCGTTGTTTCTTTATGCGGTGGGTCGTCTGGCTGTTTGGGTGCCCCGGGAGTCGGGTCTCGATGTGGAGCGTCTTGGGATGGAGGCTTTGAGGTTGTCCGCGGCCGGCAAGGTGGCGGTGGCGAATCCCGAACATGCGCCCTATGGGCAGGCGGCAGTGGCCGCGATGAAGTCGCTTGGAGTGTATGAGGCGGTGAAATCCAAACTGGTCTTTGGGGAAAACATCGCCCAGACCGCCCAGTTTGTGGAATCCGGGGCGGCCGACATCGGGATTGTGTCCCTTTCGCTGGCCGTGGCACCTGTGATGGCCGGGAAGGGGCGGTATTGGAGTGTCCCGTTGGAGGCCTTTCCAAAAATGGAGCAGGCCGGGGTGGTGCTCACGCGGGCGGGGAATCCGGCGGCCGCCCGCGAACTGGCCGCTTTCCTGCGGTCTGCCACCGGCCGGGAGATTTTGAAAAAATTCGGGTTTCTGTTGCCCGGGGAGGCGTGATGCCGGACTGGCAGGCGATCCAACTGACCCTTGCCCTTGCGGTCGTGACGACCCTGATTTTGGTGGGGGTCGGACTTCCTTTTGCATGGTGGCTGGCCACGACGGGGTGCCGGTGGCGGGGGGGGATTGAAGCCGTGGTGGCGTTGCCCATTGTGCTGCCGCCGACGGTTTTGGGTTTTTACCTTCTGTTGCTTCTGGGGCCGCGGGGAGCAGTCGGATCTGTTGTGGAGTCGCTGTGGGGACTGCGGCTGGTGTTTTCTTTTCCGGGGATGGTGATTGCCTCCGTGATTTACAGTCTGCCGTTCGCGGTCCAGCCGTTTCTTGCGGGGTTCCGTTCCGTTGACCGGAGGCAGATCGAGGCCTCGTGGTGTCTCGGGGTTTCTCCCCTGGCGACATTTTTCCGGGTTGTGCTGCCGTTGTCGTGGCCCGGGGTGATGGCGGGAATGGTTTTGAGTTTTGCGCACACCGTCGGGGAGTTCGGGGTGGTGCTCATGGTCGGCGGAAACATTCCCGGGGCCACGCGCACGATTTCCATGGCGATCTATGATTCCGTGCAGGCGATGGATTATGTGACGGCGGGGTGGACGGCCGGGGTGTTGCTGGGGTTTTCGCTTGTTGTTTTGAGTGTGATGTATTCTTTGCAAAACCGGACCGGGAGGGAACCATGGCCGAAAGTCTCCTGATCACGTTTTCCGTGCGCCACAGGAATGGGGCTGGTGTGGTGGTGGAGGGGTTGCAGGTGCCGGTGGATCGTGCGGGGGTGACGGTGTTGTTCGGGGCATCCGGGTCGGGAAAGACGACCGTTTTGCGTGTGGTGGCCGGGTTGTTGCGTCCGGAGTCGGGAGTCATCCGGATGGGAGGAGAAATTTGGTTTGATTCCGGGGCGGGGGTTTGTCTGCCGCCGCAGGAACGGAGCATGGGGTTTGTGCCGCAAGATTATGCGCTTTTTCCCCATTTGAGTGTGGCGGAGAATGTGGCCTACGGGCTCGGGAGACTGGGCCGCACGGAGCAGGGGCGGCGCGTCGGGGAGACGCTCGGGTGGCTGGGGATCGGGAATCTGGCCAACAGACGTCCTTCCGAAATTTCCGGCGGGCAGCAGCAGCGGGTTGCGCTGGCGCGGGCGGTTGCGAGGCGGCCGGGACTCCTGCTGCTTGATGAGCCACTTTCCGCGCTTGATGCGCCAACCCGCCGGTATTTGCGCGGGGAACTCCACTCCCTGCTGATCCGCTCCGGCATTCCCAGCATCGTTGTGACACACGATGCAGCCGAGGCGCTGGCGCTGGCCGACACTTTGGTTCTGATGCACGGGGGAAAAGTCCTCCAGAGCGGACTTCCGCACGACATCTTCAACCGTCCGGCCAGCCTGGAGGCGGCCGGCATTCTCGGGGTGGATGCGGTGGTGGGAGGGATTGTGGAATCCTGTGACGGGCAACTGGCAGGCGTTCGGGCGGCAGGGCTTCAGCTTTTGGCATTTTCCCCGGATCCCCTGTCGCCCGGCACATCCGTTTCTGTCTGCATTCGTGCGGAAGACGTGATGTTGACGCGGCAGGGAGCACCGGCATGCAGTGCTCGGAACCGTTTGTCCGGGAGCGTGGTTTCCGTGGTCGGGGAGGGAGGATTTGTCCGGGTTGGGATGGACTGTGGGTTTCCCCTCCAGGCTGTCTTGACGAGACAGAGTGCCGAGGAACTTGAGTTGCATCCCGGTTCACCGGTTGAGGCCCGGATCAAGGTGCCCAACGTGCATCTCATCCCGCGCCTGGAGAAGAGTTGAAGCGGAGATTTTCCTTTTTCGCAGAGAAAAACCGTTTTCGGTATGAAGTCAGTTTGTGCGCTTTGAGTGGAGGTAATCGAGAAAGAGTTCGGCGCAGGCTTCGCTTTCGCGGGCATTCACACAGAACTCCTCCGAAAGCAATCTCCAGTGCTCCGAGGAGGCCTTGATCCGATAAAGGATTTTCGCGTTTTTGGGCGCGTCGGCATCCATTGCCTGGATCGAGCAGACCTCGAACCCCTCGGCGATGAGGTAGCAAAGACGCTTGAACATGGAGGGAATCGTGTGACGGGCGGCCGGGATTGTCAATCGTTGCCCGCCCCGTGGATTGACTCCCGCCGTGAACTTGGCAAGTTGGAGCCGCCATGGATTTTTTCGACAAACAGGAGCGGGCACAAACCCGGACGAAGTGGTTGGTGTGTTACTTTCTTTTGGCGGTGGCGGGGATCATTTTCACGTTGCAAATCGTTTTTGCATTGATTTTCGACATTTCCCTGACCGATCCGGAGTTGTTGCTGATGGTCTCGGGCGGGGTGGTGGCGCTTGTGGTGCTTGGGAGTGTGGCCAAGAGCCTGGAACTGGCGAAAGGCGGGCGGGCGGTGGCGGCGATGCTGGGGGGAACGCCGGTGGACATGAACAGTTCGGATCCCGCGGAGCAGCGGCTGGTGAATGTCGTGGAGGAAATGTCCATTGCTTCCGGGGTGCCGGTGCCGGAGATTTATGTGCTGGAGGATTCCACGATCAACGCCTTTGCGGCGGGGCACGGGCCGGGAGACACGGCGATCGGGGTGACCCGCGGGTGCATTGACCGTCTTTCGCGCGATGAGTTGCAGGGGGTGATCGGGCACGAGTTCAGCCACATCCTGCACGGAGACATGCGGCTGAACATCCGGCTGATCGGCATTCTGAATGGCATTCTTCTGCTGGCGCTCATCGGGGGTTTTTTGCTTCGCATGGGAGTTTATGCCCCGCGTTCGGAGTCCTCTTCCGACGGCAAGAGCAAAGCGATCGGTTTCTTTGTATTCATTGCCTGCGGATTGACGCTTTATCTTGTGGGCTGGATCGGGGTGTTTTTCGGGAAACTGATCAAGGCGGCGGTGAGCCGTCAGCGCGAGTTTCTTGCGGATGCCTCGGCGGTTCAATACACACGGAACCCGGAGGGTCTGGCCGGGGCGCTGGCGAAGATCGCAAAATTTTCCTCGCGGATCGAAAACCCGCGGGCGGAGGAGGCCAGCCACATGTTCTTCGGCAACGGGGTGGGTGATTCCTGGCTGGCGTGGTTTGCGACGCATCCTCCGATTGAGGAGCGGATCGGGCAGATTGCGCCGGGGTTTGACATTGCGGCGGCCAAGGCCTGGGCGCCGGTGAAGCCGAATTCCCCGAAGAAAGAGACGATTGTGGGCGGACGGTTGGCAGAGGCTCTTCTGCCGGGGCAGCCCCGGGTGGCGGAGGCGGCGGCCTTGCTGGCGGGCCTGCCCGAACAGGCAAAATCGGCCACGAGGGAACTGCACGGTGCCTGCGCTCTGGTCTATTCCCTTTTGCTTTCCGACAACGAAAGGATGCGCGAGCACCAGATCGCCCTCATTGATGCGGACGACCGGTTCCGGGTGGAAATTCTCGCGTATTTTGACAAGCGGGCCGGGCTGAGTTCCGCGCAGCGGCTGGGGCTGGTGGACATTTCGATTCCCACCCTGCGGCATTTGTCGCAGGAGCAATACGGGGTTTTTCGGGACAATGTCAAAAAGCTCGTGGAAGCCGACGGCCAGATTCAGCTCTTTGAATACACGCTTCAGAAGATCCTGCTCCGGCATTTGGATCTTTATTTCACGAATGCCACGGGCACGCCGGTGGTTTACAAGTCTCTCATGCCCCTGCTGCCGGAGACCGGCGTGTTGCTGGCTTCGCTGGCCACGATGGATCCGGGGACGGAGGAACAGCGCGACGCCGCCTTCCAGTCGGGAATCACCGAGCTTTTGATCAAGCCTTCCGCTTTCCCGCTCACGCGCGAGCCGGTCGTGGACCTTCAGGCATTCGACGCCGCGCTCGACAAGATCGGTGCGGCTGCTCCCGATGTGAAGCGGACGATTTTGACTGCCTGCGGGGCGGTTGTGATGCATGACGGGGAGGTGAACGACGAGCAGGTGGAACTCCTGCGCGCCATTTCCGACTCGCTGGATTGTCCGGTGCCGCCGTTTGTGAAGCTCGTGTGAGCCTCCCCGGAGAGAAGCGGTTTTTCGCACCACCTGTTGACGGGGGAAGCCGGGGGCGTGTGACGAATTTGTTCGCGGATTTTTCTTGAGGAGACAAGTTTCGCCGGACATTTCTGACTCGTGGTTGTCTTCCTTGTTGCCGCCGTCCTTGCCTATCTGATCGGATCTTTTCCGAGCGGGTATATTGCCGGGCGGTTTTGCGGGGTGGATCTTCGCACGGTGGGCAGTGGCAATGTCGGGGCCACCAATGCCCTGCGTGTTCTGGGAAAAAAGTGGGGTTATGCGGTTTTTGCAGCCGATGCGTTCAAGGGCGGGCTGGCTGTTCTGGTGGGTTTTTCGCTTGCGGTGCTTCCCGCATTCCGGGGGCAGAATGCCGTGCATGTGGCGGTGATTGCGGCGCTTTTCGCCATTGTCGGGCACAGTTTTCCGGTGTGGTTGGAATTCAAGGGGGGGAAGGGGATTGCCACGTCCGCGGGCATCATGCTCACGTTGTTTCCCTTTCCGGTCTTTCTCGCCGGTCTCGTGGTCTGGTTGGGGCTCTTTTTTTCCACGCGGTTTGTGTCGGTGGCCTCGCTGGGGGCTGCGGTGACCCTGCCGAGCGCGGCTTTTGCGATGATGTTGATGGGGAGGTGCGATCCGATGTTGGTGGCGATTTCCGGGTTGATGAGTGTGCTTGCGATCTGGCGTCACAAGGACAATATCAGTCGCCTGATCGCGGGAACCGAGAAACGCTTCGAGCGAAAGGCCCGGGAAAAATAATCATGTTCAAGAAAATCAGCATTATCGGAGCCGGGGGGTGGGGGACGGCACTGGCCGTCCTGCTTGCGGAGCATCGCGGGCAGGTGCTCCTGTGGGGGCACAATCCCAAGGTCATCGAGGAATTGATTTCCCGGCGGACCAACAGTGCCTATCTGCCGGGGATGAGGTTGCCGCCGAATGTGTATGCCACGGGGGATCTGGCCGAGACGCTGGATGCGGGCATGATTCTTTTTGTAACGCCGTCGAAGGCCATCCGGGAAGTGGCCATGAGGCTGGCTTCCCATGGACCGAAGGACGGCACGGTTGTTGTTTCCTGCACCAAGGGGATCGAGCATGATTCGGGAAAACTCATGGAGACGGTTTTGTCCGAGGCCCTGCCCGGGTGTCGGATGGCGGTTCTTTCCGGACCGAACCATGCGGAGGAAGTGGCCCAGAAGATTCCGGCGGCCGGGGTGATCGGTTCGCGGCATGCGGAGCTTCTTGAGCCGCTCCAGCGGGCGTTTTCGCTTCCCAGTTTCCGGGCTTACACGAGTGACGATGTCACGGGCATCCAGCTTGGAGGGGCGTTGAAAAACGTGTTTGCCATTGCGGCGGGGGCTTCGGATGGGTTCAACATGGGCGACAATGCAAAAGCCGCACTGGTGACGCGTTCGTTGGCGGAGATGATGCGGCTGGGGGTGGCACTGGGCGGCCGTCGCGAGACTTTTTTCGGGCTCAGCGGCGTGGGGGATCTCATGGTGACGTGTTTCAGCCGCCACAGCCGGAACCGCAATGTGGGGGAACGACTTGGACGGGGGGAATCTCCTGCGGAAATCCAGACATCCATGCAGATGGTCGCCGAGGGCATTCCCACCGCCCTGAGTGCCTGGCAGTGTGCGGAGCGGCTCGGTGTTGAAGCCCCGATCACGGGTCAGATTCATGCGGTGCTCTATGAGGGGAGGGCACCGCATGAGGCGATGTGGGAGTTGTTGGGGCGTCCGCCCAAAGCCGAGCCGGAAGCGCATTCCTGATGAAAATCGGTCTTGTCCGGCGCGGTCACTCTTCGACCGGCGGAGCGGAAGCCTACCTTGTCCGTCTCGCTTCCGGGCTGGTGGCGCTGGGACAGGAACCGGTGTTGGTGACGACTCCCGATTGGCCGGAATCGCGCTGGGCGCATGGTGGCATGGTGCGTCTTCCGGCGCGGTCGCCCGCGGAGTTTGCGGAGGCATTTCGAGCGGCGCACACCGGATGTGATGTTCACCTGAGCCTGGAGCGGGTGCCGGGGTGCGAGGTGTTCCGCGCGGGGGATGGCGTTCATGCGGCCTGGCTGCGGAGGAGAGCGGCGTTCGAGCCGTTTTGGAAACGGGCCACGCGGTGGCTCAATCCCAAGCACCGGCAGCTTTTGGAACTGGAGCAGCAGGTTTTTGATCCGGAGAACACGCGGGCGATCATTGCCAACTCGCGGATGGTGCGGGAAGAGATCCTGGCTTTTTCGGGATTCCCCGCCGGGAGGGTCCATGTTGTTTACAATGGATTGTCCGCGCCCACGCCGCCCGAAGGTCGCTCTGTTTCCCGTGGGCGGCTGGGGTTGGACGAAGGGGAATTCTGTGCGCTTTTTGTGGGCTCCGGATGGGAGCGCAAGGGGCTCCGCACGGCGATCCGGGCCGTGGAAATGATGGAAAGCACGACTCTCCTTGTCGCCGGTCGCGGTCCGGCCGATGCTTTTCGATCGTCCCGGGTGCGTTTTCTGGGACCGACAGGCGACTTGGCGGCCCTCTTCGGTGCTGCCGATGTTTTCGTGCTCCCGACTTGGTATGATCCTTTTTCCAACGCGTGCCTGGAGGCGCTGGCGGCGGGGTTGCCTGTGATCACGACCCCGGCCAATGGATGTTCCGAAATTCTGGAGCCAGGGGTCCATGGGGGGATCGTTCCGGAGGGGGATGCCTTGGCGCTGGCGGAGGAGATCGAGAAATGGCGGGAGCCTTGTCGGCGTGAAGTGGCGCGGACGGTCTGCGCGGTACGGGCCGCGGAATTTTCCATCGAGCACAATGCCTGCGAGACCTTGCGGATTTTGGAGGCGGCCGTCCGTTTGTAGCAGGCGCGGGATTTCCCAGGTTGTCTTTTCCCAAGACATTGGTGGATAATGTTCCCTGTGTTTCCGGTTGATTCTTTTTCCGCGTATTTGGAACTTACGGGCGATGCGCAGGAACGGCTTCATCGCCGGGCTGCGGATGTCCGGGAGGCCCGCTTTGGAAAAACCGTCTTCGTGCGCGGGGTGGTGGAGATCTCGAATTACTGCCGGGAGAACTGCGGGTATTGTGCGATGCGGCGCGATCACCGCGGGCTGCGGAGGTTTCGGCTTTCCGTGGACGAGATTCTGGAGGATGTGCTGCCGGGGATTCCGGAGTTTGTGACGGATCTGAACATTCAGGCCGGGGAAGATCCGGTGGCGGTGCGGGAAATTGCGATCCCTTTGCTGGAGAGGCTGCGTCGCGAGACTTCGCTTGGGTTGAGTGTGTGCCTGGGGACACTTCGGGGGAGAGACTATGCGGCGCTCCGTGAGGCGGGGGCGGATTATTATGTGATCAAAGTGGAGACGGGGAATGCCGGGCATTACCGCGAAGTGGGGGCTCCGGGGTCGTTGGAGGAACGCATCGCCGCGATTCGCCATCTCGCGGAGACCGGCTGGAAGGTTTCCTCCGGATTTGTTCTTGGGCTGCCGGGACAGACGGAGGCGATTCTTAAGGAGACAGTGTATTTGCTGCAAAGCCTGCCGCTGGCCGGATGCAGCGTGAGTCCGTTTATTCCGGGGGAAAACACCCGCTTCTCGGGACATCCGGCGGCGGGGCTCCCGGCGGTGTTGAATGCCGTGGCGGGGCTCCGGTTGCTCCAGCCGGAGGGGATCATTCCTGCGGTGAGCGCCATGAGTCTTGCGGGGGAGGGCGGATATGCCGGGGCACTGAAAGCCGGGGCGAATCTTGCCACGATCAATCTTACGCCGGAGAAAGCGCGGGCGGATTACCAGATTTACCGCCGGGACCGGCACATCATGACCTGTGAGCGGGTGCTTTCGGAGATTGAGTGCGCGGGATGCGAGCCCTCGCGGGTGAGCATGCGCGACTGGCTGGCCGGAAAACAGGCTGGAGCGGGTTAAATCCAATACTGTTCACTTGGAGCGGTTTAAACAATTCTATAGCCGCTGCTTTGCGGCGGCGAGAGCCACAGGACTGCGTCAGCAGTTCGGGCAGTGTGTTTTCACACAGCCGCTTCACTGCCGCCGCACCCCTGCAACTCTCGGCGCTCGCAAATCAGTGGCCACATTATTATTTAAACCGCTCTAATATCCTGTCAGACAAGTCATTGACATAAACAAGGAGAGGGTGTAGGCTCCTCGCATGTCAATTCGAGGACGCCCTGTCATCCGGATCCTTCTCAGT
>CAZPEN010000001.1:0-160606 GCA_964585615.1 uncultured Chthoniobacter sp. | reverse complement strand
TCATTCCTCTGACTCGTCAAGCACATTTCGAAAGGTCCGTACGCTGACGCTTACGTTGGGTCGGAAAAGCGCGACGGATGAACAAGCCGGGAGGGGGGACAGGCAAGCCTGCGGGTCTGAGGTGGGTGGAAGCGACGCTGGAGCCCGGGAGTCCCGGAAAAAGGGCATCGCTGCCGTGATCCTCGCCCCGTAGCCAAGGGCTCCCAGCCAGGCGAAAAAGGACACCAAGCCTCCAAACGGCGTCACCGCCTTCGCCGTGCTGCTCATTTTGAGCTCGCCTCCTCCAAAGAGCGCGGCAAAGTTGCGTGTATCGTTTTGTGCGGTCGCGGATGTGCTGGTTTTTTTCACACATCACTGTGCATCAACCCCTCCGCGCAAAACGGCTTTTTCCTATCGCCGTTTCCGGGTTTACTGCGTCGAGTGCGCGGTTCTCCGTCCTCCAGGCAGAGATCACGCAATAGGGGTGCTTATGGGCTCCGGTGCTTTTTCAGCAGCAGCCCGGCGCAAGTTTCCGTTTTTCCGAAGGCGCTCAGGCGGCGGATTCACCGACAGGTTCTGCTGTCGATTTGTCCACGGTGAAAGCGAGTTTTTCGCCGTTTCGTTTGACGGTCACGTGGTCGCCCGGCTTGATGTTGCCGCGAAGGATTTCCTCGGCCATGGGATCTTCCATGTATCTTTCCACGGCCCGGCGCATCGGGCGGGCTCCGTAGGTGGGATCGTAGCCTTTTTCAATGAGGAACTCCTGGGCTGCGGTATCCAGGGTGAGATGGATGTCTTTGGTCTTGATCCGTGAGACGACCTTCTCGGTTTCGAGATTCACGATCTTGACCAGATCGGGTTTCTGGAGCGTGTGGAAGACGATGATGTCGTCCAGGCGGTTGAGGAACTCGGGTTTGAAGACCCGTTTGGTTTCCTCAAGGATCTTCCCGCGCATCGTATCGTAGTTGTCGTCCAGTTTCGGGGCGCCGAAGCCGAGAGTGGTCTGCTTTTTGATGAGTTCCGCCCCGACGTTCGAGGTCATGATGATGATCGTGTTGCGGAAGTCGATCTTGCGGCCGAGGGAGTCGGTGATTTTTCCCTCTTCCAGAATCTGGAGGAGGAGATGCATGACGTCCGGATGGGCTTTTTCGATTTCGTCAAAAAGCACGACAGAATACGGGCGGCGGCGCACGGCCTCGCTGAGTTGTCCGCCTTCCTCATAACCGATGTAGCCCGGAGGCGAACCGATGAGGCGCGAGGCGGTGAATTTCTCCATGTATTCGCTCATGTCGATCTGGATGAGGGCATCCGCATCGCCGAACATGAACTCCGCCAGGGTGCGTGCCAGGAAGGTTTTTCCGACGCCCGTGGGGCCGAGGAAAATGAACGAGCCGATCGGGCGGCGGGGATCCTTAAGATCGGCGCGGGACCTCCGAAGGGCCTTGCTGATGGCCACAACGGCTTCGTCCTGGCCGATGACCTTGCCCTGCAGGTCGGCTTCCATGGCGAGGAGTTTTGCGGTTTCCTGCTGTTCCATGCGGGAGAGGGGAACGCCGGTCCACTTGGAAATGACGTGCATGATTTCCTCGTCGGAGACGACGACCTCCTTCTCGTCCTTGCTGGACTTCCACTCTCCGAGGATGGCATCGAGTTTTTCCTTCGCCTGTTTCTCGGTGTCCCGCAGGGCGGCGGCTTTCTCAAAGTCCTGGGCCTTGATGGCGGCTTCTTTTTCCAGGCGGATGCGTTCGATTTCGGCCTCGACGTCCTTGACGTTCGGCGGGCGGGTCATGGCCGCGATGCGGGCGCGGGATCCGGCTTCATCCATGACGTCGATGGCCTTGTCCGGCAGGAAGCGTCCGGTCAGGTAGCGATCGGTGAGTTTGGCGGCGGCTTCGAGGGCGACATCGAGGATTTTGGCCTTGTGGTGGGCTTCGTATTTCGGACGGATGCCCTTGAGGATGAGAATGGTCTCCTCCACGGACGGAGCCTCGACCTTGACCGTCTGGAAGCGACGTTCCAGGGCGGCATCCTTCTCGATGTATTTCCGATATTCATTCAGGGTGGTCGCCCCGATGCACTGGAGTTCGCCGCGGCTCAGGGCGGGTTTGATGATGTTCGAGGCATCCATCGCCCCTTCGGCCGAACCGGCTCCGACGATGGTGTGAAGTTCGTCTATGAAGAGAATGACATTCTTGTTGCGGCGGATTTCGTCCATGACCGCCTTGATCCGTTCCTCGAACTGCCCGCGGTATTTCGTGCCAGCCACCATGAGGGCGAGGTCGAGGGTGATGACCTTTTTTTCGTGAAGAAGCTCGGGAATGTTCCCTGCGACGATTTCCTGGGCGAGTCCCTCGGCAATGGCTGTCTTTCCGACACCGGCTTCGCCGATGAGAACCGGATTGTTCTTGGTGCGGCGGCAGAGGATTTGGATGACGCGCTCGATTTCATCTGCGCGTCCGATGACCGGGTCGAGTTCTCCTTTTTTGGCGAGTTCCGTGAGGTCCCGTCCGAAGGCGCGGAGGGCGGGGGTTTTCCCATCCTTCTTGCCGCCGGTTTCCGCGGGGATGGCATCGCCTTCTTCCTGCGGGGCGAAATTGGGATCGAGCTCCCGGAGGATTTCGTTGCGGGTTCTTTCGATGTCGATCTCGAGATTTTTGAGCACCCGGGCGGCAACGCCTTCCCCTTCGCGCAGGAGTCCGAGGAGGATGTGCTCGGTGCCGACGTAGGAATGCTGGAGGCTTTTGGCTTCCTTGCCGGCAAGGGCGAGAACTTTCTTCACCCGCGGGGTGTAGGGGATGTTCCCGACCATCTTGGTCTCGGGACCGGAGCCGACCTGTTTTTCCACTTCCATGCGGACGGTTTCCAGATCCAGGCCCATCTTCTGAAGGACGTTGACCGCCACGCCCTGACCGAGCTTGATGAGGCCGAGCAGGAGGTGCTCTGTTCCAACGTAGTTGTGATTGAACCTGTCCGCCTCTTTGCGGGCAAGAGCCAGAACCTGCTGTGCGCGTGGGGTGAAGTTATTCATCATTTTTTTCCTCGGTGGGCTCCGGAGTTCTCGCTTTCAGGTGGGCGATATCGGGCTCCGGCACCTGATGCAACTTTGCGCGGATTATGGCCGCGCGCAAGGAGTCCCTTTCATCCGCCGACATTTTTTGTGTTCCGGCTCCTTTTTGAAGATGGGCCGGCTGGGTTTCGATGAAGAGTTCGTCCACGGGAAAACGGCACAATTCCGGAAAAACCCCGAGGTCCACTCCCAATTTGATGATGGAGAGAAGATTGAGGGCCTCCTTCGAGCTCATGGAATAGGCGTGGGAGAGAACCCCGTAGGCGCGTCCGATCTGGTCGTAGAGGGTCACGGCCTTGCGTTGGGCGAGGAGTGCGCGGGCGTTTTGCTCGTGTTCGAGGATTTGCTCGATCACCCGGTTGAGGCGTCCGATGATCTCCTCCTCGGTTTCTCCGAGGGTGGTTTGGTTGGAAACCTGGAAGAGGTTGCCCATGGCCTCGGTGCCTTCGCCGTGGAGACCGCGGACGGCGAGGCCGATCTTGTTGACCGAGTTGACGATCTTGTTGATCTGTTCGCTCATGACGAGGCCCGGAAGGTGGAGCATCGCCGAGGCGCGCATTCCGGTGCCGACGTTGGTCGGGCAGGCGGTGAGATAGCCGAGTTCGGAGTCGTAGGCGTAGTCGAGCATCTCTTCGAGTTCGGAATCCACCCGGTCGATCATGGAAAAGACTTTCGTGAGCTGGAGGCCGCAACAAATCGCCTGCATCCGGAGATGATCCTCTTCGTTGATCATGACGCTCAGGGTTTGGGGGGCATTCATGACGACCGCGCTCCCGACTCCCTTGGCGGCATGTTCGCGGCTGATGAGATGGCGTTCGACGAGCACCTGCTTTTCCAAGGGGGAGAGGGCTTCAAGGTTCTCCGAGTAGGATTCCGCCATCTCGGGCAGGTGTTCGACGGCGTCCTTCACGAGGCGCATGACGTCGAGGCGTTCCGCTTTTTTTGCCCAACCGGGAAACGGTTTCTCGCGGAGGTTGCGGGCGAGGCGGACGCGGCTGCTGACGACGATGTTCCTGTGCGGGCCGTCGCCCGAGAGCCACTCTCCGGAATTTGCGATGATGCGGGAAAATTTCATGCCCTGATCCCGGCTTCGATCTGGCGGATTTGGTCGCGGAGATCGGCCGCGCGTTCGTATTCCTCGGCGGCGACCGCCTGGTTGAGACTTTCCTGGAGGGACTTCATTTTTTCCCCGTGCTGGCGGATCGCGCGGAAGGCGGCCGGAGACTTTCCGGTATGGGCGGTGCCCTTGTGCATGTTCTTCAACATGCCCGAGAGTCCGTCGGAAAACACTCCGTAGCAGGCGCTGCAACCGAGGCGGCCGGTTTTTTTGAAATCGGCCTGGGTGAACCCGCAGACCGGGCATTTCAGTGCGCCGGGGTTTTTGTCGATTTCCTGCGCGGCACCGAGTCCCATGAGGAGATCCGCCAGGGCAAAGCCGGTGGGGTCGTTCACACCCTTTTCCTTCGAGCAGGCTTCGCAGAGGTTGACCTTCTGCATCTTCCCCTCGACGATTTGGGTGAGAAAGACGGTGGCTTCCTTCGACTGGCAGACATCACACAGCATACTATTTATAAATCACCGCGCCGGAGGCGGCTGTCAACTCATGGAAAGCGGCGATCAGGCGTTTGGTGACAGGACCGGGCGAGCCGTTCCCAATCACCCGGTTGTCCAGGCGCACGACGGGGATCACCTCGGCGGCGGTTCCGGTGAGGAAGCATTCGTCGGCGGTGAAGATATCGTAGCGGGTCATTTCCGGCTCGGAGAGGGCGATTCCCAATCCGGCGGCCAGCTCAAAAACCACGGAACGGGTCACGCCGGCAAGCGCTCCCGAGGAGATTGGAGGCGTGAAGATGCGGCCGTTTTTCACCGTAAAAATATTGTCGCCCGTGCATTCGGCCACGTAACCCTGCTCGTTGAGCATGAGTCCTTCGCCCGCGCCGGCCTGCTGGGCTTCGATTTTGGCGAGGATGTTGTTGAGGTAGTTCAGCGACTTCACCATGGGGCTGAGTGCGCCGTGGGGGATCCGGCGGGTGGCGCAGGTCACCACGTGCAGGCCGTTCTCATATTTGTCCTGCGGGTAGAGGGTGATTTTTGAGGCGATGATGAAAACCGTGGCCTTCGGGCAGAGCGCAGGGTTGAGTCCGAGATCTCCGCTGCCTCGGGTCACCACCAGCCGCACGTAACCATCCTGCAGGTTGTTCTGCCGGATTGTTTCCAGCAGGGCTTCGGAAACTTCCTCTACCGTCATTCCGATCTCCAGGCAGATGGCCTTTGCCGAATCGAACAACCGGGCGATGTGTTCTTCCAGCCGGAAGACGCGTCCGTTGTAGAAACGGATTCCCTCGAAAACCCCGTCGCCATAGAGCAGGCCGTGGTCAAAAACCGAGACCTTCGCATTTTCTTTGTCGTAAAATTGTCCGTCGATGTAGATCTTCATGCTGGATATGCCTGTTTTCGCAACTGCGTGAATCGGGAAGCATGCCCTATCCCTTGTGCAATCTCAATACTCTTTCTTTTTTCCGTGTTCGATGGTGGATCACTTCGGGCCATTTCGGAATCGCCAGAGGCCGGGGTGTTGTGTTAATTCCTTTTGAAGTTCCCTTCTTCCGCAGATACAGATTCCAGATGGCACGTCGAAAAAAATCCTCCGTCCGGCCGGTGTGGCTGGTTGCCGCCGCCGTATTGGTTCTGGTCGCCTTTTTCGGCTCCCGGTTTTTTCTTTCCGCCGGTTCCGATCCGTTCCGCACGGTGAGTGTTCTTGATGTGCCCGCGTATCTGGACAATGCGAACAGCCTCCGGGGGAATGTCTACAAGATTGAGGGGGAGGTCTCGAATTCACTGGCTTGGTCGCCGACGTCCGGACGTCTGATCGCGGTCGAGGTGGAGGACGACATCCTCCCGGTCCTGGTGACGCCGGAGTTCAATGTGATCAATATCCAGAAGGGGCAGAAATTCATTTTTGTCCTGGAGGTGGATGAAAACGGGGTGCTGAAAACCAGGAATCTTTCGAAGGCATGAGAAAACGTTGTCTCATCTTGTTTCTGCCTGTTCTGGCTGTGGCGCAGGTGCCGGACCAGCAGGCGGCGCAACCGTCTCCGCAGGCGTCCGCACCGGCGCAGAGTTCTTCCGGGCAGGAGGGCGGGGCTTCCGGAAAAGCCGCCGCATCCGGGGGAGGGTCGAGTTTTTTGGGAAAGGACATGCCGTTTCTGGATCCCGGCAGCGAGATCATCCAATGGGACGGGAAGAACTGGAATATCAACAACAACCGGGTTTTTGAGGCGCGGTTCGAAAAGTTCCTGAATGCCCCCGAGGCCACGACGGAGAGCGACCGGGATTACAACCGGATTCTCTCCGAGATCATGGACAAGCTGGCACCGAACAAAATCACGCCGAAGTCCACCGACGAAGCCTTCCAGCTTTTGCCGCAGGCGTCGCAATTCGACATCGATGCGCGTCTGTGCGATGCCATTGCGAACCAGGTCTATGCCGCCTGGCTGGCCAAGAGGTCCGGCGAGCGTCTGTCCGCCGCCAACCAGAGTCTGGAGAACGAGCGCAAGCGGCTGGAGTGGAATTCCAAGATGGTGGCCGTCGGGTCGTCCCTGGGAGCGCCGTCGAGCAATGAATCCGCCGCGGCGGAGGAGTGGAAAAAGCAACAGCAGTTGAAGCGGGACACCGAGATGCAGCCGTTGGTGACGCGCCTTGCCGAGGTGAATGCCCTGCTCAAGGCAAACCAGTTGAAGCGCGAAGTCGCGGAGCTTCAGGTGAAGATCGAGTTCCAGGCCCTGATTGTGCAGCACTTTTTGCAGCGGCGTTTCCAGCACGTCGTCATTGGCACGCGGTTTTACCGGAGTGTTTTCAGCGATGGCGACAGCCTGCTCCGGGTGGGGGAGGACTCCAAGAGCCTGTTCGCCAAGACCACCGGGATGCCTCCCACCGTGGGGACGCTCGATTCCCTGGCGAACGAGGCCATGCGCGATGTGAGGGAAGGGGTGCAGGCATTCAAATTCCTGCTGGAAAAGCACGAGATGGAGAGTGCCACGAAGCGGCTTGCGGAGACGTTTGTTCTCGGCGAATACATGCCCGAGGTCCGGACCCTGCCGCGTGATGACAAGCGGGAGGCGCTGGCTTTTGCCCAGAAGTCGAACCAGTTGATCAGCGCCATCGAGGTCAAGGACTATGCCCTGGCCGAGAAGTTGGTGAAGGATCTGGAGAAGAGCGCCAGGGATTTCGACAATTCCAAGCCGATGGCCGCCATCGAGACCGCCCGCACGGTTGCCGCCATGCATATCGCGAAGGCAAAAAATGCGGCGGTGAGCGGTGACAAGGCCACACTGGAAGCCGAGCTCAAGGCGGCCACGGAGATCTGGCCGCGGAATCCGGCGCTGGCCGAGGTGGGGGGGATGATCTTCAGCCAGGCGGACGTCCAGCAGCGGGCGCTCTCGGACTTTGACCAGCTTCTGAGCCAGAAAAACCACCGTCAGATTTCCGACGACAAGATGCGCTTCATTGCAGCCACGGCGATGTTCCCGGAAAAACAGGAGCAGCTCCGCAGGGTGCTTGAGGACATGGCCACGATCGACGCCGCGATCATCCGGGCACAGGAGGTCGAGAAGCGCGGGGACTTCGCCGGGGCGTGGGAGAGCGCGGAGACGGCATTCCTTCAGTTCCCGAACGACAACAAACTCAACCAGGTCCGGGCGAACCTCACCACCAAGGCGGCGGATTTTGTCCGGGCACTGAAGCGGGCCGAGGAATTGGAACAGAAAGAGCAGTTCGGATCGGCACTGGCCTGGTACCTGAAGGCCCAGAAAAATTATCCCGCCAGTGATTTTGCACGCCGGGGGATTGAGAAGATCAACGCCCAGCTTCTCCCGGACGCCAAGTAACCTCCACGGAGAAGCCTGCGGTGAAACAAAAAATCCTCATCGTGGACGGGCACAGCATGATCTTCCAATGGCCGGAACTGGCCGGAGTCTATGCGACCCAGGGAGCCTCCGTGCGGGAAACCCTCGTCCGGATGCTCACCGCCCTCCAGGACGGATCCGACTGGACGGTGGCGGTGGTGTTCGATGGCCGCGGCGTCAAGCCCTCCAGCGAGGGGGCACCGGGAGGGATTAAAATTTTCTACTCCAAGACCGGGCAGACCGCGGATTCGATCATCGAGAGACTGGCCGCCAAGTATGCGCCCGACTGCGATGTCACCGTGGCCACCGACGACCACCTGGAACGTCTGACCGTGGAGTCCTTCGGTGCCGTTTCCATTTCTTCCCGTCAGCTTCGCTCGGAAATGGAAGAGGCGGACAGAACCCTCCGCCAAACGCTGCAACAGATGAAGAGGCGGTGATTCCGCCGTGCAGGTTTCCTGTGCGCAGGGTTGAATTCCTTTCCAAACCCACTAGCTTTCGGAGCAGATGACTTTGACGTCCGACATTTCCATGCAGGAACTGCTGACCGCCTTCCCCGGTGCCCAGAGGGCTCTGTTCCGCCATTATCACATTGGCGGATGCGCCAGTTGCGGGTTCCGGCCCGATGAAACCCTCGCCGAAGTTTGCGCACGGAACGAGGGGATCGACCCGGAGGAAGTTCTGGGAAAAATCCGCGAGGCGCACGAGCAGGACGAAAAAGTTTTCATTTCCCCGCAGGAAGCCGCGGCCGCCCGCGGGAAGCCCGGAGCGAGGTTTCTCGACATCCGGACCCGGGAAGAGCACGAGGCCGTCCGGATCGAAGGTTCGGAGCTGTTCAGCCAGGATCTCATTCAATCCCTGATGGCCGGTCCGAAAGACACACTGATCATCATCCACGACCACACCGGCACCCGCAGTCTTGATGCTGCCGCCTATTTTTCCGGACATGGCTTTGAAAATGTCCGGGCCCTCCGGGGAGGCATTGATGCCTGGAGCCGGGAAGTTGATTCCACTCTGCCCCGTTACACTGTCGAATGAGCAATCCCATTGATGACGCCATCAGCGATCCGAAGAATCTCGGGGAAATGACCGGGGCCGACGCGGTGGGCACCGCCGGGAGCAGCGATTGCGGGGACATGCTCCGCATGTGGATCAAATTCCGCGAAGACGGCGGACGCAAGGTCATCGACAAGGCGACCTTTCAGTCCTTCGGTTGCCAGACGGCCATTGCGGTTGCCAGCATGGCCACCGAGATGATCAAGGGAAAGACCCCCGAAGAAGCCCTGGCGCTTTCGGGATCGGAACTTTCCGCCCCGCTCGGCCCGCTGCCACCGATGAAGATCCATTGCGCCCAGCTCGTGGAGGGAGCCTTGAAGAATGCCCTTGGAGAAGTGCCCTCCGAATCTTCTCCCGCACCCGCCGGGCCGACTCTTCTGGACAGTTTCCAACCCCCGAAAAAAGTCACCATCAAACTCCAATCCTGAACCGATGAATACCCAAGGCGAAATCACCCTCTCCCGCGATTGCGATGCCATCCAGATCCCCAGCGGTCATCCCCTCATCCTGCCCGCAGGGATGTCGGTGGTCGTGACCCAATCCCTTGGCGGCACCTTTACCGTGGCCACTCCCGGCGGCCTTGCCCGCATTGAACTCAAAGATGCCGACGCCCTCGGCATCGACCCCGAGGCCGCCTCGGCGAAAATCAAGGTCGAAGGCACAACCGAGCAGGCGGTTTGGGAGCAGTTGAAGACGGTTTTCGATCCCGAGATTCCCGTGAATGTCGTGGATCTCGGTTTGATTTACGATTGCTCGGTCAGCAAGAAAGAGGATGGAAAAACAGCGGTGCTGGTGAAAATGACCCTGACAGCCCCTGGCTGCGGAATGGGCCCCACGATTGCCGCCGACGCCCGCGGGAAGATCCTTTCGCTTGAGGGAGTTGATGACGCCGATGTCGAGCTCGTCTGGGATCCGCCGTGGAACCAGGCCATGATCAGCGAGGCCGGCAAAATGAAACTGGGCATTCTCTGAGGCCGGAAGTTTTTCCATGGCGATCCTCGATTTTTTCCGGGCTCCCGAGATCCAGATCGGGGATTTCCTGATGCCCTGGGGAATGATCATCTGCGTGCTGGGTTTTTTGGCCGCATGGATCGTGGTTCTCGAGCTGGAGCGCCGGGCCTGGACCCGCCACATCTGGCATGTGCCGCTTTTCTTTGTTGCGCTTGCCGTTTTGTTTGGTTGTCTCTTCGGAGTGCTCCTCGCCCCATGAAAGCCGGTCCATCGAAATACCTTGTCACATCGGTCGTGGTGGCCCTTGCCATCCTTGCGGCGCTGGCGATGTATCACCGTTATGTGACGCGTCCGTGGACGCGCGATGCCCAGGTGCGGGCAAACGTGGTGGGGGTGGCCTGCCGGGTGGGTGGGCCGATCATCCAGATTCCGGTGAAAGACAACCAGCAGGTGAAGAAAGGGGATTTGCTTTTCGAGATCGATCCGGCGACCTATGTTGCCGATGTCAACAACTGCACCGGGAAGTTGGAGCAGGCGCAGGCCAAGGCGGTGCAGACAAAACAGGAACTCGACCGCCAGACCGTGCTCTACCAGACGAAGGTGACCGACATCCGGGATCTCCAGAATGCCCAGGATGCCTACATTGGAGCCCAGGCAGATGTCTCTGCCGCGCAGGCCGCTCTGGATTATGCCAAGCTCAGCCTCGGTTATACGAAGATCTTTGCTCCTGTCGATGGATACCTGACAAACGTGACAACCTCCCCGGGCCAGTATGTCACCGCCGGGCAGCAGATCCTCGCCCTGGTGGATTCGAGTTCTTTTTGGGTTGCCGCCTATTTCAAGGAAACCCAGCTGCGGCATGTTGCGGAAGGTGGCAGGGCCGTCATCCGGCTCATGGGACATGAAAGCGTTCCCTTCGAGGGCGTGGTGGAGAGTGTGGCCTGGGGGATTTTCGTGCCCGACGGTTCCACGGTCCAACTGCTGCCGGATGTCAGCCAGACGATCGACTGGGTGAGGCTTCCGAACCGGTTTCCTGTCCGCGTCCAGGTTCGCGGAACCCCTCCGGTTCCCTTGCGGATCGGCCAGACGGCTTCGGTCTCGCTTGACGGGCAATAATCACACCGGTTTCTCTCCCAAGGAGGAGCGTTTGAAATCCCTTCTGTCCCGCTGGAATTTTTTGCAGGGGAGGGCGGCCCATGCCGGGGAGATTTTTTCCAAAAATTCTGTCATTCCGCTCCAGACCTGCTTTTTCATGCCTGCATCATGAAGCACTGTTCCAAAATTCTTTTTCTTTGCCTGCTGTTTGCGGGGATTTGCCATGCGAAGGATGTTGCCGTCTGGCCGATGCCTCCGGTTTCTTATTTTGTGGAGAGGATTCCGCCTCCGCCGAAGGAGGGGGATGCGTCGGATGTGAGCGATCTGGATTATGTGCTGGCGGTGCAGGCGGGGGCGACGCCGGAGCAGATCGCCCATTCGCAGCGAACGGCGAAACTGAATCCGTTTGACATCTTCGGCGAGGTGCTGGGGCCGGGATTCACGGCCGGGAAGTACCCCGGGACGGAGATTTTGCTCAAGCGGGTGAAAGAGACGGGAGAGGCGGTGAAGGAGGAGTTGAAGGCGTATTATGTCCGTCGTCGGCCGGTCGACGCGCATGAGAAGGAAGGGGTCGTGGCGCATGTCGGGCGGGATGTCAGCTATTCCTACCCGAGCGGACATTCTTTGAGGGGCTGGCTTTTGGCGCTGGTGCTCGGGGAGTTGGAGCCGTCAAAGAAATATCAACTTCTGAATTGCGGTGCGGAGGTTGGGTGGGATCGGGTTTTGGCCGGGGTGCATTACCAGAGCGATACGATTGCCTCGCGGGCGGTGGGGCGGTTGATCTTCAACAAACTGATGGCCGATCCGGATTTTGTGGCGGAGCTGGAAAAGGTGAAAAAGACGGAATGGGGGAAATAGGGGGAAATAGGGGGGCTGGGAGGGATTGCTCGATGAGTGTGTGGGGGCGTCCAGAAAGCTGTTGGCTGGAATTTTGACAAACGAAAAGACTCTGCAAGCCAATGCGGAGCAGGCGAAGGCCGGAAGAAGAAAAAATCCCCATCGGAATGTTTCGCTACTTTGCTTGCAACTGTCGCAGAAATCTCGCTTTCCGCGGGGAAAGTCTTGGTGCAAAAAAAGGCGGACGGAGGTTCGCTCCGTCCGCCTTTGAAGGAAGGTTTTCTCAGTAAGCGGCCTGGGCGCCTTTGAGGTTTTTCTTTTTGATCCAGGGCATGAGCGAACGGAGGCGGGCACCGGTCTTTTCGATCGGATGCTTTTCGCCCGCTTTCAGGAGCGAGTTGTAGCGTTTGTAGCCGGTCTGGAACTCATTGACCCATTCCTTGGCGAATTTTCCGGTCTGGATGTCCTTGAGAGCGGCTTTCATGCGCTTCTTGACGGAAGCGTCGATGATTTTCGGGCCGACGGTGACATCTCCCCACTTGGCGGTCTCGCTGATCGAGAAGCGCATTCCGGCGATGCCGGATTCGTTCATCAGATCGACGATCAATTTCAATTCGTGGAGGCACTCGAAATAGGCCATCTCGGGGGAGTAACCTGCCTCGACGAGTGTTTCGAATCCAGCCTGAACGAGGGCCGAGCAGCCGCCGCAAAGGACGGTCTGTTCGCCAAAGAGATCAGTCTCGGTCTCTTCCTTGAAGCTGGTTTCAATGACTCCGCCGCGTGTGCCGCCGACACCCTTGGCCCAGGCGAGGGCGAGCTTCTTCGCGTCTTTGCCGGGGTTTTGGTAAACGGCGATGAGGGCGGGAACGCCTTTGCCTTCGGTGAACTGGCGGCGGACGATGTGTCCGGGGCCTTTCGGGGCCACCATGATCACGTTCACATTTTTCGGGGGAACGATGGTCTTGAAGTGGATGCTGAAGCCGTGGCTGAAGAGCAGGGTTTTTCCCGGAGTGAGATTCGGGGCAATGTCCTTCTCGTACACCGCCGGTTGTTTGGTGTCGGGAATGCCGACAAAGATGACATCCGCGCGACGGACCGCTTCGGCGGTGTCATAGACTTCGAAGCCGTATTTTTTGGCAACGGCGCGGCTGGGGGATTTCGGGTAGAGGCCGATGATGACCTTGGCGCCACTGTCCTTGAGATTGAGCGCGTGGGCATGGCCCTGGGATCCGAAGCCCAGAACGGCAAGGGTTTTCCCCTTGAACACTTTGAGGTCGGCGTCTTTGTCGGTATAGATCTTGGCTGGCATTTGTTGGTTTTTGGTTTTGGTTGGGAAAAGTCAGTTCACACGGGAAAGGGCGACCTTTCCCGTGCGGGTGAGGTCGCTCACTCCGAAACTTTCCATGAGTGTCAGGAACTTGTTGATCTTGCTCTCGGTGCCGGTGATCTCGATGGCGAGCTTGTTCGGCTGCACGTCGATGATCTTGGCCCGGAAGATGTCGCAAATCTGCATCACTTCCGCGCGGGTCTTGGAATTGGCATTCACGCGCAACAACACGAGTTCGCGGTCCACGTATTCCTCGTCGCGGAAATCCTGCACGTCGATCACGTCGACGAGCTTTTCAAGCTGCTTGGTGACCTGTTCCAGAACCTTGTCGTCGCCCCGGACGACGATTGTCATGCGGGAGGCGGAGGGATCGAGGGTCGGGCCGACGTTCAATGTGTCAATATTGAAACCGCGACCGCTGAACATGCCGGCCACACGGGTCAGCACGCCGAATTTGTTTTCAACAAGGATCGAGATGGTATGTCGCATGAATGGAAGAACCGTCCACAGTGCCCGAGCCGGTGACTGGAGTCAATCGTTTCCCCCTTGAAAATCGCGCCCGCCTTGAAGGGAGCAAATTTGCCCTTGGATGGGGACGGCTTTTCCGGCGGCCGGGAATTGTTTGGCAGGGGGAGAGGTTGACATTAAAACGAAAATGCACTTTCTTTTTTCAATCGTTCCCCTGTGACGGGTATCGGCGGAGTTCGTTGTCGGCCAGCATCCTCAAATCTTGTCATTTTCGGCCCGCTCACCGGTGCGGAGGATTCCAACCCCGGGCAATTCAATCAAAACTTCCAGGCATCAGCGGACGGGGTGATTTCCATCGAAGGACCGGGTGTTTCGTCGAATCCTGCCGGAGGAACTGTCTGTGTGAGCCTGGGAAATGAGTCTTCCTCTGGCACCATGAATCTGAACCGCCCCTCGTCACTGGCCGTTGGAATGATTCTTTTTGTAAATCCTGCAATGACACGCATCACTGCCTCTCTCAACCTCGGGGCGGATCATGCGATTGCCAATGATGAGGGAAAAATTCGGACTCAAGTCGCCAATGCCGGACAAGCAGTGATTCTGAATACCAATGGACACGATCTCGATCTGGGAAACAAAAGTCTCCAGTTGTTTCCCAGCGGCAGTCCCGAGGCTGTTTTCACGCTCGACCTTGGTGAGGGAGATTCGGAAATTTATTTCGCAGCAAGTCGCATGGAGAAATGGAGGGGCTCCCTTGCCATTGTTCATTTCACCAGGGGAAAAGACGCCGCTCGATTCGGAACAGACGACTCGGCGCTGACTCCGGGACAACTGGAGAGAATCTCCATCAACGGCTCGAGGGGAGTGGGATCGATTTCCAAGGATTTTTGGTTCCGCCTTGAACGTGCTGATTGTGGGGCCTTTGAGTCTTTACATTGCGATCTGCTACATTTGCGACGATGACGAAAGGAAGACGGGGCTGCGACGCGGGGGGAAGAGGTCAGGGAAAAAGCTCCTGCCACATTTTTGCCGTTTTAACGTGGACTTGCACGACTTTCGAGGTGTCGGGGGTGTAGCCGCCGGCGAGGACCCAGGCGATGGGGAGGCTGTGTTTTTTGGCGAAGGAAAAAACGAGACGGTCTCTTTCCATGAGATCGTCGTGGGTGAGGTTGAGCGGGGAGTAGGGGTCGTCGCGGAGGGGATCGGCTCCGGCTTGATAGAGGAGGATGTCGGGTTTTTCCGGGGAGAGAAGACGGGGGAGGTTTTGTTCGACGGTCTCGAGAAGGAGGGTGCGGTCCGAGTGGCCGGTGGGGGCAAGGGGGACGGAGAAATGGTTGGGGCCATCTTCATGGTGGCGGATTGTCACATCGCGGAAGGCTTTGTTCTCCGCGTAGTCGTTGCCGTAGATCGAGAGGGTCCGCATCCAGGGCCGGGTGGTGGCGAGGGAGGCGGTGCCGTTGCCGTAGTGGAGGTCGAGGTCGAGCACGGCACCGGTGCGGATGAGGCCGTCTGCGCGGAGGGATTCGAGGGTGATGACGAGTCCGTTGAACGTGCAGAATCCCTCCCCGTGGTCGGCGAAGGAATGGTGAAAACCGCTGGCGAGCGCCCCAGAGGAGCCGTCTTCCAATGCCTGCCGGGCGGCAGCGAGGAGTCCTCCGCCGGTGAGGAGGACGCTGGGAAACAACTCCGGGGACCAGGGGAATTTTTGGGATTCGGCCAGTTCGCGCGGCTGCCCGGTGCGGATGGCCTGGATATAGCGCGGAGTGTGGACGCGGAGCAGGTCGGCTTCGCGGAGGGGAGCCGGGCTTGCGATCCGGACGTCCGGGAGTTCCCGGCGGATTTCCTCCGCCACGAGGGTGAACTTTGAAATCGGCATGATGTGTTTGCCGATCGGGGCGGCGAAGCCGGGGTCGTGGAAAAGGGTCATGTGGCGGTGGGCGGGAGGAGCGGGATTTTTTCGTCCGGGGCGGGATAGCTCTCCAGCGAGGCATGGACGACTTCCATGTCCTTTGCCCGGAATCCGGTGCCGTACATTTTGTAGAGGGAGGAGGCGATGCGGCGGACTTCCGCGCCGGTGACGAAATCCTCCTGCTCGCGGCCCACACGGCGGATGATGAGGGCGAGGGGGATCGGTTGGGGGCCGCCATCGCGGTCGATTTCGTGGTGGGCACGAAAATCCGGTTGGAGGTAGCCGACACGGGAGGGGTCGATTTTCTTGCATCCGGCCTTCTCATAGGCGGTGAGGCGCACAAGGGTGGCCTGGTCGGAGGCGTCGGGATGTTCCATTTCCCCGACGAGGGTGATCGGGGAGTCTGCCGGGCGGCTTTGTGCGGCGAGGACGCTGCGGGCGGTGGTGACGGGGAGTGCGCGGAGCCATCCGGCAAGCCCGCTGCGCCGCCATTCGGGGGCGACGAGGTTGTGGGAGAGGTGGACGACGGCTCCGGGTTCGTTTTCCAGAACGATGGCGGTATGGTCGCGGACGGCGGCGAATTTCCCGCCGCTGGTGACCAGCATCATCCGGTATCGCAGGGCGCAGCCGTCCACGAGCTGGGCGGGATCCCATTGCATCCTCATGCCGAGGACGGAAGCCTGCTCGATCTCGCCGATGGCTCCGAACTCGGCCCAGAGCGCACCAAACGCGGTGTCAAAGAACGGATCCTCCGTGCTGGAGACGCGGTGGAGTTCGACATCCGACCAATCGCGCTGGAGGCTTTTCTGATCGCCCGGCGCAAGGTCGGCGGGGTGCATCCAGGACTGAAGCTTCATCCAGGGAAATCTGGCACGAAGAGGCGGCTTCCGCCACCGGAATGTTCAGACGGCGGGAGCTTCGTGGTGGTGAAACTGGAGTTCGTAGAGGTTGCGGTAGAGGGTCGAGTTTGCAAGGAGCTCGTGGTGGGTGCCGGTGGCGGCGATCCGGCCGTGGTCCATGACGACGATGCAGTCGGATTTCAGGATCGTCGAGAGCCGGTGGGCGATGGCGATTGTCGTCCGGCCTTCGGAGAGCCGCTCGAGGGCGAGCTGGATCATGCGCTCGGATTCGGAGTCGAGGGCGGAGGTGGCTTCGTCGAGGAGGAGGACGGGGGCGTTTTTCAGCAGGGCGCGGGCGATGGCCAGACGTTGCTGCTGGCCGCCGGAAAGAAGGCAGCCTTTGTCTCCGACGATGGTTTCGTAGCCCTCCGGCTGGGCGAGGATGAAGTCGTGTGCGAAGGCGAATTGCGAGGCGGCGATGACTTCCTCTTTTGTGGCATCGAGGCGTCCGTAGCGGATGTTCTCGTAAATAGTGTCATGGAAGAGGAAGGTCTCCTGGGTGACGACGCCGATGTGTTCGCGGAGGGACCGCTGGGTGACATTGCGGATGTCATGGCCGTCCACGCGGATGCAGCCTTGCTGGGGGTCGTAGAAGCGCAGGATGAGCGAGAGGAGAGTGCTCTTTCCGGCCCCGCTGGAACCGACCAGGGCATATTTTTTTCCGGGTTCGATCGTGAGGGAAATGTCCTCGACGGCGGCCTTGTCGACGCCGTAGGAAAAGCTCATCCGGTCAAACTCAATGCGTCCGGCGCATTGCCTGAGAACCACGGCATCCGGCTTGTCGCGGATGTCGGATTCCATTTTCAGCAGGTCGAAGATGTTGGTGGCGGAGGCCATGCATTTCTGCATGAGCATCGGGATTTTGCTGAGGGACTTGACCGGATTGTAGAGCAGGAAGATGCCCGCGCAGAGGGCGGCAAATTTTCCGAAGCTGATGTGGAAGTAATAGACGTAGAGCATCGCGAGAACGACGCCGAATGCGGAGACCGACTCGATGAGCGGCTGGACGATGTCCGTGCTTTTCCGTACGCGCAGGCTGTTCCGGCATTGGATCTCGCTGGATTTGGAGAACTGGTTCCCCTGGTATTCCTCGCGGGCGAAGGATTTGATGACGCGGATGCCGGCAAAGGTTTCCTGGAGGATGACCGCCATCTGCCCGGCTTCGTTTTCTTCCGCGCGTCCGGCCTGGCGGACTTTTTTTCCGAAGACAACCACGGGGACGATGCAGATCGGAAAAAGAATGAGGGTGGTGAAGCTGAACTTCCAATCGATGTTCACCAGCACGACGACGCCGGTGACGACGGCGATGGGATCCTTGACGATGTCGCCGGCGATCGAGGTGAGGGCATTTTGCGCCATGCGGGTGTCGTTGAGGACCCGCGAGATGAGTTTGCCGGATTTCGAGCGGTTGAAAAATCCGAGCGATTGCGACATGAGGTGGGAAAAGAGCTGGGTGCGGATGTCCCGGAGAACACGGAGGCTGACCCAGGCGAGGCAATAGGAGTTGAGATAGGAAAAGATCCCCCGGGCGACCATGACGGCGGGGATGAGCATGCTGATCCAGAAGACACTCTCAATTCCGGGGCCGGAGTCCGTGGAGGTGGTCAGGATCTTGCCGGGATCGATGGATTGTCCGGCGGGCATGATGACATCGCTGGCCTTTTTGATGACGAGCGGGATGACGCCGTTGAGGACGCCCGCGAGAATTCCGAAGGCAAGCCCCATGGCGAAGCGCTTCTTGTAAGGCTGGAGATACACGGCGAGCCGGAGATAGGGGGCCCAGAATGCGCGGAGGAGTTTGAAGAAAGGCAGCTTTTGTTTGGCCATGGACGGGCGACGGGAAATTAGGAATTAGGAATTAGGAATGGGGGAGGTTTTTATCGGAAGAGTCCTCCTTGGAACTGGGAGAAATACCATTCGGTCCATTCGCGTCCGCCGAAGAGCCAGAGGGCGGCGCCGAGGGCGAGGTAGGGACCGAAGGGGAGGATCGTGCGGGCTTTGTCCCGGGCCATGAGGATGCCGGTGATACCCGCCGCGCAACCGATGATCGAGGAGGCGAAGATGGTGAAGAGAACGGCCTGCCAGCCGAGGAAGGCTCCGATGCAGGCGAGGAATTTCACGTCGCCGAAGCCCATGGCCTCGCGGGGGATGACGACGGATTCGAGAAGACCGTCGATGCGGTCGATGTGGTCCAGTTGGAGGGTCTCATTGCCGGTGGTGAGGCGGTCGTAGTGGAAGCGGAGCGGACCGTCGGCGAGGGGGCGTCCGTCGCAGAGGACCGGGCCTGCGGGGTGGAGGACGAGAACATCGCTTTCGCGGCTGAAGATGTCCTCCCACCGGTGGATCTCCCCGCCGACATGAAGATCCGCCCGGTCGCCATCGCGGAGCCATTGGAATTCCTGCGCGGCTTCAAAAACGTGTTTTTTTCTTCCAAAGGCGAGTTTGCCGCCCTCGACAACGAGCCAGAGGAGTCCGGCGCCGAGAACGGCCCCCCCGAGAGAGAGGGCTCCGGAAAGAAGCCGGGAGGAGGAGTCCATGAGCTCCGGCACGGCGAGGGCACAGAGGAGCCCGACGACCGTGCCTCCGAGAGTGATCTCGTCGGGAATGATGAAGTGCCCGATATCAATGAATGTGGCGGCGATGAGCAGGGAGAGGAAAATCCAATAGACCGGTGCGAGGGGGAATCCGTAGCGGAACCAGAGGGCCAGAAAGCAGGCGGCAGTGAGGATTTCCACCAGCACGTAGCGGGGGGAAATTTTTGCGCCGCAGCCAGAGCAGTTGCCCCAGAGCATCGTCCAGCTCAGGACCGGGATGTTTTCATGCCACGGGATGAGCTTGTTGCAGGCGGGGCAGAACGAGCGTTTGGGGTTGAGGAGGCTGATGCCCCGCGGCATCCGGTGGATGCAGGCGTTGAGGAACGATCCGACGATCGCGCCCAGCACCGCGGAGAAGGCCGCGAGGACAGTGGTCATTCTTTTTCCAGCCCCGGCTCGACGAGTTCGCAGAGGACATGCAGGAGGAACTTCTGGGCTTCCTGGATTCTGGCGGTGACCGTGCCGGGAACAAGAATTTCGATGTCGGCCGCGCCCTTGGTGAACCCTCCGCCCTTGCCGAGGAAGACGATGGTTTTCATTTCCAGCCGCCGGGCTTCTTCGATGGCGGAGAGGACATTGCGGGATTTGCCGCTGGTGGTGAGGGCGATGAGGATGTCGCCTTTTCTTCCATAGGCCCGGACCTGACGGGAAAAAATGTCCTGGAAGGCGTAATCGTTGCCGATGGCCGTGAGGAGGCCGCCATCCGCGGAGAGGGCGATGCCGGGGTAGGGGCGGCGGTCACCCTGGAAGCGGCAGGTGAATTCGGTGGCGATGTGGGCGCTGTCGGCGGCGCTTCCGCCATTTCCGCAGAAGAGCAGTTTCCCGCCGGCTTGGAGACAGGCGAGCACGGTGTCCGCAGCGGTGGTGACCTGGGATTCCAGTCCGCCGAGGGCCTGGAAGGTCTCCACGGCGTCGTGGAGGGAGTGGGAAAACGGGGTTACGGCTTTGGTGGATTTGGACATAAACGGGGATCGGTGGTGACGAGAGCCTTGAGGACCGGCCATTCGGTCATGTCCATCGAAGTAAAGAGGTTCAGGTAAACCATCACGGCACTTGGCGGAAACTTGGAAAAAAGCTGTTCGACGGCGGCTTGGACTTCCTGTTCCGGGGGTTCCGGCGGGAGGGTTTCGAGGAGGCCCTTGCCGTCGTGGGGGACCTTCAGGGAGTCGAGAAACTGGCAGACCATTTCCCCGTGGGCACCCAGGATCCAGGACTGGAGGATCTCGACGGAGATGTCGGCATTGGCCGGCTTGCCGAGGGCTTCGGCCATCCAGGCATTGCGTTCTCCGCGGGGTTTGCGTTCCACAAAGACCGGGCGGAGCTTGCGGCGTGTGGCCAGCAGCCCGGCGCAGGTTTTGTGGGCGGCGCGGTCGTTCTCCAGCAGCCAATCCAAAACCCCTGCGGCTTCCCCGGACGGAAGCCGGGCGAACAATTCGTAAGCAGTCATGAACGGAGCAGCCTAGCAGAAAGGGCGGAGGACCAGTCAAGCTTGTCGCCATAATTGACACTTGTCGGCAAACGCGCTTTGATCCCGCGGATGACAAGATTTTCCGCCCTCCTTTGCCTCGCGCTGGCGCTGGCCGGTTGCTCGACGCCGGAGGGGCCCGCCAACAAACTTGAGAAAGCGAATGTGTTGCCGCTGGCGCTGGACGACGCCTACCAGTTCCGAAAAGTCCAACAGAACACGTTCGACAACACGAAGACCCCGCCATTGACCCTCAGCGAAGCGGCGAATTTCGAGCGGGCCCGCAACTACTGGGGAGCGCTCACAAGCCGGGAAATCGCCCAACGCAACGGCAACTACTACAAATTTTTCTGGAGGGCGCGGAACACTTCGGATGTCACGGTGCGTCTGGAATACCGGCAGGCGGGACTCTCGAATTACGTGATGGCGAAGGAACGGTATTATCCCGGGGTGCGCGGATCACGGAAATCCGAGTTCGATGTGACCGGGGACGAATTTTTGGAAAACGGGCGGGTGACTGCCTGGAGGGTTCTTTTGATCGTGGATGGAAAAATCGTGGCATTCCGCCAGTCCTTCATGTGGAACTAGCAGGATTTGACACCGCCGTCCGCAAGGGGCAAGTTCTTCGCAGGTCATTGTGAGTACACTTTCTTCGGTTCTTGTCGGCAGCCTTGGTCGCACGGTATGGCTCAAGGTGAACGGGCGCGGGACATTTCAGAACAGTCCCGGAGTGAAGGAGTTTGTGAAGCAGATGATCCAACGGGGGCACCGGGAGTTTGTGGTGGATCTGGGGGCCTGTGAGCTGATGGATTCGACGTTCATGGGAACCTTGGCCGGGGTGGCCCTGCGGCTCCGGGAGATCGGACAGGGGGGACTCAAGGCGGTGAATGTCAATGTTCGCAATGCCTCCCTTCTGGAAAACCTCGGTCTGGACCAGCTTTTCACGGTGGAAACCGGTCCGGGGGAAACGGCTCCCGGGACATTGAGGCAGGCGGAGAATATCGCGGTCGGAGAAGAAGCAAAGGAAACCGTTTTGGAGGCGCACGAAGCGTTGATTGAGGCGGATGCCCAGAATGCGGTGAAATTCAAGGATGTTGTGGAATACCTGCGGCAGGAGCTCGCGCAGGAAAACCGAACGGATGATTGACGCGGATCGGTCTTGATCCCGCGGGCAACGTTTCGGATAGTTCCCTACCCAGGCCTCATGTGGACCTATATCTATTTTGCCATGTTCTTCGGAACATTTGTCGCCCTTTTGGTGGTGCTGAACGCCTTTACCAAGAAGGTGAGCGAGTTGGAGCGTCAGCGGGCGGAGATCGAGGTCGAGGAAGACCGGGTCTTTGACTTTCTGCACGGTCTGGGGGAGGCATTTTCCGAGGGAGTCCGCAGTTCGGAGTTGCACCGTCTCATTGTGGAGAGCGCCGTGCGGATTCTTGACGCGCAGGGGGGGGCGCTTTACCTGGCGGACAAAAATGACGGCACGTTGTCGCCCGCTTTTATTTCCAAGGGATGCCCGCCGATGGTGGATGTGCCGCGCCATATTTTGGAGCAGGCGACCGTGACATCCGTGGCATTGGAGAGTTATCTGCGTCTGCATCCGGTCCGGCGCGGGGAGGGGATCATCGGGCAATGCTGGGAGAGCGGCCAGGCGCGGGTGATCGAAGATTCGGGAGACGAAGGGCTGGCAGGCGGGGTGCAGTCGGCTGTGGTGGGACCGCTGGTTTACCGCCGCAAGATTCTCGGGGTGCTGGGACTGGCGAACGGGCCGATGAGCACACCCTTCGGGGTGGCGGACTTGAAGGTTTTCAAGGCGATCGCCGAACAGGGGGCTTTTGCTCTCTACAATGAGGTTGTCTATCTTGAGGCCGGGGAGAAAAAGCGCATGGACCACGATCTGGAGATTGCGAGGGAAATCCAGGGTATCCTGCTCCCGTCCTCTTCCCCCGTGATTCCCGGGTTTCAATTGAGCGGGGTGAATATTCCCGCGCGGCAGGTCAGCGGGGATTACTTCGACTATATCCGGATGGATCCTTCGCGGATGGGTGTTGCCATTGCCGATGTCTCCGGAAAAGGAGTCCCCGCCTCGCTGATCATGGCGATGTGCCGGAGTGTTCTCCGGAGCGAGGCAGTGAACAAAACCTCCGCTTCCGATGTGCTGCGGCGGGTTAATCACCAGCTCTACCCGGACATCAAGGAGGACATGTTCATCAGCATGGCCTACCTGATCCTCGACGCCGACGGGCGCCAGGTGACGCTGGCCCGTGCCGGGCACGATGCCCCGCTTCTTTACCGTGCCGCCACCAAGGAGGTCGAAAAGCTGACTCCCAAGGGAATGGCGCTTGGGATTGACAGCGGGGAGGTCTTCAATAGAGTGTGCGCCGACTTCAGCTTCACGCTGGAGAAGGGGGATTGCATCCTGCTCTACACCGACGGTGCCACGGAGGCGCTTGATCAGGAGGGCATGGAATACGGCCTCCCGCGTTTGGTCCAGGGCCTGCAGGCGAGTGCGCCGCACGGTGCGGACAGCGTGGTGAGGTATGTGGCCGAGGACGTGAAGAATTTCGTCGGCAGCCATCCCCAACACGACGACATCACGCTTATTGCCATTGCCAAGACATGAAACATTCCGAAACCAAACCTGCCGGGGAAGAAACCCCGGAAACTTCACAACCGGAGACTCCGGCTGTGGCGGAGACCGTTGATTTTCAGGCCGAAGCCGCCCGTTTCAAGGATCTGGCCCTGCGGGCTCAGGCCGATCTGGACAACTACCGCAAGCGGGCGATTCGGGAGAAGGAAGAATCGATCCGCTACGCAAATGCCTCGCTTCTGGAAAAGTTGCTGCCGGTGCTGGACAATTTCGAGCTGGGACTGGAAGCCGCCCGCACGGCTCCCGACACGGCGTCGATCGTGCAGGGAATGGCGATGGTGCAGAAGCAATTGCAAGATTTTCTGAAGGACAACGGGGTGGAGTCCGTCGTTGCCAAGGGGGAGGTCTTTGATCCCGCCCGCCACGAGGCGGTTGCGCAGGAGCACAGCCAGGATATTCCGGAGGGACATGTGGTCCGCCAGATTCGCAAGGGCTACAAACTCCGGGACCGCCTGCTTCGCGCCTCCAGCGTCACGGTGTCCAAGGGTGCTGCGGAATGAGCCGGACGAAGCGCGATTATTACGAGGTCCTTGGGGTCGGGCGCTCTTCCACGGAGGAGGAAATCAAGCGTGCCTACCGCAAGCTCGCGGTCAAGTACCATCCGGACAAAAATCCCGGCGATCATGAGGCGGAAGACCGTTTCAAGGAGTTGGGCGAAGCGTACGATGTGCTCATGGAGCCGCAGAAACGTGCCGCCTACGACCGCTATGGACACGCGGCCTTCCAGCAGGGAGGCATGGGCGGAGGCGGGGGATTTCACGATCCGTTCGATCTCTTCCGCGAGGTCTTTGGGGCCGGGGGAGGATCGGGTGGGATCTTCGACCATTTTTTCGGAGGCGGGGGAGGAGACAATTCCGGACGCCAGCGCGGATCGGATCTGCGTTACGACATGCAGATCACGCTCGAAGAGGCTGCCTTCGGAGCCGAGAAGGAAATTGAGATCCGCAAACTCGATTCCTGCGTTTCCTGCGAGGGATCGGGCGCACAGAAAGGCTCAAAAGCCGTGACGTGTCCGACCTGCCGGGGACGCGGCCAGGTCGTGGCGTCCCGCGGATTTTTTCAGGTGGCCCAGACCTGCCCGCAGTGTCACGGAAGCGGACAGATCATCGAGAAACCCTGCAAGAGTTGCCATGGCGAGGGAAGGGTCGAGAAGACATCGCGGGTGAAGATCAAGGTTCCTGCGGGGATCGACAGCGACTCCCGTTTGCGGAGTTCCGGCGGCGGGGAGGCGGGGTTGCGCGGAGGACCGTCGGGCGATCTTTATGTGGTTCTCCACATCAAGGAACATGATGTCTTTGTTCGCGACGGGATGGATCTCCGTTGTGAGGTTCCCCTGCCATTCACCACAGCCGCTCTGGGCGGGGAAATCCGGGTGCCGACGCTTCAGGGGGCGGTGAATCTGAAGATTCCGGCCGGCACGCAGAGCGGTGCGGTCTTCCGGGTCCGCGGACACGGGATGCCGGCGCTGCAAAGCGCGGCACGCGGGGACATCCTGACCCATGTGCAGGTGGAGGTGCCTTCCCGGCTCAATCACGAGCAGCGGGAGGCGTTGTTGAAGTTCTCCGAATTGTGCGGAGAGGACAACAGCCCGATTCACAAGAGCTTTTACGAACGGCTCAAGGATCTGTTCGCCTGATCATCAGACTTCGGGTTTGGGAGTGGTGCCGATCCAGGCCGCGAGGTGGACATCGCGCACGCTCACGCCGGCCTGTTCGGCGACCGCGCGGCACGATTCGAATTCCGGCGCCGCCTGCACAAGATCTTCCCCCAGGAAGCCGAGCTTGATCCGGACCGGGCCGTAGGGGGTCTCGACATCACGGAATTCACGGCGAAGCTTGTAGCGCCGGGCCGTGTGGATGCGGACACCGAACGCGCTGGTCTCCGTGAGGAGGATCCGGGAGAGGTCGTCGGTTTTCTCCGGATGGCAAAGCGCGGTCAGCACAAAGCCGGGCCGGTTTTTTTTCATCTGGGCGGCGGTGAAAAAGACATCGAGGGCACCGGCCTGGAAGAGTCTCTGCATGGCTGCGGCGGCCAGTTCGGGGGTGATGTCGTCGAGGTTTGTCTCAATCTGGGAAATTTCGTCTGTTTCCGATGTCTCAGGGTCGCCGGAGAGGCCGAGAACCGCGCGGAGGACATTCGGACGCGGGGGCGTGTCCCTGGTGCCGAGACCGTAGCCGGTGCGCTCGATTTGCATTTCGCCCATCGGGCCGAAGCGGTCGCAGAATTCCGCCAGCAGGGCGGCTCCGGTCGGGGTGATGAACTCGGTTTCTTCGGCGACCTGGCGAAGCGGGATGCCGGTGAGGATTTCCAGGGTCGCGGGAGCCGGAAGCGGAAAACGCCCGTGGGCACAGGAAATCCATCCGGAGCCCTCGACGGGAACCGCCGCTTCGACGCGCAACGGCCCGAGGGCATGAATTCCCGCGCAGGCGGCCACGATGTCCGCAAGGGAGTCCGCGGCTCCCACTTCATGGAAGCCGACTTCGTCCACGGGAACGCCATGGATTTTCCCCTCTGCCACGGCGATCCGGTGAAAAACCGACAGCGCCCGGGATTTGACCGCTGCTTCCAACGGGGAAGTTTCGATGATCCGGCGGATTTCGCGATAGTCCCTCCCATGAACATGCCCGTGGGGGTCGTGGTCGTGATGATGCTCATGATGCGGACCATGGTCATGCGCATGGGCGTGAACATCGAATTTGACTCCGGAGACATGCTGTTTCGCGCCGCGGTGAAAATGGGCGTGGATTTCATCTCCCAGCCCCAGGGCCGCAATCGCCCGGTGAAAAACGTCCTCTTCCACACCGAGGTCGCGGAGGGCGCCAACCGTCATGTCGCCGCTGATTCCGGAAAAACAATCAAAGTAAAGAATTCGCATGGAAATTTTCTGGATGGAATCTAGTCTGACACCCCGATGTTCTCACACCTTGTCACGTTGCGCAATCTTGCCGCACTCCTTCTGGGATTCGCGCTGGCGCAGCACGCCGTCGCGGCGACATTTGAAGAGCTCAACACCGCTTTTGGAATTCCCGTTTGGGCGGATGACAATCTTTGGGACGAGGAGGCTGTTTCCGTCGCAGAAAGGCTGAAATGGCGGCAGGAATCGCAGACCTCGGCGGACTCCAGTTATCGCAAATATCCCGGGCCGTCCGAAGTGGTCCTGGGCTCCCGGCCCTACTCTCTCGCGCTCTACGGGGAAAACGGGACCGTTTCCCGCCTGTCACTGATGTTTGCCAACAAGGGTGATGCGGTGGATGGGGACATTGTTCCGGGCGATGCCAGGGCGGCCCGTAAATTCAAAAAGGAGGCCAAGGGGTACAAGGCGGCCATCCAAAAGGACTCCGACACCATCACGGCCACCCTGACCGCCCTGCTCGGTCCCCCCGCCACCGACAAGTTCGGGCAGGGAAGCCAGACGCGCGAATCTGTCAAGCGATGGGATTGGAACAACCATGCCATCCTCCTGGCTTCGCCGCGTGACGAATACGTTGCCCTGCGGATTCTTCCCGTGGACGTGGCCGATGCGCAGGGCAAGTCGAGGATTCCGGATGCCGAGCTGCGCGAACGGCTTCTTTCCCGTGTGGAGAAACGCCCGAACGGAGATGTTGTCCTGAAGGACATGCCCATGGTCGACCAGGGGCCCAAGGGCTATTGTGTGCCGGCCACATGGGAACGGGTGATGCGTTATATGGCGATTCCCGCGGACATGTATGTCCTGGCGATGGCCGGGGATACGGATGCCGGGGGTGGCACAAATGTCGCCGCCATTGTCAACGGAGCCCGCGAGGCCGTCACCCGTGGCGGGCGGCGCCTTGATCCGGAGAATGGAAAAATTTCCGTCCGCACGGTCCAGAAATACATCAACCGCGGGCTTCCCCTCATGTGGACCATGTATTCGATGGACTCCGTGAACAGGGAGCTGAACTCCCGCATGGATCAGCGTGCGGTCATGACCGATCCCGTTGCCTGGGACAAGTCGCTCGCTCCCGTTCGCAAAGCTGCAAGAAAGATTCCCACCGACATTGAGCAGGCCCACATGTGCATGATCATCGGTTACAACGAGCAAACGGGGGAAATCGCGGTCTCCGATTCCTGGGGCCCGCAATTCGCGGAACGCTGGATGACCGAGGAGGAAGCCAACGCGGTCAGCCAGGGGCAACTGATGGCGATCAACTTTTAATTCATCGAAAAAAATGACGGATTTTGAAATCGGGGACGCCCTGTCCCTTTACAACGTGGACCGCTGGGGCGGGGGATACTTCGGTATCAATGATGCGGGGCATGTGGTCGTCAAACCGAAACGCAATGGCGAGCAGATCGACCTCATGGAGATCGTCCGGGAAGCCCGCTCGCGCTCGCTGCATTTTCCTCTCGTGGTCCGTTTTCACGATCTTCTTCGCGACCGCGTGGAGATCATCAACGCCGCCTTTGCGGAAGCCATTGCGGAGATGGGTTATGGGGGCGTGTACCGCGGGGTTTTTCCAATCAAGGTGAACCAGCTCCGCGAGGTGGTGGAGGAAATCATGGATGCCGGCGTGCCGTGGCATTTCGGGATTGAGGCGGGCAGCAAGCCGGAACTCCTCGCCGCGCTCTCCCTGCATTCCGATCCTGACAGCCTCGTCATTTGCAATGGTTACAAGGACACCAGCTTCATCCGCAATGCCCTCCTGGGTCGGAAACTGGGAAAAAAAGTCATTCTGGTTGTGGAAAAGCTGGAAGAGTTGGTCCATGTCCTCCGTGTCTCGAAGGAGATGGCTGTGGAGCCGATGATCGGCCTCCGGGTAAGGCTTCTTTCCAAGGGAGCCGGCAAGTGGGCCACCAGCGGCGGGGAGAATGCCAAGTTCGGACTTTCCACGGCGGATCTTGTCGAGGCCAGCGACATGCTCCACGCGGCAGGACTCGCCCATTGTCTCAACCTGGTCCATTTCCATGTCGGCTCGCAGGTTCCCGACATCCGGACGATCAAGCGGGCCACCCGAGAGGCCGCCCGGTTTTATGCCAAACTTTCCAAGATGGGACACGCGCTCGGGTATCTCGATGTGGGCGGCGGCCTCGGGGTGGATTACGACGGCTCCCGGACCACGTTCGACAGCTCGACAAACTACTCCCTCAACGAATACGCGCGCGACATCGTTTACACCGTGATGGAGGTCTGCGACTCGGAATCCGTGCCGCATCCCACTCTTGTCAGTGAAAGCGGACGGGCTCTGGTTGCCCACCACTCGGTGCTCATCGTCGAGACCTTCGGGTCCATCGAAAAAAACAACCGCAGCGAACCGGTCGTCCCCGCCCCGGACGATCCGCAGATCGTTCACGACATCCTGGAGATCCGGAACGACTTCAACCGCAAGAACCGCCTGGAGAACCTGCACGACGCACAGGAAATCCGCGAGCGGGCCCAGTCGATGTTCGATCTGGGAATGCTCGACCTCCGCGCGAAAGCCCGCATTGAGACGATCTACTGGCAGATTGCGGAGTCCATCGTCGAGATCTTCCGGAACATGCGCTACATCCCCGAGGAGGTGAAGGAGATGGAAGTGGCCCTGGGCGATCAATACCTGTGCAACTTCTCCGTCTTCCAGTCCCTCCTCGACCATTGGGCTCTCGGCCAGCTTTTCCCGGTGATGCCCATCCACCGGCTCAACGAACTTCCCGACCGCAATGCCACGCTTGTGGACATCACTTGCGACTCGGATGGAAAGGTCGCGAAATTTGTGGACTTGCAGGACGTCAAGGAAACCCTGCCGCTTCATCGCTGGAAACCCGGCGACCCCTACTACATCGGATTTTTCCTGGCCGGAGCCTATCAGGACATCATGGGCGATCTTCACAACCTTTTCGGGCGGGTCAATGAGATGCACATCTACCTCGATGAAGACGAGGATTCCGGTTACTACGTGGAAGAAGTGCTGCACGGAAGCACGGTCGGACAGGTTCTTTCCCTCACCCAGTGGGACGTCAATGAACTCGCGCGCCGGATGAAAGCCCAGACCGATGCCGCCATCAAATCCGACCGTCTCAAGCCCAGCGAAGCCATGCGCCTCCTCGACGACTACGAAAAAAGCCTTACCCTTTATACCTATCTCGATTTTGAGGATCAGCACAGGGAGGGAACCCCGGGCTCCGGAGAGAAGTCCCGGCGTCCCGGTTGAGAGGGAGGGCTGTTTTTGAGAGATGGACGTGGTGCCCGATCCGGAGGGTCACTCCAGCGTCTTGGGCGCTGATTTCCCCAAAGACGTACTGCTTGAGAAGACAAACAGGAAATGCTACACGCAGGCATGGCTCTTCCCTGTCCAACCCTCATCCCCGGGCTTCGCAGTCCTTCCGATCAGGTCGATGGTCTTGTTTATTTCGGCCGGATGCTCGACAAGATCCGGCTTGCGGCGGCGGGAAAATTGCCGGAGGCATGGCGCGAAGCACGCGGCACGGGGATGGCGGGCAGTTTTGACGGCCGATGCTGCCGGTTTCTTCGCATCAATTACCAGGATCTCGAAGCGGAAACACTCAAGGGCGGCAGCGACAGGGAACTGCTCGCATGGGCTTTTGCAAACGGCCGCCGGCCGGACGAAGAGGAAATCGAGATCTGGAATGCTTTCATGAGCAAACGCGGCTGGCGCGATGCGGGAACGCAGCGGTTGAATGAACGCCTGGCCGAAGTCAGCCTGCCTCCCGGCACCGTGGACACGATGTTTGAATTCATCGATCTTGATGAAGGTCGGTTTCAGCTTGCTTGATTTCCCGGGGTCGTAATCCCGAAAACGGCGATAGGAAAAAGTCGTTTTGTGCGGAAGGGTTGATGCACCGTGCTGTGTGAAAAAAACCAGCACTTCCGCGGGCGCACAAAACGATACACGCAACTTTGCCCCGCTCTTTGGCGGAGGCGAGCTCAAAATGAGCAGCACGGTCCCCCGTGTTGCGCGGGACGAAGTCAACAAGGTCTGGGAATTGCGCCGTGCGGGACAGGGACTCATGAGCAATGTGGTGGGAGACGCCAAGCCCCGCGAAATCGTCGAGGATACGTCGGTGGATGATCGCGGACTGGATGCCGGCTCTCCGCTTGAGCCACGATGCCTATGTGGCACTGGCCTGGGCTGCCGGGGTGGTGGTGTGGGCGGTCTTCATCCTGCCGGGAGTCACCCGCGCGGACAGGGAATAGAAACGACACTGGCAGGCTGGAAACCATTTTCCTTCGGGGCTTTGTCGGCTAGACTGCGTGCAATGATCCGGCATCTCTTCATTTCTCCCGGCCACAATTTCTACGGACACGATCGCGGCCTTCCCGGGGAACATCCCATCCTTGCGGTTCGGGAAATCGAGTGCGTGGCCGGCAGGGGCATCTGCGGCGACCGGTTTTTCGATTACAAACCCGACTACAAGGGGCAGATCACCTTTTTTGCCCGGGAAAATTTGCAGCGACTTTGGGAGGAACTGGAAATTCCCGGTGCGGACCGCGATCCCGCGGCGACCCGGCGCAATGTCATCACGGAAGGACTCGATCTGGACGCGCTCATTGGCGGGGAATTTGAGATCCAGGGCATCCGGTTTCTGGGAATCGAGGAATGTCGTCCGTGCTACTGGATGGATCACGCGATTTGCCCCGGTGCAGAGGACTGGCTGAAAGGCCGCGGGGGGCTTCGGGCAAAAATTCTCAGTGACGGAATATTGCGTGCCAGCGATTGCTCTTTGTAAACAGACGGATGTTTACGGCGCAGGCTTTGTCGCTCGGTTGGCGGGAAACGGGATCAAAAACCTCGATGGTGATCCGGTTGGTTTCGGCGAAGTGCATGGGGAGGTTCCGGAATTTCAGCCGGCACCTCATACACAAAACGCGCCCGCCGGTCGGCGGTAAAAAATTTCCCGTCGGAGAACAGTCTGCGTTCTTTGGAAATGGGGGTGTCTCCCATTGTGCACTGTGCAGCGTCCTCCGCGCTCAACGGCCATTGGACGCCGCCTTCACGTTCGATCATGGCATAACCATCGATGCCGGTGATGTCACAGGGGCGTCCGTCGGAGAGGGCTTGGAGGATTTTGAAAACGGCCTCGGGAGAGGTCCATTCCGAGAACAGGCCGGCGCAGCCCCAGTAATGGGCAATGAGCTGGAAGATGCGGAAGTCGGAGAGAGCCTGTCCGGGAGCCCGGCAGACTTTCTTGATGAGCCCAATCCGACGCTCGCTGTTGATGAATGTGCCGTCTTTTTCTCCCCATCCGCCGGCGGGCAGGACGAGGTCGGCGAGCCGGGGGCACGAAAGCGTTCGGAGGAAACGGCGGCGGGATTATCCGTTGTCTTTCCCGGCAAGTGCGGCGATGCTTCCGCGGCCATGAATTTTCCGAAACTCGCTGTTTTGATCGCCGGTGGCCGATCTCGAAGGATGGGCCGGGACAAGTGCCTTCTGGAATGGCGGGGGAAACCTCTTTGGGAACAGCAGCTCGGTACCCTGACTGTTATTGGCGCGGAGAGGATCGTTGTGGTTTCTCCAGAACGTCCGGACTGGCTTCCTGAAGGCGGACAATGGATGGCAGATGTTCCGGGAGAGCGCGTGCCGCTGGGGGATCGGGGGTATGAACCGGTGTCCGCAGTCTATCCTGCGGCGGCGGTGGTGGTCGCGCGGGAATGGCTCGATTCCGGTCGGCGCGATTTGCAGGGATGGGTGGGGGAATTGATCAAACGGGATCTTGTCCATGGCCGGAAAGTGGAAGATCCCGGGCTCTTCCGGAATTTAAACTGTCCGGAAGATTTGAGGGAGTGTTCATGAGTGCCGGGACAAAAGATCCCTTCAACCGCACGATTGATTATCTGCGGATCTCGGTGACGGATCGCTGCAATGAGAGGTGTCTGTATTGCATGCCCGAAGGCTACAAAGGCTGGGCGCGGCGTGCCGATCACATGACGGCCGATGAAATCGTCCGGACCGTCGGGGCGGCGGCGGGGCTGGGGTTCCGTAAGTTTCGCATTACTGGCGGGGAGCCTCTTTTGCGCGGGGACATCGTGGAGATCTGTCGCCGGATCTGGGATGTTCCGGGTGTGCAAACCCTGGGGTTGAGTACGAATGGAACGCGCCTGGCGGCATTGGCCCGCGATCTTCGTCAGGCCGGAGTGCGGGCGGTGAATGTATCGCTCGACGCGCTCGACGCCGGTCTCTACACCCGGATCACCGGCGGACGGCTTTCCTCCGTGCTGGAAGGAATCGCGGCCGCGCGGGCGGCGGGGTTTGAGGCGGTCAAATTGAATTGTGTGCTGATGCGGCATGTCAATGAGAGTGAGTATCTGCCACTGGTCCGTTTTGCGGCGGAGACCGGTGCGATTTTGCGGTTTATCGAGTTGATGCCGCTTTCCCGCACGGATGTTTTGAAGGAAGAAAATTTTCTTTCTGCGGAGGCGGTGAAGCAGCGTTTGGCGGCGCAGGGACGGCTGGTGGAGTTGCCCGATTACCGGCCTGGTCACGGTCCGGCGCGGTATTTTTCCTTTGAACCTCTGGGGGTCCGGGTGGGATTCATCGGGGCCCTGACGACTCCGCATTTCTGTGAGACCTGCAACAAAGTGCGGCTGACTGCCGACGGCAAGTTGCGTCCCTGTCTGGGGCGGCATGGGGAGATGGATTTGTTGCAGTCCCTGCGGTCCGGGGGAGATCCCGCCGTTGTCTTGCGTGCGGCCATTGCCAACAAACCCGAGGACCATGAATTTCTGGGCGGGTATCAACCGGAGCGTCCGATGACGGCGATCGGTGGATGAGGGTGCTGTATTTTGCCCGGGCTGCGGATGCGGCGGGGTGCCGCGACGAGGAATGGGATGTCGCCGGGCCGCTTTCCCTCGAGGACTATTGGGACGAGGCGATCCGCCGGCATCCGGCCCTGGCGGAGCTGCGTTCCAAATGCCGTGTGGCTGCGGGGGGAAGCTATGTGGGGATGGGGGAACTGCTTGACCCGGGCGGAGAGGTCGCCATGATCCCGCCGGTTTCCGGAGGATGAAAATCGAAATCGTATTGGACCACAAACCGCTTGCACTGGAGCCGGTTGTTTTGCCCGGCGCGGGAGCCATCGCGCGTTTTGACGGCATTGTTCGGGAAATGGAAGACGGGAAGGTGATTCCCGGACTTGAGTATGAGGCTTATGTTTTCATGGCCGAGAAAGTGATGCGGGAGATTCTGGAGGATCTGTCGAAGGAGCATCCGTGTCACTTTGTCCGGGTTCATCACCGGCTGGGATTTGTTCCGGTCGGTGAGGCGGCGATCGTGATGGAGGTTCATGCGAAGCACCGTGCCGGGGCTTTTGCCGTGCTGGTGGGATTCATGGACCGGTTGAAGCAGGATGTTCCGATTTGGAAACGGAGCGCGTGTATCGCGCCAGTCGCTGGTTTTCCCCGGGGGAGGGATGGTATTTTTCCATGATGGAGATTGAACAACTGTGGCGGGAGATCGACGGGCGGGTGGGGCGTCTGGGGGCTGCCCGTGTGGGATTGCTGGAGGCTTTGGGAAGGGTTGTTGCGGAGGATGTGGTGTCGCCGGTCGATCTCCCGGCATTTGATCAGAGTGCGATGGATGGGTTTGCCTTTGCATCCACCACACCCGGGGTCTGCCGGATCGTTGTGACGGTTGCTGCGGGAGAAAAGGGGGAGGGAGTGAAAGCCGGAGAGGCGGTGCGGATTTTTACCGGTGCACCGGTGCCCTCCGGCACGGTGGCTGTTGCCAGGCAGGAAGATTGTGGGAGGGAGGGGGAGAGTGTTTTTCTGCTTCCGGGAGTTTGTCTCGCGGGCGGTGACAATATCCGGGTGCGCGGCGGGGTTTGTTCCTCTGGAGATCTTCTGGTGAAGGCGGGTGAAAGGATTTCTCCAGGGATCGTGGCTCTGCTGGCCTCGACCGGGATCGGGTGGGTGGAAGCGGTCCACCGGGCTTCTGTCCTGCATCTGGTCACCGGCGACGAGATCGTGCCGCCCGGAAGTCTCCTGCCGCCGGGGGGAGTCCATGACAGCAATGGGCCGATGCTGTCCGCTTTGTTGGCGGAGAACGGGTTGGAGGGGGAAAGAGTCTATCTGGGAGACAATGCAGAGGAGTTGACCCGGAGGGCCGGTGATTTTGACGGGGATCTTCTTTTGATTTCGGGAGGCTCCGGACCGGGGGATCGGGATCACACGTTGTCCGCACTCGGTGCCGCTGGTTATGCCGTTCATGCCGCGCGTATCAACAGTCGTCCGGGACGACCATTGATCTTTGCCACGCGGGGGCGGCAGGTGGTTTTCGGGCTGCCTGGAAATCCGCTCTCCCACTGGGTTTGCTTCCAGGCTTTTGTCAGGCGGGCGATCTGTCGGTTCCATGGGCTTCCTGTTCCGGAAATGCACCCGGTGCGGCTGGGAGCGGAGGTCGGCCTGTCCGGAGACGGGCGGCGCACGTGGACGCCCGGTTTTTGCAGGCCGGGAGAAAACGGGCTCGAAGTTTTTCCGTTGCCGTGGAAACATTCCGGCGATCTGACGCCGCTTGCAACAGCCAACGCCCTTCTTCTCGGGACCAATGGGGAAGCCTTGATCTTATGATTTCAAAAGAATTCAGCCACCTTGATGAAAACGGGGACGTCCGCATGGTGGATGTCGGAGCCAAGCCGGTTCAGGTCCGCCGGGCAGTGGCCGGAGCGGAACTGCATTGTCTGCCCTCCACATTGGCGGCCCTGGCCGAACAGGCGCTGCCGAAGGGGGATGTGCTGGCCGTTGCCCGGGTGGCCGGCATCCAGGCGGCCAAGAAGACCGCCGGGTTGATTCCGCTCTGTCACACGCTGCCGCTGGACAGGGTGTCGGTGGATTTTTCCATCGGGGAGGACCGGATCGGAATCCGCGCCACGGCAAAGACCTCGGCAAAAACAGGGGTTGAAATGGAAGCTCTCACCGCTGCCGCCGTGGCGGCCCTCACGCTCTATGACATGCTGAAGGCGGTGGACAAGACAATGCGGATCGAGGGACTGCATGTTCTGGAGAAAACAAAGGAGTAAATGAAGATCGGACGGGTGACACTCAGTGACCGGGCCCATGCCGGAATTTACGAAGATCTCAGCGGGCCCGAGATCGAGCGGGTGGTCCGCGGGCACCTCGATCCGGAGGCGGATTTTGTTGTCCGGCTTCTGCCGGATGAAGAAGAGATGATTGGAGCGGCTTTGAGGGAATTGTGCGATGAGCAGGACTGTGAGGTGGTGATCACGACCGGCGGCACAGGGCCTTCCGCCAGGGATGTGACGCCCGAGGCGACGCGGGCCGTGCTGGAGCGCGAGCTGCCGGGGTTTGGCGAGGCGATGCGCACGGTGAGTTTTGCAAAAGTGCCGACAGCAATCCTGTCCCGGGCCACAGCCGGCACCCGGGGGGGCTCGCTCATTGTCAATTTGCCGGGCAATCCGAAGGCCATTGAGGAATGTCTGCCGCCTCTGGTGCCAGCCATCCGGGAATGCCTGCGGCATCTTCGTCCGACGGCTTGACTCGGCCGGAGCTTGCGGACAGGATATTTTTCGTTGGGATTTTCTCTTGCCTCAAGATGCGGAATGAGTAACTTCCCCGGCTTTCCTCCCTCAAACATTCTGTTCCCATGCTTGCACTTTCCCTTGTTGCCGACGGTATTTCCATTTCCCTGGTTTGCGCCCTTTTGGGGCTTTTGTATGCGGGTTACCTGATCCGTTGGATCCTGGTTTCTCCCGCTGGCAATGAGCGGATGCGCGAGATTGCGGGGGCGATCCAGCAGGGGGCGAAGGCTTATCTGAACCGGCAGATTGTGAGTGTGGGGGCGATTGCGGTCCTGATTTTTGTATTGATTTGGGTGGGGCGCGGGATGGAGTCCGGGATCGGGTTTCTTGTCGGGGCGCTCTGTTCGCTGGCGGCGGGTTACATTGGGATGACGATTGCGGTGCGAGCGAATGTCCGCACGACGCAGGCGGCCACGGTTTCTCCCCATGCCGCATTGCGGGTGGCCTTCAATGGCGGGGCGGTCACGGGGCTTCTGGTCGTGGGACTGGCTTTGCTTTCGGTGGGGTTGATGTTTCTTGGGGTGAAGGCCCTGACGCCAAATCCCCCGGAAGCCGTGAGGTCGGCACTGGATGCTCTTGTGGGAACGGCGCTGGGAAGTTCTCTGATCTCGGTGTTCGCCCGGTTGGGTGGCGGCATCTACACGAAAGCGGCGGATGTCGGCGCGGACTTGGTGGGAAAAATTGAAAGCAAACTGGATGAAGACGATCCCCGGAATCCCGCGACGATTGCCGACAATGTGGGTGACAACGTGGGGGACTGCGCGGGCATGGCAGCGGACGTTTTTGAAACCTATGCGGTGTCATTGATTGGAGCGGTTCTGATCGGTTCGCTGACCGCGACCGGGGATTCCGCGGCGAGTGCCTTGGTTTATCCGTTTTTGCTGGGGGGAGTCTCGGTCGTGAGTGCGGTGATCGGCATTTTGTTTGTCAATGTGGCGAAAATTGCCCCGACACGCGCATTGCAGGGCGGGGTGCTGGTCAGCGCCCTTCTTTCCGCCGTGGCTTTCTGGCCGCTGACACACGCGCTTTTTCCGAACGGGGTGGAGATCGGGGGCAAGGGGGCGTGTTCCGCCGACAGCATTTTCTGTGCGTCGATCATCGGGCTGGTGATGACGTATGTCGTTTTGTTGATCACGAATTACTACACCTCGACCGATCACCGTCCGGTGCGTCTGATTGCGCTGGCATCGGAGACGGGACATGCCACGAACATCATTGCCGGTCTGGCGACAGGACTCCGGGCCACGGCGCTTCCGGTCGCGTTCATTGGCATTGCGATCCTGCTATCCTATCATTTTGCGGGACTTTACGGAATTGCGGTGGCAGTGATGTCGATGTTGTCGATGTCGGGAATCATCATTGCCCTGGATGCGTTCGGGCCGATCACGGACAATGCCGGCGGGGTGGCCGTGATGTCCGGGCTGGACAGGCATGTCCGCGAGACCACGGATGATCTGGACGCGATCGGGAACACGATGAAAGCCGTGACCAAGGGTTACGCGATTGCCTCCGCCGGACTGGCCGCCCTGGTGCTTTTTGGAAGTTATGTCGAGGAGTTGAAGGTGGCTTACGAAGGTCTTGGGAAGCACTTCAACCTGACGTTCGATCTCCAGGATCCGAATGTGATCATCGGGCTCTTCATCGGGGGATGTCTGCCGTTTGTCTTTTCGGCATTCAGCATGGATGCGGTGGGCAAGGCTGCCGGGGCTGTCGTCAAGGAAGTGCGCCGCCAGCTTGCCGCGAAGCCGGGGATCCTCGAGGGCCGTGATACGCCCGACTATGGCACCTGTGTGGACATTGTGACGAAGGCGGCTTTGCGGGAGATGATCATTCCGGCGATCCTTCCGGTTGTCGTGGTGATTGCCGTGGCTTGGTTTCCGTTCTTTGGTCCCAAGGTTTTGGGTGGCGTTCTTGTTGGCACGATTGTGACCGGGCTCTTCATGGGGATTGCCATGACGTCCAGCGGTGGAGCCTGGGACAATGCCAAGAAGTTCATCGAACTCGGCAATCACGGCGGCAAGGGTTCTCCGGCCCATGCGGCAAGCGTGACCGGTGACACGGTTGGCGACCCCTACAAGGACACGGCCGGTCCGGCGGTGAACCCGATGATCAAGGTGGTGAATATCGTTGCCATCCTGATCATTCCCATCTTCATCAAATTCTGGGTGGGACATTGACCTGGCCGGGGGGGATTGTTCCAGAATCGCCACAATTCTCCCCTTGACCAAAATCACACAAGACCGACGATACGGGGATGGATTTTTCCGACAGGTCGCTTTTTGTCAACCGGGAGTTGAGCTGGCTGGAGTTCAACCAACGGGTTTTGGACCAGGCTTTTGACGAAGCGAATCCGCTTTTGGAGCGCCTCAAATTTCTGTGCATCGTCAGTTCGAATCTTGACGAGTTTTTCGAGGTGCGGGTGGCGGGATTGAAGCAGCAGAGGCAGACGCATGCTTCGGAGTCGGGGCCGGACGGGCTTTCTGCCGCGGAGACGCTGGCTTTGGTAAGCGAGCGGAGCCGGAAGATGGTCGAGGATCAATACCGTTGCTGGCGGGAACAGATTGCCCCGGCGCTGGAAGCGCACCGGGTCCGCTTTCACGCGTATCCGGATGTTCCCGAGGAGGAGAAGCTGCATTTTGCGGAGTTTTTCGAGAAGACTGTTTATCCGGTGCTCACGCCGATAGCGGTGGATCCTTCGCATCCCTTTCCGCAGCTCCTGAACAAAAGTCTGAATGTCATCGTCGAGTTGGAGGGAGAAGGGTTGGAGACGGACATTGCGGTGGTGCAGGCACCGAGGATCCTTCCAAGGGTCGTTTCTTTTTCCCATGCAAAAAACGGAGACGACTATGTGTTTCTTGGGAACATCATCCAGGAGCATGTGGCCACGTTGTTCAAGGGGGTCACTGTCAAGGGGGCGCACCTCTTCCGGGTGACCCGCAACAGCAATCTCTATTTTGACGAGGAAGAGGCGCAGAACCTTCTGCATGCGATCGAGGAAGAACTCCGGAAGGTCAAGCGCGGGGCTGCGGTGCGGCTTGAAGTGCAGGATGATTGTCCCGACCGTGTCGTGAACCGGCTTCTGGAGATTTTCAATCTTGAGGAGGAAGATGTGTTCCGGATCGACGGTCCCCTGAATTTTTCGCGGCTCATGCCGCTGGCGCTCCAGATTGATCGGCCGGAACTCCGTTACAAGCGGTTTTCGCCCTGCACGGTGGTCTCATTGGACACCGAGAGCGACATCTTTTTTCACATCCGCAAGGGAGACATCCTGCTGCACCATCCCTACGACAATTTCCAGACAGTCGTGGATTTTTTGGCCCAGGCGGCGGAGGATCCGCATGTTCTGGCAATCAAGCAGACGCTTTACCGCACGAGTTCGGACTCCCCGATAGTCCAATCTCTCATCGAAGCCGCCCGGAATGGCAAGCAGGTCACGGCCGTTATCGAGCTCAAGGCGCGATTCGACGAGGCGGCGAACATCAAGTGGGCACGCATGATGCGAGAAGCCGGGGTGGATGTGGTCTACGGTGTGACCGGGCTCAAGACCCATGCGAAGGCGATGCTCATCATTCGGAGCGAGGGGGATGGCATCCGGCGTTACGCCCATTTGGGGACCGGAAATTATCATCCTTCCACGGCGAAAATTTATACCGATCTGAGTCTCCTGACCTGCCGTGAGGAGATCACAACCGACTTGGCGGAAGCCTTCAATTGCCTCACGGGCGTCTCGAAGTTCCCGGCCATGAAGCAGTTGCTCGTTGCCCCGTGGTCGCTCTTTTCCTCGTTCCAGGAAATGATCGAGGCGGAAATCGACCATGCCAAGGCGGGGCGACCTGCCGGGATTTATGCCAAGGTGAATTCTTTGGTCGAGGAAGGCATGATTGAGCACCTTTACCGGGCTTCTTCCGCGGGTGTTCCCGTCCGGTTGTTGGTGCGGGGGATGTGTGCGCTTCGGGTGGGGATTCCGGGAGTGAGTGAAAACATCGAGGTGCGGAGCATTGTCGGGCGTTTTCTGGAACACAGCCGGATTTTTCGTTTTGAAAATGGGGGTGCCTCGAAAGTCTATCTCGGAAGCGCGGACTGGATGCCAAGAAATCTCTTCCGTCGTGTCGAGACCGTCTTTCCCGTGGTTCAGCCCCGTATGGTCGAACATGTGGAGGAAATCCTCGAATGGTTCTGGAAGGACAACGTCAAAGCGAAGGTCATGCAGCCGGATGGCACGTACGCCCCCCGGGTGGTGCCTGCGGGAGAAGAGCTTTTCGATGCCCAGGCGGAGTTTCTGGCAGATGCCCAGCGCCGCCGCAAACGCCATACGTTGGATACTCCGGAAGCAGGATTGCAAAAGCCTGTCAAAGCGTAAGCAGGGAAGCCTGGGAACAATCAAAGCCGGTTGGGGTTCTTTGCAAAAAAAGGGGGCCTTGACCCGAAAGTTATTCTTGATCGCATAGTCTGCGAATCATAGGATTTTTGCCATGAGTGAAACCTTTGGTCAATATATTCGCTCCCTACGCGAGGAGAAGGGGCTAACGCAGAGAGCCCTTTCGCAGGCTGTTGGTTTTCGGAGTCTTGCGCATTTGAGTGACATTGAGAGCGGGAAACGGAATCCGGCAAAAGAAACGCTTCCCAAGTTTGCGAAAGCTCTTGGGATAACGCTTTTCGATCTGGAGTCCCGGGACACGCGGGGGCCGATTGAAGCGGCGAAAGCCTTGTTTGCGAGAAAGCCGGAAATGGTTGGAGCCTTTCTGAAAGTTATTGAGGCGGCAAAGAAAATGGATGCGGAGGAGTTGGTGGACCGGGTGACCCAGCGGGAAAAAGTCCTCAAGCCCGAACCCCTGTCTTCCGTCCCTGCGGCCCTGCCAGTGCTTTCCCCACCGGCTCCGGTGAAATCCGAAGTTCCAAAGCCCGAGCCGAAACCGGTTCCGGAAAAGAAGCCTTCCAACCAGCCGACCTTGTTTTAGTTGATCTGCGCCAAGGCTGGAGGCGACGGGCTCGGTGCCTGGCGATGCCGAAGGCGATGATGGCGGAAATTCCCAGCATTGCCGGGATGGAGGGTTCGGGAATCAGCGCTGTGATGGCCGATTCATAGGAGGATATTCTGACAAAGTAATTGGCATCTCCGTGGGGAAGGGCGGTCTGATCATTGCCGAAAGTCGTGGTGTTGTTTTGGTCAACGGATGTTGTGAGGCCGATCAGTTGCCACTGACCGGAGAGGAATTGGAACAAGCCGGAACCGGAATCGTAAAGTGTGGCGGAGGCTTCGCTGTTTCCAAGACCGTCGGGGTTGAAGGAGGCACCCGTGCCTCCGGCGTAAGTGATGAGAGCCTCGTAGTTGTAGGAGTCGTAGGAGATGTTGGCCAGTGCCCTGGGTTCATTGACTCCCCAGCGTTTGGCGGAAGTGGAGGAGGTTCCCCAGGGAACGGATGTTGACTCGAGAGCTGTGGCGGGATTTCTTCCCACGCCCCAACCAACCATTGTGGCGTCCGCCTCAAGTTCATCCGGAGTGGAGAGGAGAGTTGCAGGAGTGATGCCTGAGGGAAGGGTGGTCAGTTTGAAAACCGCCAGGTCGACATTGGGAGCGACCTGCTTGCCCGCGGTGCGCACACCGGCTTTGAAGCCGGTGTCGATCTGGAAGGTGTTGACTCCGTCGAATGTCACAAACGCATAGGTGGAGTTCATGGTGACATGGTTTGCGGTCAGCAAATATCCGTTGCCCAGGTAGATGGCCGAGCCGGAGAGTGCGCTCAGTCCGGAGTTCACGACTTTTGCCACCGAGCCCCAGGGAACACCGGTTCCGGGATCCGTCTGGTTGGCGGAATTGTCCTCGTTCCAAAACAACATCCCTTGGGCTGGCAGGACCAGACCCAGGAGCAGAGTCAGGATTTGCAGGCAGGCTTTTGGCATTTGCAGGAGGAGGCAATTTACTTCATGGAGCCCGGGAAGTCAAAGCTTCGGAGTCAGCCGCGGGCGGGTCCGAGGACTTCTGCGGCGGTTTTGAAATGGGTCTTGGCGTGGCGTTCCAATGCGACAGCACCGGATTTTTCGACGAGCGCGGTGGCGGCGGCTTTCACGGCGGTGGAGGCCCCTCTGGGCAGTTTGATACCGGAGGATTTTTCCGAGTCCGCGAGCCAGTCGATGAACTTCTCGCGGGCGAGGATTGAGGCGGCGGCGACGGCGAAGTCGGATTCCGCTTTCGTTCGCTGGTCCAGCCGGATTTTTTTCCCTTTTTCCATGAGCGAGCGTTCGAGAACGCGGACGTCGGCGAATTTGTCGGAGAGGGCGCGGGGGCAGTCCGGGCGGAGTTCGCAGAGGTTTTCAATCACCCGGGCATGGCCCCAGGCGAGGAGGCGGTTGAGGTTTCCGATTTTGCGGTAGAGTTCGTTGTAGCGCGGAGGGGCGATGGTTACCACGCTGTGAGGGGCTCCGGATTTCCGGATTGCGGAAGCGAGGTCGCGGATCCGTTTATCCGATCCGATGGCCTTGCTGTCCTGAACCCCGGCGTTGCGGAAAATTTTTGCGAGGTTGGCGTCCACATAGACCCCGGCGATGACGAGCGGGCCAAAAAAATCGCCTTTGCCGCTTTCATCGACACCGAAGTGGGGTTCGAACAGTTCGGGGGAATGGACTTCCTCATAGCCGAGTTTCGCTTCCCCGAGAATTTCCGGTTCCAGCACAAATGTGATGAAATCCTCGATGCCTTTTCCCTGGATCACGGCCTTCGGGCCTTTTTCATACACGGCGATGTTGAGCTTGTGCTTCCGGGCCGAGAAGAGCATGTAAGGCTTTTCCTCAAATTCGTAACCCTGTCCGCGAAGAACCTTGCGGAGGGCTTCCGCCTGGTCCGTGGTGAGGGGAACCGTGTGGGAGTGCAAAGTTTTTGCTGACGACATGGGGCAATTCAGGGCGTAATCGCTGCCACTGTCGAGATGATATCGAAACGAGAACTGGAGGAATTTCATCGCCGCCTGCACGGCTGGTTCCGGGAAAACGGGCGCGATCTTCCGTGGCGACGCACCCGGGATCCCTACGCTGTGTTGGTCTCCGAGTTCATGCTGCAGCAGACGACCGTTGGGGCGGTGATTCCGTATTATCGGAGGTGGATGCGGGAGTTTTCCGATGTCTTCGCCCTGGCGCGTGCCGGGGAAGAGACGGTTCTGAAGCTTTGGGAGGGGCTGGGTTATTATTCCCGTGCCCGGAATTTGCTGCGGGCAGCCCGCGAGATTGTTGCCGGACACGGGGGGGTGATTCCCGATGAACTTTCCGGCTTGTTGCGGTTGCCGGGCATCGGGCCTTACACGGCTTCCGCAGTGGCGGTATTTGCTTTCGACCGGTGTGTGCCGGTGTTGGATGCGAATGTCATCCGCGTTGTCGCCCGGCTGGGAAATTTTCGGAAACCTGTGGCGACGGCGCGGGGAAAAATCGCAGTGGAGCGCCTGGCGCGTTCGCTTTTGCCCGAAACGGGGGGATGGCTGCATTCTTCAGCACTCATGGAGCTGGGAGCCTTGGTCTGCAAGGCGGGAATTCCCGCCTGTGAAGTCTGCCCGGTGCGTTCTTTCTGCCGGGCGGATTCTCCCGAAAAAATCCCCGTCAAACCTCCGCGCAAAACCATCATTCACGAGCGCGACCTGCGAATTTTTGCCAAAGGCCGGGGCCGGGTGTTTCTCGTTCCCTCTCCGGGTCCCCGATGGAAAGGCCTCTGGTTGCTCCCTCCGGGCACGGAGGAAGGGAAAATTCTTTTCGAGCTTTCCCATGTCGTCACCCGTCACAAGATACGCATGACTGTTTCCGCGGGGCGTCCGAGGGCGACCTGGAAAGCATTTGCCCCGGACAATCTTCCCCCTATGCCGACTCCCCATCGAAAAGCTTTGGAGACGTTGCTCGGGTTTCAAAAGCAGACCGTGAGCGGGCCGGGGTGTTGAGATGGTGGGCCATCCGGCCCAGTGCCATGATGGCATCGAGAACCCGGTCGTCCAGGCGAAGGGCGCAGTTCACGCGGATGAAGTGTCCGAATTCCGAAGCAACCGAAAAAATGGGGCCGGGGCAGATGCTGATGTTGCGTTGGATCGCCGCGTCGCGCAAGGCCACCGCATCGACGCGCCAGGGCAGTTCGATCCAGAGAAAATATCCGCCCGCGGGACGGCTCATCGCCGTGCCTTGCGGGAACGATTTGGCAATGGCGTTGGAGATACGGCACATCTGGGTCTCGAGGATTTTCACCAACCCGCGCAGGTGCCGGTCGAAGCCTCCCGAGCGCAGGTAGTCGGCAGCGGCTTTGGCCGTCACATGCGGAGTGTTGATGCTCGAGATCCACTTGAGGCGTCGGACATTCTCCGCATGGCGTCCGGCCGCGACCCATCCGACACGCAACGCGGGCGAGAGCGACTTGGAGAGCGATCCGCAGAGGAGCGTGTTGTCGGAGGCTCCGAAGGATTTCAGCGGCCGCGGCCGCCGTCCGCCAAAACCAAGTTCCCCGTAGATGTCGTCCTCGATGATCGGGATTCCCTTCCTGGCCGCGAGGCGGACCACGGTTTCCCGTTTTTCCCCGGAGAGGCAGGCTCCGTGCGGATTGCCGTAGCTTGGGATGAGGATGCAGGCGGCGATCCGGTTCCGGGCCAGTGCCCGCTCGAAGATGGCGGGATCCAGTCCCTCGTCACAGGTCGCGGGGATGCTGATGGCTTTCATTCCCAGGCTTTCGATCATTTGGAGCAGACCGAAGTAGGTTGGCGATTCGACGAGGATCGTGTCGCCGGAAGACGCCACGGCGCGGAGGGCGAGATTCAAGCCATCCATGCAGCCGTTCGTGATCACGATTTCATCGGGCGGGACGGAGCATCCAACCCGGGAGAGGCGGAGTGCGATTTCTCGCCGCAGTGTCAGATCGGTTTCGCACAGTGAGTAGCGGCCGAAGTCCTTCGCAAACTGTCGCGCGGCCCGGGAAACGCAACGGGCCACCTCCCCGGTGGGCAGCAACGAGGGATCGGGTGCGCCGGCTCCCAGGGGAATCGTTTCCGGCTTTTGGATGTCCCGGAACACCCGGGCGACATCGTCCGACAGGCGCGGTGCCTGCGGTCGTTTCGCCCCTTCCGGCACGCTGGGAAGCGGAAGCCGGGAGAGCGATTGCACGAAGAAACCCGAGCGTGGACGGGCCCGGATCAACGACTTCGCTTCCAGATTGCTCAAGGCCTGGACCGCGGTGGAAGGGCTCACTTTCTCGGTCCTGCAAATCTCGCGCACCGAAGGCACGCGGTCTCCGGGACGGAGAGTGCCGCCGGAGATCAGTTTCTCGATGCGGGACTCGACCCGTTCGTAGGCGAAGGATGATCGCGCTGGCATTTTCTTCAATGGAAGCACGGAGACCGGGGAAAATACAGACACAGAAACAAATATTTTCGATCATTACAGTTTTGCGGGAGCTCCTCTGTGCCGATGGGAATTCCGGTCCGCTGCTTCTGTTGCAAACGGGATCCCAATGGCAAAGTGGAGGGATGATTTCATGGATGCTCGGTTGGGTGAAGGAGGCAGGCAGGATGCAGATGTTTCGCTGGAGTGTGCGATGGACCGTGCCGGTGTGGAGGGAGGAGGGATTCCGGGGAAAGCGTTTTCGTCTGGTTCTCGGGGGCAAAGTTGTCGATCTTGGGAGGGAATGAAAATGGGGCACGTATTGATCATTCACCACGTTCGGGACTATCCCGTTTGGAAAGAGATTTTTGACCGGGCGGGGGGCCTTCGGAAGGAAGCCGGTGAGATTTCTTTCCGGCTTCTCCGGGATGAGCGGGAAAGCAACAGGATCGTGCACTTTTCCCAGTGGAAGTCGCTCGACGGAGCAAGAGCATTCTTTGAGTCACCGCAACTTGTCCGGATCCGCGAAGAAGCCGGGGTGGAAGCGCCGGAGTTTCACTATCTCGAAGAACTGGAATCCGGAATTTTATGAAGCCATCCGAAGCACCTGACAAAGACAGAAGCAACAGCGATCCGCACGCTTTTCCCCCGATGCGCTCACCATTGGAGAAACTGGCCGGTTGTCTCTGGCTGCCCCGCATCACCGACAAGGCGCGCCTGGAATCCGCAGGACAACTGCCTGGAGACTACCGCCCGTTTTTGGGGCATCCCCGCGGGATGGACGGACATTTTCTCAGGCACTTCGGACTGTCCCGCAAGAAGACGCTCTCCACATTGGGGACATTGTCCGGCGACGAGGCGGTGGAGCAATGGTTTTTGTCCCAGCCGGGAGTTTCCGGGAAATCGATCCGCGAGTGGAATGTCTTTGCTCCGAATATTGGCCGGACGGGACAACCGGGGGAAAAGGAGCTCCACTGGCTGCTCGAACACATTTTTGGCGGCACTGCTCCTTCCGGCACCATTACCTCGATGTTTGAAGCCATCGCGTGGGATGAGCAACGCGAAGCCTGAGCATTGCGGGCAGAGCCTGCATTTCCCTGTGGAGATGTTTTGCTTTGCGGGGTTGCATGGTCTATAGGACATCTACAGGGAGATCGCGGGAAAAATCATTGCAGGAATTCCGGGGATTCGGCTTATTGTGCGGTTTGTGACGCCGGAGAGTTTTCAAAAGGCCGGGATGCCCGGGGCGGATTTTTCCAAACCGCTTGTTGCCTTGTGGCTGGACGCGCAGGGGAGGTGGGACGAGGCCCATGCGATGGTGCAGGAGGATGATTCGCCGGAGGGGGCATGGGTTCATGCCTATTTGCACCGCAGGGAGGGGGATGCGTCGAATGCACGCCACTGGTATGCCCGGGCAGCGCGTCCGGTGTTTTCGGGTTCGTTGGAGGGGGAGTGGGAATTCCTCACTGCGACCTTGCTGACGGAGAGGGAAGAGGAAAGAAGGGAATCTGAAAAGTGAATGCATTGAATCCGGCACGGACTGTTTCCGAACTGAAGGAATTGCGCGAGCTGACCGGGGATGCCGATGGGGCCCAGCGGGCGGCCTTTACTCCGGTCTGGACGAAGGCCAGGAATTTTCTCAGGGAAAAGCTGGCGGGATTGCCGGTGGAGACCCACACCGATGCGGCGGGAAATTTCTGGGCGACCCTGCCGGGACGCTCGGAGCGGGCCCTGTTGATCGGGGGGCATATTGATTCCGTGCCCAATGGGGGGTGGTTGGACGGGTGCCTGAATACTCTGGCCGGGGTGGAGATCCTGCGTCGCCTGGATCGAGAATACCAGGGCTGTCCGCCTGTCACTGTTCGTCTTGTGGATTGGGCGGATGAGGAAGGGGCGCGGTTCGGGAAAAGTCTTTTCGGTTCGTCCGCCTGTGCGGGAACACTGAACATGGAGGAGGCGCGGGGGCTGCACGATCGCGACGGGATCGCGCTGCCGGAGGCGCTCCGGGCCGTGGGGATCGAGTTTGAGAAGGTCCGGGAGTCCGGGTGCGAACGCGGGAATGCCGCCGCGTATCTGGAGCTTCACATTGAACAGGGACCGGTGCTGTTGGACAAGGGGCTGGTTCTGGGGACCGTGCTTGGGACGTTTGGTGTGGAACGACACGCCATCACATTCCGCGGCCAGGCGGCGCATTCCGGGAGCACGCCGATGAACCGCCGCCGGGATGCCTTTCTGGCTGCCGCCAGGATGGGGCCGGAGATTTACAAAATCGCGGAACGGCACGGAGGGGTGTGTACGATCGGTTCCTGCACGACTTTGCCGGGTATTGTGACGAGTGTTGTCGCGAATTGCCGGATCACGCTCGACCAGCGGCATCTTGATGCAAAGTCCCTCCAAGCGATGCTGGGAGATGCCCGGGAGGCGGCCGCGCGGTTTGCGGAGGAGGCCGGTGTGGAGGTTGGCTGGGAGCGGCTCTGGCAGATCGAGCCGATTCTTTTTCATGAGGATCTCATCGGACTTTGCGCGGAGGCAACGGAGGAAATCTGCGGAACATCCCACCGGATGCCGTCCGGCCCGCTGCACGACGCCGCAGAGGTCTCGCGGGCGGGGATCCCGACGGTGATGATGTTTGTGCAGAGTCTTCACGGAATCAGCCACAACAAGATTGAAGACACGAAAGAGGAACACCTTGAGGCGGCGGTCCGTGCGTTTGATCTGCTGACAACGAAGACCATCGACTGGATCGTTCGGTCTTTTTAGGAAAATTTGGCCCTGAAACTGCTAACATCCTTTCACCACCATGCCCACACTCGCCACTGCTGTTGACGGACTCAATCTGCCGAATCCCTTTGTGATTGCCTCCGGACCTCCCGGGACAAACCTGAATGTCATCTCCCGCGCGTTCCGGGAAGGATGGGGGGCGGTGATTGCCAAGACGGTGAGCCTGGATGCCTCGAAGGTCGTCAATGTCACCCCCCGGTATGCCAAACTCCATGCCCATGAGGGGAAGGAAGTCATCGGATGGGAAAACATCGAGCTGATCAGCGACCGTCCGCTTTCGATCTGGATCGAGGAATTCAAGAAATGCAAGGACATGCATCCGGAGGGAATCCTGATTGCCTCGATTATGGAAGAATGTCGGAAGGATGCGTGGGTGGAGATCGTGGAACGGTGCCAGGACGCGGGGGTGGATGGGTTTGAACTCAATTTTTCCTGTCCGCACGGCCTCCCGGAACGGAAAATGGGGGCCGCGATGGGGCAGGATCCCGAGATTCTCGGGGAGGTTTGCACCTGGGTGATGTCCGCTGCGAAGAAACCGGTCTGGGCGAAAATGACGCCAAACATCACCCACATCGAAGATCCGTCGCGGGCGGCCCTGAAAGCCGGGTGCCAGGGAATCAGTGCGATCAACACCATCCGGAGCGTGATGGGGGTGAACTTGGAGACGCTTCGTCCGGAGCCGACGGTCGAGGGTTACACCACGCCGGGGGGGTATTCCTCAAAGGCCGTGAAGCCGATCGCACTCCGCATGTGCATGGAAATCGCCACGCTCATTCAAAACGAATTTCCCGGGCGCTCGCTTTCCGGCATCGGGGGGATCGAGACCGGGGCGGATGCCGCGCAGTTCATTCTTCTCGGATCCGACACCGTGCAGGTGTGCACGGGGGTGATGAAGTTCGGTTACGGGATGGTGAAGCCGATGCAGGAGGAGCTGCTGGCGTTCATGGAGAAGCACGGGTTTGAAACGCCCGCGGATTTCAAGGGCCGGAGTCTCGGGTATTTCACGACGCACGCCGATTTGGTGAAACGGCAGAAAGAGCGCAAGGATGCGCAGAAGACGGGGAACGTGGTGCGGGCGGACGGCGACTGGAGCGGAGACCGGTTCGTCGAGCAATCCCAGGCGCTCTCGCAGTAACCGGGGATTTTTTTCATCCGATGAGACCTTGTCCTCACTTTGTCAACGGCCGATGGATTTCCGGCCCGAACGGGGCGACTGCTCCGGTTTTCAACCCATCCACCGGCGGGGAGATTGCCGCCACACCATTGGCGGATGCGTTGCTTGTGGACGAAGCCGTGCAATCCGCGCATGCGGCCTTTGCGGGCTGGTGGGAGACTCCGGCCGTGGATCGCATTCAGGTGTTTTACCGGTTCAAAGCGCTTTTGGAAGCGCATGAGGAGGAACTGGTGACACTGGTTTCCACCGAACATGGGAAGACGTTGTCCGAGGCGCGTGGGGATGTGCGCCGGGGAATCCAAATGGTGGAATACGCGACATCCATTCCGGCACTTCTCATGGGGGAAAGCCTGGAGAATGTGGCGCGGGGCATTGATTGTGACACGGTCCGGCAGCCTTTGGGTGTGTGCGTGGGGATTACTCCATTCAACTTTCCGGCGATGGTTCCCCTGTGGATGTTTCCCCTGGCCCTGGCCTGTGGGAACACCTTTGTGCTCAAGCCGAGCGAGAAGGTGCCGTTGACGGCGGTTCGTCTCACCGAGTTGTTGTGCGAGGCGGGGCTGCCTCCGGGAGTTTTTCAGTTGGTGCATGGGGGACGTGAGGCGGTGGACGCACTGCTTGTGCATCCGTTGGTCCGGGCGGTTTCCTTTGTGGGCTCGACTCCGGTGGCCCGGGAGATTTTCCTGAAGGGCACGGCGCACGGGAAGCGGGTCCAGGCGGCGGGCGGAGCGAAGAATTTCGTTTTGCTCATGCCCGATGCGCCGGTGGAGGAAGCGGTGAGGGGACTGACTGAGGCGGCTTTCGGGTGTGCGGGGGAGCGGTGCATGGCGGGGTCCATGGCGCTTGCTGTGGGCGGGGCCGGAGACCGGATCGTTCCCGTGCTGGTCGAGGCGGCAAAAGCTCTCAAGGTGGGTCCGACGTTCAATGATCCTTCCGTCCAGATGGGGCCGGTCATCACTTCCGCGCATCGTGACCGGGTGGAGCATTTGATCAGTCTCAGCGAATCCGAGGGGGCTCATGTGGCGGCGGATGGCCGTGGATTGCATCCCGCTTCCTCGCCCGGCGGTTTTTTTGTCGGTCCCACAATCCTCGACCATGTGCGGCCGGAGACCACTCCTTTGCGGGAGGAAATCTTCGGGCCGGTGCTCAGCGTGCTCCGCATGGAGGATCTCGACACGGCGATTGAAGCGGCCAATAGATCGTCTTATGGAAACGGCGCGGCCATCTTCACTCGTTCCGGTCACGCGGCCCGGAAGTTCAGGCACAGCATCCAGGCCGGCATGGTGGGGGTTAATATCGGAGTTCCCGCGGCGATGGCCATGTTTCCCTTCAGCGGATGGAATGATTCGTTTTTCGGCGATCTTCATTTGCAGGGAAGGGAAGCCGTCGCGTTTTACACGCGCCAGAAGGTCACGACTTCACGCTGGTTCGGTGATGCCGATGTCTGGGCGAAGTAGTTTTTCCAGACAGACTTTTTTTTCGCTGTTTTCCCGCGGACAAACAGTGAATCATCAGTGGAAACCGGAGGGGAGGCGCGGGCAACCGGTCGGGCAACGATGAACTATTTTCAACTCTACGAACATTTGAAGGAACGGGTTTCCTTCGATCAGGAGAGGATCGGGCTCAACGGGGGGATGAGCGTCCATAATTTCACCTTTGACTCCCATCACACTTCCCTGTTGCCGGAAGGCCATGGTCTTGGCGAGCCTGCCGGTGATTTACTGGATGTGGCGGACTCTCTGGTCTTCGAAAACAAGTCGTTCGGCTATCATGTCTTCAAGCCGGATGGTGTGGAGAAGGCTGGTGGAATGATCCTGCTTTTCCACGGTTTCAACGAGAAGCACTGGTTCAAGTATCTCCCCTGGGCGGCCAGGATACTGGAGCTGACGGGGAAAACCGTGGTGCTTTTTCCGATGGCCTTCCACATGAACCGGGCTCCGGTGGCCTGGAGCGATCCACGGCTTATGCACATGGTGAGCAGGAAGCGCAGGGTGGAATTTCCGGACATCCTCCATTCCTCGCTGTTGAATGCGGCCATCAGCACACGGCTGCACCGCAATCCGCAACGGTTCATCTGGTCGGGTTTGCAGACTTTTCACGATGTCAAAGACTTCGTGGAGACTTGCAAGGGCGGGAGGCATCCGCTTTTCGAGAAGGATGTTTCAATCGACATCATGGCCTACTCGATCGGGGGATTTCTTTCCGAGGTGCTTTTGTTGAGCAATCCGGAGGGGTTGTTCTCCGACACCCGGCTTTTCATGTTTTGTGGGGGTCCGGTCTTCAACCGGATTTCCCCCGTTTCCAAGTTCATCTTGGACAGCGAGGCGAATGTCCGGCTTTATTCGTTTTTGGTGGAGCATTTGGAGAGTCATCTCAAGCATGATCCCAAGCTTTTCACCTGGCTCAACGAAAGTTCCGCCTCCGGCGTGGCTTTCCGGAGCATGCTAAGCTACAAATCCAAAGCGGATTTCCGGGAGGAAAGGTTTCGCAAGATGAGCGACCGTATCTCGGCCATAGCCCTTGCCAAAGACGGGGTGATCCCGCCTTATGAAGTGGAAAATACTTTGAAGGGACGGAACCGGGACATTGCGATTCCGGTGGAGACATTTGACTTTCCCTATGTTTACAAACACGAGGATCCCTTTCCTGCATTGGCCGGTATTTCCGGCGAGGTGGACAGGCAATTCGGGCGGGTTTTCGAAAAAATCGGTGCCTTTTTCAAGTAGCGTGGGGATGCTGCGGGGTGGGGGGAGATTCCCATCTTAAGATTTCCTCTTGCCAAATCATTAAGAGAGATGCTTCTATCAAATCCTTAACTATGGATCTATCACACATTACCAGCCAGTCCCTGCGCCGAATTCTTACTTTGACCGAGCGGAAGGACGAACTTGTCAAACTTGTCGCGGAGCTCGAAACCGAAATTTCCAAGGTTCTTTCGGGAGTTGCCGCGCCGATCGTCAAAGTCGCGAAGGCCCCCAAAGCCGCTCCGGTCCGCAAGTCCCGCAAATCGCGTTCTTCCGGCAAAGCCAAATCCGGCGGGCTCAAGGGAAAGATTCTTTCCGTTTTGGAAAGTGCCGGAGCCGAAGGATTGAAGATCAAGGAAATCGCCGCCAAAGTGGGAGCGCCTGCGGCGAATGTCTCCGTGTGGTTCAGCACCACGGGGAAGAAACTGACCCAGAAGCTTGAGCCCGGACGCTATGCGGTGAAGGGAACCAAGCCGGCTGTTGTCGTGAAGGAAAAGCCGGCCAAGGTTGTGGCTGCAAAGCCGGTGAAAAAAGGGGGGAAAAAGATGCCTCCCCTCAAGGAAAGGATTGTGTCCCTGCTGGAAACCGCCGGTCCGAAGGGAATGCGCGTGAGAGACATCGCGGCCAAGCTTTCCCTGCCTGCCGCCAGTATTTCCGTGTGGATCAGCACCACAGGAAAAAAGCTTTTGAACAAAGTGGAGTCGGGGGTTTACTCCGTGAAAGGTACAAACTCCGTCGCTCCTGAGGCCCCTGCGGTGACCCCTGCCGCCAAACCCGCTGTGCCTGCTGCTGCTCCCAAAAAGGCACCAGTGAAGAAGGCTCCCAAGGCCACGAAAGCTGCCAAAGCGCCCGTGAAGAAGAAAGCGGCCGCTCCGGCGAAGAGGGCATTCAAGCTCCCGAAGATCGCGGAAAGCAAATAACGGTCCTATTCCGGAACCCGCGACCTGCCAGACCTTTTGGGAAGTGGCAGGCGCGGAGTTCCAGACAGGCTCCATGAGGGAAGCCTTCCGCCCGGAGGGAAAACCATTGCTGGCGGAACCGGGAAACCCGGTGTATGGGTTTGCAAAACAACCCGATTATTCTTATGTCCCTCACTCTTCACAAAGAAATCCAAATGGCGAAAGACATCGCCGAAACCGCCCGCGAACTCCTTGTTGCCACGACAGATTCAGCAGGAGACAGGGTCAGAAGCGCACGGGCTCGCCTTGGCGAGGCCCTGGAAAGCAGTCGCGATGTTCTGGGGCGGGTTTCAGACCGCGCTTCAAGCGCCGCCAGGGCGGCGGATGACCGTTTGCACGAGCATCCCTATATTCCCGTGTTCGTGGCGCTTGGTCTGGGCGCTTTGCTGGCATTTGTCCTCTTGAAGGGAAGTTTGGACAAGGACCGACCTTGATCCCGGGGGGAAACCCGGAGCAGGCCAAATTGCAGGGATCCCGGTGGGTTGCTCTCCGAAATGAAGCCAATCGGCGCTTCTTTTTTGCCCGGAGGCGTCTTCTGGCGAAGTGATTTGCCACAATTGGTTGGACGTGAACGGCCTTTTTCGGTGCTCCTCGGATCACTGTGGAAATGCCCCGCCCGCTGTCGCCCACCTGCATCTCGAACCATCTTTTCCTCTCCCAGGGATGCTTTGGGGTTTAATGCGTTTGCCCTGAACGCGTTCGTGGGTTACGATGGAACACCATGGCAACCATGGTAGAACTTCAGGACGTCAGCAAATCCTTCGGAAACTTTACCGCGCTGCGGAATGTAAGTTTCGAGATCAAGGAAGGGGAATTCATGACTTTTCTCGGTCCGTCGGGTTGCGGAAAAACCACCTGTCTGCGACTCATCAGCGGATTTGACACTCCGACGACCGGGAAGGTTCTCATCGGAGGAAAGGATGTCACTCTCGATCCGCCCTACCGGCGCGATGTCAACCAAGTCTTTCAAAGCTACGCGCTGTTTCCCCATCTCACCATTTTTGAAAATATCGCGTTCGGCCTGCGGATGAAGAAAGTCCCGGCGGCGGAAATCAAACGCCGGGTTGACCGGGTGGTCGAAATGACGGCGCTCGCCCAGTTCGTGGACAGGAAACCCGCGCAGATGTCCGGAGGCCAGCGCCAACGGGTCGCCCTTGCCCGGGCCATCGTCTGTGAACCCAAAGTCCTCCTCCTCGACGAACCGCTCAGCGCCCTGGATGCCAAGCTGCGGACGCAGATGCGGGTGGAGCTCAAGCAACTGCAAAAGCGCCTCGGCATCACATTCATCTTCGTCACCCATGACCAGGAAGAGGCGCTCACCATGAGCGACCGGGTTGCGGTGATCAATGGCGGACGCGTCGAGCAAATCGGTACGGTGAACGAAATTTATTACCAGCCGGCCACCCGCTTTGTGGCCACCTTCATCGGCGAGACAAACATCGTGGAAGCGGACGTGATTTCCAATGAGGGCGGACGACCGCTTTGCCGGTTGGAGGGAGGGTTGGAACTGCGCCTCAAGGCCGGCCCCCAGGCTCCCGGGGACAAAATCCTCCTCTCCCTGCGGCCTGAAAAGATCCGCCTCTACCGCGCCAACCCCGGTGGGGAAAATTGCTTCCCGGGAAAAATCTCCGTTGAAATCTTCAAGGGAGCGGTGGATGACCTCACGATCTCCGTGCAGGGCGGCCTCGAACTCGGGGCTCTGCTCGCCAACGACGGCCAGGAGGAAATGGATTTCCACGAAGGGGAAATGGTCCATGCACGGATCCAGCCGGAAGACATCAACGTCGTCGCGGCATAAGAAAAATCACTCCAGCGGAATCGTGACTTCCTCACCATCGCGAAATCCGGTGGCTTGAAAAAAGGAGGGGTGAATCCCCAGCGTCACCGCACCCGACACATCCTGGCGAAAGACCCGGATTCCACGTTGTTCCATCCGTGCAATCCAAGCCGCCGACGGCACTTCGCTTTCTGGAAAAAGCGCTCCCGTCGTGACAATCACCTTCGGTCCCACCGCATCGACAAAAGCCGTGTCCGGAACCATTCCGGAGCCATGCGTTCCTTTGACAAGAACATCGGCACGCAATCCGGAACGGGCATTTTTCAACAACCATTCCTGCGTGAATGGTCCGGAATCGGACAGAAAAAGAACCCGGCACCGTCCGGCATCGAGCCGCACAACCAGAGCCTTGTCATCTGCCTTGTCGCGTGCGAGACCCGGCGGAGGAAACAGGACGTGCAGCACGGCTTTGTCGGAAATTCGCAGGGAATCCCCCGTCCGACAAAGGGATTTTGGAAGTCCCAACTCCGCAAGACGCCGGTGCAATGTCCCGCGCACCGGGGAACGATCGTCCACCATTGAGTCCATCAGAGCACCGGGCGGCTCGCGTTCCAGCAGCTCCAGTGCGCCTCCGATATGCCGCGCATCCCCGTGGGATAGCAACACTCCGTCCGGTGTCGATTTTCCCCGGCTGTGCAACCAGGGAATGATCACGCCGTCCAAATGCCACTTCGATCCACAATCCAGCAACCAGACTTTTCCCCCGGCTTCGATCCCCGCCGCCCCGCCCGCTCCAAAATCAAAAACCGTCACCACCACCGGCGCGGAAGCGGGACTCCCGACGTAAAAGCTGGATCCCGGAAAGCCCGCCGCCACATGGACGATCCCCAGAAGCAGCTTGGAAAACAGCCAGTTCGCATTGTTGAAAATCGCGGACAGTGTCCCGGAAAACACCCCGCCGAGAAGCGCGAGACAGGCTGTTGCCATGATCACAAAAGCCAGCGGCACAATGACAATATTCGTCGGAAGGGCTGAAAAAGACACCAGATGAAAATAAAACAGGGTCAGGGGAAAGGAGCCCACCCAGGCGGCAAGTGACACCGCCACCAGACCGCCAACGGTTTCCATTCCCTCCGCGCCCCACCGTTCCCGGCGTGTCCAGAGCTGGCGGGGCACAAACGGATCCGGATGCCATTGCATTCGGATCAAACGATGAAGAGGAAGCGCCAGCAGCAAAATCGACGCCACCACCAGAAAGGACAGCTGAAACCCGGTATTGAACAGCTCTCCGGTCCATTGCAGCAAAATCAGAAAAGCCGCCGCACACAGGGAATTGAACGGAATCGGTTGGCGCAGGGAGGTCATCCCGATCAAGAAAATGGCGGACATCACCGCCGCCCGGACGCTGGAGGGTTTCCACCCCGTCAGCAAAGCATAGAAAAACAGCGCGGGAATAATCACCATCACCGCCCGTCCCCTTCCGATGCCGGTCAGCTTCAGAAACTGCCAGAGGAGCACCGCAATCATCCCCACATGCAGGCCGCTCACAGAAAAAAGGTGGTAGGTTCCCGTGTTCCGGAACTCCTGTTGCAAGGAGTCCGGCATCCCCGAAGTCACTCCCAGAACCATTCCGGCCAGAAGATCGCACACCACGGGATCTCCGGCGATACCCGTCCGCAGGGTCTTCTCCATCCATTCCCGGCAACGATCCGCCCAAGTCCAAAGTGAATGGGGCGATGCCTTTCTTTCGATCGCAAGATCTCCGGACGTTGCGAGTTCCATCTCACAGGTGATCCCCCTCCCGGCCATCCAGGCTTGGGCATCGAATTCTCCCGGGTTTCCTGGAGGACCGATGACCTGAATGCTCCCGACAACCCGGATGCGGTCTCCCCGCGACGGGCCCGGAACCGGCATGAGCACCGCCACCCCGGCAGCCGGACGCAAGGTTTTTCCTGCCATCTTCAGGGAATTTACCCGCATGATGAAGCGTTCACGGGTGCTGCCATGGGCCGAGATTTCGGAAACAACCTCGCCCGTGGCTTCCACCAACTGCCGCCCTGTTCCCACCTCCCGGGCAAGGCGCCACGATGTGGATTCGCGCGTTTGCCAGACATGTACGCAGGCAAAAGCGCAGGCCACGGCCACGAAAATCCACGGCCCGCGGGGGATGACGATTCCCGCACAAAGAAATACGGCGGTTCCAGCCAGGAAAACGCCGGACGGCCAGGAAGCAAGCGACGCTGTCAGAATGCCCGCAATGGCCGCCAGAAGCAGGCCTAAAAACGGGAGACGCTGGCGGAAAAACTGTGGGATGCCGGTCACGGCTGACCGCAGAATTTGAACAGGAAATGTTCCGTGGCCTGTTCGGAATCGTAGTAAAATTTCAGGGCACCATCCCGGCCGATGAGATCCTCCGTCACCGCACAGCTCGCCCGACGGGAATGGATCTGGTGTACCCCCTGGATCCTGTGGCGGTAGGGGGCTCCCCAAACTTCCAACAGGCAGGCGCGACGACAGCGGTCCATCAGTATCTCCTCCAGTTCTTCCCTCTCCTTGTGCTCAAAAAACACATTCGAACGGGACTCGAGCTCCGCATAGCTGTTGGACGCGACAATTTCCACTCCATATGGCGGCATATGAACCCAATTTCCGCGAATCAGTCCAACACGAATTCTCGGATCGAACCCCGCAATCCGGTTTCTTTTGGAGGAAGTGTTGACGGAAAGGAAAATTTCCTCCCCCGCATGGATCCGGATCCAGAGATGATCGATCTCCCCGGGGTTGGGATGGTCCTCAACCTCAGCCCCCAGAATCCTCCCAGTCACTTTGACAAGTGGCACATCGGGAAGGAGCCGCGAACGATCCCGGCGGCCGTTCATGCCCATGAGCCCGGCTCAGTTGAAGGAAAACGGACTGTAAAGCGATTCCTCGTAGGAGGAATCATACCAATCGTCCACTTCCGGCTCATTGTAGGCGAACGGCTGTTCGTCCTGATAATACGGGCTGTTGTAGTATTGGTCCTTCTGCATCTTGGCCAACCTGGCTTTTTGACGCGGAGAGTTGTTTCCGTAAAATCCCTGGGTTTCGGTGAGATAGTTCAAAAGTTGCGGTGTCGCCCCGGCGGACTTCAACCCCGCAAGCTGCGCATACGAGAAGTCATACACTTTCCGCGTGCTGTTGAGATACGCGACGATCGTTCCGGCAGGCACTCCCTTGCTGACCAGGTTTTCAATATCGTCGTAATCGAGAACCCGGGCGTTTGTCATTTTGAGGACAGTGCCGGAATCGACTCCGCGGGAAGAAGCGGCGGAGGTGATGGCGGGATCCACCTGCGGACCGGAAGAGGCGCATCCGACCAGGGATACTGCGGTGGCAACCAAAAGCAGGGAACGAACGGGAAAAAGGCTCATAATAAATCGGGTTTTTGGAAGAACCGGACCCATGCCCGGCTCCCGAGTCATATCCGCGACCGGCAGGCATTGCAAAACCAATTATCAGCTCCCCCTGCACAAGGAAGGGGTTGCACGGATTGTTGCGGGCGGATAAGGGTTTGGGGATGCGCTTTTCCGAAAACCTCTCTTCCTCCTTCTGATGGGCGGCCTGGCTTCCAATACTCCGCTTTTTCAGAAGATGGACAGATGGGTTGGCGGTGCTGCCTGCCTTGTCTGTGGTGTTCTGGATCGGCTTCTTCCAAAATCCCGCCCGGAGGGACGAAAGGGACTTCTATTTGTCAAATTGGCCGAACAGGGCTCGACGGTTCTTGCCGGAGCGGCCATCCGCGATGCCGTCGAAAAATTCGGTCGCGAGAATGTCTATTTCGCCGTCTTCGATGAAAACCGCTTCATCCTCGACGCCCACGATCTCATTCCCCGCGAAAATGTCCTGACCATCGGCACCGGCAGTCTCCGGGAAATTGTCGTCACCTCCCTGCAACGGCTTCTCGAAATTCGACGGCTGAAGCTGGAAGCCCTCATTGATCTGGAGTTTTTCTCGCGGGCCACCGCCGCTTTCTGTTTCCTCACCGGCATCCCGAGACGGGTTGGTTTCCACGCCTGTTTCTCGGAGGGTCCATGGCGCGGAAACTTGTTCACCCACCGCCCGCGTTACAATCCCCATATCCACACAAGCAGCACCTTCCGAAGCTTGGTCGCCGCCCTCGACAGGCCCCCGGAAGCGTTTCCACAGTTCGCCTGGGTTCCCCCCGATCCCACCGCCTACGAGCCGCCCCGTTTCGTCCCGACGGAAGCGGAGACTCTCGCCATGGAGAAACTGATTTTCTCCCACTGTGGCAAAAAGCCGGGGGCGTTGGTTCTTTTGAATGCCAACGCGAGCGACCTGCTTCCCCTGCGCCGATGGGCGGATTCCAACTACGTCGAACTCGCCAAGCGCATCCTGCAATCTTCCCCGGAGATCTTTGTCGCGTTCACGGGAGGTCCCTCCGAGGCCCCCAAGACCGCTGCCATTGTCGAAGCCGTCGGGTCAAACCGGGCCTTCAGCGCCGCCGGGAAGACCACCCTCCGCGAACTTCTCGCTCTCTACAACCTTGCCGATGTCCTGGTGACCAACGACAGCGGTCCCGCTCACTTTGCCACGCTCACGGGAGTGAACACCGTGGTTCTTTTCGGACCGGAAACCCCCCGCCTGTTCGGCGTTCTGCTCCCCCGTTGCAGGACCATCACAGCCGGGCTCGCATGCAGCCCCTGTGTCAGTGCCACAAACAACCGCCAAACCTCCTGCCGGGACAACGTCTGCATGAAAAGCATCTCCGTGGACACGGTTTTTGCCGCAGTCGAAGAAGCCCTCTCCGTTCGCCGGAAAAATTAAGCGGCTTTCCTTCCCGAACGGACGAAGGGGGGGGCGTCCGGGGGGCCCCGTGTGTGAAACTCGGAGGGAAGTTACTCTCCTGCGAGCCGTGCGATGCGTGCGTTCGCCTCGGCATGAAGGTGTCTTTGGTGGCGGCGGAAAGCGAGAAAGAAGACGCAGACGATGCCGGCAAGGAGGAGGATCCAGAGCCAGGCGGGGATGATCCATTGACTGACGGGTTGTGTGGCGATCTGGAAAGCTGGCGAGGGGGCGGCGGGTTTGCCGTTTTTGTCCAGCGGAACAATCCGGATGGTCCAGAATGTGTTTGCGGGGAGTCGTTCAAAGCGGGCCGTGGCGCTGCCATCGGCAATGGTGACCCTGGCTCCCTGCCAGGCTTTCCATTTGATCAGGACTCCGCCGTCGGGTCCGGCGGAAATGAGGCGGCGCTCAATGACAAATTGGGAGGCTTCCGGGGTGGGAAGCTTCCAGGCAATGACGATTTCATGGGGAAGGGAAGAAACCAGAGTGGCTTTCTCCACCGCAGAACCTTTTTCTGGAACAGGAAGGAACGGGAACTCCGGGGAAGAGGCCGGGATGCGCAGGAAATTTTCCACCGGCAATGACGGTTTGGAGGGTTTCGGGGCGGAAGCCTCAATGGTGAGTTCCGTCGCTTCAATGCCGGGAGAGGTGATCCGAATTTTTTCCCGGAAGGCGTCCGATTGGAAGCGGGCCAGTTGGACGTCGAAGGCTTGTTCCTGATTTGGTTCCAAAATCAAGTTGCGGGGATCCGGGGTGATCTGGAGATGGGAAGGTGCGTCGATGGCCAGCGGGGCATCGGTTCCCCCGATATTTTTGACGAGGAAACGACCTTTGAGAGGCGTGTCTTTGCGAAGTTCGCCGAGCTGGAGGGAGTGTTCCGGGCTTGCGATCAACTTGGCCGGTGCCGGGAAGACCCGGACCGGGATTCGCCCCGCATAGTTTTCGCTGCGAACGTCCACTTCCCCTTCGAACTGGAAGTCCGGTGGTGCGGAGAGGCCGACGGGCAATGTCACTTTGGCACGGGCGGGGAGGAGGATTTCCACCGGTCCCCTCAAGAAGCCAGGCCATGTGAATGTCGCCTTGCGGTCTTTGTCGGTTTTGTTTGTGAAGACAATCCCGGCGGAGTTGCCGGTTCTTTTCTCCGGAGAAAACACAAGCCCGTCCCTGTCCCAGGAAACCGGGATAATGCCGGAACCGGTGAGCAGCAGGGTGGACTTGGGATCGGGGGTCATCTGGATTCGGGTTTGGAAGTCCCGTTCATCGGTGGGGGTGAAGGACAGGTGCAGAAGGGATTCCCTGCCGCCCGGCACCCGGTAAATCCCCGAGTTTTTCGTGCTCCAAGGCGCCGGGGGATTGATCTGCCAGAAAGCGGTTCCCCCGCCCGTGTTCCGGATGGGAACGATCTTTTCCGCGGTGTCTCCCACGAGGACGGTGCCGAAATCCAGAGCCTCTGGAAACTCCACCCGCGGGGGCTCCTCTACGAGCTGGATATTAATCGTGGCAGGGGCAGACACCGGGGAATCAACGGATTTTGCGGCAAAAGAAAAGCTGTCCACTCCCGGACCCGCATTCGGATCCGGAGTGTATGAAACCACCGCTGTATTCCGACCGGTGCGCCGGATCTCGCCCAGCTTTCCGAGTTGCGGGGGTTTTCGGATGAGGAAGACCATGGGTTCGACGATTCGTCCTCCCACCTGGAGAGAGATCTCCTGCGGGTGCCCGAGGAAAGCGGAGACATTGCCTGTTTTTGCAAAAGGGGGAGGGGACGGGATTTCTTCTTTCTCCTTTGAAAAGACTTCCGGGCAAAAGGCCAAGCCGATTGCCAGAGCGATCAATCCGAAAAATGCCTTGGAATCACGAAGAAAAACAGGCGAAAAAATCCCGCCGTGAGCGCCCTTCGTTTTTCTTGCTCCCCTGCGGGCGGTCATTGGCTTGGGGATGGTGACAATTCTACGGCGGCTCATTGTGCCAAGGTCATGCGCTCCCGGATCATTATTTCTCATCCAAGCCTCTGAGGCCAGCGACAGCAAGGCAACAAATCCGGAAAAAAGGGAGCCGCTTTCTTCCAGGCAAAGAATGCCCTTTGGCGCGGAAGTTATTTCTTTGGAGGAAGAAAGTCATCCATTTGTCGGATGGACCCATCTGGAAAACAGATGTTTCCCCCCCGACCATGCATGCTTCCGATTTCGATCAGCCAAGGCTGGGTGGACCAACGGAAGGGTGCCATCTGCTCGGGGCCGAATTTGCTGGGCATGTAATGGGTTTTCGGACGCTGGTTGGGATCGTTTTTTTGGAGGGCGCGAAAAATGGTCGGGCACCTCCAAGTGTCCACCGGTGCTCCATAGGGTTCCAACGCCATGATCCACCAATCTTCCAGGGCCTCATTGTTCCCATTTTCCCAGAGATCGGCCGGTTCCTGGGGCCACTGACCCTTGTCCTGAAGGTAGGTATTAAGGGCCGTGTGCAGGGACTTCATATTTGTCAGGCACTGGGCATTCTCTGCCTTGGCAATAAGGGGGGGGTAGGAAAAACTGGCGATCGTCGCCAATACCGCAATCAACCCAGCGACGATGACAACCTCAATGATTGTGAATGCGGACAAGCCGACAACCGACCGGCCCAAGTCACATTTGGATGGAAGCACTGCGAAAAAAACGGATCGGCGAAACGCGGATCAGTTTGCCGTCTGGGAATTCCGGACTCCGGTGAAGCGGAACTTCTGGGTGAACAGCTTGGTTGTGGTTGTTGTATCCCAAGTTTGAACAAGCCCACCACCTTTGAAAAAGTAAGTGGGAGATTTGGTGTCAAACTGTCCCGTGAAACTGCCGGTCATTTGAGTGTTCGCAATAGCCGCCGCATCACTGTCAAGAACACCCGCCAGACTGGAGCCAGCAATGCTGGCGGTAACAGGGCCACTAAATACGTATCCCTGAACAAAAATCATGTAAGAGTTGGACGCGGCTGTCGTGGTCTGGCTGCCTTCACTGTAGGCGAAGCGGATCACTCCCGTGAGACCGTCTGCGCGTGCATTGGCCTGGTAGCTGCCATCGACACCGGTGGTGAGGGGGGAGTCATTTGTGAAGGGGGGAGGGCCGCCGAAAGAACCGGCATGGGCGGTGGCTGCGGCGAAAGCGAGGAAGAGGAGTGCAAAGGAACGCTTCATTTTCAAGGACATAGTGGTTTTTCCGAAAAGGGGCAAGGAGAAAAAAGCAGGTGGCGCCGCGCCGCGTCCGGGGACTTTCTGGCGGAGACATTTCGCTGAGAATTTGTTTCAACCGATACGCTCTCCTGTGATAAGGCTTGTCTTCATGAGCACCCCGAACCGGGTCGTGAAGACCCAACTCCCCGCACGTGTCATTGTTTCCGCAGTCCTCATCGGGCTTTTTGTCATCGGCTTCATTCTCATTGCGGTCTGGCAAAGCGGGGTGGGGTTGAAAGAGGCGCGGATGAGTGGCACGATCACTTCAAAGGAATTTCAGCCTTACTCCGAGCCGGAGCGGCAGATCACCCTGAACCGGAGCGGAACGGTGAGCGCCCAGGATACCGCCGGACAATATGTGCTCTCGGTGGAGGTGCCGCAGAAGGATGGAACGAAGAAAACATTCACCGTGTGGTTGAATGACAAACGGCGTTTCGATGCCGTGAAAGTCGGCGATGCCTTTGATGTCGGCCCTTACGTTGTTCCCTCGAAATAAGCGGATTTCGTCCCGGGAAGAACAGTTTTTTCGTTCCAATTTTGAACGAAATATCCTGAGGCCGTGTCTTATTTCTCAACAAATCTCTGTCATTACAAAGTAAATTCCAAAATATGAGCGTCAATACCTCCGAACTCACCCAGCAAGTCCAACAGAACCGCCAATGGGTGGATCCTCTCCTCTCCGAAGTCGGCAAGGTCGTTGTGGGGCAGAAGAATCTGGTTCACCGGTTGTTGGTGGGGCTTTTGACCAACGGCCACGTTTTGCTGGAAGGCGTTCCGGGGTTGGCAAAGACGCTGACGGTGAGAACGCTGGCGAATTCGATTCACACGGGATTTCAGAGGCTTCAGTTCACTCCCGACCTGCTTCCGGCGGATTTGATCGGGACATTGATCTACAATCCGCGGGAGAGCCAGTTCACCACCAAGCTCGGGCCGATTTTTTCCAATTTGATCCTTGCGGATGAAATCAACCGTGCTCCCGCCAAGGTCCAGAGTGCGCTGCTGGAGGCGATGCAGGAGCGGCAGGTGACCATCGGGGAAGACACATTCAAGCTGCCGGATCCCTTCCTGGTGCTGGCCACGCAGAATCCGATCGAGCAGGAGGGAACTTACCAGCTTCCCGAGGCCCAGCTGGACCGCTTCATGTTGAAAGTCCATGTCGGCTATCCGACCCGGGAGGAGGAGCGTTCGATTCTCGATGCCATGTCCACCTCCTCGCCGCGATTGGATGTTCAGGCCGTGGTCACGGCCGACGACATCATCCGGGCCCGCGGTCTTGTCAATGACATCTATGTGGACGAGCGCGTGAAAGATTACATCGTCAACATTGTCTGGGCGACCCGTGATCCAGCCGCCTGCAAGCTGAAGCTGGACGGGATGATCCGCTACGGGGCCTCGCCGCGGGCGACCATTTTCCTGACCCTGGCCGCGAAGGCGAATGCCTTCATCGCGGGGCGCGGCTATGTGACGCCCCAGGATGTGAAGACGATGGGGTTGGACGTTCTGCGCCACCGCATTGCCGTGAGCTACGAGGCGGAGGCGGAATCGGTCACCACCGAGATGATCATCGAGCAGATCTTCGCGGGACTTCCGGTGCCCTGAGTCCATGGAAAATGCGATGGGAATGCGTCGTTCCTGTTGCCTCCCCGAATTGCAAATTTTATCAAAGTGATGGATCGCGATCCCAAAGAAATCCTGAAGAAAATCCGCCGCCTTGAGTTGCGGACCCGGCGGCTGGTGAACTCCACGTTTGCCGGGCAGTATCACAGTGTCTTCAAAGGCCGGGGGATGAATTTTGAGGAGGTTCGGGAATACGCCGCGGGGGATGAGATCCGCTCGATCGACTGGAATGTGACCGCCCGGATGAACACGCCTTACGTGAAAAAATTCACGGAAGAGCGGGAGTTGACGGTGATGTTGGTGGTTGATGTGAGTGCCTCGGGAACGTATGGCAGCGTGGAGTTGAGCAAGCGCGAGCTGGCCGCCGAAGTGGCCTCGATCCTGGCGTTCAGCGCGATCAACAACAACGACAAGGTCGGGTTGTTGCTGTTCAGCGACGATGTCGAGTTGTTCATCGCCCCGAAAAAAGGGCGCCTCCACACGCTGCGGCTCATCCGGGAGATGCTGTATTTCCAACCCAAAGGCCGGGGGACGAACCTGGCGGGAGCGTTGGACTATCTCAACCGCGTCATCAGCCGCCGCGCGGTGGTGTTCATGATTTCCGATTTCCTGGCGCCCGATTTTTCCAAGGCACTTACGGTGTCGAGCCGCCGTCACGATGTGGTGGCCATGCCGGTTGCCGATCCGGGGGAGGGGGCTTTGCCCGACATCGGGATTGTCACACTGGAAGACGCCGAAACAGGGCGGCAGATCGACATCAATACCGGCAGCAAAGCCGTCCGCCGGGGGCTGGCAGATTTGGAGGAGGCCCGCCGGAAATCCCTGGAGCGCCTCTTCCGGAGCCGCCGGGTGGACATCGTCCCGCTTTCCACCGCCGAAGATTATCTCCTGCCCCTCCGGGCATTTTTTGAACAACGGGAACGCCGACTTGCCGCATGAATTCCGCCGCACCCACACCCGCACCCATCAACGACATCGTCGGCCCGGTCGATTTTTTTCCCTGGCCCGCCTGGGTTGTGTTGCTTGTGCTGGGCGGCTCCTTCCATGTTCTTGTTGTTGTGGGGTCGCTTATCTGGGCGGCGGTCTATCTTCTGATGAAGAAAAAGACGCCCACCGCGCGGGAGCGGGCGCTGGCGGCCCTGGACACGCTTCGCACGACCATCGCGGGAGCCGATCCCCACGCGTTCGGGATCACGGTCTCCGATGCGATCCGGAATTATATCCACGACCAGCATTCGCTCCAGGCCACCACGCAGACATCCTTGGAGTTCTTGGAGAGCATCCGGTCCAACCCGGTCTTCACCGACAATGAAAAGGCCGGGCTTTCGGTGTTTTTGGAGAAGACCGACCTTTTGAAATATGCCCGTGCCGAAGCGGGGGAATCCGAGATGATCGGGCTGCTTGAGATCGCGGGCCGTCTTGTGCGCGGCGAAGTGCAATCGGCGAAAAACGGGGAGGCGAAGTCATGACGGTCTGGGGCGTCACCATCGCCCATCCTCTGGTGTTGCTGTTGTTGCTGCTTGTTCCTGCCATTGCCTTTTTGCGCGGGAAATTCGGCGGAACGGCCGGGATCTCTTTTTCGAGCACGGAGGCGTTGGTGCGTCTCGGGCACCGCCGCCGGTCGCGGAGCGGGGCGTTCCTGGCGGCCCTGTCCTATTTGGCCCTGGCTTCCTTCATTGTCGCCCTGGCCCGTCCGCAGCTCGGGCGCGAGATCACCCGGGTGCAGGCGAGCGGGGTGGACATCATGCTCGTTCTCGACGTGTCCCGTTCGATGCTGGCGGAGGATTTCTCGATCGGGGCAAGCCGGGCCAACCGCCTGGAGGTGACGAAAAAGGTCACCGAGCAATTCATCCGCAAGCGTCCGAATGACCGGATTGGCATCATTGCTTTTGCGGGGCGGCCGTATCTGGTGAGTCCGCTCACCCTGGACCATGACTGGCTCATTGAGAATCTCGACCGGCTCCAGACCGGGCTTGTCGAGGATGGAACGGCCATCGGTTCCGCCATTGCCTCGGCCGCCAACCGGCTCAAGGACAAGGAAGCGAAGACCAAGCTGATCGTTCTTCTCACCGACGGCGAAAACAACGCAGGGAAAGTCATGCCCCTGACCGCCGCGGAAGCCGCCAAGGCGCTCGGGATCCGGATTTACACGATCGGAGCCGGAACACAGGGACAGGCGCCCTTCCCGTTCACGGATCCCTTCGGACACACCATCTACCGGAACGTTCCGGTAGAATTCAACGAGAAGACCATCCAGGAAATCGCCGCAATCACCAACGGAATTGCCTTCCGGGCGACCGACACCCGTTCGCTGGAGAAAATCTTCGGGGAGATCGACAAATTGGAGAAATCCAAGGTTGAGGTGGAGAAGATCGCCCAATACCGGGATCTCTTCCCGTGGTTCCTGATGGCCGGCCTGGCCTGCCTGGGAACGGAAATCGTGCTTTCACAGACATTATGGAGACGCTTGCCCTGACATTCGGTTCCCCGCACTGGCTTTGGGGGTTGCTTGTATTGCCGGCTGTGGCCGCATTGTTCGTGTGGGCGCATCTTCGCGGTCGTGCTTTGGTTTCCAAGATTGTGGCACCCCGCCTGCGTGAGCAATTGGCCGGCTCGGTGAGCGTGCCCCGTCGGGTTGTCCGGGGAATTCTTCTTCTGCTCACTTTGGCGGCAGCCCTGATCGCGCTGGCCCAGCCCCGGTATGGATTCACCCAGCAGGAGATCAAGCAGAAGGGACGCGACATCATCGTTGCGGTGGATACTTCCCGGAGCATGTTGGCGACAGACATCGCCCCCAACCGGCTCACCCGTGCCAAGCTCCTCACCCAGGATTTGATCCGCCTGCTCAAAGGCGACCGCGTCGGACTCGTCGCCTTCGCGGGTTCCGCCTTCCTGCAGGCACCGCTCACGCTCGACTACTCCGCGGTCATCAACGCCCTCGACGAACTCGACACCAACATCATTCCCAAAGGCGGCACCAACATCGCCGCCGCCATCACTGTAGCCGAGCAGGCTTTTGGAAAAGCCGAGGGGCAGACCCGGGCGCTGGTGATCCTCACTGACGGGGAAGAATTGGACGCCGACGGGGTCGCCGCGGCCAAAAAAGCCGCGGAACTTGGAATCCGGATTTTTGCCGTGGGCATCGGGTCTCCGGAAGGTTCGCTGATCCCTTTCCGTTCCGAAGACGGACGGCAGGACTTCGTTCGTGACATTTCCGGGAAGCCCGTGCAATCCCGCCTGGATGAATCGCGGCTGAAAGAAATCGCGAAAGAGACCGGGGGATTTTTCGTCACCATCGGCCCGGATGCCGCTCGGGAAATTTTTCAGCAGGGCATCGAGCCGATGGATCTTGCCGAGACCGGAGTTTTTGCCGCCAGGCAGCCTTTGGAGCGTTACCAGTGGCCGTTGGGATTTGCCGTGGGTTTTCTGGTCTTCTGGCTTCTCCTTGGGGAAAGACGCCGGAGCCGGGTCTTCCGGACATCCGCCGTGGCCGCCGCAATCCTCCTTCTTGTTCCGACGATGCGTGCCGCCGCGCCGGGACTCGGGGAGTATCAGGCAGGAAATTACGAGCAGGCCCGGAAGGCATTTGAGCAGCATTTGACGCTCGCGCCGGATTCCCGCGAGGCGCAGTTCAATGCGGGAGCGTCCTCCTACAAGCTTGGAGATTTCGAGCAGGCCGTCTCGCATTTCACGGGAGCCCTGCTTTCCGAGGACAGGAAATTGCACGAGGATGCCGCCTACAACCTTGGGAATTCCCTCGTTCGTCGCGGAGAGGCGGCCAAGGAAAACGAGGCGAAGAAGGCGGATTGGAAAAATGCCATCGAGCAATACACCGAGGCGCTCCATTTGAATCCCAAAAACAAACAGGCCGAGGAAAATCGAGAAATCGTCAAAAAACTCCTCGAAGATCTCGAGAAGCAGGAAAAACAGCAGGACCAGAAAAAAGATCAACAGAACAAGGACCAAAAGGACCAGCAGCAGAACAAAGATCAGAAGGATCAAAAGGATCAGAAAGATCAGCAAAAGGACCAACAGAACAAGGATCAGAAGGACGACCAACAGAACGGTCAGGGGAAGGATCAGAAGGACCAACAGAACAAAGAAGACCAGAAGGATCAGAAGGACCAACAGAACAAAGAAGACCAGAAGGATCAGCAGCAAAACAAAGATCAGAACGATCAAAAGAACGATCAACAAAACCAGGACCAAAAGAACGATCAACAGAACAAAGAGGATCAAAAGGATCAAAAGGACCAGCAGCAGAACAAGGATCAACAGGATCAGAAGGACGGCGAAAAATCGCAGGATCAGAAAGACCAGCAGAAGCCCGCATCCGGCAAAGAGCAGCAGGACAAAGACAAGCCGGGGGACAAGAACCAGCAGAACGCCGCGCCCGCTCCGACTCCCGGGGAGAAGAAGGAGGGGGAGGTAAAAGCGGCGAATGCCGGAGACGACAAGAAAGAAAAAGAGCAGGCCGCCGCGGAGGCCCGGGCTGCGGAAGCGGCAGAGGAGCAGGCCAAGGACGGGGAAATGAGTGCGGCCCAGGCCCGTGCCCTTCTCAAGTCCTTGAATTCCGAAGAGGAAAAAGTGAATCTCATGCAGCAACCCACTTCCCAGGAGGTTTTGCGTGACTGGTAAAACTATGAAACGAGCGTTGGTTCTTCTGTTGCTGGCTGTTTTCCTGCCGGTTTCCCTGTTTGCGCAGGAGGTGGCGGCCGGGTTGTCCAACGACCAGGCCCATGTGGGGGAAGCTGTTCAACTGATGGTGACCGTGCGGGGGGCGCGCGGGGCAGATGTGCCGCAGTCGCTTTCGGTGAACGGATTACGAATCAATCTGGCCGGTCGGTCCACCCAGTTCGAGATGCGGAACTTCAAGATGAGTTCGACGCTCACCTACACGTATGTGGTTGTGCCGCAGTTCGAGGGGGAATTCACCATTCCTTCCTTTGATGTGCAGATCGAGGGAAAAACGTTCCGCACCCAGGAGATGAAGCTCACGGTGTCGGGGGGTGTCCAAGTGCCGCAGGGCGGTGCGACGATTCCCTCCGGGCCTCTTCCGGCGGGAGCCGATGAAGGGGAGCCGTTTTTCGCGGAGCTCGTCCTGTCGAAGAAAAAAGTTTTTGTGGGAGAGGTGGTGCCCGTGGAGCTTCGATTTTACTTCAATTCCCGGTTTGGCGGGCAGACGGACGAGACGCCGCATTTCGGGGGTGAGGGATTCACCGTGCAGAAGTTTTCAAATTCCGTGAGGCGGGAGCAGGTGGTCAACGGAACGAACTACGTGGTTTTCAGTTTTCAGAGTGCGATCACGGCGGTGAAGTCGGGGACACTGGAGCTTCCAGAAGCCACATTGAATGCGCGTTTGCAGATGCCGGGGCGGGCACCGCAGGGGTTCGATGATTTTTTCAACAACTTCCCGATTCCTCAGGGCATGTTCACGGAGACCCGCGATGTGGCCCTCAAGACGGAGCCTGTCAAGTTGGAGGTGCTGCCGCTTCCCAAGGATGGGCGGCCGGAAGATTTTTCGGGGGCGGTCGGCAAGTTTGACATGGAGGTGACGGCTTCTCCCAGAAAGGTGTCCGGGGGAGAACCTGTCACCCTTCGCGTGACGGTCTCCGGGCAGGGGAACTTTGAAGGCATGGGGGCCCCCGTGCTCACCGGGGACGAGGGATGGCGCACCTACCCGCCGTCCGACAAATTCCAGTCTGCGGATTCCATCGGTTTCACCGGCGAGAAGACATTCGAGTTTCCCATCATTGCCAGGGAGGATCAGACAAAGACTCCGGGAGTGGGCTTTTCTTACTTTGATCCTTCTTCGGAAAAATATGTGCAACTGACCCGGGAACCTCTGGAGGTGGTGGCAAAAGCCGGGGGCGGAGCACCGGCAACAGGCTCCGGCACTCCCGCGCCACAGGCGGACAAGCCGGCCTCTTCCGCCGCACCCGCTTCGACCCCGGATGTCACCCTCATGGCCGGCGGTTCGTCCAACTGGCAGCCCCTTTTCTTCCGCAGGGAATTCCTCATTGCCAATGCATCGCTGTTTGTGGCCTGGCTGGCGTTGTTCTTCATTCTGGCGCTCCGAAAATTTTCCCGGTCCCGTGCCGGACGCGAGATGGCACGAAAAAAGCAGGTGCAGGAAGCCTTTGCGGGGCTGCGGCATGTGGAGCCGTCGGATTTTTATGAGAAAGCCCGGGATTGCATGGCCCTGTGCCTTGATGCCGTGGGAGACGATCTCGCGGCTGCGGCAAGGATCGATGCCTCCTCCCTGCCGCCGGAAACCAAGCTGGCCCTGCACCGTGTGCTGGAGCGCCACGGCGAATCGAAATATGCCGCCGGAGGAGCCGTGCCGCCTGTTTTGGAAGAGCGCGAGAAAGTGCTCGCCCTGTTGAAAGATCTGAAAGCCCGTTATGAAAAGTAGGCCGATTCTCGCAACCTTTCTTCTGCTGTTCCTGTCGGTGGCATTTGCCGGGGCGGACGATTTGTCCGATGCCCGTGCCCGGTTTGACGATGGGGAGTACGATCAGGCGGCCAAGTTGTTCGAGCAGTATCTGGAGAAGGCCCCCCCGAGCGCGGCGGTCTTTTTTGAATTGGGCAGGGCCTTGGGAAAATCCGGCCAGGAAGCCCGCGCGGCCCTGAATTTCCGAAGAGCGTTGCTTCTTGATCCGCGGTTTGCCCCGGCGCGGGCGGCGTTGCAGGAGGCTGATGTGGCCTTGGGCGTGCCTCCGGCGAAGAGGGATTGGCGGATGCTGGTGTTGGAACGGATTCCGATGGATGCCCTGGCGCTTGCGGGTACGCTGCTTTTTTGGGCGGGATTGTTTTCCGCTCTGGCGGCTTTTCTTCCGCCGGTCCTCCGCAGGCGCCGCTTGGTTGCAGGTGTTCTGCTCCTGATTGGCTCCTTCGGTCTTCTTTCGCTGGTGTGGCTTTGCGATCCCCGGGTTGGTTCCGCCAACACGGCGATGGTTCTGACAAACGGCGGCAGTTCCCTGCTCAGTTCGCCGGCCGAGCAGTCCGAGAAAATGGCCTCCATGCCCCAGGGGAGTCTTGTCGAGGTGCTTTCCCAACGGGGGAGATGGTTTTACGGGCAGTTGCCGGGCGGTTCCAAGGGCTGGTTTCTTACCGAAGGCATTGTTCCTTTGATCCCTCCGGGTTGATTTTTCGTGAAAGAAAAAATCAAGAGGGAAGGAAGTGCCGGAAGGATTTTTCCGGGAGGCCTTTCTTTTTTTGCCATTCTTTTTCTGGCGATGCTCCTTTTGCGGGGAGACCTTGCCGCAGATTGGCGGGACAAGCTGAGTCCGGATACGGCGGGGCCTTTTCAACCGATCCGGCCTTTTGAAGCGGAGTTCCGGATGGGATGGTCGGATATTGAGGCGGCACGGGCCGTGGTGGATATCGGATATTCCGGAGACGATGTCCGGCTTGCGGCATCCGGGAGAACAACCGGTCTGGCGCGGATGCTCTGGCAGCTTGATGCGACACTGGATGCCACGACTGCCAGGCGGGATTTTCAAACCCTCTATTCGATTCAGAACGAGGTGTATGCCAACCGGACGATCAACACCCAGATTGTATCCCGTCCGGACGGAATCTGGCGGTTGCGTGAAAACAATCCTCCCGGCGAGAATCCGGCGCGGTGGAAGAAGATCAAGATCTCCCCCCTGCGGGATTTGTTCTCCGGAATGTTGTTCATCCGGAGCCAGAATCTCAAACCCGGCGAATCGGTCGCCACCATCATCTTCCCCGGCGACTCCCCGTTTCTGGTGGAAATCAAATCCCTTGGAATCGAAACCCTGTCCATCGCCGGCTCCCCGCGGGAAGCCATCAAACTCGATCTCCGGCTGCACAGGATCAATCTGAAAAAGGGGGGCAGCCTGGAGACCCACGGGAAATTCAAAAGCGGAAAAGTCTGGCTCTCCAACGATGTCGACAGAATTCCCCTCCGTGCGGAGGTGGACATCTTCATCGGTTATGTTTTTGCGGAATTGGAATCAATAAAGTTCAAGACCCGCTGACCCGGAGATGGTATAAATTCCGGAGAAAGTTTTTTGATGCACCGGAGTCCCCTGGCTGTTCTCAGCGATATTCATTCCAATTTTGATGCCCTTGAAGCCGTTTGTGCGGATTTGGATGCCGCGGGAGTGGACAATGTGGTGTGCCTGGGGGACATCGTGGGGTACGCAGCGTATCCCGACGAATGCATCACGCGGGTCCGGGAACGCGGCTGGCACACGGTGAGGGGAAATCATGATGCCGCTCTGGACAAGCCGGAGGCCCGGGAGGAAATGAACGATGTGGCCGTGGCCGGTCTGCGCTGGGCGGAAGCCAGGGTCTCTCCGGAGAACCGCGAATGGCTGGCATCGCTTCCCCTGAGGTTTCATCGGACACACACGATTTTCACCCATGCCTCTCTGGATCATTCCCAGGAATGGTCGTATCTCATCGATGTCGAATCCGCCCTGTTGCACTTTCTCCGGCAGCGGTTTCCGCTTTGCTTTGTCGGTCACACCCATCGCCCGATGATCCTGAGCTGGCAACGAAAAACCAAACTGGAAGTCCTGATTCCCGGACCGGAAAAGATCCCGCTTTCCCCCGTGGGAAAAACGACGATCAACGTGGGTTCCATCGGCCAGCCCCGGGATGGAGATCCGCGGGCCTGCTATGTGCTTTACCGGCCGGAAACCCATCAAATCGAGTTCCGCCGCGTGGAGTATGACATCAAGGCCGCACAGAAAGCGATTCGCGCGGTGGGGCTGCCTTCCTTCACGGGAAAGCGACTGGCCCAAGGGCTCTGAGATCAATCTTCCGCCGGAGCGGCCGAGAGGACTTCGTCCAGCATGCGCTCGAACTCTTCGAGCCCGGTGCTGGGGATGATCACCGTGTTCCGGCGACCGTGGGCTTCTTCGGTGATGCGCAAAAAGCGCCCCCGTTCGTTTTCGCGGTATTCGATGAAAAAGTGTTTGCGCTCAACCTGCAGTTCGCGCGATTCGAGGATCGTATCCATTTAGCCTTGTGGGAGAGGGAAATGATTACACAGCATCCCCGCCTCCAAATACAACAGAAAAGTGAGCGATCATGCGCAGGCGGGGCAAAGGCCGAAGAACTCCAGAGAGTGGCTGAGTTCCCGGAAGCCGAAGCGTTTCTCCAACTGCCGGTGCATGTCTTTGAGCGGGCAGGGGAGATCGAGGAGGACGACCCTTCCGCACTTCCGGCAGACCAGGTGGTCATAATGTTTGCGGGGATCGTTCAACTCAAAGTAACTGCAGCTCCGCCGGAGGTTGACCTTGTGGACGAGGTGGAGCTTTTCCATCATGGCAATCGTCCGGAAGACCGTGGCATAGTCGGGTTTGACCCCGCCATGAGCCCGGGCTCCTTCCTGAATTTCCTGGAGGGAGAGCGGATGTTTGGAAAGAAAAAGGCAATTGAGAATCCCGAGACGCCCCCGGGTGATGCGCAGTCCCGCCTGCCGCAGCATCTCCACCACGGTTTCCACGGTGAAATTTTCGTCGGCGGTCATGAAAAATCAGACCGAAAACCGCTTCCGGACCGGCAGGCCGCGGGATTCCAGATGTGCCTTGGCGTCATCGACGGTGAATGTGCCGAAGTGGAAAATGCTTGCGGCCAGAACGGCGTCGGCCGAGCCTTTTTCCAGGACATCGGCAAGATGGTCGAGGGTGCCGGCTCCGCCGCTGGCAATGACGGGGATGCCCACGGCGCGGCCCACCGCCCGGGTGAGTTCCAGATCATAACCGCCGCAGGTGCCATCCGCATCCATGCTGGTGAGAAGAATTTCTCCGGCCCCCAGTTGCTCGGCCTGGCGTGCCCACTCCACGGCATCGCGTTCGGTCGGTTTTCGCCCTCCGTGCGTGTAGACGCGCCATTTTCCGGGTCCGTCGCGCTTGGCGTCGATCGCGACCACCACGCACTGGGAGCCGAATGCCCGGGCGGCTTCGCGGATCAGTTCGGGACGTTGGAGGGCCGAGGTGTTGACGCTCACCTTGTCCGCCCCGGCGATTAACATCGTGCGGAAATCCTCCACGGCACGGATGCCGCCGCCCACGGTCAGGGGCATGAAGCATTGTTCGGCGGTGCGCTCCACAACCGATACCATCGTCGCCCGTCCGTCGCTGGAAGCGGTGATGTCGAGAAACACCAATTCATCCGCCCCCTGGCGGTCATAGACTTTCGCACATTCGACCGGATCCCCCGCATCGCGGAGTTCGAGGAATTTGGTGCCTTTCACAACACGCCCATCGGTGACGTCGAGGCAGGGAATCACGCGTTTTGCCAACATAAAGAACCTGTATCCATGCGCGAGTTCCGCGGAAAATCGAGACTAAAATGTTGCACCGTGCCGCTGCCTTCCTATTCTCCTCACGGGAAATCCCGTGGTTGGCCATGGGACTGGATTGAGATGGACTATTCAAATGATCAACTGAAGCGGGGGAGGGACGGGAGAAGGCTTTTTCTGGCGACTCTTTTATCTCTTGCGGGAGCGACCCTTCTGTTCCTGACATCGTGCGAATCCACGGGCGGGAATTATGGTCCCGGAGCCGGATTTTTTGACACGGTGATTGTGGATGCCGGGCACGGGGGACATGACAATGGGGCGCGGGCCTGTTTTGGCTCCCCGGAAAAGGTCCTGACCCTGGACACCGCCCGGCGGCTTGCCGATGTCTTGCGGGCGTCCGGCGTGCGGGTGATTGAGACCCGGACGGGCGATTATTTCGTGACACTCGGCCGGCGTGCGGCGATCTCCAATGGCACAGGACGCGCCATTTTTGTGAGTGTTCACTACAATTGGACGAAGCGTCGTTCCGCTGCGGGGATTGAGATTTACTATAACAACCGCCGGTCCATGCGTCTCGCCGCCAATGTTCTCAAGGAATCCCTGCGAGTCTACCGGACCGAAAATCGTGGCATCAAGAACCGCGGGTTCTATGTTCTGAGAAACAACAACCGCCCCGCCATCCTTTGTGAACTGGGATTTGTTTCCAATCCCGGGGACAACAGAAACATCCAGTCCGCCGCCGTCCGGCAGCATCTCGCGGAGCGGATCGCTGCCGGGATTCTCGCGGAACGGTCGGGCCGCCAGCCCTGAGCCCCGGGATTTTTTTGAAACGCCGGGACGTGCGTCCCTCGATTTGCGCTCTATTTCGTGCCGCGTGGCCGAGGGGCGGTTGGGGGGCGGCTCAGACGGATTGAGGAGGGGTCGCGTCCGAAGTTTCCGGGACCGGTGAACGAGCGGCTTCGGCTTTCTGGCGGAGTTTCGCTTCCTTCTTCGCCTTCTTGTCCATTTCCCGACGGCGCTTTTCGAACTGATAATTTGGTTTTGCCATTGTGTTTGGTGAGCATGGCAGGCGGAGGGGCGGGGAGCGAGAGGAGATTTTCCGGGTGGGGATTGGATTGACACGTCTTCCGGTGGAAATGAGCATGTCGCGATGGCCGTTCTTGGAAAAAACAGCGGCAATATTTCATGAACCGCTGGATTTCTTCAGAACTATTGACGGCGTTTGAGGCAGAGGGAACGTCCGCCCACCGTCTGTTCACCTCCCCCGATGCCTGGGTGGAGCGTCTTGGGAAAGATGTGCTGATTTCCTTCAAGACCGACGCGGCGCGGGATGGTGCGCTTGCGGGGTTGCGGGTGTGGGAGGTGAGCACGGGTTTTCAAAGCGGGCGGGTGTTTGCACGGTTTCTGCCCCGGAAGAATGCCGAGCGGGTGGCACCGGTTTTGTTGGCGGGGGATCCGGAGGCTCCACTTTGCGCGGAGGTGACGGAGCGGGGTGTGCGGTTCGGCGTGGATTTTGGCGCGGGGTATTCGGCGGGGCTTTTCATCGACCAGCGGGCAAACCGGGCTTTTGTGCGGCGGTTGGAGTGCAGGCAGGTGCTCAACACGTTTGCCTACACCTGTTCGTTTTCCGTCGTGGCGGCGCTGGCCGGAGCGCGGACGCTGAGCATTGATCTTTCCAGGAAATCGCTCGACCGAGGGCGGGAGAATTTCGTGCTCAACGGCCTGTCAGACGAGGGGCACCGGTTTCTGGCCGATGATGTGCTTGACGTGTTGCCGCGGTTGGAGCGGAGGGGAGAGAAGTTTGACCTGTTGATTCTCGACCCGCCGACGTTTTCCCTGGGGAACCGTGGCCGCCGGTGGCAGGTGGAGGAACAGATCGAGGATCTGCTGCGGGCTGCGCTCGCTGTGGCCGCTCCCGGGGCGTCCCTTCTCCTTTCCACCAACTGCACGAAGCTCGACCGGAACGCCCTCGAACGGACCGCCCGGTTCGTGTTGAAAATGGCGCGCCTGGGAGGAAGTTTTTCCCACGAGCCGCCGTTGCCGGATTTTCCTCCCGGCGAGGGGGCACAGACGGTTTGGTTGCAGTTGAAGCGTTGACCCCCGGAGCGGGGTCTGTTTATCGTGCCGATCCTTATGAGCAAACCCGCCTGTCCGATGTGTGAAATGACCGATGTTTTGGAGCACCCAGAAAAATGGGAATGCATGACCTGCGGTCACGAGTGGGAGCGGGAACCGGAGCCCGAAAAGGCGCGCGTGGTCAGGGATGCCCATGGGAATGTGTTGGCGGACGGGGATTGCGTGGTCCTGATCAAAGATCTGCCGCTGAAGGGTTCGTCGCAGGTTCTCAAGGGGGGGACGAAGTCCAAACCCATCCGATTGGTGGAGGGAGATCACGAAATCTCCTGCAAGATCGAGGGGGTGTCCATCGGTCTCAAAGCCTGTTTTGTCAAGAAGGCCTGAAGCCGTCTCCTCTCCCCGGCTGGCAACGAGAAGTTGCGCGGGAGGAGAATTTGCGGGATAATCTCCCTTTCACACCAATGACCATTTTAGAAAAAGACCAGCAGGCGGCCGGGATTCCGGTGGACAACCTGCGTGTAGTGGGGGTTTCCCGGTTGATCACCCCTGCCCAGATCAAGGAACAACTTCCGGCGGAGACCCACCATCTGCGGCTGGTGAGCGAGGCGCGGGCCACGGCCCGGGCGATTTTGGACGGTTCGGACGACCGGCTGTTGGTGATTGTCGGTCCCTGTTCGATCCATGATCCGGAGTCGGCGCTGGACTACGCCCGCCGCCTGGCGGCCCTGAGCCGGGAAGTGAGCGACCGGTATTTCATCGTGATGCGCGTGTATTTTGAGAAACCCCGCACCACGGTTGGCTGGAAGGGACTGATCAACGATCCGCTTTTGGACGATTCCTGCGACATGGCCCACGGTATCTCGCTGGCGAGGAAGTTGCTTCTGGACATCCTGGAACTCGGGTTGCCCACGGGAACGGAGTTTCTGGATCCGATCATTCCCCAATACACGGCGGATTTGATCAGTTGGTCGGCCATCGGGGCGCGCACCACGGAGTCCCAGACACACCGCGAGATGGCAAGCGGGTTGTCCATGCCGGTTGGGTTCAAGAATGGGACCGATGGCAGCATTCAGACGGCGCTGGATGCGATGAAGTCCTCGCAGGCTCCGCACAGTTTTCTGGGCATCGACCAGGACGGGGCCACGAGCATCGTGAAGACATCGGGAAATCCGGACAGCCACATCGTGCTGCGCGGCGGTCGCGAGGGGGCGAACTACCATCCGCACCAGGTGGCGGCTGCCTGTGCGGCTCTCCAAAAGGCCGGGCTCCATCCCACGCTGATGGTGGATTGCAGTCATGCAAACTCCGGCAAGGATCCCTTCCGCCAGCCGGAGGTATGGAAGAGCATCCTGGCCCAGCGCGAGGGCGGCCGCCGGGAGATCATCGGGGCGATGATCGAGAGCCATATCCACGCCGGGAGCCAGCCGGTGGCCCCTTCGCTTTCGCAGCTCAAATATGGGGTCTCGATCACGGATGCCTGTCTGGATTGGGAGTCCACGGAAAAGCTCCTGCGCTCTTGAGGATCGCGGAGACACGTTTTGCAGCCATTGATTTTGAGAGCGCCGGTTCCGCGCCCGGCCGCACCGATGAGCCTGTCCAGGTGGCGGTTGTCCATCTGGAGGGGAGCGGGATCCGGCAGGCGCTCGATTCTTATGTGAAACCCGGGATTCCGGTCACATGGGCGGCGCGGAAGGTGCATGGGATCACGGATGAGCGGGTGGCGGATGCCCCGCGGCTTGTGGATTTGTGGCCGCAGATCAGGGCGGCCCTGTCGGATTGCTGGGTGGTCGCGCATGGGGCGGCCACGGAGAAACGGTTTTTGAGGATTTTTCCTTTCCACTCCTTCGGGCCGTGGGTGGACACGCTGGTTCTTGCCCGAGCGGTGTATCCCGGGCTGGCCTCCCATGCCTTGGGGGATGTGATCGGGGTATTGGGTTTGCAGGACGAGCCGGAGATTTGCAGCGAGGGATTCCGCTGGCATGACGCGCGTTGCGATGCCGTGGCTTCGCTTGTGCTTCTGCGGCATTTGATCGCGGTTTGCGGGCTGGAGGATTCCCCGGCGGAGATCTTGAAACAGGCCGATCTTGACGGGTATTTCAGGGCTCGCAGAGAAAAATGCCGGAAGGGGTGAGCAGGGCGTCCATCCGGAGGTCGTGGGGTTCGCGGGGAACCCGGGGCACGATCTGCTCGTCGAAGCAGAGGCCCACGCGAAGTCCTTTGGCAGTCGCCAGGAAGCGATCGTAGAACCCTTTTCCGCGTCCCAGTCTTCCTCCCTGAAGATCGAAGGCGAGTCCGGGAACCAGAATGATGTCGAAGCACGGCCCGGCCGGTGGAGCCTCCGGCGGCGGCTCGGGGATTCCAAAGGCTCCGGGTTGGAGCCCGGAGGGATCGGAGATCCACTTGGCGGAGAGGTGATTTCCGGTGACCAGAGGAAGGGCAATTTTTTTCCCGGCGGGCCAGGGATCGAGGATTTGCAGTTCGTCGGGGAGGGGCGAGAAGGCGCAGACTGAAGCGGCCTGCTGCCAGAGCGGCCATTCTGCAAGAAGCCGGTTCAGATGTTTGGAGAGTTCGCGGGAGCCGGTTCTTGCGCGGGACAATGCCCTCATGCGCGAGCGCAGGAGGGATTTTTCATCGCTCATGGCGGCAGAGGGGCTCAGGCTTTTCCGGGAAGGCCGAGACGCTGGCAGATTTCGCGGGTGGCCGTGGATTGGTTGAGCGTGTAAAAATGGATGCCGGAGACACCCTGATCGAGCAGGTCCGCGCATTGTTCGGTCGCGTAGTGGAGTCCGATCTGCCGGACGGCTTCCGGTGAGCCGTTGGCCCGATGGAGGGCTTTGAGCAGGCGGGCCGGGAACCTCGCTCCTCCGGCCAGCTCCGCCATGCGCTTCATCGAGGCGAGGCTGGTGACCGGCATGATGCCCGCCAAGATCGGGACAGGGATTCCCGCCAGTGCGCAACGGTCCCGGAAGTCATAAAAATCGTGGTTGTCGAAAAAGAGCTGGGTGCAAATGTAGTCCGCCCCGGCATCGACCTTGGCCTTGAGGTGGTCCATTTCCAGCAGGCGGTTGGGTGTTGCCGGATGTCCCTCGGGAAATCCCGCGACCCCGATGCCGAATCCTCTGGGATCGTTGTGGCCCTGGAATTTTTTGATGAAGGAGACCAGATCCGCGGCCTGCGGAAACACATCCCGGGAGTGATCATAGTCCTGCCTGTCGCGCGGGGGATCGCCACGCAGGGCCAGGATGTTGCTGACACCGGCCCCGGCATAGCGGTGGAGGATTTTTTCCACTTCTTCGCCGGTGTGTCCGACGCAGGTGAGGTGGGGGATGGGGTCGAGAGTCGTGGTGGTCTTGAGCCGCACGACGAGATCGTGGGTGAGTTCCCGGGTCGAGCCGCCCGCGCCGTAGGTGACGCTGACAAACGCGGGGTCGAGCGGCTCCAGTTGGCGGATGGCCTCGAAGAGCTGTTCCAGCGCCAGCGGGGTTTTCGGGGGAAAGAACTCGAAAGAGAACGTGGGGACGCCCTCTTTCAAGATGTCTGAGATATGCATGGGACAGGAGGCCTACCAGCCGAGCACCTTCGCGAAGATAAGAGGGGCCACGATCGTGGCGTCGGACTCGATCACGAATTTCGGAGTGTGCTCGCCGAGCTTGCCCCAGGTGATTTTTTCGTTGGGCACCGCGCCCGAGTAGCTGCCGTAGCTGGTGGTCGAATCGCTGATCTGGCAGAAATATCCCCAGAGCGGCACGTCTTCCTGACGGAGGTCCTGGTGCAACATGGGGACGACGCAAATCGGAAAGTCTCCGGCGATGCCTCCGCCGATCTGGAAAAATCCAATCGGGGACTTGTGGCTGGTCGGGGCATACCAGTTTGCCAGAGAGATCATGTATTCGATGCCCGAGCGCACGGTATGGACATTCTTGACGTCGCCTTCGATGCAGTGGGCGGCGTACATGTTTCCCAGGGTGGAATCCTCCCAACCGGGGACGATCATCGGGAGGTTTTTCTCCTTTGCAGCGAGGAGCCAGCTGTTTTTCGGATCGATCTGGAAGCTGGCCTGAAGTTCCTTGGAATCCAGAATGCGCCAGAAAAATTCGTGTGGGAAGAGCCGTTCCCCGCGGGCATCCGCATCCATCCATTCTTTCAGGATGATGTTTTCGATCCGGCGCATGGCCTCCATTTCGGGAATGCAGGTATCCGTCACCCGGTTCATGTGCCGGTCGAGCAGGGCCTGTTCGTCGGCGGGTGTGAGGTCGCGGTAATTCGGGATCCGTTCGTAGAAGTCGTGGGCCACGAGGTTGAAGACGTCTTCTTCCAGATTCGCGCCCGTGCAGACGATGGCGTGGATTTTGTCATTCCGTATCATTTCCGCCAGCGAGAGTCCGAGTTCTGCCGTGCTCATGGCCCCGGCCAGGGTTACGAGCATGATACCGCCGTCATCGAGGTGTTTGGAATAGGCGTTTGCCGCATCCTTCACGGTGGCGGCGTTGAAGTGGCGGTAGTGGTGGTCGATGAATTGGGAAATGGGTCCGGGTGTCATGGTGGAAATGGTTTCGTTCGTTGGAAAAAAATCAGGAAATACGGCGGGCCGGATTCCACGACATGGAGACGGCACAGCCAAGAACAAAAACAACAAGAACACCGGCCAGGCCGGCCAATCCGGTCGAGAGACCTTCCGGCAGGGAGGCGGCCAGGGAATAGTCCGCGAAGGGGGCCACAAAAGCCGGGGCCGATTCATGCAGGAAGCCGAGCCGGTCGGCCACCCACTCCAGGCCATCCGGAAAACCGCTTGCAAACGGGCTGAGGACCAGGGCGATCAACACGGCGGTGAGGGCCGGAACCAGGGCACTTGTGCGGGAATCCGGAGCGGGCGAGGGCAGCAGCGCGAAGGCGGAAACCGTGAGCAGAGCCTCGCCGAGGCCGATAACGGCATGGGTTCCCAACATGGCAGGGGCTGCGAGAGAAAAGGGGATCGCACCCGCGAGGGCCAGTTCCGCCGAACAGGCGAAGGCCGCCAGAAGCACGGAGAACCAAGCGGCGGCTCCCAGCCGTGCCAGCGAAAGGAGACGGGTCTTTTGCACCCGGCCCGCGAGGAGGCCTCCGATCCCCGCACCCAGAAGCGACATGTTCACCATGTTCGCCCCGAGGACGGCCAGTCCCCCATCGGAAAAGAGCAGGCACTGGACGGCCAGCACCAGCGCGATGGATAAAATGCCGAACGGGGTGCCCAGCAGGGCGGAGGCCAGGACTCCTCCCAGCAAGTGGCCGGACGTGCCATTCTGAATCGGAAAATTCATCATCTGTCCCGCGAAGACCAGCGCACTGACGGAGGCAAAGCGGAGGGCATCCGGCTTGTGTTGGCTCTTGGCGCCGACCCAGGCCGCTGCTCCAATTCCGACGGCTGCAACCGTGGCGCTGACCGGGCAAAGCGCCCCTTCCATCATTCCAGTAGGGATATGCATAACGGAACAAAGCCTAGACCCGTCCCGGGGGCTCTGTCGATAGGGAACCCGTGCCAGCCGCCGTCTTCTTCATCCTTGTTCCCAAGACGTTTCGGGATAGCGCGTGCTCTGTCTGCCGGGCGGAGGTTTTGGCCGGAAAATGAGAAAACCCGTCCGTCTTGCGACGAAACGGGTTTTCTCGGTTGCGGGAGGGAAATTCTCGCAGTTTTGGCCGGACTTACAGCGAGCCTTTGAAGGCTTTTCCAGCGGAAAACTTCACGACTTTGGAAGCTTTGATTTTGATTTTTTCTCCGGTCTTGGGATTCACTCCGGTGCGGGCCTTGCGGGTTCCGACCTTGAATGTTCCGAAGCCGATGAGCTGGACGGTTTTGGTTTTCTTGATGCCCAGTTTGATGCTGTCCACAACCGCGTTCACCGCGCGCTCGGCGTCGGCTTTGCTGGAACCAAGGGTCTTCTGGACTGCTGTGACGAGTTCAACTTTGTTCATGAGGTGTGTTTTGATTGAGTTTGATTTGCAAAGTTCTGTGACAAACTTCTGGAGCGACAGTGTCCAGAATTCGCTGATGGTGTCAAGCGGGGAGATGGTTTTGTGAAAAATTACAAGCGCTCAATTTGCCACGCGGGAATTTTTTATTGGACCCAGCCGTCATCTGAGGCGTTCGAGGTTTTCCCTCTGAGACGCCGGACAAGTTCAAGATAATCCCGGATGCCACCGATTAGGAACCAGACAATGGTGATAAGGCCGACGGCCAGGCTGAGAAGGAGGACAAATTTCCACCAGCCCAGCCAGGCGGTCGCGGATATTCCGACCCGGAAGCTGATGGTCGTACCAATGACAAAGGCGAGAAGCCAGAATATGGTCCAGCCCATCTGGAGAAAATAAATGGTTTTGTCCCCGCGGGTGAAATGTTCGTTGATTCCCAAAAATCGCTGCCAACCCGGAACCACGACCGTCGCATCCCCGGTCCCGGCTGCCTCCTCTGCGGGATCGGCATATTCTCCCCGGTGCAGGAGGCGTTCGAGATTGAATGGCTCTTTGCTCGTGAGCAGGGAGAGGGAGACGAAGACGACAATCGAGCAGAGGTAGGCAACCAGGGCGATCTCCGCGCCATTGAGGGGAAATTTCGGCATCCACTGGTGGAAGAAGGTCATCTGTCCCCAGAATCCCTGTGCGAGTACCGCCGTGAGGCCGATGAGGGCTCCCGTGGTCATCGCTCCCCAGGCTCCCGCAGTGGTCGCCCGGCGCCAGTACAGACCCCCGACGATCACTGCGCCGGATCCACCGAGATAGATGGTCCCGGTCGCGAGCATGTACATCAGAATGTAATCCTTGAGCGGAAAACACATCGACCATGTGAACGCGAAGGCCGCCACTCCGAAAACCGACCAGCGGAGAATGCGGATATGCGTTTTGGGCGGAAACGGCTTCCCCCGCAAAGGCATCAGAACATCCTGCACAAAAATACTCCCCCACGAATGGAGTTGGGTATCATCTGTGGAAATGGCGGCAAAGACCATGGCCGCCGCAAAAAGCCCCAGTACCCCCGCCGGCAGGATATAGAACAGTACCGAGGGCACCAGCATCTGCGAGCGGACCTGCGCATCGGCAATCGGTGCAATGGCCGCCTGAACCGCCTGTGCGTCCGCGGCGAAGTTCGGATGATGCAGAAAAACGTAGGCCCCGATCGGTACAAAGAGAAAAGCAAGATACATGACGCCTCCCCGCCATTCCCCGAGGATCCGCGACATCCGGAATTCGTGCGGTGATTTTGCGGCTGCAAAAAATCCCTGTCCGCCTTGCCAACCGAGGTAATTGTAAAAAACCTTGAAGCCGATCACGCAGAAAAAGAAGAGGTTGAAACTGTCGAGGGATTCCTGATCGAAAGGATTGATCCTCGAGCGTCCCGGAGGGGCATTCAAAAGGCCCGAGGCCACGGTCGGCCAGTCGAAGCGGAATACCAGAATGAGGGCGACGACAAGAAGCGAAATGAAAAGCACCTGGCTTTGGATGAAGTCCGTGATCATCACGGTGATGAGCCCCCCGGACAACGTCAGCACCAAAGCAACCGAGAGAAGCACCAGCATGATCACCGCCCGCGTCGGCCAGTCCATCCCCATCACCAAAAATGTCTCCGGGAACCCCATCAGCTGCATCAGCATGTTGGAAGTCACCATCGGAAAGATCCCATAATTCAGAAGTCCGGAAACACAGCAGAGCGTACCCGCGAAGATCCGGAACTTCCGGCTGTATCGGCGCTCAAAAAATTCCGCCATCGTCAGGGCGCGCGTTTCCCGGTAGCGGTAGGCCACCCAGCCGCTCAGGGCTGCAATCGAGCCCAAGGGGGCCAGAACCATGCCCCACCAGAACGCCCCGAAGCCGGCCTCGTAGAATTTTTCAAAATTGGCGACAAGCGTCACCACCCCGAACCCCGCCACCCCGTCCGCCAGGGTCAGCAGGTATCTTCCCGCGCACCGGTTGGCGGCCAGGAAGTCGGAGACACTTCGTGTCAGGCTCCTGGCATAGGCGGCCGCGACCGCCAACAGCACGCACAAAGTTCCGAGAACAATCCAATCAAGTGTGGCAAATTTCATGGGGGGAAGGATTTTCCACGCGGATTTCCAGAATCCTGGCTTCCGGCACGCCGTTGGTTTTTTCCACAACAACCCTCAGGCGCTGCGTCGTGACGGGAGCGGACAGACGATGAATCACAAGACGGTGGTAATTGTCAGCGCCTTCCGCCACGGAATACCAGCGGCCCTCTTCGTCGCAGGCCTCGATCCGGTAATCCCGCACGGTTTCGGGTTGGGGCCGGCCCCAGCACATCTTGGCAGCGGTTTTTCCGGACATCGACAGCGTGAGCTCCCGGTGGAGCCCGGTATCGAACACGATCCGGACCCCGGAAAAGGAAACCGGTTTTTCCCAGTTCAGTTGGATCCAGGCCGGCAGCCCTTTTGCGGGATCGCTCATCCAACGGTGCGTGCCCGGCACCACGCGGTCCGCCGGGGCTCCGCCTTTTCCATGCACCGAGCGGGTGAACCCGCTGAGGATGTTCGTCGCCGGCGATTCCGGCTGTTCGCTGGAGGCCGTGACGGTGGCGGTTTTTGCGAGATCGGCCGGATCCGTGTTGGCGATGCCGATCAGGAACCCGTCTTCACGGAGGATTTTCTGCTGGATGGCGGGAATCTCCGAAGGATTGTCCCAAAGCTCCGCCAGCCCGATCCCGCGTTGCACGGCATGGGCCGCCGCGATCCCGACCGCCTCCCCGACAATCGCACAGGTCGCCATCACCCGGGTGGAGGCAAACGCAATATGGGTCGCACTGAGATTGCGTCCGGCAAACATCAGGTTGGGAACGTTCCGCGAGACACAACAGCCGAGGGGGATGTCAAAAAGCCGGTCCACCCAGTGCTGCACGCAGGGCGGTTCCTCGGGGGAATCCACCCCTTTGGGAGGATGGGTGTCCACATACCATCCCCCGTAGGCAATCGCATCCGTCTGGGGACGCGATTCCAGAACATCGTGTCCGGTGAGGACTGTCCGACCCAGGAAGCGGCGGCTTTCGCGCTTGCCCGGCAGAAAGCCGAACCACTCCAGCGCCCAGAATTCCGCGCCCGGATAAAGGCCGCTGTTCTTGATGTGATCCCATACCCCGAAAAGGATCGCCGCCACTTCATCCCGAATGTGCTCATTGTCGGCAATCGTGTCCAGGTGCCCCCCCCATTCGAGCCACCAGAATCCGTAATCCAAGTCCTCCGCCTCCTCGCCGGGCTGGAAGTGGAGCCGTTTGTTGGCCACATCTGCGGCGGAAATTTTTCGCGCCCACTTCGGCGGAACAAATGGCATCGGGGTGTCGTGCCTGCGGGCCTGGAACAGGAGGCTGGACCCCAGAGAATGCTTGTCGGCCTCGGCCTGTGCCAGTGGTTCGCCGAAGTCTTCCCGCCCTTCCCGGCCCCTCTGGCAGTCGGCTCCCGCCTCGGCTCCCAGGCGTCCGTCCCCCGTGCAATCCACAAAGATCCGGGCAGTGATCTCAAAGGCTTCCTCGGTCATGGCCCGGGTCGCCAGAGCTTTTGCAATCTTCCCCTCCGACATTTCCACCCCGTCCACGCACGTGTTCAACAGAAGGGTGAGATTCGGTTCATTCCGGCACAAATCGTAAAGCGTCAGGTCCAGCATCGTGGCCGAACGTTGCGGATTGTGAACCGTCTGCTCCAGGCGGATCTCCTCGATGATCCCGCCCTCCCGTGCTTCGACGGCCAGCTCCACCCCGCGCTTCCCGTGGCAGTCCGCCCCGACAATGTGCATCCGGATCTCACTCGATGCATTGCCGCCCAGTACCGCCCGGTCATGGACCAAAATCACTTTCGCCCCCGCCCGCGCCGCAGCCAGGGCACATGGGACGCCCGCCGGACCTCCTCCGGCAACGAGGACATCACATCGAAAGGTGGAACGACGGACAGCGGAAGACGGCGGCGGAAACGACATGGCAGTGCTTTACTACTGCCCGAAGGAGCCGTCTCCGTCAATTCAATTTTGCTAATTGTGCAAATAAAACTCCAAAAATTCCCTCCCGGGTGCTCCTCAAAGGTCCATCCGCGCCTGATTGCCTTCTATCGCCCGGGCAACCTCCCGCAGACGTTCCGCCCAGCGGGGGGCTTCGGAACTCCGGATTTTTCCGGCGATTCCAATGGCCGCGCAGGGATTGTTCTCAAAGCGGATGGCCACGGTGTGATCGCCTTTGGTGTTGGTGACCCCGTAGTTGTAGCCTTTTGCATTGATGGAACGCAGTTTCGCTAAAAGTTGATCCATGCTGCGGAAGCCGGGGGTCGGGTGCCCCTCATAGATCCGCCGGATTTCGCTTTCTTCCAAAGAAGCAAGCATGACAAGGCCGAGACGGGAATCCGTGGCCTGGAAGAGAGGGTGTCCCGCCACGGCGCCCGCCCCATGCACATCCGGGAAAGCATGGTAAAGGTAGGTGACAAACCGCTCCCAAAGCAACCCGTAGGCCAGCAGCATCCCCGTTGATTCATGAAGCTCGTTGAGAATCGGAAAAATATGCTGCGCAAAACCGGTGGCCTGCATGGATTGTGCCGCCAGGATGGGGACAGCCGGTCCCGATGCATATTTGCGGCCCTTCACATGACGGAGATAGCCTGTGGCAGCCAGCGTGCGAAGCAGGCGATGGGACCGCGTAACCTCCATTTCCAGCTCCTCGGCAACCTCCGTCACACCGATGACTCCACCCCGCATCATCGCGAACTGGAGAATTCGCAATCCGTCCACCAAACTTTGGTTGGGCTGGCGGGGAAACAGGGAAGGGAGGCTGGGAAGCAGAGATGGCATGATTTGCCAATGCCATCTTGTCCCGGAATTGTCACATCGAAACCGGATGCCCGGTGGCGTTCAAGGACCGGAGGATCTCCAGTCAGCCAGATCCCCGTCCCGGCAGGGCCCGGCCCTCTCCGAAAGAGGATTTTCAGAATTCCCTTGACTTCGGGAACAAAATTTGCTTCATTAGCAAATGATGACCCCCGGATTTTTTACTGTCAAAGCCAAGGGCCGTGCATTCTCTCTGGTGGAGTTGCTCGTTGTGGTGGCTGTACTCTCGCTTTTGATGGGATTGTCCGCTCCCAGCCTCCTGCGTTCGACGGGCATCACGAATGCCGGAAACCAGATCGCAGACCTTTCCGTCCTGGCCCGTCAGATGGCCATGAGCAAGAATGTGCTGACGGCCCTGGTTTTTGCCCGAACCCCGGATGCCAGAGGCGATGCTGTGGGGTTGCTGGAATACGGTCCCGAACGCGAGTGGAAATCCGTGGGCGGCTGGACGATCCTTCCCGAGTCCGTGCATGCGACAAATTCTTCCGGGCAGTCGCTGCCGGCCGTGACCGGGACACCGCAGATCAAATTCCGGGGAAGCGATGTCGCCCTGGACAACACCCTGGTCTTTTATCCGGATGGGCGCATGCATCAGTCCTCCGAACCGACGGTGAAGGTCCGGGTGGTTGCTGCAACGGATGCGGGCGCGGCCGACTCCGCCTCGAACTATTATGATATTGTCCTGAACCGGGACAATTCCGGATGTCAAATCGTCCGCCCCTGAGGGTCAAAAAAAATGAAATTTTTGTCGGTCCGGAAATCGGTGAAAGCCAGTCCCCTGATCCAATGGTCCGGAGGAAAAGCATTTTCGCTTGTGGAAGTGGCCATCAGTCTGGGAGTCATCTCGTTTGTGTTGCTGGCCCTGTTGGGTTTGCTGAGTGTCGGTCTCGATGCGGGCAAATCTTCACGGGAAGACACGGTGATCACGGGCCTTTGTCTGGCTACGCTGGCCGATTTGAAGGCCACTCCCTATGCCGATCTCGCGTCCAACACCATCACCTATTTCACCTACGATGGCGGGCGGACCAGCAATTCAGACGGGGCTTACTACCAATGCACCGCAGAGGTTTCAGATCCCCGGGGTCTCCAAACCAACAGCCACTTTTCCAAACGGGTGAAAATCGAAATTGCATGGCCGGTGGCGGCTCCGAACCGGCAGACGAACCTCTTCGAGACGCATCTCGCCGCCTATTAGATCCCCGCCATGCGATTTCTCCCAATCCAAGATCAAGGCAAGCCGTCCCGGCTGGCTTTCAGCATGGTGGAAATGCTGGTGGCCACCGTCGTTTTCATTCTCCTCGTGATGTTGCTGTTGAATCTTGTTTCCCACACCACCCAGGTCTGGCAGCGGACGGACGGGCAGAAGAACCGCCAGCAGGCGGGACGTCATGCGCTGGAGATGATCAGCCGCGACCTGGAATCCGCGATTTTTCCTCTTTCCACAAACAGCACCAGCACCCTTCACTTTCAGCTCAATCCCGGCGTCCCCGACTTTGAAAACCCTTCGGCAGCCTTCTGGCAGGCGGCTTCCTCCGTTGAGACAAACGGCAGTGACATCAATGACGTCGGATATTTCGTGGCATGGACAACCAACAACGGCCATCCTGTGGCCGAACTCCGGCGGTATCAGCTCGCCGCCACAAACTCAGAATCGAGTTTCCAAATCGGAAGCAATGCAATCAGCACCAGCAAGCTGAATGCCCACGCTCCCGGGTCTGATGATGCGACCACCCACCAGGGTTTAGTGGCCCCGAACATTATCGGCCTGTGGATCACGCTTTTTGAGGGAAGCAACACCATCGTTCCTCCTTATGATTCCCGGACAACCACTTCCCGGCCCACCTCCGCCGAAGTCGCTGTGGCCGTGATGGATCCCCGGTCCACGGGACGCCTTTCCGCCATCCCGTCTTATTCCACAAATGCCGGGGGCTTCGCCGCCGCCCTGAACCAACAATATGGAAACAGCGTCCAGATTTACCAAACCCGTGTCTTGATTCCCTCCGCACAGCCATGAAAAGTTTTCCCTGGAAAGCGGTCCGTCGTCGGGGGGCTGCGCTGATTGTGGTCCTGAGCACCATCCTCCTGTTGACGGCGATTATCGTCAGTGTCACGATTGCCATGCGGATGGAACGCCAGGCCGCGCGCTATTACTCGGAACGCACCAAGGCCGATCTGTTTGCCGCCGAGGCGGTGGAATCGGTCAAGGCGGTCATCCAATCGGCGACCGCGTCCTCCAACGGGTGGGTCAGCATGCCGGGGCGGATCATTTCCTGGCCCACCAATGCGCCGGACACCATCACGACCAACGATCTGTTTTCCGGCCTGGCTCCGGATACCAATGCTCCCGACCTGAACCGCTTTGTCCTCAGCGAGGACGAAAAAACAGCCATCACCGGAGCAGGCGACACGAATACCGCCATGCGTGTGGCCTGGGTCTACGTGTTCAAGGATGGCACCCGCTCTTTGGACCTCTCCCACACCAACGCCTCGCCCGTGATCGGACGCTTTGCCTATTGGGCGGATGATGAAAGCGCGCGGATCGATTTGAACACCGCCTGGCAGCACCAGAGCAATGCCTCCATCAGTCATCCGGGCCAGGTCGAACTCGCCGCGCTTCCGGGCATGACTGCGGCGTCAGCCACTGTTCTTCATGAAGCGGCAACCACCAGGCCGTTCAATTCCCCGGGGGAAGCCAGGCGTCTTGACGGTCTCGACGACATCCTTTCCAGCACCCGTTTTCTAACCACCCACTTCACCCACAGCTCGCAGCTCAACCCTTGGGGCGAGCCGAAGATTTATCTCACAACCCAGCTTTCCAATCTTCCGGTGGAGATCCAGGCGCTGACCAACCGGTCGGATTATTTTCTGGATATCCTCAATACCGACAATACCGATCCCGGGACATCGACCATTCTCAACTCAACCAAGCTTTCCTATCAACTCATCCGTCTTCGCGATCTTCTGAGCAGAACCAACTGGCCCTGCCTGGAGGGAAAAAGCTTCGCCCAGAAATTCAAATCCGGACTCAACACCAACCGGATCACCCAGCTTGCGCTGGATATTGTTGATTACGTGCGGTCGGCGGAAACGACAAACACGAGCGTGGGCCCGGCCCGTGTCACTTGGGCATTCACAAACACACTGACTACTTCCAACCCCAGCGATGCAAACGCTCTCATTGGAGTTTCCCGGCGTCCATTGCTCACCGAAATCGGCTGTGCCATCACGGACACAACCAACTCCACGAATGGTTTTGAGATCAAACTCCTGGCAGAACTCTATCTTCCCCCGGGGTTCAACGCCGGACCGGTTTCCCTGGCGGGCACCCAGGTCAACGTGAAAATGAGCGCGGTGGGAACGAATACTATCAACCTCTCACAGACCAATTACGTCATGACTCCCTCCGCAAGTTCACTGACCTCCGGAAATTACGCGGTGCTGATGGCGAAATTTTCAACGACCAACATTGTTTCGCGACCAACCACTTTGAAAACGCGCATGGCCATTCTTCTTTCCGGCATGAATGCATACATCGAAGTCTGCCCGCTTGATGCCAGTGCAACAATCAGCCTTCCGGTCAATGCGCTGGGAACTTATTCCAATATCAGTGCGACCAACACGGCGGGGGTCGTTTCCGCCGAGGTGGATGATCCGCGCATCAACAAAAACTCCGCCGACTGGGTGGTGAGTGCGTCCGGCAATACCTTTGGCACGCAGAATTCCATTTTTGGAAATGGAATGACCACAAATGTGTCCCCGCCTCCCGACGGAGCCTCGGCGCTGGCCAGCCTCCGGATGCCGCCGCCCAAGGGAACCGGCAATTCTCACGGGGTTTCTTCGGTGGCCGAGCTTGGTTATATCACAACAGGGAACGAAGTGACCGCCAGTGGAGTGCCCTGGAGGACCGTGCGCCTGCAACCCCGGACGAGTGCGACAAAAGACACCCTTCCCGACTGGGCTCTGTTGGATCTTTTCGTGGCACCTGTCCACCCGACAAACAATGCCGCCCTTTATTTTCCGGGGACAAATGTCGTGGCGGGGCGCGTCAACCTGAACGCCTCCACGACGGAACCTTTCACCAACATCGTCCGTATGAACGCCATCCAGGGGGTGTTCACCAATCTCACGAACGTTTCCTCCGGCACGATCCTGGACAACATTTTCAATCACACGACGACGACCGACGACATCCTGAGGATTCCCGGGGTTTACTCCTCGGTGGGCGAACTGGTCGAGGTTGCGGGGATCGCGGACGGCGGGGAATCCAGTGAAGACCACCTGCGCCAGAGCGCGGATCTTTTTTCCACGCAGGGCAATGTTTTCCGGGTCTTTGCCGTGGGTCAGACGATTCAGCAAACGCCATCGGGCAGAATTGTCATCCTGGCGGAAAAATCTGTCATCACATTGCTCGAACGCCGCGAGACGGGAGGTCTCCGCACGGTCTACTGGAAGGTGCTGCCATTTTGATCCGGAACTGACCGGAGAAAGCGCGAAGGGGAACCTTTGGCTCCAATGGACGCATGATTGGCCAGGGCGTTCCTGCCGAAAAACATTGGATTCGAGAAAATATCGGTTCGAAAAGTGTCCCGGCATTCACAGGGGGGCAATTTGCTCGCAACGAATTTTAACAAAAGATTTCACATGACCGTTTTCTCGCTTCTTCGATTGTTCCTGGGGATTGTTCTTGTCTCCGGCATGGTCCGGGCGGACATCACACTTCCAGCTATCATATCCGACCACATGGTCCTGGCGAAAACAGCCAGGGTTCCCATCTGGGGCAGGGCGGATCCGGAAGAGGAAATCATGGTTACCCTTGATGGGAAAACAGCCACGGCCAGGACGGGGGCCGATGGCAGGTGGGCAGTCTCCCTGAATCTCGAAGGTTCGGCTCCCGGGCCTTTTGAAATGACGGTCGGCGGAAAAAATAAACTCGTTCTCTCCGATGTTGTGGTCGGGGAGGTGTGGATTGCATCCGGCCAGTCAAATATGGAGTTTCCTCTGAAAGACTCGGTGGACGCGGAAAAAGAAACGACCGTATCCGCCAACCCTCTGCTGCGACAATTTCTGGTGAAAAAGAATACCTCGGCCGAGCCATTGGACGATGTCGGAGGCCGGTGGGTCGTGGCTTCACCCCAAACCGTCGGAGGTTTCAGTGCGGTCGGATATTACTTTGCAAAAAAACTCCAGAATGATCTGAAGGTTCCAGTGGGAGTGGTGTGTGCGGCCAGTGCCGGAACTCCCCTGGAAGCATGGATCAGCGTCAAAGGGATGGAGAGCGTGCCCGATTTGAAGACGTCCGGCGAACGGCTCCGGGCCGCTTTGAAAGAATATCCGGCCCAAAAGAAAATCTTCACAGAGCGGCTGGGGGCATGGATTTCGGAAAACGGACGCGAAGACAAGCCGGCGGGGGAGGTTGCCTCTTATGTGAATGGAAATGTTCCTGCCGAAGGTTGGGTTCCTGTGAAGATTCCCGGAGAAGTGATCGCCCCAGGGCTTCCACGGGCCGGGGCGGTTTGGCTGCGCAAAGAAATCGATATTCCCAAAACCGGAGCCAACCTTTCCCTCTCCCTGCCCATTGATGGATTCGACAGTGTGTATTGGAACGGCAGACTCCTCAAGCAAACCACCTGGCAGGACTTTCCCGGCACAGGATATGTGAGGCGTTATGGTCCTTACGATATTCCCTCCGGCGAGATCCGGCAGGGGAAAAACATTCTTGCAATCCGTCTTTATGAACCGGTCGGGCCGGCGAAATTTACAGGCGAACCGAAAGCCGGTTCGGATTCTCTTGCCGGTGAATGGCTGGCCAGGGCGGAATATGAATTTCCTCCATTGAATGTACAGAAAGTGGCGGCGGCTCCACAGGCACCACAGAATCCTCCCCGTCCGCTGGATGTGGCAGGCTATCTTTTCGACGCGATGATTCATCCTCTCCTGCCATACGCCATCAGCGGGGTCATCTGGTATCAGGGGGAAAACAACATCGGACGTGCCTGGCAATACTGCGCGGCTTTCCCGCTCCTGATTGCCGACTGGCGGGCGCAATGGAACCGGGGGGATTTTCCATTTTATTTCTGCCAGCTCGCCAACTACATGCCCAAGAAGATCGCTCCCGAAGAAAGTCTGTGGGCGGAACTCCGCGAGGCCCAGTCGATGGCGCTCCGGCTTCCGAACACCGGCCAGGCTGTCCTTGTCGATCTTGGGGAGTCGGGGGATATTCACTTTCGCAACAAGAAGGATGTCGGCGAACGGCTCTCACTCGTTGCTTTGGCAAAAAATTATGGGAAGGCCGTTCCATATTCGGGACCTGTTTTCGATTCCATAAAGGTTGAAAACGGAAAGGCCGTTCTTTGCTTTCAACACACGGATGGAGGACTTGCAGCCGGGACTCTTCCTGGAACTTATGATGTCCGTTCTCTTGCCAAATCCACAGCACCGTTGCTTCGCAACAGTCCCGGCAGCCAGCTTGAAGGCTTTTCGATCTGCGGCGAGGACGGAAAGTGGGTTTGGGCGGATGCAAAAATCGATGGCGACCGCGTGATCGTGTGGTCGGACAAGGTGCCGGTTCCCTTTGCCGTGCGTTACGCATGGGCGGATAACCCGACATGCAATCTGTACAACGGGGCCGGACTCCCCGCATCTCCCTTCCGCACGGACGATTTTCCTCCCGTGACGCTGAACGGCAAATACTGATTGGATGCTCCGGCCGGGGAAGTTCATTGCTCCTCTTTGGCAACAACAGACAGGCGATTGGCCATGGCGTTCCTGCAATAAATTTGTCATCGGTCCATATTGCGGACAGTTGAACCACTCCATCTCCAACAAATAAAATCCATGAAAATCACCAATCCCTCACTCCTGCTGATGGCGGCCTGTGCCACTGTCGTGACATTCCTCCCAACCACTGCCTCTGCAGCTCTGATTTCTTCGGAATCGTTCTGGACCCAGGCCACTGTGAGCGGTGGCAGCTATGGCAACGCTGCGTTTGCCAGTGCCTCTGCTCCCGCGAATAATGTGGTTGTGGCGGGAAATTCCGGATTCAGCGCAGGAAATCCCTGGCTGAATTCTACAGGAGCCGTGGTGGCTTCCAGCACATTCACGTTGACGGGAAGTGTTGTGCCAGGCAGCACGTCGAGTGGAGCGGCCGCATTGAGCCCCAGAGGGGTTGATCGCAACAGCGTTCGTCAGCTGGCATCGACACCTGTATTGGCCAGCTCTTACTACCTGAGTGGGTTGATCAATGTTGGTTCCCTTACCGATCTCGACACGGCCGGCGAATATCTTGCCTGTGGATTTCTCGGAAATACCTTGGCGGCGACGGTCGTTGACATCAACACCGGATTTCATTTCGGTGTGAGAAATGATGCGGGCACGATTTACCTGGCCGCCTTTGCCGGGGGGACAGCCTACAATCTTCTGGCACTGGACGGCTCGACGATTGCAAACACCTACCAGATTGTCCTGAAGCTGGATGTGAATGCCTCCGGAACCGACACTCTGACTGCTTGGTATGCCCAGAACAACGCGACCAGTTTGACACAGGGACTTGCCGCCACTTCAGTGAATACTTGGACGGGAGCTGGCTCGTTGGGTTACTTTGCGTTGCAAGACCACTCGACCGTCAGTGATCCCGCAGCATTTATCGCTTTCGATGAAATGAGATTCGGCACCACGCTGGCCGATGTGACCACTGTTCCCGAGCCCGGCACTGTGGCATTGTTCACCGTGGGCGGCCTTGCGCTCGTCCTGATGAGGAAGCGGAAGACTGTGGTCTGAACAAGTCTTGATCGTCCGTGCTCCGGGGCTCGTGCTCGGAGTACGGTTTCCCGAAAGCAACGAAAGAAAAAGACCATGAAGTTTCCCCATCAGATTCTCACGGCAGCAGTCATGTTTCTTGCATCCTCCTGTTTTTCCGGGGCCCAAACCTCCGAGGAAGTGCCCTGCCGCCAAGCCGTTTCGATTTCCCTGGCCAAGCCGGATTTGGTTGCGTCGCGCTCGTCGCTTCTCATGCTGAGCAATCGATCTTGGATGAAGCCGGATTCTCCAGATTTGGACCAGAATGTTCCTCTGTTTGAGTTTGATTTGTCAGCCATTCCACCGAAATCCAAAGTTGATTCAGCCGTGTTGAAGCTCATGTTCTATGGACGCGGACAAACGTCCATGCGACCGGTTTTCAGAGTTTACCCCATCACAACAGAGTGGTTTGAAAATACGGTGACATGGAACACAAAGCCTGTTTGGGACGAGAATTTTACGGAAATCGAGGTGCCCGCCCAGCCGAATGATTCTTGGGATCCATGGAAAATCGATGTGACGCCTTTGGTCCAAAAGTGGGTCGATGGCGGCTTGGAGAATCATGGACTGGCCATCGTCGCCGACTCAACGAAGGGTGATTGTCACAATTTTGCCTTCTACGATTGCACCGCCGGTTCCGGTCGTGCGCCCGTGCTTGAAATCACACTGAGTGAAAATGCGAGATGAGAAGACTCCCGGGTTTCACCCTGATTGAGTTGTTGGTTGTTGTCGGAATTATTTCGATCTTGGGAGCGATGCTTTTCCCGACGGCCACCGGCTATATCCGGAGGAGCAATATTGGGAAATCCGCCAACAACCTGCGCCAACTCGGGATTCTGACTGGTATTTATGCGACCGAGAACGATGGGCGTCTTCCGGTTTACGACACGGTGAATTCAAATTATAGTTGGGTTTCCGCCCTCTATAAAATGGCCTATGCCAAGGATTTTACCGGATTCCAACCCCAGGCTACGGGACTGAACCTCAAGGGGACGATTTTTTATTCGCCTGTGATGCAAGTATCCGAGGGGACTCCTTTGCGGTCCTATGCAATCAATCAATATTTGCGCAACGACAGTGTTTCGCCCGAGCAGGACAACCGTATTACGTTGTTGCAAGTGGCGGCGCCTTCCCGAGCCATGCTTTTTGCCGATGCCAAGCATTCCAGCGCCTCGGGCACGCCGCAGAGCCTCACCTATCGGAACGAAGAGAAAGTGATTGTCTGCTTTGTTGACGGACATGTGGAGATGCGGATGGAATCGGAGGTTCCAGAAGTTAAATCAACGGAGGGAACAACATTCTGGCTTCACCAGTGACCGCCCCAGTAAAAATCCGGGAGGGTTCCCAACTGGATCACTGGCCGCTTTCCGATTGACACCAAGACGACCGGGGCAACAGTAAGACCCCATGCCTTCCTCCGATTTCTTTCCCTTGTCGTTCATGAAAAGCAGCAGCCGGCGTAAAAAGGCGCCGGAGCTTCTCAAAACCGCAGGTGTCTCGCTGGAGGAATTTCCCATCTCCGGAACGGTTGTTCCCGAGCATCCGGAATTTCCGGAGCACTGGCACCGGTTCGTTGAGATCGGCATTGTTGTGGGTGGTTGCGGGATCCATGTTCTCAACGAACAGGAACTGCCCGTCGTGGCGGGACACGTCTTTGTGCTCCCTCCGGGCTTCAAGCACGCTTACCGGAAACCCGTGGGCTTGAGTCTGATCAACATCTGCTTCGATCCCGAGAGACTCTGCTTCGATGACAGCGAGCTTGACGATCTGCCCGGTTATGATGCGCTGTTTCACATCGAGCCCCGGCTTCGCAGCAGTGGAAATCTGGAACACGTACTCAAGTTGGAGCCACAGGAACTTTGCCGGATCGAAGCACTCGCCCTCCGGATCGTGCATGAGTCCCGGAAGCGTCCCAGGGGATTCCGGCTCATGGCCCGCGCCCGGCTGTTCCAACTGATCACTGAGATTTCCCGCCTTTATGACCGTCCGCTGACGGCTCCGAGTTCTCTGACGCACAGGCTCGCCGGAGTCATCAAACACCTGGAATCCCATCTCTGCGAAGAAATCGACTTCGACGAATTGCCTGCGAAATTCCATTTCTCCAAACGCAGTTTTTACCGGCTTTTCACTTCCGTGACCGGACTGTCCCCGCTGGCGTATTTGCGTATGTGCCGGTTGAAAGAGGCTTCGAGGTTGCTCCAGGAGACGGACAAATCCGTGACAGAAGTGGCTTTTGACGTCGGTTTCCAGGATTCCAGCCACTTTTCGCGCCGTTTCCAGGAAATGTTCGCCCTGACACCCACGGATTTTCGCGCCCAAAAACCATAATGGGCGACGGCTGTGGTGGGAAAGAGGATCATTGTCGGGTCGTCGCACAAAAATGGCAAAGAGGGACGGATGTTTGGCCATGACATTAATGAGAGCGGGAGGGAATTTCCCATAGAATGTTCTGCGACATTTATGAATACACCGGTCATCGGAGCCTATTATTTCCCCAATTATCACACAGATCCGCGGAACGAGCAGGAACACGGTCGCGGATGGACGGAATGGGACCTGGTGAGGGCGGCGACGCCGCGGTTTCCCGGCCACAAACAACCTCTTGTGCCTCTCTGGGGGTATGAGGATGAATCCGATCCGGTCGTGATGGAGAAAAAAATCGATGCTGCCGCGGACCATGGCGTCGATGTGTTTATTTTCGACTGGTATCACTACGATGACGGGGAATTTCTCAACGGGGCGCTGGACCGGGGGTATCTCGGAGCGAGGAACAACCACCGGGTGAAATTCTGCCTGATGTGGGCGAACCATGACTGGCGCGAGATCATGCCGGCGAAACTGGGGAGGACTTCGGAAATTCTGTATCCCGGCAAGGTGACCCCCGCCACCATGGAGCGCATGGCGGAGACCATCTCCGAGAAGTATTTGAAGCATCCGGGTTGTTTCCGGATCGACGGGAGGCCCTATTTTTCCTTTTACGATCTGTGCACCCTGATTGATCAGGCCGGGGGCTTGCCGGAAGCGGGTCGACAGCTCGAGGCATTCCGCGAAAGAGTGAAAGCCCGCTGTGGAGAAGATCTCCATCTCAACGGGGTGGTTTTCAGATCCCCGGTCCTCCCGGGAGAGAGGGTTCCGACAAAGCTGAACGACCTGATTGTGGCGCTCGGGCTGGACAGCACGACATCCTATGTCTGGACCCACCATTGTCCCCGGTTGAACACCGAAACTTTTGTGCCTTACAGCGATGCTTTCGAGGGTTTCCGACGTTTCTGGCGGGAGGAGGCGATGGGTTTTCCCGCTCCGTATTTTCCTAATGTCTCGATGGGATGGGATGCGACGCCGAGGACCGTGCAGTCGGATCGGTGGGAGGTTCGCCGCTATCCGTTCACGGGAGTTCTTACCGAGAATACTCCAGCCAGTTTCGGTTCGGCCATCGCGGAAATTCTCGCCGAACTCCGGGATCGCGGGCTTCCGCAGTTCCTGACCGTCAATGCCTGGAATGAGTGGACGGAAGGAAGCTATTTGGAGCCTGACAAAGCCAATGGATACTCCTATTTGGAGGCAATCCGGGATGCGAAAAGAAACCATGTGGCAACATCCGGCGCCGAAACTCCGACCGGTGTCGCGTAAGGATTGTCCGGCAACAAGCATGAGATCCTCCCGACCGGTATTGCTTCCGCTCTTCGCGCTTTGCGCACTTCTGGTTTCTTGCAAACCCCGTGAATCCGGCGGGAACGGTGGGGCGCGGGACGAATGGCATTTGTTTTCGCCCGCGGAAGGGAGTGCAACGGCACTTCCTTTTCCTCATTTCACATGGTCCCGGCATCCTGCCGCTTATCGGGATACGGGGGAGCCTGTCCGATATGAGATCCAAATCGCCCGCGACACGGCTTTCCGTGACCTGGTGGATGAAGACACGATTTTTCTCAACCGCTATGTTCCCGACAGGCCCCTTCGGACGGGAAGTTATTTCTGGCGGGTTCGTGCACATTCGCACGGTCAGGACAGGACGGGGGAATGGAGCGAAACGGGACATTTTGCAGTCACTCCCTGCGATGAGACGATTCAAGTCGTCCATGATCCCGCCAGCGACGATCATCAACCGGCCGCCCAGGCTGCGATCGACAAGGCCATCGGACTGAACAAGCTCGGAAAATCGGTGGAGGTCATTTTCCCCAAGGCGCTCTACCTGTCGAAAAATCCCGGGAAGTGCTTTCTCCAAATCAAGGGAGCCAACGGCCTGATTGTAAATGGAAACGGTTCGGAAGTTCATCTCCGGGACTACGACGCCAGCTTCTGCCAGATCAGCGACAGCCGGAACGTGATCGTTCGGGATTTCACCGTGGACATGCCGGAGCAGTTGCCGTTGACCCAGGGCCGGGTGATCTCGGTGGACCGGGAAAATGCGACCGTGGAGGTCCGGTTGGAAGAGGGTTTTCCCACCTTCGATGACGGGTATTTTGCGAATGCGGAGGGCTCCATCAAACTGCTTGATCCGCAGGTTGACGGACGGCTCAAGAGCGGGGCAACCAACTATTTTCTTTTGGCAAGGGAAACCCTCCGAAAGCTCGGAGAGCGCCGTTATTCCTTCCAGATCGCCCCGCCTTCGTATGCCGTGGACAAGGGTCGGGTGGTTCCCGCCGGGGTGAGCCCGAGTGCTCTGGTGCTGCATTTTGAGCCCGGCGACCGCTTTGTTTACGCTCTGAACAGTCCTTCAAGTGCACTGGCCTTCGCGACGAACTCGGAGGACATCACCTATTACCAGATTGTGAATTACGCGGCCATCCGTCACTTCTGGGGATTGTCATGCTCCCGCATCAATGTGCTGCATTGCCGACTGGTGTTGAAGGAGGGCCGGTGGTTCAACGGACTGGCCGATGGAGTTCACTGCCGGGGAAACAGAACCGGCCCATGGATCGAAGGATGCGAAATCAACGGCATTGGCGACGACGGGATTGCCCTGTATGCGCGTCCGATGGCGATTGCGGCGCACTCCTCCGGAGCAGACAACCGGCTTGTTTTGAAAGCCGAGAATTTTTCCGCGGAGCCGGGGGATGAGGTGACCTTTTTTCGTCCGCAAACCGGAAAAATCCTGATCGAGACCAAAGTGAAGGAAGTCCGGTCCGCCTCGGGAGATTGGGATGTTGCCTTTGAAGACCCGGTTCCCGCCGACCTCTCCTTCGAAGGATCCGCGGTGGCTTCCGACCAGATCTGGAACCGGAGCAAATCCTGCGGGGATTTCATGGTGCGCAACAACCGCCTTCTCGGGATCCGGCGTTACGGAACGGTTTTCCGGGCGAAGACCGGTGTGGTGGAAAACAATCTTTTCAACGGCACAAGTGCTTCCGCCATTATTTTTCTGAACGAAACACAGTACCCGAACGGGCTTTACCCATCGGACATCATCATCCGGAACAACGAAATCTGTGATTGTGCATTCGACACGATTCCAACGGCGGCGATCACCCTGCTCTTCAAGCGACTGGGAGGAAATGAGCCCGCGGAAAGTCCCGCACCGCATGGGATTCTCATCGAAGACAACCGGATCTCGGGATGTCTCAGGCCCGCGCTCGAAATTTGGAGTGCCCGTGATGTCGTGGTGAAGGGCAATAAAGTGGATGGCCGGCCACTGGAGGCTGCCGACACAAAGCAGGTTGTCTTGAAGAATGTATCGGATCTCAAGTGGACCCGGGCAGAAAATTCACCCAAGGCAGATCATTGATTGAAGAGAGGAACCTATGCCCGGTCGAACTCCTTCAGTTTGAGTGAAGTCTTTCGATTTCCCGCGCCACCGCCCGCAGTTGTTCGGCCCACTGCGGTGCTTCGGTGCTGTCGATCTTTCCGGCGATGCCGATGGCGGCGCAGGGATTGATCTCGAACCGGATGGCAACGGTATGATCCCCTTTGTCGTTGGTGACATCATAGTTATAGCCATTGCGGTTGATGGAGCGCAGTTTTGAAATGAGCTGGTCCCTGTTGCGGAATCCGGGGATTGGGTGTCCCGAATAGATTCGCAGGACTTCGCTCTCATCCAGCGACGCGAGCATGACAAGGCCGAGGCGGGACTCTGTGGCTTGGAAGACGGGGTGTCCCGCCACGGCTCCCCCACCGTGCACTTTCGGAAGTGCATGGTAGAGATAGGTGACGAATCGTTCCCAGAGCAGCCCATAGGCAAGGAGCATGCCAGTGGATTCATGAAACTCGTTGAGAATTGGAAAGATACGTTGCGCAAACCCCGTTGCCTGCATGGATTGTGCGGCCAGGATGGAGACCGCCGGTCCGGGAGCATATTTGCGGCCCTTGATATGGCGAAGATAACCCACGGCGGCGAGCGTGCGCAGGAGGCGGTGGGCTCTCGTCACCTCCATTCCCAACTCCTCGGCAACAACCGTCACTCCGATGACTCCACCCCGCATCATCGCAAACTGGAGGACGCGCAGGCCGTCCACCAGGCTTTGATTCGGCTGCCTGGGAAGCAGCGAGGGAAAGCTCGGATAGGACGATGACATCATGCGCTCTGCATCCCATGCTTCACTGATCTTGTCGAGCTTCCAGGATTTGTATCGACTTCAAAGATACCGTTGAAATTCCATGCAATATTGCTCATTGTGCAATTAAATTGAAATCTGCGACGATGAAAAGCCATCTCTCCACGCCGTCTTTCGGACGGGCGGACAAAGCGCACCGCATAGGAGGTTGCAAGTCTCGCGAGTGTTCTTGTTTCGCCGTTGAAAACTTCCCATGACTGACCTGCTCCTGTCCCGTTCGCGTCCCCCTTGTCTGGATATTCCATGGGCTGCAGGAACAGGCCTGATCTGGAAGTCCGGCGAGACGGTGTTTTATGAAAACCCGCGCAATCGCTTCATGCGTTTTCGCAAATCCTTTCTGTGCGAAAAGCCCGTGCTTCGTGCAGAACTCCGCCTGTTTGCCGACACCCACTATGTGGCGTGGCTGAACGGACGGTTTGTCGGTCGTGGTCCCTCGCGCAGCGATCCGACCTGGACGTATTACGATGTGTTTGATGTGACAGAATTCCTGCAGCCCGGCCGGAATGCTCTGGCCGTTTTCTGCCTGTTCCAGGGGTTTGGTACCGGCTCGCGAATCAGCATCATGCAGGCACTGTTGGCCCATATGGAGATCGGGATGTCCGATGGTTCCCGGGCGTTCGTTGTCAGCGACCCGAGTTGGAAGGCCCGGCCCGCAGAAGAGTTCGTCCGTCCCACTCCTCGTCTCCACGGCCCGCTGGGCTGCATGGAGGTGCAGGATCTCTCCCGCCAGGAGCCGGGATGGCAGGAGCCGGGCTTTGACGACTCGGGGTGGGAGGATTCCGATTACGTCAAACAGGATCTTGCGGTCACGCCGTGGTATCATTTTGTCCCCGATGACTTGCCTGTCCGTGTCGAGGGGGCCCGCGAGGCCCTCCCGCATCTGGAAGTCCTCCGGCCGGTCGCTGCGTTTCCGCCTGAGATCGATAAGCTCGGCAGTCCCCGTCGTGTGGCGGGCGGTGGGATGGTTGCCGGATTTCCCCTGGAGTTGGCCGGTGATGGGGGGGCGCAAGTGATCAATGTGGATTTCGGAGAAATTACAGCCGGCTTGCTGCGATTGGACGTGGAAGGCTCCGAAGGCGCGATCATTGACGTTCTTTTTGCCGAGCAACTCATCCACGGATGCGTGCCTCAGCCACCCCAAGCCCGCGTGCTGACCTCCCGCTTCATCCTCCGTTCTGGAGACCAGACGCTTCAAGCCGTCTTCAACTGGTTCGCCTTCCGATACGCCCAGCTTTGGGTGTGGAGCAAAGAGCCGGTTGTTTTACGCCGGGCCTGGATCAATACGCTTGCCCACCCGCTGCCACCCGTGTCGGGATTCGACAGTGATGACAAGTTTCTGAACGGCCTTGATGCGGCGTGCGAGCGAACCCTCCGGCTGTGCGCACAGGATGGCATCGTGGACAGTGCGAGCCGGGAACAGCAGCAATGGGTTGGAGATGCCCGCGAAACCGCCTTGACACTTCACCACCGCTTTCCCGTTGCGCGGCTCCACCGCCGGTTGGTAGGACAGATCGGCCAGGGTATGGATTGGATGGGATCCCTTGTGCCCCGGTATCCCTCGGGCAACCGGAATGTCAGCCCGATCCCCTTCTACAGCCTTCAGTGGATACGGGCTTTTGAAGATTACTGGTGGTTCACCGGGGATAAAACCCTTGTTGTGGAGTGGTGGCCGAACATCCTGCACGCCCTGCGGTGGTTTTCCGCCTTTGTTAATCAGGACGGACTCCTCGAGCGTGTCCCGCATTGGATGTATCTCGAACTTGGCGAAGGGCCGGACGGCGGACGCCAGCCGGGGGCCGGGGATATCAACACCAGTCTGAATCTTGTGTATCTCGATGCGATCCGCTGTGTCCAAAATCTTGGACGACTGATCGGAGACGGGCGGTTCGGGAGCGGGTTGGAAACGTGCGCCACAAATCTCCGCGATGCCATGCGGAACCAGTTGTGGGATGAAGCTGCCGGTGCGTATGTGGATGCATGGACGGCAGGTGGTTCAAGCGTGTTTTCCGAAGGCACCACCGCACACGCGCTGCTGCATCTCGAGGAGCCGGGCAGCGTGCGTGCGCAGCGTCTTCTTGACGGCGCTCTTGAAAATCCGCGGTTCGTTCGCGCCAGTCCGTTCGCGATGAACTTCGTTCTCCGCGCACTGGACCTTCACGGGAAAATCGGGCTCGGATTGAAAATGATCCGGGAGCGATACGTCAACTTTGTGGAGACCGGAACGACATGGGAGCATTGGGAGGGACATCATGAAAACAAGGAGGGCTTTCCCGTAGCCCACTCCTTCAGCCATGCCTGGGGAGCCGCACCCCTGGCATTTTTCGTGCGCTCCCTGTGTGGTATTCGTCCGGATGCACTGGGCTGGAAATCCGTAATCATCCAGCCCGAACTTTGTGATCTTCAACGCGCCTCAGTCAGCGTCGAAACCCCTCACGGGGAGATCCGGACATGTTGGGAGAGGGAGGGGAGCAGATTGCAAGGAATCATCGATCTGCCGGAGGGCATCGAGGGAACATGCCGTTTCAAGTCCGCGGAGAAAATTTCCCTGAAGACCGGACGTAATTTTGTGACCTCCTGAGCGTTCCCCGGGTGTTCCGCGGCGGGATCAGTTCGACTCGTCGGCGGAGGGTTCCGTCTCTTCTTCTGCTTCCTCGGCCTTGGTATCGGTCCCGCCGGTTTTGGCGGGGGCATAGACCTGCTTGAAGAGTTTGCCGATGATGGGGGCGGCGTGAGAGCCGCCATGGACGCTGTTGTCGTTCGGTTCGCCTTCATACAATGCGGCGAAGGCGTATTGGGGATTTTCCGCCGGGACGAAGCCGGTGAACCAGGCGGCGGTGCGTTGTCTTTCGGTTGGACCCCATTGGGCGGTGCCTGTCTTTCCGGCCACTTCGACGCCCTTGACCTGGGCGCGGTGGGCGGTGCCCTGGCCGTCGCTGGTCACGGCCACGAGGGCTTTGCGGAGGACCTTGTCGATTTCGGGGGAGACGGGGATTTCCTCGCGGATGCGGTCCGGATAGGCGGCAATGACGCGGTTGTCGATCGTCTGGACCTGTTTGACGAGGCGGGTCTGGTGGAAGCGTCCGCTCTGGGAAAGGGCCCCCATGGCCTGGGCCATTTGCAGGGGGCTGATGAGGATGTCTCCCTGGCCGATGGACATGTTGGCGACGTCGCCGTTTTTGATTTTCCGTTTGTGAACGCGCAGCATGTATTCATCCGTGGGAATGTTCCCTTCCGTTTCGGATTTTACGGGGATGCCGGTGCGCCGGCCGAGGCCGAGGCGGTGGGTGTAGTCGATGATCGGGGGGGCACCGATTTTCAGGCCCACCTGATAGAACCAGGTGTTGCAGGATTGGGTGAGGGCTTCCTTGAAGTTGAGCGAACCGGCGGCGGTTTTTTTCCAGTTGCGGAAGGTGTGGTCGCCGACGGAAAGGGCGGCCGGGCAGCTGAATTCGTCGCCGGGCTTGATCTTGCCGGATTCCAGCGCGGCAAAGCCGACGAATGTCTTGAAGGTGGAGCCGGGGGGGTAGGCGGAGCGGAAGGCGCGGGGTACGAGCGGGTCCGAGGGATCTTTCGAGTAGGCGTCGAAAATGGAGGGACGGATCACCGGGACGAAGTCATTCGGGTTGAAGCCGGGGTGCGAGGCCATGGCGAGGATCTCCCCGGTCTGCGGTTCGATGACGACGAGCGCCCCGCGTTTGCAATTGTCAGCGAGGACTTTCTCGCAGAGCCGCTGCATGTTGTCGTCGAGGGTGGTGATGACGTTGTAGCCCGGCACGGGCGGCTTCGCGATGCGCTCGGACATTTTTTTGCCATCTTTGTCGTAGGTGATGTGAAGGATGCCCGGCTGGCCGCGCAATTCGTTGTCAAAGATCTGTTCGAGGCCTTCGCGGCCTTCGCTTTCCGGGAAGATCAGGTCGTTGTTTTCGATCGGTCGGGTCGAGAGCGGGGCTTCGCGTCCGGTGTAGCCGATAATGTGGGAGGCGAGGGTGCCGTTCGGATAAAACCGCACGTAGGTCTGGCGGAGCAGCAATTCCTGCGGAAGTCCTCCCTGGATGACGGACAGTTCGGTGGGGAGAAGATCTTCCGCGATGTCGAGCGGGAGCACTCCGCGGTTCTTGTAGTGGCTGAGGATGGCCTGGTCGGAGACCTGGATGTCCCGTTTGAGCAGGCCTTTTGCCAGGGTAATCTGCTGGCGGGCGAAGGCGAGGACTTTGGCATCCGTCCAATCGAGCGGGGTGGGGAAATTGATCGCGAGATTGTAGCTCAGACGGCTTTGGGCGAGGGGGAGTCCGTTCCGGTCGGTGATCTGTCCCCTGGGGGCGGGGATGGAGAGGGTATAAGTGCGGGCCTGCCGCTGGGTTTCCCAGGTCGGCTTGGGGTTTTCCACCGATCCCGTGTTGTCGATGGTCACTTCCTGCGCGATCGCGGCCAGGGGAAGGGCGATCGCAAGAGACAGTAAAACAGACTTCATTCGCGGATGAAGATACCCGGATTTTTCCCGGACTCTATTGGAAAATGCGGGGACGCGCGGTTAGCCGCCGGCGGGTTTTTCCAGATGTCCGCCGAATTGGTAGCGCATCGCGGAGCACACTTTTTCCGCCATGGTGTGTTCCTTGCGGGAGCGGAACCGGGCGTAGAGCGCGGCGGTGAGAACCTCGCAATCCACGGCTTCCTCGATGGCGGCCATGATGGTCCAGCGGCCTTCCCCGGAGTCGGAGACCCGTCCGGAGAACTTGGCGAGTTCCGGATCGCCCGCAAATGCGGCGGCGGCAAGGTCGAGGAGCCAGGAACTGATCACGCTGCCGCGGCGCCAGACTTCCGAGATGTCCGCGAGGTTCAGGTCGTAGTCCAGATCGTGGTGCATGGCCGGGGCCGTCTCGGCATCCTGGGTGGCTTTTTTGGTGCTGACATTGGCGTTGGAGAGGATGTCAAAGCCTTCCCCGAAGGCGGCCATGATTCCGTATTCGATGCCGTTGTGGACCATTTTGACGAAATGCCCGGCTCCGGAAGGCCCGCAATGGAGATAGCCTTCCTCTGCCGTGCCGCCCAGTTTGTCCCGGCCGGGAGTGGTGTCGATGGTGCCTTTGCCGGGAGCGAGGGTTTTGAAAATGGGATCGAGGCGGTCCACGGCTTCCTTGTCGCCGCCGATCATCATGCAATAACCGCGTTCCAGGCCCCAGACTCCGCCGCTGGTTCCGCAATCGAGATAGTGGATGCCTTTCGGGCGCAGGGATTCGCTGCGGCGGCGGTCGTCGCGGAAGTAGGAATTGCCGCCGTCGATGATGGTGTCGCCGGGTTCGAGGAGGGCGGCCAGTTCGTTGACGATCTTGTCCGTGATGGCTGCGGGGATCATGATCCATGCCGCGCGGGGTTTCTCCAGCTTCGAGACGAGATCCTCCAGAGAAGTCGCGCCCACGGCCCCTTCGGCGACGAGTTCGGCGACAGCCTGGGGGTTCGTGTCGTAAACCACGCACTGGTGGGAGTTTTTGAGGAGACGGCGCACCATGTTGGCGCCCATCCTTCCGAGACCGATCATGGCAAGTTGCATAGGAATCTTGGGTTGGGGTTTCTGCGGCCATGCTTTCTGATGAAAGGGCAAAGCGCAATCTCATTCGGACCGGATTTCCCGGAATCCGCCGTTCTGCATGGAATCTCGTTGATTTAAAAAGGCCGAGACTGTAAGCGGTGTGGGAGATTCATTGCATTTACCATGTCAGCGACCATTGCGGCCAAATCCCATTTCCCATTTCCGAATTTTGCGGCCTGTGTCTGCGCCCTTGCCGGGGTGCTTGCCTTCTGCCAGGTCGTCGGGGCCCAGCAACAAACGGCCCGCCCGGCGAAAAAGCAGAAGTCCGCTTCGGAGCTGATCAAGAAGCAGGAACCGCCGAAGGTGATTCCCCGTGTGCTTGAGCAGGCGACGGCGGAGAATGTCAGTGTGTATGTCTCCCTTGGAAAGCAGCGCGCCTACCTGAAGGTGGGCGATGAAATCGGGATCGACACGCCCATTTCCAGCGGGAAGCGGGCCGGGATGACCCCGAAGGGAAGTTTCGTTGTCGTGCAGAAAGATGCCGACCACCGTTCCAGTCTTTACGGTGATTTTGTGAACAAGAACGGCCAGGTGGTGCGTTCGGGCGTGAGCACGAAGATCGATTCCGCGCCCAGTGGAACCACCTACCGCGGCGCCTCCATGCGCTGGTTCATGCGTTTCGGGGAGAACCAGCAAAGCCACCGGGCCGAGGGAATGCACACCGGTTATCTGCCGGGCTATCCGGCTTCGCACGGGTGTGTGCGGCTGCCGGACGAAATTGCCAAAATGATCTACGAGAAGGTCGTGGTCGGAACGCCGGTTACGATTGGCGACTGAGCGGGCGCACTGCACAGCGATTTGGCTGCTGGCCGAGGGAGAGAAATTTTTTTTCGAACGATGTGACCGGGCGTTCCAGTCCGTCGTCCCACGGCACTTCCATCCAGCCGTTCCGGACGAGTTTTTTCATGTCCGAGAAATAAGGTCCGTCATCGGTCATCAGCCGCAGGACTCCGTCGGGGCGGAGGACGCGGGCGGTTTCCCGCAGGAAATCTTCCGTGACAAGCCGGCGTGAGGAGTGGCGGCGTTTCGGCCAGGGGTCGGGAAACGAGATGTGCATCACGGAGACGCAGGCATCGGGAAGCCAGCGGGCGAGGGCTTCGGTGCCTTCTCCCTGGACGGCCAGGGCATTCGGGAGAGCCCGCCGCCGGATTTTTCCGAGGCATTTCTCCACGCGGGCGGCCTGCTTTTCAATCCCCAGGAAATGGATGCCGGGATATTTCTCCGCCATGCCGAGAAGGAAAATGCCGCGATGACATCCGAAGTCCACTTCCAGCGGGGGAGCATCGGCGGCGAACCACTCCGGGGGGATGCCGGCTTCTTCAGACATGGGCCAGGATCCGGTGCAGTTGGGAGCAGGTTCTCTTCACGTCGAACAACTCATTGCAACGTGCGGTCGCAGCCCGGCCCATTGATTCGCGAAGCGGGGCGTCCCGGAGAAGGAGGCGGAGTTTTTTCGCAAGCGCGGCGGGGGAATGCTCCGGAACCAGAAAGCCGGTGATTCCGTCCGCCACCATCTCCGGCACGCCGGCCACGGGGGTGGAAACCACGGGCAGTCCCGCCGCCATGGCTTCCATGATCACGGTCGGGAGGTTGTCGCTGTCCCCTTTCGCATCCGTCACGCAGGGCAGTGCAAAAAGGGCGGCCTTCTGAAGCAGGGCGATGATTTCGGTTTCCGTTGCGGGGCCGGCGATAATGACCCGTTCCTGTTGTCCGAGGGATTCCACCAGTGCCTGAAGTTCGGCTTCCATCGGGCCTTCGCCGATGATCCGGCATTCCAGCGGCAGATCCGTGACCTGCGCACAGGCGGTGATCAAATCCCGGAAGCCCTTCTTTTCGATGTAACGCCCAACGGCAAGGATCAGGGGCGGCGAGGCCGGCTGGCGCACGCCTGCGAAGCGGGCCGGGTCGATTCCGTTGTAAACCCGGACGATGCGGGCGGCTGCGTCCGGAAACCGGGATTGGAGGAGGTTTTTCGAGAAATCACTGACGGTGGCGACGGTCCCGGCCTCCGCGAACAGATCCGCGAGTTTCACCGGGGATTTTTCATTGGCGCCCACAAAAAAGTCGTTCGCATGGGCGGTGAAGCTGAACGAAATCCCGTGGAGCCGCCGCAGCCAGAAAGCCGTGCGGGCGCCCATGCCTGCAAAATGCACATGCACATGGCCGATGCTCCGCCGCCGCAGCACGGGACCGAGCCAGAGGGCTTCAAAAAACCGCTTGCGGTCGCTTTCTTCCGCGCGTCTCCAGAGTTCCCACCTGCGCCGGAGACGGACACCCACCGGGGCGGGGTCCCCGTGCAGCGCGGCCTCGATATCCGGCGGCAGATACGTGATGTCTTCAGTGGCCTCCCGCGGAAAGTCCTGCTCCGGTTCGCCGGACGGGGTGCGGATCGAAAAAACCGGCACCTCACCCGCGAGCCGGCGCATTTCCACCACTTCCCTCACGCAGAATGTTTGCGAGAAAGTCGGGAATCTCTCGAAGAGGTAGGCGAATTTCATGGACGATATTTCTTGCCGGAATTCCGCGCAATGCGAGCCAATTCCGGGAGAGCCGGGAAGAGCGCTGTTCGGACTTGTTGCCCGGCGGGCGGGAAGTTATTCCGGAGTCCATGCGTCTTTCCCGTTGCTTTGGAATTCTTTTGACCGCCGTCGGAGGAGCGGCCGGCCCGGCCGGGACAAACCGGGGAATTTCCGCAAGTGTCGGGAAGACGGAAGCCCTTCACTTTTTTTGACGTGCCCCGCGTGATTTTTCATCTCGACATGGATGCGTTCTATGCATCCGTTGAGCAGCGGGACAATCCCGCCACGAGAGGGCGTCCGGTCGTGGTCGGCGCGTCGCCGGACCGGCGCGGGGTTGTTTGTGCGGCCAGCTATGAGGCGCGTGCATTCGGGGTCCGTTCCGCGATGCCCTCGCGAACAGCTTATCGTCTTTGCCCGAAGGGAATCTTCCTTCCTCCCCGGATGCACGCCTACCAGGAGGAGTCGCGCAAGATCATGGGGTTGCTTGCGGACTTCGGCGGGTCTGTCGAGCAGGTGTCCGTGGATGAGGCCTACATGGACATGAGCCACCGGTTTGCCGGTGCGGCGGACAACGGGAGCGCGGTGGAGGCAGCGCGGGAGGTGGGTCGTGAGATGAAGGAACTGATCCGGCGGGAGCGGCAGCTCACCGCCAGCATTGGAATCGGGAGCAACAAGCTGCTGGCCAAGATCGCCAGCGACCATGGAAAACCGGACGGACTTTTCGCCATTGAAGATGCCGGGCGGGCCGCCTTTTTGCGCACGCTTCCCGTTTCCGCCATCCACGGAGTCGGCAGGGTCACGGCGCGGATTCTTGGGGAAGCGGGATTGCACACGATCGCTGATGTGCAGGACCATTCCGGGGATTTGCGGGCCCTGGTCGGATCCTTTGCCGGGACTCTGAAGTGCTATGCTTTTGGGGAAGATGACCGTCCGTTGGAATTCGACGGCGAGATCAAGAGCATCAGCACCGAGGAGACATTCGAGCGTGACACCGAGGACCGGCGGATCCTGGTTCCCCTCCTGCGCCAGCAGGCGGAGGAAGTGGCGGGGAAACTCTCCCGCGAGCACCTCGCAGCCAGGACGATCCAGATCAAGGTCCGGTATGCCGATTTCAAGACCCTGACCCGGCAGACGAGCGTTGAGGATCCCGTGGAATCGGCGTCCGAGATTTACGGGCTCGCCTGCTCGATCCTGCGGCGGGAGCGGCTGGTTCACCGTCCGCTCCGGTTGCTGGGCCTGGGATTGAGCGGATTGGGGCCGCCGGGGATGCAGTTGCGTCTGGACTTGTGAGCGCGGCATCCTTTCAAAAGAGGGGATGAAAAAGCACATCGTTGTCCTGAGCGGGGCCGGAATGAGTGCGGAGAGCGGGCTGAAGACATTTCGGGATCACGACGGGCTTTGGGAAAACCACCGTGTGGAAGAGGTGGCGACACCGGAAGCCTGGATGACCGACAGGGCGCTTGTTTTGCAATTTTACAACGAGCGGCGGCGGGCGCTTTTGGAGGCTTTCCCAAACGGGGGGCACCGGATCATTGCCAGGTGGGAAGAGAGACACCGGGTGAGTGTCGTGACCCAGAATGTGGACGATCTGCACGAGCGGGCCGGTTCAACAAATGTTCTGCATCTGCATGGCGAGCTGATGAAAGTTCGCTCCACCTTGGATGAGGATCTGGTTTATCCGATCCGGGGATGGGAGCTGAAGGAGGGGGACAAATGTGAGAAGGGTTCCCAGTTGAGGCCACATATTGTCTGGTTCGGGGAAGCGGTCCGGCTCCTGCCGGTGGCGGAGAAGATTGTGGGGACAGCCGACCTTCTTGTTGTGGTGGGAACTTCCCTGCAGGTTTACCCGGCCGCCGGTCTGTCGTGGTGTGCCCCGCGTGGAATTTCGCGATTTTTGATCGACCCGGCTCCGCCGTCCGCGCCGGGGTTTGAGATCATTGCCGCCGGAGCTTCCGAAGGGCTCGGGCAGGTTGACAAAATTCTTGCCAGCGACTGAAGAGCCGCTGCATGTGCGCGGTGAAGCGGAGCAGAAAGCGGGCGGAAAGCCCGACCCTGTTCCGCTTTTCCAGAGAGGCTCCGCGGGCCTGCAGCAGGGAGACAACAGAAGTCCGTCCGAACAGGGTGGCGAACATGACCGGCGTCATGCCTCCTCCGTTGTCGGCATCGATGTCCGCTCCATGGTCGAGAAGGAGAGCGGCAATCTCTTCGTGGCCCTTGAAGGCGACTCCGCCGAGAGGAGTTTGCCCGCGGTCATTCCGCCGGTCGACATCCGCTCCGTGCTCCAGCAACATCCGGACGGTGCCGGGATTGCCATTGTAGGCCGCGAGCATGAGGAGCGAGTTGCCGGAGGCGTCGGAGAGATTCACCGACATCCCGTGGCGGAACATCCCGGCGAGGAGTTCCGTCCCGCCGTTGCGGGCGGCATCAATCGCGATCTGCTGCAGCTCGGCGTAGCGTTTTTCCTCGGCTTCGGTGGTTTGCATGACGGGACTATTTTCCGGTGTTCGGGATTCCGAGCGCGGCGGCCACTCCTTCCGCATAGCGGGGATCGGCCCTGTGAAAGTGGGTGAGTTGCCGCTGGATGATTTCTTCCGGCACCCCTTCCATCGCGGCGGCGATATTTTGGAAAAGCCGGTGCTGCTGATCCGATGTCATCAGGCGGAACAGATCGCCCGGCTGCGTGTAATCATCGTTTTCGTCGCGGTGGTTGAAGCGTTCGGCATCACCGTTGAGTGCCAACGGCGGTTCGGCGTAACGTGCATCCTGGACCGGACCGCCAAAGCTGTTCGGTTCGTAATAGGCGTCCGTTCCCCGGGGGCTGTCGAAGCGCATCGGGCCGTCGGCATGGTAGGTGTGGACTGGTGATTTCGGACGGTTGACAGGAAGCATTTCGTAGTGGGTGCCGACACGGTAGCGGTGGGCGTCGGCATAGGAAAAAATGCGGGCCTGGAGCATCTTGTCGGGTGACCAGGCGATGCCGGGGACGATGTTCGAGGGACTGAAGGCGGCCTGTTCGACTTCGGCGAAATAGTGTTCCGGATTGCGGTTCAGTTCGAGGATGCCGACATCGATGAGCGGGCAGTCCCTGTGCGGCCAAACTTTCGTGAGATCGAAAGGGTTCCAGCGGAAGGTCCGGGCGTCTTTTTCCGACAGGATTTGCACGCAGAAACGCCATTGGGGGAAGTCCCCGCGTTCGATGGCCTCAAACAAATCCCGCTGGGAGCTTTCGCGGTCCCTGGCGACAACGGCTTCGGCTTCCGCGTTTGTCCAGAATTGGATTCCCTGAAGTGTCTTGAAGTGGAATTTGACCCAGAACCTCTCGTTTTGCGCGTTGAGGAAGCTGTAGGTGTGGCTGCCGTAGCCGTTGATGTGGCGGAATCCCCTTGGCAATCCCCGGTCGGACATGAGGATCGTGACTTGGTGGAGCGATTCCGGCGAGAGCGACCAGAAATCCCATGCGGCGGTGTTGCTGCGAAGATTGGTTCTGGGGTGGCGTTTTTGGGTGTGGATGAAGTCCGGGAATTTGTAGGGATCGCGGATGAAGAAGACCGGCGTGTTGTTGCCCACCATGTCCCAGATTCCTTCGTCCGTGTAGAATTTGAGGGCAAATCCCCTCACATCCCGCTCGGCATCCGCGGCTCCCCGCTCGCCGGCAACGGTGGAAAACCGCAACAGACAGCCGGTCTTGGCTCCGATCCTGGAAAAGACGGCGGCCTTGGAATAACGCGTGATGTCGTGGGTGATGGTCAGCGTGCCATAGGCTCCCGAGCCCTTGGCGTGGACGGTGCGCTCGGGAATGCGTTCACGGTTCTGGTGGGCCAGTTTCTCAAGAAGCTGGTAATCCTGCATCAGCAGGGGGCCGCGCGGTCCCGCGGTGAGGGAGTTCTGATTGTCCGCCACCGGATTGCCGCCGGTGGTTGTGAGAAGAGAGGGTGGATTTGCCATGATGGAATCGGGATTTTTCATGATTCAAGCACTTGCTGAATCATAGTTGAAATATTTGTTTCCTTATTGAATTATAGGAAAATCCTATGGAAATGCATCAGCTTCGTTATGTGGTGGCCGTGGCCGGTGCGGGAAATTTTTCCCGTGCCGCGGCACAGTGCCATGTTTCCCAACCTTCCCTGAGCCAGCAGATTCTCAAGTTGGAGGAGGAATTGGGCGGGCGGTTGTTTGAGCGTGTTGGACGGCGGGCAAAGCCGACTCCCCGGGGGGAGGTTTTTCTTGGCCGGGCGGAACGGATTCTCGGGGAAGTGGCCGCCGCGAAGCGGGAGGCGGAGGAGTCAACAGCGCTTGTGCGCGGGAGAATGGTGATCGGCGTGCTGCCGACCATTGCACCCTATCTGTTGCCGGAGGGCATGAGAGTGTTTCTGGGGAAATATCCCGGGATGGAGATCATGGTGCAGGAAGACACGACGGACCATTTGTTGGAACTGCTCGCCGCCTGTGAAATCGATTTTGCGCTGGTGAGCCGGCCGATTCCGGGAGACGGGGTGCGGGTGGAGGATTTGTTTGTCGAGAAATTGCTGCTGGCCCTGCCTTCCGGGCACCGGCTGGCACGCCGACGCGTGGTGCGGGCGGCGGATCTTGCCGGTGAGCGCCTCATTGTGATGAAGGAAGGCCATTGTCTCGGCGATCAGGTCCTCGATTTTTGCGGACGACGGGATCCTCACCCGAGCATCAGTTTCCGCAGCGCCCAATTGGAAACCGTGCTTGCGATGGTGCGTGCCGGAATGGGGATTTCTCTCATCCCTGCCATGGCTGTCGAAAAGCAGCGGGAAGAGTCTCCTGAGTTCCGATCTTTTGCTTTGCCGGGTCCAAGCCGGAAAATTGCAGCCGCCTGGTTGGAGCGACGGCCCCCCGGACGTGCCATCCTGGAATTCCTCAGAACAATTCCAAGGCCGACAGGGAAAATCGGAGGCCAGCGCGTTTTACCACGTTGTTCCTGATGATGTGAGGGAACGGAAATTTTCCCCCGGGGTGCGGACTTTTTTAAGGGCCGACACCAGCGGGGGTAAAATCACCTTTCCGGGCTCACATTGCTGTGAGCGGGGTCAGTTTGCCAAAAGCAAAGGACATCCCGAACAGGTCGGGGGAAGACAGGCCGTGAACGGCCCGCGCTTCAAATGCCCTTCAGAACTTCCAGCCAATCGCACTTGAGGGCTTTGCGAAGCCGGGCGGTGACGACGACTGTGGGGTTCTTCCGGCACGCTTCAATTTCCTGATAGTAGCGGCGGTTGACATTGGCCAGCTCTGCGAGCTTGGCTTGGGTGAGACCTTTTTGTTTGCGGATTTTCTTTAGATTTTTTCCTAACATAACTTTCTCCAATCTGAGGAAGCTATAAACGAGGTTCTACGTAAATTCACGTATTATTTTAAATTTTTTTTCGAGGGGCGCGGCGTGCGATAATTGGCAGGGGTCAGGAAAACTTGATTTCGCGGAACTTGGCGACCAATTTCGCGCGTGAGGCGACCTTCAGGACGGAGAAGATTTGCTCCATGTGTTTCTCCACGGTGCGATGGGAAATGCGGAGCCTGCTGGCGATCTCGGGATTCGTTTCGCCCCGGATGGCGTGGAAGGCGATCTGGCTTTCGCGTTCGCTCAGGCCGTAGGTCTGGAGGCGGTGGCTGGAAAGTCTTCCCGGGAAGAGAGGGGTTTCTTTTTCATAGCGCTCGAAAGCCTTCTCCAGAACTTCATGCAGATCGCCGTTCTGGAAAGGTTTGACGAGGTAGTGGAAGGCGCCGAGATTCAGGGCCGCAATGGCGCTTTCCTTTGTGTCATTGCCGGTGAGGATGATGATTTTTTGCCGTTCGTTTTTTGCCAGGAGGCGGGCGAGGGTTTCTATGCCCGAAAGGCCCTCCATCTGCAGGTCGAGAATGACGACGGGAAATTCTTCCCGGGAAACAGCCTTCAAGGCTTCCCTGCCGGAGAAAACGCTCTTTAAAGCGCAAGTTCCGTTCAGGGCAAAATTCATGAAAAAATGCATTTCGGGATCATCATCCACGAAAAGAAGTTTTCTTCGCAATCGGTTGGGCATAGACAAAGATGATCTTTTAGCCGTCCTCCGGGGCAAGGAAAAACTAATGGTTTCCCGGGGATTATTTTTCGGGGGAATCCCCGAGCGGTGCCACCACAGTTGCAGACGGGGGCGGGGTGAACGAGAAATCAATCGAGCCGGGGGGGAGCATTTTTTCGCGGAAATAGCGGGTTTCCATGCGGTCGCCATCCCTGCCGACCAGAAGGGATGAGCGGAGCTTGAGGTCGTTGTCGAGTTCGAGCGACATGCTGTCCAACATCCGGCGGAGGGGGCCGGACCGGGGGGTGAGATCAAGGCGGAAACCGTCATTCAGGCGGGTGGCGGAGACTTTGAAAATTTGGGGGATGTCCTGGAACTGAAGTGCGCGGCCGAGCGCGGAAAAAAGCCGGCCGGGGCCGTCGGAACCGGTGAGCGGGTATTTTTCCGCCTGCTGAAATTCCGGGTAGAACATCCAAAGGGTTTTCCCGTCGCAAACGGTCAGGTTCTTTGTTTTTCGCAGAAAATGTTCCGGGGGCTCGAAGGCAATGACGCCCTCTTCCACAACCGGTTCCTTCCACAGGGGAAGAATGCGTTTTTCCACAAAGTCCGCCTGGATGGCATGGCCGGCGCGGGATCCGGCGATGCGGGCCAGCAGGGCTGCGGTCTCCTGCTCGTCAAGCTGCTGGCAGAAAGCGGTGGAGCAAAAAACGAGAACAAGAACGGGAAGGAACTTCATGCGGAGAGCGGGACGAAATGGTACCATTGCAGGGGATCGGACTGGAAATCCCGGACCAGGGCCGCGGCGAGCTGGCGGGTGCAGACGGCCAGGGCTTCATCGCGGGGCAGGGAGCGGTCGGCAACAAGCGGCGTGCCGGTGCATACGGCATAGCGTCCGGTGGGGGTGCGTCTGACCGTGACGGGAATGATGGCGCAACCGGTCATCCACGAAAGCAGGGCGGGGGCCAGGGAAAAGGGGATTTTCCCGCCGGGCAGTTCCACATCCAGCGAGCGGCCACCGAGCGGGCGGTCCACCAGCATGGCCGTGAGGCGGCCTCCTTCGATGGCGGAAGTGGCGCGGAGGGAGGAGAAGGCATCGGTTCCCAGCTCGATGGTTTCCGCTCCCCAGCGTTTCCGGTAGGCGGCGCGCCAGAGGGTGAGGGCGTCCGATGGTTCGGCATGGGTGACAACGCTCATGGGAATGCCTTTCATCCCGAGGACAAGGGCACCGTATTCGAAAAAACCGAAGTGTCCGGTGGCCAGGACCGCGCCCTGTGTGCCGATGGAAGCGGGGAGAGGAACGTCCATGTCGGCGAGTGCAAAGGCTTCCCGTGGGGATTTCGTGGCGAGCCAGAAATAATCCGCGAGAGTGAGGGCGAAGTTTTCAAAGACCTTCGGAGCGGACTGCCGGGGGGACGGATGGTTGAGGAGTTCGAGATTGCGGGCGACGACGCCGACAATTTCCGGCTGGGTGGCGCAATAGAAACGGGAGAAAACGATGGCGATCAGTGCGCTGCCGCGTCTGCCCAGGATTCCGGCGGTGGCACGGAGTGCTGAAAATGCCCAATGGGTATAGCCCAGGCGGTAGGCGAGACGCCCGGTGTGCAGCGCCCGGTTCATTCCACGTCTTTTCCAGCGGGGATCACGCAGTGAAATTCCCGGGCGGAAAGCTCCGCGAGAAGGAGTTCCAGAGTCTCCACGCTCCGCCTTCCGGGGCCTTCGTGCAGGAGGAGGATCGCCCCGGGTTTGAGTCCCCGGAGGATCCGGCGGACAACGTCCTTGGGATTGCGCCCCGGGAGACCGTCCAAACCATCCGCCGACCATCCTGCGACCCGCAGCCAGGAGCGGGCGGCGGCAGGATGCACGCAGGCATTGGTGAGGCCGGCGGGCGAACGGAACCATGTGGGATCAACGCCGGCGGCGATTCGGATGGCATGGCTGCACCGCACGATTTCTGCGCGGATGGCACAGCAGGGCAGGGCCCAGAAGAGCCCGGAGGGGTGTGAATAGGTGTGGTTTTCAAGAGTATGCCCTCCGGCGACAATCCGGCGGCAGAGCGGGCGGTTCCAGTCCACTTTGCTGCCCACGACGAAAAACGAGGCGTGTGCTCCGGCGGAGGAGAGGAGATCCAGGATCTGCGGAGTCTGATCGGGATCGGGCCCGTCGTCGATCGTAAGCCAGACCTCGTTCTTTTTCGTCCGGAACCGGTGCGCGACCGGGCCGTGGAGATCGCTGTTGCGCAGGAGGGTGGGGCCGAGGCGGAGGATTTCGTGGAGGGTCCAGGCCGCGGCCCGGGCGCGTCCGCGCAGCAGCACGGTGGCGCAGAGGGCCGCTCTGCGGGCAGTCAGGATCCGGCGTCGTGTGGTCAGTGGCATCGCAGGGAAAGCAGCTTGGGAAGATGGGCGAACATTTCCAAACACAATCTCACATGGACCGCGGTGAGAAGCAGATTGTCCCGCACGTAACGGAAATGTGTGACGCCTCCTTCATCGCGCGGCGGGTAGCGGACGGGGACGGGGACATTGATCACCGGGACACCGGCCCAGAGGAGGCGGACGGCGAGCACGGTGTCGAAGTCGAAGCGGCGTGCACCGCGCGTGGACTCAAGGATGTGGAGGGCGGGTTGCAAGGGATAGAGGCGGAATCCGAAAAGCGAGTCCGCGGCTCCCATGCCCCAGGTCTCCACGGCAGCAAAGAAATTTCCCACCCGGCGGCCTTTCACCCGTTCGGCGGGGGCGTCGGGACCGAAGATGGGGACGCCCGCGATGAGGTGGCCGGGTTTTTTTGCGGAGAGCGCGAGAAATTCCGGGATGGCTTCCGCGGGGTGTTGTCCGTCGGCATCCATGACGATGGCGTGGGTGAACCCCTCGCGGAGGGCCTCGCGGAAGGCTGCCAGCACGGCACCTCCCTTGCCCGAGTTTTTTTTCAAAGTGAGCAGGCGGAATCCGTCCGGTCCGAGTTCCCGTGCCCGGGTTTCACTGTCATCCGTGCTGCCGTCGAGAACTGCCCAGACGGGGGAGTGGAAGCGTGCGGCAGCCAGCATGGTGCGGGGGAGCTGGGCGCCGCTGTTGTAGCTGGGAAGGATGACGAGGCACTGTCCCATCAGGAAGCGGCGGCAGGTTTTTCCAGTTCCCTGTGGAACCAGGATTCGATCCTGCCGCTGAAGAGATGGGGCGGTTCGCCGGGTTGGGGGAGGAAGGTCTCTCCGGCGCGGATCACGAAGTGCAGGGGGACGGCGGCGGGGGAGAAAAGAGAGACGCCTTTGGTGAGGTGGGTGCCGTGGTATTCGATCACGACGGTTTGCACGGCGGCTCCCGTGCGGGTGGCAACCATGGCGAAGCCGTTCTTGAAGCGGTTCAGCGGCGGATTGAGCGTGCGGGTGCCTTCCGGAAAAACGAGCAGGTTTCCGCCCCCGCGGATTTTTTCGATTCCCTGCCGGACAAATCCCGGACCGGAATCGTTTGTCACATAGCCCGCCAGCAGGGCACTTCCGCACATCACCGGATTGTGCAGCAGAGAGGCCCGCATCACGCAGGCCGTCGGCGGGAGGTGGGCCACCAGAAAGATCGCATCGAGCAGGGCGGGGTGGTTCGAGACAATCACCGTGCCGCGCAGGGAGCGGAGTTTTTCCAGTCCCCGGACGTCAAGGCGGAGCATGCCGGTGAGGCGCATCCACCGGGTGAAAAAGCGGAAGAGAAGTTGGAGGAGGTGTTGTCCGGCGGTGGCGGGGATGTGATGGCCCGCAGTCTTGCGGAGAAGCCAGCACACGGGGGACACGGCGGCTCCGATGGCAAAAAAGAGCGCCGTGGCGGTGAGCTGACCGATGTAGGGGATGAGGCGGATTGGGGGCCTCCGGTCGTGGCCTTCGACCGTTTCCGGCGTGGCGGTGTTCGCTCTGAGGGTTGCCATGGTTGGCGGGAAGTCGTGTCAGGAATCCTGTCAGGAGGAGCGGCCGGTTTCCTTGAGTGCGGCGGAGACTTGGGCAAGAGCGGCTTCGTGCAGGGAATCCCATTCGGAGGGGATTCCGTCCATGCGGGTGGTCCAGTTTTCTTCCCCGACAGCTCCGGGGTTGTTGAAGCGTGCATCCAGGCCGAAGAGATCGGTGATCTGGTGCACGGCCATCCAGGAATTGCAGGCCAAAAGCCCCTTGATCAATGCGGCATGGATTTCCGGGGTGAACGGCTGGGGGAGCGGGAGGTCTCCCTGCCCGCAGAACTCGAGCAGTTCCTTCATTTCCCGGAGGGCTGTTTCGCTCCTGGCGGGTTCCTTGGAAGCAGCGAACCAGTCATTCCAGAACTGCCGGATGGGCGGGTGGTCGTGGGTGGCAAAGGTGGCAAGGCTCAGAGCCTGGTAATCTTTTCCGGGGATCATTTGCCCGTCCGGAGTCCGCTCCCATTGCGGGATTTTGAAGCCCGGGATTTCCAAGGCGGCGAGCGTCGGGCGGACGTAGGGGGCCACTTCCCCGAGGTCCTCGGCAATGAGACGGTGCGGGCCGGTTTCTTCGAGAAAAATCCGGAAGAGCATGTCGCCCTGGAGACGATTGCGTTCGCGGTTTTCTTCCGTGCTGTCATCGCGTTCGACAAATCCCGGGAGCCGTCCGCCGGTGAGGACCCCGGCTTCTTCGGGTGAAAGATCGGTGAAGCGGCTGTTTTCCTCGGGTCTCCATGGGAAACTGTAAATCCGGAAAAATCCCAGGGCATGGTCCACGCGCAGGAAGTGAAAAATTTCGCAGGCGGCACCAAGCCGCCGGCGCCACCACTGGAAGTTGTCATGCGACATGGCCTGCCAGTTGTAGAGCGGGAATCCCCAGTTCTGGCCCCATTTTTCGGTGAACGGATCGCTTTTGAAAACTTTTTCCGGAGGGGCTCCGCTCGAACGGGACAGGTCGAAAATCTCCGGAGAGTTCCAGACATCGGCGCTGTAGAGGCTCACTCCGACCGGGATGTCTCCCATGAGGGCGATGCCGAGTTTGTCGCAGGCGGCGCGGACGGTCTTCCATTGCATTCGGGCGATCCACTGGACGTAGGCGTGAAATCGAACGAGGTCGCGGAAGCGTTTCTTGTCCGCGGAGGGAAGTCCCGCGGCCCATTCCCCGGCGGTCCCGGGATGCCGGTGTTCCTCCGGCCACTCCGTGACGACCTCCGTGCCATTCCACGCCATGAGGGTTCGGAAAAGCGTGTAGGGTTCCAGCCAGTCGGCCTCGTCGCGTTCGAATTTGGCGAACGCCCGGAGGCGGATGGGGTCGGCTTTGCGGCTTCGGAAGACCCGGAAGGCGTTTTCGAGCAGGTCGTGCTTGAGGGCTTTTACCGCGGAGTATTTCACCCCGCCTTTGCGCAGGGAGGGAACATCATGCTTCCCGGTGATTTCCTCGAAGGCTTCCCGGGAAAGTTCCGGCAACCACTTCGGATTGGTGGCGATGGTGGAGGGATCGAATGCCATCGAGCTGATGACATTGTAGGGGCTGTGGTCACTGCCTGTCTCGTTTGCCGGGAGGATTTGGACGAGGCTGAACCCCTTCCGGGCCGCCCAGCCCGCGAACTCCACGAGCGAGGCCGTGTCCCCGATCCCGAGATCCATCTCTCCGCGCAGGGCACTGAGAGGGGCGAGGATGCCGGCGATTTTTTTGTCGGGTGAAAATTCGGTCATGGGAAAAGTCGGTCTGCGGTGGTCGTGCCGGGCAATTTATTGCCCCGTGGGATTTCCATGTCGAGAAAACTCAGGAATTCCTGCCGCCTCAATCGGAGGAGTAAGTTGCCGTGGGGGAGTTCGCGCCCTCCGAGAGTACAAGAATCGAGTGTCCGTCGTTCGAGAAGGCAATCGCCTCCGCCTGCTCCAGCCGGTGGGGGGCAAGTCTCTCCGGTTTTCCGGCGAGAGCGGCGGCCCAGCTTTCGCCTTTCTTGCGATGGAAAAGAAAGACGCCGTGGTAAGTGAGAACGGCGGCCAGCGTGCGGTCCGGATTGAGGGCGAGACCTGTCACCTGGTTTCCATAAGGCTGTGCGAGAGCTGTCAGGGGACGTTCGACCCACGTGCAGCCGGTCTTTTTGGCCACCTGGATTCCTCCGCCGGGTTTCGGCAGGAGCGGGAGCTCGTAGAGCCCGGGCGGATTCGTGCGTTTGCTGAGAAGGAGGACTTTTTTCTCCACGGGATCCACGGCAACCGCTTCGCAATCCCGCGGACTGTCTTCATATCGAAAGCGGATCGTCCAGGCGGGAGGGACTTCCAGAATTTGCCCCTTCACGGGGAAGGGCGGCTCGGGGACGATGAGAAGCGTGCAAACATCCCGATGGGCCCGGTTGTCCCCGGTATCCGCGATCAGGAGGAACGGCCGACCGTCGAGAGTGAAGGAGTCGAGATCCTCCCAATCGGTGTTCCTTGCCTTGTTGACATGAAGCGTCCCTTCGTAGGAACCGGCGGCGTTTACGAGATAAAGATCGGGCCCGTTTCCGCTGTCGTTCGCAATCCAGAAAAACCCCTTCTTCCGTCTCGAGGGAGCCAGTCCGCTGGATTCCTTCGATGCGCCCAGGCGCAGTGGTGGGCGGTGCGGGGAAAGAGCGAAAGCAGGGGCATCCGCAGGGAGAAGATTCGGGAAAAGCAGCGAAACGAGCACGAGCAAAGGGACGGTCCGGTGTGGCATCCCGTCTTCTTGGACGGGATTCGGGCGGCAGACAAACGGAAAAGACGCGGGGGGCTTTGCGGGGACAAGAGTGTTGTCGCCGGGGAGGCAGAACGGTAGATGCCATGCCTGACCTCGGCTGCCGCGCGGTCTTGATCACGGGGCCTTATTATTTCGGATCGATAAAGGAATCTGTGGGTAAAAAACGAACGGTTTGATGGGTGCTGTGCGCCCCCCCAGGTTATCGCCCGCCCGCACGAGGATCTCCTGAAGCTTCTCCCGTCCTGATTGCCCATGCACCAGCGCCCCGCTTTTGGCATCCGATTGAATCATCTGGGAAACGGAATGGTCCGCCGACCAGAGTATTTCAATAAAAGATATAGCCACACGAGACAAGCCAACCGAGAGCGTCTTTGGCTGTAACCTTGGCCAAGGCATCGCCGATGGCGGTAACCAGCTCCTCCGTGAAAGGGGTCCGGGGCTCCATCAGCTTTCATGTCGCCTGACCCCAATGTCCCCCTGAACTCTGGGAGGAAGAACCCTTGACGCGCCGCAACCCACCGCCTAAGGAGAGGCATGGCAAACCGGCATGAAGCCAGGAGAGAAAAACTGGCCCTGGTGGGAAAAACTTTCGGTCCCGGAAAGGTGATTTCCGCGGCGCAAACCACTTCCTTTCTGGAGACGGTGATCCGTTCCGGTGACCGGATTGTCCATGAGGGGAACAATCAAAAGCAGGGGGATTTCCTGGCGGCGCAGCTTGCCCGGATGAATCCGGAAAAAATTCGCGACCTCTCTCTCTGTGCTTCGTGTCTCGGGCTTCCGGAGCATTTGGATTTGTTTGAAAACGGGTTGGCATCCGAGGTCAATTTTGCCTATGCGGGTCCGCAGGGCAGCCGGCTGGCGCAGATGGTTTTTGACGGGAAGGTGAAGATCGGGGCCATCCATACCTACGTCGAGTTGTATGCGCGGTATTTTGCGGAGCTGATTCCCGATGTGGTTTGTCTCGTTGCGCTGGAAGCCGACCGGGAGGGGAATCTCTATACGGGGCCGAATACCGAGGAGACGCCCGCGCTCATCGAGGCGGCGGCGTTCCGCCATGCCATTGTCGTGGTGCAGGTGAACAAGCTGGTGGACAGCGTCCGCCGGGTGGACATCCCGGGAGAGTGGGTGGATTTTGTCGTCGAGTCTCCGAAGCCGTTCCACCTGGAAGCCTTGTTCACAAAGGATCCGGCCATGATTGATGAGACGAGGATTCTCATGGCGATGATGGCGATGAAGGGCATTTACGCGAAATACCTGCCGCGGGCGCTCAATCACGGGGTCGGATTCAATACCGCCGCCATCGAGCTTTTGTTGCCCACCTACGGGGAGGAACTCGGCCTCAAGGGGAAGGCATGCACGCACTGGGCGCTGAATCCGCATCCCACCATGATCCCCGCGATCGAGAGCGGGTTCGTCGAGGCGATCGCCTGCATCGGTGGGGAAGTGGGCATGGATGACTACGTTGCCGCGCACCCCGACATCTTTCCGCTCGGGAGCGATGGAAGTCTCCGCTCGAACCGCTTCTTTGCACAGATGACCGGACATTATGCCGACATGTTCATCGGAGCGACGCTCCAGATCGACCCGCTGGCAAACAGTTCCACCGTGACGGCCAGCCGGTTGGTCGGGTTCGGAGGGGCACCGAATTTTGGGGCCGAGAACCGTTCCCGTCGACACCTCTCGAACGCCTTTCTGGCAGCCGGCAGGGAAGCCCATGCGGGGGAACCCATGCCGCAGGGCCGCAAGCTCGTCGTGCAGATCGTGGAGACGTTCCAGGCCGCCAACCAGCCGACGTTCATCGAGCGATTGGAGGCCTGGGATGCGATGGCGAAGGCGGGTTTTGAGATTCCTCCGGTGATGATCTACGGCGACGACGTCAGCCATATTGTCACCGAGGAAGGTGTGGCGAATCTGCTTCTCTGCCGCACATTGGAGGAACGCGAGCAGGCGGTGCGGGGGGTGGCCGGGTTCACGCCTGTCGGGCTCAAACGCGATCACAAGGCGGTGGAAAACCTGCGCGACCGGGGCATCATCCAGCGGGCGGAGGATCTTGGGATCCGCAGGGGCGATGTCTCCCGCGACCGGCTGGCCGCCCGCAGCATCCACGATCTCGTCCGCTGGTCCGGCGGTCTCTACAAGCCGCCGAGCCGCTATCGCAATTGGTGATTTTATGGAACATTTGAAATGGGAATTCGATGGCGGGGTTCAGCCGCCGAAGCCGGGAGCCAAGCCGGTCCTTGTCGGCGTGGTGGCTTCGAGCAATCTGGAAGTCCTCGCGGAGCCCTCCGGGATCGGCGGGAAGTGCCGGTTCGAGGTGGCCACGACGGTGCCGCATTTCGAAGACGCCTGGAAGGCGGTGTTCGAGGATTTCATGGAGCGCCGGAAGCCGCGCGACGTGGTTTTTTCCATCAATGATTTTGCCGCCACCCCGCCGGTGGTCAGTTTCCGGCTGGATCAGGCCTGGGAGGGACTTCTGGAATCATGAACACGCGCATCAGCTATTTGGAAGCCACCGCCCGCAAGCGCATTGCCGGGTTGGTTGATCCCGGATCTTTTCAGGAAATTCTGCCGCCGCAGGCGAAGCGGGTGAGCCCGCATCTGGGGCTGTTCGATGCTCCGGTTTCCTTTGACGACGGGGCGGTCGTCGGCGAGGCCGCGATTGGTGGGAAACCGGTTTTTATTTTTGCCCAGGAGGGGAAATTTCGCGGGGGATCGCTCGGCGAGGTCCATGCGGCAAAGATCACCGGGCTGCTGCTCCGCGCGGTGGAGAAGAAGCCGGTTGCGGTGATCGGGCTCTTCGACTCGGGCGGGGTTCGCCTGGAGGAAGCCAATGCCGGAGAGATCGGCTCGACGGAGATGGTCCGCGCCATTTTTGAAGTCCGGCAGGCCGGGATCCCTGTCATTGGACTGATTGGCGGGAGTTGCGGATGCTTTGGCGGGGCCAGCATCATCAGCAGTTGTTGCGATGTCCTTATTGCCTCCGAAGAAGGCCGCCTCAGTGTTTCCGGTCCGGAAGTGATTGAAACCATCATGGGAGTGGAGGCCTTCGACTCCAGGGACCGTGCGCTTGTTTGGCGGACGACCGGTGGGAAAAACCGTTTTCTCTTTGGGAAAGTTGACCGCCTTGTGAACGACCACATTCCGGATTTCCGCGCGGCCATCCCGGAGTTTTTGACTCCCTCGGTTCCGCTCACTGCCGCCGGTCTGCGGGAAGAACAGGCACGCCTGAAGGCCCGGATGGATCTTTACGGCAAGGACACCGATGCCCGGGGGATCTGGACGAAGATGGGGCTCGATGCCGCGCAGGTTCCCGAAATGTCGGCGGAGGAATTGACGGCGGCCATCAGGAAATCGTGACCATGGAAACTCTGCTCAATCAACTTTTCCCCGAAGGCCACCGTGTTGTGATCTCCGACTGGCTTGTCAGCGGGGAGGCCACGCTCGGTGGAGAAACCGTCGCAGTTCTTGGAACAACCAACCATGCCTTTGTGGGAGGGGCGGAAGCCCTTGTTTTGGCGGACAGGCTGCTTTCCGTCGTCGAGCAACATCCCGGGCGTCCGATTGTGATGATGGTGGACAACAGCGGACAGCGCATGGCCCTCGGCGAGGAACTGCTTGTGCTTCCCGAGTATATCGCCCACCTGCTCAAGGCCCAGCAGCTTGCCCGTGCCTCCGGTAGCAAGCTCATCGCCATTCTCTGCGGTCCTGCGATTGCCGGGGGCTTCATTGCTTTTGGGATGCTTGCCGACCGGATTGTTGCCGTTCCCGGCGCCGAGCCTTCGGTCATGAAACTCGAAGCCATTTCGCGTGTGACCAAAATGCCGCTTGAGAAACTCGAGGAGCTTGCCAAAACGGTCTCTGTCTTTGCTCCCGGCTGCGACAATTTTTTCAAGATGGGCGGTGTCTACGAGGTTTGGAACGAGGGATTCAGCGACCGGCTTCGGGCGCTTTTGAAGACCGACGTGTCCCGGGATCTCCGCGCGTCCATCGGTCGCGAACGCGGCGGACGTGCCAGTGCGCAGGATGTCATCGACGAAGTCCTTCGCGCCTGAGCGGTTTCACCGTCATGCTTTCGTGTGGTTCGCCCCGGAGGCGGCCGACGCGGTCTCTGCGGAGCGCGAGGTTTTGAGCGATTGGCTCGGGCACGGCCGTCCGCTTGTTGTCCGTCGCCCCTGCCTGGGTCCCGATGGCAGGACCGTCTGTGTCGGGTTGGCATTGCCCCCGGCCTCCGGGAAGCGGCGTGTGGCTTTTGACCTGCCGCTGGCCTGCGTGCGCAAGGTCACCGGGCCACCCGTGTGGGAAGAATGCAGGGGCAGGGAGAGTGAAACGGCCCGGCAGATCTGCGAACGGGCATCGGCCTGCGGCATTTCAGTCCGCGCTTTCGGGAGCCATGCCTGGCAGCATCTCACCGGTCTGTCCTATCTCACTCCCGCATCCGACATCGATCTCCTTCTCTTTCTGTCCACCCGTGCGGACTGGGAGCCGCTGCGGTTGCTGTTGGCGGAAATCGATTGGGAGCCGGTCCCCCGCATCGACCTGGAGATCGTTCTTGAAAATGGCGATGCCTTTCAATGGCGGGAATTCACGAATGCTTCCCCCCAAATGCTTCTCAAGGGCAACTCCCGCGTCCGCCTGGCAGACAAAAGCGACTTTCTTTCCGGCAGCCCCCGGAGCTGATGGGCCGCCGGGTTTGGATCACATGAAAGAGTCTTCAAAGAGGCTGTTGGCCCAGTCAAACATGTCGACATAGTTTTCCGCGTTGGGAGAGGAGGCTTCGCCAAAGGACGCCTCGACCCGTTTCATGCTCTTTGTCGCGGTGTCGTACTGGTAGCTGGCGGTGAGCCAGGAGGCGGTCTTCGAGGTGATCGGACTGTAGCAGGCGGACATGGTGACCGGAGAGGGATTGGGTGACTGTCCGTCAATGGTGCGCAGGATGGCATCGGCGCAGACTTTGGCCTGTGCATTGGCCATGGTGCCGGATTTTGGTTGGGCGGTTGCCTGTGAATCACCGATGACGTGGATTTCCGGATAACGCAGGGAACCGTATGTCAGGGGATCAACCGCGGCCCAACGTGCTCCGGCATCGACCAGTCCGGCTGCCGAGACCAAGGTCCCGGCTTTCATGTCGGGGAGGTAGTTGGCGACAGTGCCGCTGATGGTGCCCAGAGTGGTGCTGAAAGTTCTGGAGGCGGAGTTGACGGACAGGACTGTGCAATTGGGTTTGTATTCGACGATGCCTTTGAAGGTTTTTGAGAAGGCGTTGCCAAAATTGACGGGTTCGGCGGTGATGCCCGGGTTGGCGTCGCAGACGATGACTTTTCCGCCGAGTTTTTTCCGCTTGATGTGATCCGCCACAACACAGGCGCGTTCATAGGGGCCGGGGGGGCACCGGTAGGGCGCCTTGGGGATGTTCATCAGGAAGACGCCTTTTTTCTTCAACCCCGCAAGTTGATTGCGGAGCAGTGTTGTCTGGGGTCCGGCGACCCAGGCATGGGGGGTGAGCTCCGGATTGTAGTCGCCTGCGGGGGTGATGAAGTCAATGCCGGGGGCCAATACCAGATGATCGTAGGGCAGGGAGGTGGAGCCGCCTGCGGTGGAGATGTCGAGGGTGCGGGCCACGGGGTTCACGGACATGGCGCGTCCGGTGATGAGGGTGATCCCGTATTTTGAGGGGAGGGCTTCCAGTCCGATGGTTATGTCCGCCATGCCGAGGGCTCCGGTGACGACGAGGTTGGAGAGAATGCAGGAGAGGTGCTGTGGATTGGCTTCCACAAGGGTGACCTGCACTTTGCCTTTGCCCCAGAGGGAAAGGTATTTCGCGGCGGTTGCCCCGCCAAATCCGGCTCCGACCACAACGACGCGTGCCATGGGGGTGGCGGCGGAAAGGAAACGGGGCAGGGTGAGAGATGCGCCGGCCAAGCCGAGGATCTGAAAAAATTTGCGGCGGTCGAGGGTGGCGGTCGTGTCGGTCAATGGGGATGGTGTTTTCATGAGGAGCTGGGGGTCAATCTTCGTTTCCGGATTCGGGGAGAGTGGCGAGATAGGCGGCGATTTCCTGGATCTGTGCATCCGTGAGGCCCCTGGCGACCAGATCCATGATGCCTTCGGGAGTCCTGCGTGCTTTCATTTCTTTGAGCTCGGAGATGAGTTCCGAGGGGGATTCGCCTGTGATTCCTTCAAAGCCGGAGGAGGAATGACATTGGAAGCAGGAGGAAGAGAGCAGGCGACCGGTGATGGAGGCGGGAGGAAGGGCCGGGTTGGTGACTTGCCGGTCGGAGGCACGTGCTGTTGTCAGGGAACCTGAGAACGGGAGGGCAAGCACTGCAAGGAGGAGGGATTTCGGGCAGTTCATGGGAGGATGCTGACCCGGGGAGATGAATTCCCCATGAACGGGAAATGAAAAAGTGTTCATTTTTGAAAAAACTCTCGCTGGGAACCGGAGGGGGTTCCAGAATCCGGGAATGCGTGTGTTACTGGCGGAGGACGATCCCAAGACGGGAAAGTGGCTTCGCGAGGCGATGCGGGCGGAGGGCTGGGCTGTCGACCATTTTGTTGACGGGGCCCGGGCGCTTGCCTCCGTGAAGCTGGCTCCGTATGACACGGCGGTTGTTGATGTGATGATGCCCGGGCGGGATGGACTGGGTTTTGTCGTGGAACTTCGAAAGTCCGGCCTGGCGCTTCCCGTGTTGTTGATTTCCGCACGCGGGGGGGTGGATGACCGTGTGGTGGGGTTGGATGCGGGCGCGGATGATTTTCTGCCCAAGCCTTTTGCCATTCAGGAGTTGTTGGCCCGGGTGAGGGCGTTGGGACGCAGAAATCCGGTTGTTGCGGAGCGGGTGTTGAAGTGTGCGGATCTGGAGCTGGATGTCCTGAGGCGTTCCGCGCGGAGAGGGACACGGGAGATTTCTCTCACGGCGCGGGAGTTTGGCATTCTGGAGGTGTTGATGAAAAATGCGGGACGGATTTGCAGTCGTTCGATGTTGTTGGAGAAAGTCTGGGATTTTCATTTCGATCCGGGGTCGAACATTGTGGATGTGTATTTGCGCCGGCTCCGTCTCAAGATTGATGAGCCCGGTGAGGGCCGGTTGCTCCATGCGGTGCGTGGAGCGGGCTATGTCATGAGGGAGAAGGAATGAGAATCTCCGTCGCACGCAGTTACATTCTTTTGCTTGTTTGCTGTGTGGTTCTTTTTGTGCTGCTGGCCTTCCATGAATTGGTGCAGGAGCCGTTTGCCTACGCCGCGGGTGGTCCGGGGGCCGAGTCGCCGAAGTGGGTGGCCATTGCCGAACTGGCGATCTATTCCTGCGTTCCGTTCATCCTGCTTGCCAGTTGGCTTTTGATCCGCCGGACTCTTCGTCCGCTGCATGAGATAGCGCGGCAGATTGATGCCTGGGATCCGGAACTGGGGTTGGGACAGATTGGCGGCAGGGCGGATTCTCCCGAGGCTTTGGCAGTGGCAGTGGCTTTGACCCGGGCTTCCGAGCGCTTGAGCCGGGCTTTTCGGGAGATCCGGGAATTTTCCCTGAGGGCATCCCATGAAATCAAGACCCCGTTGACGATCCTCCGCGGACAGGCGGAGAGTGAAGCCCGGTATGCCGAATTGCGCGGAGATTCCGGAGGGGTTCTCCGCATGGAAGCACAGATCGAGGAAGTCGACCGTCTCGCCCGCATGGTGGACAGTCTTGGTTTTCTTGCGCGGGCGGACGGGGGGATGTTGTCTTTGAATCTTGTCCCGGGACGACTGGATGATCTGGCCCGGGAGTTTCACGATGATATTTGTGCGTTGGCGGAGCCTTCCGGATTGTGTGTTTGCATGAAGGTTGACCGTCCGGTGTTCGCCTGCTTCGACCGCCGGAGGATCAGGCAGGTGTTTCTCTCCCTTGCTGAAAACGCGGTGAAATACAATATTCCCGGAGGACTGATAGAGTTTGGAGCCGACGAAGTGAAAGGCCAGGCCTCGCTTTGGATCGAGAACACGGGGATTCCCCTGGTTCCCGGTGAAGAAAAAAAGGTGTTCGAGCCATTTTTCCGCGGGTCGCAAACCAGGGAGGAAGTGGAAGGCACGGGGCTGGGATTGAGCCTTGCCCGTTCGGTCATGGATGCCCACGGGGGGCAGATCTCCTTTGAGTCGCTGCCGGAGAACAAGATCCGGGTGGCGCTCCATTTTTCATCGATTCCTGCTCCTGTGGAGCCCCCGTCGCGAATTGTGGATCATCACAATGCGGGTTCGGGGATTTGAGTGAGCAGAACAGGGCGGAGAAAATATGATTGAGACATGCATTGAAGATCTGGCGAATTTGAAAGCGGCTCCGGATGCGGACGCCGTGGTGGTGATCGATGTATTGCGGGCGTTCAGCACGGCGGCTGTCGCGCTGGATCGCGGGGCGGCGGAGATTTTTCCCGTGTTGGAGGTGGCGGAGGCATTTGACCGGCGGGCCGGGGATCCGGCGCTTGTGCTCATGGGGGAGACCGATTGTCGTCCGGTACCGGGATTCGATCTGGGCAACTCTCCGGTGGAGGCGTCCGCTTTTGATTTCCGAGGCCGCCGGGTTGTCCAGCGGACAACGGCGGGGACGCGCGGGTTGGTGACCTGCGCGGGAGCCGCGTCGCTGCGGGCGGCGAGTTTCCTTGTTGCCCCGGCGACAGTCGAGTCCCTCCGGGTCTCCGGAGCTCGTCGTGTGGCTTTCGTCATCACAGGAACCGTGCATTACGGCAGTGCGGATGAGGATCTGGCGTGCGCGGAGTGGATGGGGGAACTTCTGCGCGGGCGTCCTGCGCCGGCAGGGCCATTTCTCCAGCGTGTCCGGGATTCTGTTGCGGCTGCCACATTCCTTGATCCTGCCAGTGCGCTGTATGCTCCCGCGGACGTGGATTTCTGCGCCCGGGCGGATGTGTTTCCCTTTTCTCTGGCGGTGACAACCGGACAGCAGGGGCTGGTGCTGAGGGCGGCCCGGACAGATTGAGACGCACTTCGTGCTTTATTGCTCGCCTTTTTATGAAGAATGGGGTGGAATGCGGATGTTGTCCTTCTCCCCAAACCGAGAGACGTCCGTGAAGTCACCCTGCCATCTGTTCACCATGAAAATTCTTTTTTCCTCTTTTCTGCCCGTGGTCTGTGCCGCTGCATTGTTTGTTCCTTCCTCGCTTCAGGCCGGTTCCGGAAAGGCGATTGATCCGAAGGCCCTGGAGATTCTGCAACGCATGAGCAACACGCTGGCGACGGCGAAAGCTTTCACGTATGAGGCCCGGACGATCTCCGAAGTGCCCGCGAAGAATGGGCAGTTTCTCACGGTGTTTTCCACGACCGACGTGGCCCTCAAGCGTCCGGACAAACTGCGGGCCCGCTTTGCCGGGGAGGCTCCGCATTTTGATTTTTTCTATGATGGAGTGACGGCTGCCGCCTTTGCTCCGGCGACCAATGTTTACTCCCGCTCCAAGGCACCGCCGACGATTGATGCGATGCTGCCGGCGTTGGAGAAAGAGACCGGCATCCGTTTCGCTTCCGCGGGACTTCTTTTCAGCGATCCCCGCAAGGCGCTTGCGGGGGATGTGAGCAGCGCCCTGGTTGTCGGACGGGTCAATGTCAATGGAACGCCCTGTGAGCATCTGGCCTTTCAGTCCGAAGGAGTGAACTGGGAGATTTGGATCGAAACGGCTTCCCGTGCCCTGCCTTTGCGTCTTGCGGCGACCTACACCGACCATCCAAAACTTCCGCGTGTACTGGTGGAGTTTTCCCACTGGGATTTCCATCCGGCATTGAGACCGGGCGATTTTGTTTTTCACCCGCCCGCCGGGAGCCGTGAGATTCCGTTCCGTTCCGTCCCGAAACCCTGATCCGCCACTGCCATGAAATACTCCGCCGCTCTTCTTCTCGCGCTCTGCCTTGCGTTGTTTCAAACCGGTTGTGCCGGCTATTACTCCACCGGACCGGGGCCCGGGCCCGGTTACTATGGTCCGACCTATCCTGTCGCGGGTTGGGGTGGTGCGGGTTTTTATGGAGGGGCCTGTTACAACCCGGCCTATGTCCACACCGGTTCGTGGAATGGCAGTTCCGGAAATGTCAACGGGTGGCGGGGTGGTTCCGCTTCCTGGGATGATGGCAGCGGCCATGCCACAGGTTGGCGGGGAGGCTCGGCCTCGTGGGGCGGAGGATCCGGCTCGTGGCACAGTGCCCGCGGCGGGTCCGGTTCGTGGCACCGGTAGGGTTATTTTTCCTCCCAATTCAGAACGTCGCGTTTTTCACGGTAGATCAGGCCGATCATCCGGCCTTGAACCATCATGCTGTAGAGGCTGATTGCTGAAGTGGCAAAAAGCCCGACAAGGGGGATTTTGCCGCCGAGCACTTCGACAACCAACCCGACGAACACGGCAAAGCAGAGGGTGGCAACGGAAAGGAAATATCCGGGAATGCAGCGGATGATTGCCGGAAAAACAATGTGTGGAAGGCCTCCCTGCGGACCTCCGAAGGCACTTGCTCCGGCAACGGCCATGGGAAAATAGAGGACTCCATAAAAAACTGACGTCACAATGGCGGGAAGGAACCAGGGGGAGGAATGTGCGAGCAAAAACAATGCTGCAATCAGGGGCAGAAAGGAAACGAGGACCAGGAACATCAGAAGAAGGAAGGGCGAGATGATGTCATCAAGCATGCTGGTGAAGCCCGGCCAGTCGGGGAGTTTGTCGCTGTCGGTCATCGTTGCTCCGACGATGAGGAGATAAAAAGAGCCGAAGTATCCGGAAGCAAAAATGCCGATGCCGATTCCCGCGACCGGCACGAATTGAAGCAGGTCGAGCAGACAGGCAAAGAGGGAGCCGATGAGAATCACAATCCAGCCGCCATTTCGCCAAGGGTAAGAAAGAGCATCAAGAATCATAAGAAAACGGGTCTGAAAAAAACGGGTCGGTTTTCTTTTGGGGAGTTTTGTGAAAAACACGAGCTTTTTCGCGTGAACATCCGGTGTTGGAAAAAGGCCTTGGCACTTGACCTGGTGGGGGGTGGAAGGTATGGCCTCGGGGAATGGAATTGGGAAAGTGCGATATTCCGTGGATCTCCTGCCCGGATTGCGAGGCTCCCTGTCGGAACCGGAAGTTGCCGCCGGGGATGGAGCTTCGGTGCGGGCGGTGCGGGATGAGGGTGAAGACGTCGCGGGGGAGGCATTCGCTTCAACCGGCATGGGCCTTTGCGACGGCGGGGCTTTTTTTTGTCCTGCTGGCGAATGTCGAGCCGATCCTGTCCTTTGACGTGGCTGGAGACACGCAGATGAACCGGATTTTCACGGGGGTGTTCGAGCTGGTGCGGCAGGGGTATTGGCCGGTGGCGCTTTTGGTTTGTTTTGCGGGAATGCTGGCACCGGCGCTGCATCTGGGGGCGGTCTGGTATGTGACCTCCGCCTGCTGCCTGAGAGTTCGGTGGCCGTATCTGTGGAAGGCGGTGCGTCTGGTGGAGCTGATGGAGCCCTGGAATCTGGTTCCCGTTTATGTCGTGGCGGCGGTGGTGGCCGTGGTGAAACTGGACATGCTGGGAACAGTCCAGTGGTTGCAGGGTGCTTTCTGGGTGCTGGCCCTGTCGTTGTGTTCGCTGTTCACCATGCAGGCTTTCGATTGCGAGCTGGTCGGGGAACGGCTGGGAGGATTGAAATGACCGGGAGCGATGCGATGCGGCTCCAGCAGGCGCAGGCGCTGGTGGTGACGGGGATCATTTTCTATGTTCCTGCCAATGTGCTGCCGGTAATGACGATGACTGTTGTCGGGGATGTGGAGCCGCTTACTGTGCTGGGAGGGGTGCAGGAGTTGTATGATTCCGGGCTTTGGCCGATGGCGGCGGTGGTTTTTCTTGCGAGTATTATCGTGCCGTTTTTGAAGCTGGCTTGTCTGGGGTGGATTCTGCTCCTGCACGGGAAGCCAGTCCTGCAGCGACGGCGGACCAAGATCCACCGGCTTGTGCATTCCATTGGAAGCTGGTCGATGGTGGATATTTTTCTTCTTTCGATCCTGGCGGCGGTGGGGCAGCTGGGGGTGCTTGCGGGGGTGCAGGCGGAGGAGGGAGCCTTTTTCTTCGCGGCGGTTCTGGTGTGCAGCCTTTTTGCGACGGTGGTTTACAAGCCCCGCCTGATCTGGCAGACCTCCAGCCAGTCATTGTCATGAACGAATCCCAAGACCCTCCCACGGATCACGGCGAAGTCGTGCCGAGTCCCCGGCTGCATCTCTCCTGGGCGTGGCTTTTTCCGGTGATGGCGGCACTGGCGGCCGGGTGGTTGTTTTGGTCGAACTGGAAATCCAACGGACCGGAAATTGAGATCGAGTTTGAATCCGTGCCGGGAATCCAGGCGGGGAAGACGCAGTTGATATATCGCGGGGTGGTGGCCGGGCTTGTGAGCCGGGTCCATCTGGATGAGACGCTCGAGAAGGCCGTCGTGAGGGTCCGTCTCAAGGCCTTTGCACGCGGGCTTGCCCGGGAGGGAACGACCTTTTGGATCGACCAGCCGGTGATCGGCCTGGCAAAGACTTCCGGCATCGAGTCATTGATCCAGGGGAATTCCATCCAGGCGAGAATCGGGGAAGGAAAACCGGCCACGCATTTTGTGGGCAGCGACGACGTGCCATTGACTCCGCTGGAGGAGCCTTCGGTGAATCTCCGTCTGAGAGCGATGGACATTCCTTTTCTCGACCGGGGATCTCCCGTGTATTTCCGCGGTGTGGTTGTCGGCGCGGTGGAATCCAAGGTTTTGGACGCCAACAAGGAGGCGGTGTTGAATGTCATTATCGACAAGGAATTTGCTCCCACGGTGTGCGCGAACGCGCGGTTCTGGCCGCTGCCGGCTGCGTCGGTGAAGGTGGGGGCGGGAATGGTGCGAATGGATCTGGCCGGGTTGAAGGCGCTCGTGCTTGGGGGACTTGCTTTTGATTATTTTGGAGAGCCCGGCGGGGCGGTGCAGGATGGCGCCGAGTTTGCGCTGTGTCCCGGCGAAGCTGCCGCGCGGGCCAATGGAGCTCCTTTCCAGATCACTTTTCACGATGCCCTGGGAATCCGGCCGGGCATCACGGAGCTTCGCTATCTCGGTGTGCCGGTGGGGTTGGTGGAATCTCTCCTTGTGGACAAGGAGGGGGGCAAAGTCGAGACGGGGGTGCGGCTGATGGACGGCTATGACAACCTGCGGAAAGAAGGTTCGGTTTTCACGCTCATCCGGCCCCGGATTTCCATTGAGGGGATCAGCGGGCTGGAGTCGCTCATTGGCGGGGTTTACATTGATTGCGTGCCCGGAAGCGGCGAGGCGGTCTCGGGGCATTTTGTCGGGCGCACCATTCCCGAATCCGAAGACGGGTTCAATGGACCGGGAGACAAAGGAACAACCGTTGTGCTCCATGCGGCAGAAATCCCGACGATCGGGCGGGGGGCTCCGGTGATCCTGCGGGGGATCGTTGTTGGCAAGGTGAAGGAGAAGTTCTTCGATGAGGAGAGCCGCCCGGTGCTGAAGGCGGTGATTCGTCAGGAATATGTCCGGATGTTGTCCCGGAATGCCAGGTTCTGGCGGGTGCCTGCGACATCCGTGCAGGCGGGTCCGGGGGTGTTGAATGTCGATGTGGCGGGAGTGGAGGCCCTTTGGCAGGGTGGGGTGGCATTTGATGTCTTTGGAGAGCCGGGAGAGCCGGTTCAGGAAGGGGCCGGGTTCGAGCTTTTTGCCAGCGAGGCGGTTGCGCGGGCGGATTCTCCGACGATTCACATCACATTTGAAAACGGTCAGGGGCTTCTCGCCGGGCGCACGCAATTGCGTTACCTCGGGGTGCCGGTGGGGGTGGTTGGAGAAGTGAAAACTTCCAGGGGGCGGGTTGTTGTGAGTGCGCGGCTGAATGCCGGCCATGAGAATCTGCGCCGGAAGGGATCGCTGTTCAGCGTGATCCGGCCTTCGGTGTCCCTGGAAGGGGTGAGCGGGTTGGAGGCATTGGTGAGCGGGGTTTACATTGAGTGTGTTCCCTCGGCTGAGGGGCCGTTGGAGGATCAATTTGCAGGAGTCTCTTTGGCCAGGGAAGAGGCTGTGGAGGCGGAGGAGACGAGCTTCGAGGTGTTGGTGGAAACCGATTCCTCCATGATCAATCCCAATGCGCCCGTTCAGTATCGCGGAGTCCGGGTGGGAAAAATCATCCGCAAGGAGATCGCTCCCGATGGCAAAACCGTCCGCCTCGTTGCCGGGATCGAGCGTCCTTATGCCGCGCTTCTGCGCGAGAACACGAAATTCTGGGACGTGAGCGGCATCCGGGCGTCGCTCGGTTTTTTTGCCATCAAAGTGCGCACCGGTTCGCTGGAATCCCTCACGCTTGGAGGCATCGAATTTGCCACGCCCGAAGGCAGAGCGATGGGGGGCCGAGTGAAACCCGGCCATGTCTTCCAACTCAATGCCTCTCCCCGCAGGGAATGGTTGCGCTGGTCGCCGTCGATTCCGGTGACGGGTGAGGACCGGTAGTTTTTTTCAATCATCCCATGAGAGTCCTGTTTTCGAGCCTGCTGTTGTTCGTTTGTTTTGCGAGTTGTCCCATCCAGGCCGGGGATCCGCTTCCATCGTGGAATGAGGGCCCGGCCAAGCAGGCGGTGATGGATTTTGTCCGGAAAACGACAACAGCGGGTTCGGCGGAATTTGTGCCGCCGTCCGGGCGCATCGCCACATTCGACCAGGATGGGACGCTTTGGGTGGAGCAGCCGGTTTATCCGCAGGTGGTTTATGGCATTTCCCGGCTTGGGGAGCTGGTGAAGGAAAAGCCGGAGTTGAAGGAACAGGAACCCTTCAAAACGGCGTTGAGCGGTGATCTCAAAGCCGTGGCCAATCTCCCGATGGAAGATCTCGTGAAAATTCTCACCGTGACAGGCAGCGGGATGTCGGTGGACAGATTTCGGGATGAAGTCCAACAGTGGCTTGCCAGTGCGCGGGATGAGCGCTGGAAAAGGCCCTTCACGGCACTGGTTTATCAACCGATGCAGGAGGTGATGGAGTTTTTGCGGGGCAGCGGGTTCAAGACATACATCGTCACCGGCAGCGGGCAGGGGTTTGTGAGGGTCTATTCGGAAGAGACCTACGGAGTTCCTCCCGAACAGGTCATCGGTTCCGCAAGCCGCACGACCTATGGTTACGACAGGGCGGGCAAACCCTTTCTGCAAATCGAACCGGAGATTCTTCTGAACAACAATTTTGCCGGAAAACCGGAAGACATCCATCTGGTGATCGGTCGCCGCCCGGTGGCGGCCTTTGGAAATTCCACCGGCGACCGGCAGATGTTGGAATACACGAAATCCGGCGGCGGGTTGCGGCTGGCCATGATTGTCCTGCATGATGATGCGGAACGCGAGTATGCCTACGGTCCGGCGGAGGGGCTTCCGGCATCGAATATCGGCACCTTCACCCAGAAGCTTTATGACGAGGCCGGAAAAAGCGGCTGGGTGGTCATCAGCATGAAAAACGATTGGAAGCATCTGTTTTCATTCGACGTGCCATGAGCGGGGGGAAAATTCCGGAGGATGAGGAGTTGAGAACCCGGCAGTCATCATTCAGGGTGGGGAGATGATTTCGATTCGGGAAGATGGCGGATGCGCGGTGATGTCCGCCTTTGAGACGGAGATCCACGGGATTTTCTCGGAGAACGGGAAGCTGTCGCACGGAGCAGGCTTCGAGTTCCGCAAGGAACAACAGGACATGGCGTGCGCGGTGGCACGGACACTGGAACGCGGGGGACAGATCGTGGTCGAAGCCGGAACGGGAGTCGGGAAGTCGCTTGCCTATCTGGTTCCCGCCGCCCTGCACGCGGTGCGCACGAAACGAAAGGCCGTGATCTCGACACACACGATCGCCCTCCAGGAGCAGCTTGTTTTCAAGGACATTCCTTTTGTACAGCAGCTCGTGGACGAGGATTTCGAGGCGGTGCTGATGAAAGGCCGGCAGAATTACCTTTGTGCGACACGCCTGGCGCGGGCGATCGGACAGGCGGCGGATCTTTTCACCACCGAGCAGAAGAGCGAACTGGAGAGGATCCGGGAGTGGAGTCTGACGACAAAAGACGGATCGCTCAGCGATTTTCTGGAGCAACCCGATCCGGCGGTGTGGGAGGAAGTGCGCAGCGAGATGCATCTGTGTACGCCGAAAACCTGCGGGCAGAACTCCGGGTGCCACTACCAGGCACTGCGGCGGCGGATTGCGGGAGCGCACATGGTGGTGCTCAATCACGCGCTGTTTTTCACGTTGCTCGGGGCCGTGGAAGATGCGGAGAACCGCACGGGCGGGCTGCTTTTTGCCAATGACTTCGTGATTTTCGACGAGGCGCACACGATCGAGGAAGTGGCCTCCCGGCACATCGGCATGGAGGTCTCACAGCTCGGCCTCCGGCGGGCGGTCCAGCGGCTCTACAATCCCCGCACGAAGAAGGGGCTTTTTCAGATGATGAAAAACGGCCCGGCCTGCAAGGCGGTGGCCGACATTCTGCCCGTGGCCGATGGTTTTTTTGAGAATGTGACCTCCAAATGCGCCTTCAAAAAAGGACGCGAGTTCCGGGTGCGCGAGGCGGGGCTGGCCGATGGCGGGGAAGTCTGCGCGAACCTGGCAAAATTGGGGGAGTTGATTGCCACCGAGGCGACCCGGTGCAAAGACGAGACCGGAGTGGCCGAGTTGCAGGATACCGCACGCAAACTGCGTTCCGCCCGGGCGGCCATCACGGATTTTCTCTCCCTTGAGCAACCGGACCATGTGTATTGGGTTGAGCAAATCGGGCGGAAGGAACAATTCTGCACCCTTCGCACCGCCCCTGTGGATCTGGCCGACGCGCTGCGGCGTCTGCTTTTTCGCGAAGGAGCCTGCTCGGTTCTCACCAGTGCCACGCTTTCGGTGGGAACGCCCAATCTGTCGTATTTCCGCCAGCGGGTTGGCGCAGAATACGTTCCCGCCCTTCAGATCGGGAGTCCGTTTGATTACGAGAAGCAAATGAACCTGCATCTGGTGCGGCAGATGCCCGAGCCGAAAGATCCCGACTACGAGAAGTCCCTTGAAAAGTGGATTGCCCATTTCACCGACAAGAGCCGGGCACGGGCGTTTGTCCTTTTCACCAGCTACCAGACGATGCGGGCCGTTGCGGAAAACATGGAGACGCACTTCGAGAAGAAAGGCTGGCCGCTTCTCGTTCAGGGCACCGGAATGCCCGCGCAGCGCATGGTGAGGGAGTTCCGGGAAAATCCCCACAGTGTTCTCTTTGGCGTTGCGAGTTTCTGGACCGGAGTGGATGTGCCCGGAGAGGCCCTGTCGAATGTCATCATCACACGGCTTCCCTTTGCCACACCCGATCACCCGCTCACCGAGGCCCGGTTGGAGGCGATTGAGGCCGCCGGCGGAAGAGCCTTTGAAAGCTATTCCCTCCCGGAAGCCATCCTCCGTCTGAGACAGGGAGTGGGGAGGCTCATCCGCAGCAAGTCCGATACCGGAACGATCGTGATCCTCGACAGCCGGATCGTCAGCAAACCCTATGGAAAATCCTTCCTGCGGGCGATGCCCAAGTGTCCGGTTGAGATCCATTGAAAAATTAGGAAGTGCGCAAAATGGCCTTGTGATTATGGCCAAATGGCATTAGTGTGGTGACGTGAGAAAGAAACCAGAGCCCGTCGAAACCCGTGTGCGAGAGACAGCCACCATGCCAAGAGTGGTGAGAAAGGAAGACGAGGGGTTCGGGGAGATTCAAGAGATCCGCAAAGGGTTTTCCGTGGAGAAGTTTTTCGAGCTGCAAGAGGCATTGGGAGTCGGAACAGCCCAGTTGGCGGAAGTGGTTGGCATTCCGCTTCGCACGCTTCAACGCCGGAAAGAAGAGGGGCGGCTCACGAAAGAAGAATCCGACAGGCTCGACCGGGTGCGGCAGCTTGCCCGGCAGGCGGCGGGGGTCTTCGAGTCCGAAGAAGTGGCCCGGGAGTGGCTCACCCATCCGCAAATCGGGCTTTCCGGTTTTGTTCCCCTGGATCTTGCCGACACGGGAGCCGGGATCCGGGAAGTGGAAAACCTGCTCGGGCGGATCGACTACGGAGTTTACGCGTGATCATCCGGGCCTGGAGACTGGTGAGGGAAGCCCGGGCGGACGATGCGTTTTCCGGCGAGGGGGCGAACCTGTACGGGGGGCGCTGGAATCCTCCCGGAATGCGTGCGACCTATCTGAGCGGGGCGCGGTCGCTTGCGGCCCTCGAAGTGCTCGTTCACCAGACCACCCGGGTGCCAACCGGGCGGTTTCTTTTCTTTGAGGTGCGTTTTTCGGAAGACTTTGTTGTTGCGGTAGAACCGGAGGAATTGACGGGGAATTGGCGGATGTATCCGCCCCGGAAGCCCACCGTGGAGATCGGGAAAAATTGGCTTCAATCCCGCCGGTCCCCGGTCCTGCGCGTGCCAAGCATCCTGATCCCCGAGGAGGCGAACTATATTTTGAATCCCGGGCATCCCCGTTACAATGAGATGGAAATCCGCGAAGCAGAGCCGTTTGTTTTTGATCCCCGGTTCTTGAAGCGCGGCCCCGCCAGGGTTTTTGGCGGGAAAGGTCATAGGATGGGGCAGGCTTGAAGGATGAGGTTGAGGGCTTTTGCCGGGTTGATCTTTCCTCGAAAAAGCGGAGAGGGCTTATAGGTATTCAGTTGAGAGGATAGTATAATGAGGATTCGAACTCCAGCGGGGCTTTGTAGTGGAGGTCTACCTGGCCGGCAATGCCCCATGCGCTTGGAGCCCCGACGCCGTACCTGCAAACGCAGGGAACTCCTGCATGCCCACCAGAACGCGGTTGCCAATCACAGCGCCGCTCTCAACTCGCTCAAGGGCTACCTCAACCAGTTTGATGGGGGATGTGCGCCCCCAAACCCCGCACCGCTCGCCGCGGCAGGCGTTCGGGGGGAACCTCAGCAAGGCTTGCCTGCGGCAAGCAAAACGGAAAAAATAAAAGCCCTTGAAGAAAAATCTTGCATGACTACATGCCTGCTTTTCATGCTTTGGCTCAATTGCGGAAATTAGGATCATCAAACAGCGCGGAAAAATCCCCGCCTTGCGCTGCATCCAGGCCAGCCGCAGGATGGACTCGTTCTGGAAATACCGCCTCCACTCCCGCGCCGCTGAGGACGACACTCTCCCACTCGCCGCATAGCTGAAGAGTTATTGCGTTTGCCCGTCTGTATCCGGCATTGACCTCTCTTGGGAGTTTGCTAGAATGTTCCGTTACCACTATGAATTTGAACAACTTGACTTCATTTGCAGCGGAACCTTCCTCTTCTTCTTCCAAAAACATCCTTGCAAGCGATGTGGAAATTTCTGGCACTCTGAAGTTTGAGAGCGAACTGATTTTTGACGGAAAACTGGACGGCGAGATCATCTCCGAAGGGATTCTGACTCTTGGAAAGAATGCCATGGTCAAGGGAGAAATCAAAACCAAAGCGGTGACACTCCATGGAACGGTCAATGGCAACATCACGGTGACGGAACGTTGTGAATTGAAGGCCAGTTCGCAATTGAACGGCGACTTGAAAGCGGTGCGCATCGTGATCGAAGAAGGGGCGACATTCATTGGAAAGTCGGAAGTGACTTCCGCGAAGGCTTCCGGAACCAACTCCCGGGCGGTGACTCCCTCCGCAGAAATTTCTCGCAGCAAAACAGCCGAAACACCGGTTTGATTTTTCATGGCCCGTCTTCCGCAAAAGACGCCTTTTCGGTGTCCGGGTTGCGGCTTTGTCCAGCTTGAGCCTCCCCACCTCATCTCGACATATTGCCGGTCCTGCGGGGACTATTACGAGGTTGGACGCCCGGACTCAAAGAAACCACCGCACCCGGCCCCGGTCTCATCGAAAAATCGCGGAGTGCATTGCCACCGGTGTGGAAACTCCCATTTGGTATCCGCTCACGCACGGAGCACGCTTTGCCCCAGTTGCAACTCCGCCATTGAACTGGAAGACATCACTTTTCTTCTGCCGGCTTCCCGGACAGTGGACACCCGCGGAAGGCTCACCATTGGACCGTCCGGGAGCCTGAGCAGTTCCTGGATCATCTGTGGCTCCGCGCACATCGCAGGAAATATTGTGGGTCTGTTTCGGAGTGAAGGAGAAGTCCGCCTGGCAACAAATCACAGTTGTGCCTGTCAAATTACCGCCCCCACGGTGGTCATTGAAAAAAACGCCCGCTCCAGTTTCACCCTGCCCGTGGAAACCGATCACCTGGTGGTATGGGGACACCTCACCGGCATTGTACATTGTCGCGGAGTTGTCCATGTCCGTCGGGGCGGCCGCCTCGAAGCCGATGTTCATGCCCGCTCGGTTACCGTGGAAAAAGGGGGGGCACTCCTCGGAACCTGTCATGTGGATGTCACCCAACCTGAGCCACCCCGGGAAAAAACGCCCCTCCCATCCGACCCGTGGCCGGCACGGCTTTGCCCGGCCTGAAGCAACAAGCAAATTTCCGGACAGACCGGCAGGCCTCCCTGCCCTTGCTCACCAAAAACTCTGGGGAACTTGGATCTTGTCGCCGGGCTTCAGCTTGATGTCCTTTGTCGGATCCTTGCGAACTTCCTTGATGTTGATCATCGTCACCTGCCCGTCACGCAGCAGACTGACCTTGCCCTGATCGGCATATTCAGTGAATCCGCCGGAAGCCGTGATGGCCCCGAGAACGGTCAGATCCGCGGTAAAGGGCACCCGCTGCGGAGCCCTCACATCACCCCCCACATCCACAAAACGCGCGGCATTCGGGACAGCCAGCGTGATCGAGGGGTTGGTATAAATCTGCTGGGTCTTGTAAGAGGATTCAATGGCCCCCTGCAATTGGGACTGCGTGGCACCAGCCGCACGAACTTTTCCAATATGGGGCATGTTGATAAATCCATCCCCATCGACAGTATAGAGACCGGTCACCTGGCTGATCTCCTCCGCCGGAACTCCGCCCAGGCGAATTTCAATCTGATCACCCGGCCGAAGAACGGCATCCTGTGCCATGGCGGGAACAAGGAGGGCAAACAAACACGCAACTGTCCGTAGAGAGATTCTAGTAAGCATCATCCGTGGTATCTTTGTCAGTCTCCGTTGCGGCAACAATCGACTCTTTCTTCTTCCGGGCGGCCTTGCGTTTGTCGCCCTTTCCTGTCTTGTGGTAATAGTTGTAGTAGCTCGTGTAATATTCGTAGTGCTGATCGTGGCGCACATCGACATTGTTGAGCACCACCCCAAGGATGGTCCCTCCGACATTGTTCACCGCCTGTTTCACACGCTGGAGCATGGCACGAGGGAAGCGTCTGTGCTGCACCACAATGATCGTGAGATCCATCGCGCTGGAGAGAACTGAGGCATCGCTGACTCCGAGGATCGGCGGAGAATCGAAGAAAATGATGTCAAACCGGCCTTTGACTTCCTCGATCAACTCGACCATGCGCTGGGAGTTCAGGATACCCACCGCGTCGTTCGGCAGCTGACCGCTGGTCATGAGGTACAAGTTGTCCACTTTGGTCAGGTGAACAACTTCTTCCAAGTCGATTTCCGTGGTCAGATAATCACTCAAACCGGTCTCGTTCTCTATGCCGAAAAGCCGGTGCTGTGATGGGCGGCGCAAGTCGGCATCGATCACGAGAGTCGTATATCCGCCTTTTGCAAAGGTATAGGCCAGATTGATCAGCGTGGTGGATTTCCCCTCTCCCGCCCCACCACTGATGACCGTAATGGTGTTGGCATCCGGTGATTTGCGATTGAATTCAATATTCGTGCGCATGATCCGGTAAGCTTCGGCATCCGGATTGTCGTCGGTATCGTTGATCAGCACAGTGATATTCTTGGGAATGACCGCCAGAACCGGAACCTGGAGGAATGTTTCCACGTCTTCCATCGTCTTCACACTGGTATCCAGATACTCGATGAAAAATGCCAACCCAACACCGAAAACCAACCCCACAACCACTCCAAGAAGGATGTTCAACATCACTCTCGGACGGGAAGGGGCTGCTGCCGGTTCGGCGCGTTCCCAAATGATGGCCGGATTTTGAGGCATGGTGCGCTGCATGGTCTCGGTGGAGAGTCTCATTTCAGCAGCTTCAAGAACACTCTTGGCCTGGATGTAATTGTTTTTCGCTTCGTAGTACCCTGCGGCGCGGGTTTTTGAACTCTGCTGGCTTGTTTTGGCCTCCTCCAAACGGGTTTCCAGTTCCTTGAGCGAAGATTCCGCAATTTTCAGATTGGCCTCCAAGCTGGTTCGCAGGGAACCGATCTGATCGCGAAGCTGCTGCGCCATGGCCTCCTTTTTTGCACGCAACGATTTGACGGTGGGATGGTTCACTCCCAATCCACTCTGAAGCAGCTTGGCTTCCTCGGAAGAAGCCTCCTGATATTGGGGAAAAACCGCTGAAATAGTGGGATCCTGAATTTCCAAGGTCGCAATGCTCCGCATCACTTGGTCGTCGGTCAGTTTCGAGATTTGCTCGTATTTGGCACGAATGGACGAGACTCTCAGGCGTTCCGAACTGACCTGCTGTTCGACAGAAATCAAAACATCATTGGCCGCATCTCTCGGATCTTGAACACTGTCCGGATTCAGATCCTGAATTTTGTTTTCAATCCGGATCCTTGCCGCCTCGGCCCGGAGCTCGTCCACTTTTTTCCGTTGCTTGGAAACTTCGTCCTGCAATTGGGTCAGGGAGCGCGACACCATCTGCTGCTGGTCCTCAATGCGCTTCCTTTGATATTCTTCGGCAATCCGGTTTGCGATCTCCGAAGCTTCCTTGGGGTCCGTGCTCATCACGCCGATCTGGATGAGCTCGGTGTTTCGGATTTCCCGCACATCGATCATGTCGCGAAGTCTGAAGTAAGCCTGCTCCTTGCCAAGTTTCCAACGCTGCTCCAGACCGAGGGCGTCGATGACCGGATACAGCATTTCCTTGCGTTGGATGATTTCAAACTGGGTGGTCAGGAACCGGGGATCAAGACCGATGCCGCCGTCCCGATCAAACACATGCAGCAACGTATCGTTCTGCTTCACCTGCATGGTGACAGCGGAAGAATACAGCTTCGGCATGAAATGGGTGACCACGGCGGCAGTGATGACCACCAGCAGGAAAACCAGGATGATGAGAGGAAGGCGGACCCGGATGACTCTCCAGTAATCCAGAAAGTGAAGCTTGAGCTCACCGCTGTCGTTATTGTTCATGAAGCGAGAAGATGGGTGAATGCAAAAAAGCGGTGCCTTTCAGGGTAGCACGGACTTTCCGTCATGCAAGGTCAAGACTGACACTGGCGGATTTCCCCCCCAGAGGGTTCTTTGCCCGAGGGTTCAAAAGTTGAAATTGGCACCCACGAAGGCGACGTTCCGGGTGTACTCGAAGTTGATGTTCTGCGGAGCGTAGACCGTGACAAACTGGTACCCCAAGCTGAGAGAAACCAACCGGTTGATTTTGTAGTTCACTCCCGCAGTCACATCAAAAATGGTTTGGGTGAAAGTATTGATGACGCTCTCTTGGTCAAAATAGTCGACTTCAAAATTGAATCCGAGGTTGGCGGAAATCCGGGGAGTGAATGCATGCCCGAGCGCGAGCCCTGTGCGGAAAGTCTGGCGCTGGGTGACATTTGTCAGGCCGGAAGGCTCCGTGCCGTAACGGGCGTTCCAGGAAACAGTTGAGGCGGGTCCGAATTGGTAGCTCAGGTTGGATTCTCCGTAGGGTCCAAAGTAGATCGACTGCCCGTCCACCGGGTTGTTGTTGAAGCGTTGCTCCACACCGGCACGCAGAGTCCACTTGAAGCGGGGGTTGAAAATCTGGTCGAAACCCAAAAGAGCAAAGTTGCCGAAGCTGTTGAGATCCGCTCCCCCGGTATAGACGATGGGGTTGGCACGGTATTCCGCAATGACAGTGGTCTTGGGAAGCAACAGCCAGCGGAAGGATTGCTTGAGGGTTTGGGAGAAAAACGACAGGGTGTCGTTCAAACTCTCTTCCATATAGTAGTTTGCGTAGGCTTGATAGCCTGTGACAGTGGAGAACTTCTCCGACCACTGGTAGGCGGCATCAATCGTGGTGTTTGTATAGATATAGTCTCCATCCACCCGGTTTGTGCCACCAATGATGTTGGTATCCGGCTGGGACAGATAGGCGGTGGTGGTGTTGATCGTGAGGGTCAACCGGGGAGTGGCAAGGTAAGTCGCCGACAGCGCGAATTGTCCGTTGAAGTCCACCTTGTCCCCGGGCCGCGTGTAGTAATAAGTGACTCCTCCACCAAGATTTGCATCAAGTTGCAACCTTGGACTGCCAAACCGGTAGTCGATCCCCGCCGCGAAGTTCGTATAAAAGCTGCTGTCCGTATCCGTACGGGTGGTGAACAGGTTGTCATCGTAACCTTCCCGGACCGAAAAGGTGTAGTTGAAAGGGCTGGAGGCGAAAATTCCAATGGGATCCAAGCGCGTATTGTCTGCTTCTCCGCCCGGACGCTCCCCGATATCCGCAGGGTAATCAGCCGGAGGCGGCGGCAGGAAAAAACTGTTGTGGGCGCTCAAGCTGCGGACCTGCGCATTTGCATTCCCTCCGGAGAAAACCCAAGCCATGGAAATGACGGAAAGAACTGAAAGACAACAACGATGGTTCATAAGCAAAAAATGGCGTTATAGGCGTTGTAACGACCGAATTTTTCTTGGCAACACATTTAGAGGAAAAAAAACGTCACAATCCGGTTTTCGGAGGGGACTGTTTTTTCATTTGGCGGAGTGTCCGGAGCCGTTGAGTCGCAAATTTCGTTCCCGGAACGGTAAGTGCCACCTCGTAGGCACGAATCGCATCATCTCCTTTTCCGGTCCCTTCCAGGAACAGGGCGTAATATTCGTAAACAGCGGGATTCCCCGGATCCAGACGGATTGCCTCGATATGGGCCGCCCGTGCCGCACGGGATTTCCGGAGGCTGGAAAGAGAAATGGCAAGCATGAGCCGGTTCCACCGCTCTTCGGGATCGTGTTCGCTGGATCGGCGGAGGTGATAGGCGGCGAGCACGCGGTTTTCCCTCGCATCCTGCGCAGCGGAAGCACTTTGGAGCAAAGATTCCCCCAGAAGACGGTGAAGACGGGAGTGCCGGGGAGAAACACCCAGACCTTGCTCGGCCAACTCACCGGCCCGGGCAGGGTCTCCCGCAAGCAGGGCGTTTTCCGACTGGAGGGCCTTCCATTCCGGTTCGGCGGAGCGGAGAATCAATCCAAGAAGAAAAAGTCCCGCCGCACCGGAGATCGTTCCTGTCACCCATCGGGATACCCGCCTCCCCCCGGCTTGAGCTCCTGAAGAAGAAACCCCGGCATTGGCCAGCATCCCCGCAACAGCGGCCGCAAGAAGCGCATTGGCCGGAATCTGCATGTTAAAATCGAAAAAGGAATGGGCCGAGAAGGCTGCCAGCGCACTCAGGGCTCCGATCTCAAAGGCTGCGGAATTGCTCTGGGGACGGCTGGAAACCAGCATTCGCTCTTTCAATGCGCCGACAAACCCAAGAAAACCCGCCCGCCAGTTGAACAAAAAGGCCCCGGCAACCAGCACAAGACCGAAAAAACCAAAATCCGACGCCACCTGCGCCCAATCATTATGGGCGAAAGTATCGTCCGCAGGGGAATCCCCCTCTCTCAGACGTCGGGAAAGCTGCGTGAAGGCCCCGGCTCCCGCTCCAATAAGCGGCTCGATTTGTGCCTGCCGGAGCGCGGTTGGCCAGAGACTGATCCGATAGGTATCGTCGAGAATTTTCGCCATCCGGCTCTGCACCGTGAAGCTCTGGGAAAAAAGGTAATAGGCCGCCCCCACACCGATGGCGAGAACCGTGAGGGTGACCAGAAAGATCCCCAGTCGACGGTCCCGGGCCCCAATCCCCAGGGCCATCAAACTCAGGAGGAGAAACACCACCATCCCGACAGCCAGACCGATCATCCCCCCGCGGCTGAGGGTCAGCACCGTTCCCGCAATGCAAACGGCCGCCAGATAGGCAAAAAGAACCTTTGCCCAGACCGCCGCACGCCCCAGACAGGCGGCTCCCAGCGCAAAAAAGACCATCCCGTTCAAAAACCAAGCCAGATGGTTGGCATTGAGAAAAAGCCCGTGCCCCCGGAGGTAGGTGGCGTCGGGCTTGAAATACCACGCCTTCATCTGTTCGCTGAACCACGGCACCGGCCAAAAATAACCGGGCTCGGAAAATTGGACCGCCGCCATCAGGACCTGCCCGAGTGCGGCGGCCAGGAGAATCAATACAAAGACATAGCGGGACGCCGGTGAGGTGACCATGCAGGCGAACAGGCAGTAAACCACCGCGCAACCCGCCACGAGAAACGTGTAGAAAAGGGAAAGATCCTGTCCCACGGAGTTCAGCGACCTCCACAAAAAATACCCGGCCGCCAGGAGGGTGACCATCACCGTATCCAGACGGGGCGGCACGGCCCGCTTCCAAAACAGGGCGGCCATCCCCAGGATCCCCGCCAAAGCCACCAAGGCATAACAGGGAATCCCAAAAACCGTCCGCATCAACCCGCCATACACCAACTGCGCTGCGACAATCGCAAGGGCAAGCAGAACGGCAACAAAAACGCGCATGACAGCCACCACCATGACCGACTCCCCCCCGGTTGCTCAATCTCCGAATATCCGCTGTCGAAAAACGGTTTTCCCGCTACAACAGGCGGCATAGCATGGAACTGACAGAAAAATTCCTCGTTTCAATGTGCGGATGGGATGTCTTCAAGGAAGCCCGTGCGCTTCATGCCGTGGGCCGCATCGAGGAGGTCTCTTACGAACCTCCTCTGCTGAAAGGAAAAGTCCTCTTGGGCGGAAAGACATTCTTTTCGGGCCTGAAAATCCGCAACGCCATCGACGTCGAAAACCTTTGCCCCTGTCGGGATGCCCGGGGCCGTGGAATCATTTGCGCCCATGCCGTTGCGGTGGGCCTGGCGGTGCTGCGCCCCCCGGAAAGAAAAGCCCCTGTTGCCGCCGGGCCATCGCTTCCCACAGTGAAAAAAACCGCCACCACCGTGCAGCCCCGGGTTCATCTCTCCCTGGAAGGTTCCCTCCGGCATCTGGAAGCGGAGATCTCTTTTGAATACCCCCAACCGGAAGCCTCGAATCCCTCCGCCGAAGCCGAAGCGCTCCGCGAGCTGCTGGCCTGTGGATTTGAAGACATCCGGGGAAAAGCCGCCCTGCGAGGAGAGGACGCAGTCGTGCGGTTTTTTGCCACCACCCTCCCGCGCCTCCGGAAATCCTGGACAGTCCGCGAAGGAGAACGCTTCCAGCACGTCACCCGCGACATCGTCCGCCTCGAACCCCGCTTCGCCCTCCGGGAAAAAGAGGACGGCTGGCTGGACTTCCACGTCCACTTCACCGCAGGCAGCGAAGCCGTCCTTTCCCATCAGGAGATCCAGCGTCTCCTGCAAAGCGGCTCCCCCCAACTCCGTCTCAAGGATGGACGGATCGCCGTTCCGGATGCGGAGCTGGCCGCAGACCTCTCGGAAGTGCTCCGGGATGCCGATCCCCGGCAGGAACGCGGGATCTACCGGATCCCCGCCGCCCAACGTGGTTACCTCGAAGAAAGCCTTTTCGGGTGGACGGGAACCCCCGTGCCGCCCCCTCCGGCCGCCTCGCTCAAGCCAGGTGCCCTCCGGGACCGCCTGCGTCCGTACCAGATCGAAGGAGCCGGATGGTTGCTTGCCCTCGCCGGACAAAAATCCGGCGGACTCCTCGCCGACGAAATGGGCCTCGGGAAAACCATCCAGGCCCTTGCCATGATGGAGTCCCATCCCGGTCCCCACATGGTGGTCTGTCCGTCCTCGCTCGTCTGGAACTGGTGCCGCGAGGCGGCCGCCTTTGCTCCGTCGCTCAAAGTCCTCGCCATCGAGGGTGCCGGACGGGAGGAACTTTTCACCGCCATCCCCTCCGCCGATCTCGTCGTGACAAGCTACGCCCTGCTCCGCCGCGACATCGAGCGCCACCGGGGCATCACCTTCTCCACCGTGGTGCTCGACGAGGCCCAGCACATCAAGAATCCCGACAGCCAGAACGCCAAAGCCGCCTGCGCCCTCCGGGCAGACGCCCGCTTCATCCTCACCGGCACCCCGCTCGAAAATTCCCTTCGCGACATCTGGTCCCTCTTCGACTTCCTCCTGCCCGGCTACCTCGGCACGCGAAAAGATTTTCAGGAACGTTACGAGAAGCCCCTGCTCGATGGCGAACGTGGACCGCTCTGGGAACGCCTCAACCGCCGGCTTCGCCCGAGAATGCTTCGGCGGAAAAAGGCCGACCTCCTCCCGGAACTCCCCGACAAAATCGAACAAATCGTGGAAGTCGAGCTCACCCCCGCCCAGAAAGCCGTTTACACCCAGCTCCAGATTGCCGCCCGCGCCGAAGTCGATGCACTCCGGGAATCCGGGGGAGCCGCCCGTATGCGCGTGCTCACCGCCCTTCTCCGCCTGCGCCAGGCCTGCTGCGACCTCCGCCTGCTCGGGAAGGAATCCCCCGGAACCTCCGCAAAATTGGACGCCCTGATCGAACTCATCGGCGAAGCCGTGGATGGCGGACACCGCGTGCTCGTCTTCAGCCAGTTCACCGCCATGCTCGACCTGATCGCCCCCGCCCTCGACGAAGCCGGCTTTGCATGGTGCCGGTTGGATGGCTCCACCAGAGATCGCGCCTCCGTCGTCGAAAAATTCCAGTCCGACCCCGCGATCCCGGTCTTCCTCGTCAGCCTCAAAGCCGGTGGCACGGGACTCAACCTCACCGCCGCCGACACCGTCATCCACTTCGACCCGTGGTGGAACCCCGCCGTCGAAGCCCAGGCCACCGACCGAGCCCACCGGATCGGCCAGAAAAATATCGTCTCCTCCATCAAACTCATCGCCCGCGACACCGTCGAACACCGGGTCATCTCCCTTCAGGAAAAAAAACGTGCCCTCATCTCCGGTCTCCTCGACGAAGAAACCCCGAACCTCTCTCCCAAAGACTGGGACGAATTGCTGGGCTGAGGGGAACACACGCGCCCCCGCCACTTCGCCCGCCGAGCCTGTCAATACCGCTTTCCCCAGAACAAAATTCCGTGGTTCCCATCTGATCTCCAGCCTTCCTCCGCGCACCCACGTTTTGATCAGGCGCAGAGTGGGGGCGCTTTTGTGGGGGGCGAGGTTGTCCATGATGACCAAGTCCCCCCGCCGCAGCGTTGGACAAAGGACTTCGCGCACATAAGAGCGGAAAACTTCGGTGTCGGTGGCTCCCGGGATGGTCATGCAGGCGGTGCTGCCATCCAAGCGGATCGAGGAGATCATCGTGGTGCTCTGCCAGCGGCCAGCCGGAGCGCTGGCATGGACTCGCTCTCCACGGGGAGCGCGGCCCCAGAGCCGGGTCATGTTCGTCTTGGCTCCCGATTCGTCGAGGAAGACCAACCGCGCCGGATCAAGGTGACCCTGCCGGCTTTTCCAGCTTTGACGCGCCTGAGCAATGTCGGGGCGGTCTTGCTCGCTCGCGCGGATTTTGCCCATTCTGCCGTTGCCAATTCCATCCCAAGCCACCATAGATTGACTTAACGCAGTAATATTAGCACATTTTTAGCGCATTCGGGGCGGACATTAACTTACGCTCGACCCGGATGGCGGGTAGAGTGGGAGTCGTGCAAGCCAACGAAATTTTCCAGGCCGCTGCCTTTGTTGCGGCGGTCATCGCAGTCACCCCGGTGCTCGGGTTGTTGATGTTCCGGGTGTTCCAGGGGGAAAGGACTTTTCTCTCTCCGGTGCTGGGCGGATTGGAACGGGGGATCTTCCGGCTTTCCGGGATCGACCCCGGGGTGGAAATGAAATGGACGTCGTATGCGGTGGCGTTGCTGGTGTTCAATCTGGCAGGCATTGTCCTGCTGCTGGCGATCCAGATGCTCCAGGCGTTCCTGCCGTTGAACAGCGAACATCTGGCCGGGGTGCCCTTCCTGCTTGCCCTGAACACAGCGGTTTCCTTTGTCACGAACACAAACTGGCAGGCCTATTCCGGCGAGGCGACGATGAGTCTCTTCACCCAGATGGCGGGGCTGGCCGTGCAGAATTTTCTGAGTGCGGCGACCGGCATCGCGGTGGCCGTGGCCGTCACGCGGGGCCTCGTCCGCAAGTCTTCCGGAACGATCGGAAACTTCTGGGTCGATCTGGTGCGGGCGACGCTCTATGTGCTCCTGCCGCTTTCCTTTTTGCTGGCGGTGATCTTCCTCTGGCAGGGAGTTCCGCAGACATTGGAGAGCCGGACCGAAGTCGTGACATTGTCCGGGACCGGGCAGGTGATTCCATTGGGGCCGGTGGCTTCGCAGGTGGCGATCAAGCAGGTGGGCACGAATGGCGGAGGGTTTTACGGAGTCAACGCCGCGCATCCGTTTGAAAACCCCACCCCGCTCACCAACTTCCTCCAGATGCTTGCCATCTTCGCGATCCCGGCCGGGCTGACCTCGTTTTTCGGGCGCATGACCGGAGACCGGCGTCAGGGTTGGGTGCTTTTCGGGGTGATGCTGGTGCTGTTTCTGGCGGGTTTCGCGGTCTCCTGGTGGGCGGAGAGCCGTCCGAATCCCGCCCTGGGACTGTCTGTGCCGATGGAGGGCAAGGAAGTGCGGTTCGGGGTGATGAACAGTGTGCTTTTTTCCACGGCCACGACCGATGCTTCCTGTGGTGCAGTGAATGCCATGCACGACAGTCTGAGCCCGCTGGCCGGTGGCGTGGCACTTCTCAACATGCTGCTCGGCGAAGTGGTTTTCGGCGGCGTGGGGGCGGGGCTTTACGGCATGCTGCTTTTTGTCGTGCTCACGGTTTTTCTGGCGGGGCTCATGGTGGGGCGGACGCCGGAATATCTCGGAAAAAAATTGGAAGCCCGTGAGATCCGCCGGGCGGTCATCGGAGTGCTTGCTCCCTGCGTCTGTATTTTGATCGGACTGGCCGTGGCGTGCGCGGTTCCGGCCGGTTCGGCGACACTGGGAAATCAGGGACCGCATGGATTTTCGGAAATGTTCTATGCCTTCACTTCCGCGGCGGCCAACAACGGTTCGGCTTTCGGGGGACTCGGGGTGAACAATGATTTCTACAATGCCACCCTGGCTGTGTGCATGTTTCTGGGACGCTTTGCGGTGATCATCCCGGTGCTGGCCGTCGCGGGGAGCCTTGCGGGAAAGAAAACCGCCCCTCCTTCCCCCGGCACCTTCCCGACCCACGGGGCGACGTTTGGTGTTCTTCTGATCGCCGTCATTGTGATCGTGGGGGCCCTGACATTCTTCCCGGCACTGTGTCTGGGGCCGATTGCCGAACACCTGCTCCTGATGGGCGGGAGAACCTTTTGAATTTCATGAACACGTCTTCCTCATCCCTTGCCGATCCCGCGTTGCTGCGGACGGCTGCTTTCGATGCCTTTCGCAAACTTGATCCCCGGGTGCAGTGGAAAAACCCCGTCATGTTCCTGGTCTTTCTGGGAGCCGCTGCCACGACGTTTTTCTGTTTTGCCGCGCCAACACTCTTCGACATCCAGATTGCCGTCTGGCTCTGGTTCACGGTTCTTTTTGCCAACTTTGCCGAGGCGATTGCCGAAGGCCGGGGAAAAGCCCAGACGGCCACGTTGCGCCGGATGCGCACCAGCACGACGGCGCGCCGCCTGTGTGGCTCGAAAGAAGAAAGCGTGCCGGCGGCGGAATTGCGCAAAGGAGACCTTGTTGTCTGCGAGGCGGGTGATGTGATCCCCTCGGATGGCGATGTGATCGAAGGCATCGCGACAGTGGATGAAAGCGCCATCACGGGGGAATCCGCTCCGGTGATCCGGGAAAGCGGAGGCGACCGCAGTGCCGTGACCGGAGGAACCCGTGTCACCAGCGACCGGATCGTCATCCGCATCACGACCGAACCCGGCAACACATTCCTCGACCGCATGATTTCGATGGTCGAGGGAGCAAGCCGCAAGCGTACGCCGAACGAGATCGCCCTGGGCATCCTGCTGGTGAGTCTCACGGTGGTTTTCCTTCTCGCCGTGGCGACGCTGCCGTTCTTCGCCGGATTTTCTGAACGCCTGGCGGGACAGACCGGAGTGGTGAATCTCTCCCTGCCGGTGTTGGTGTCGTTGCTGGTGTGCCTGATTCCGACGACCATCGGAGGGTTGCTCAGTGCGATCGGGATCAGCGGCATCGACCGTCTGATGCAGCGCAATGTGCTGGCCACATCCGGTCGCGCGGTCGAAGCGGCGGGGGATATCGATGTTCTGCTGCTCGACAAGACGGGAACGATCACGCTGGGGAACCGTCAGGCGGCCGCCTTTCTGCCTGCGCCGGGGGTGGAGGAAAAGGAACTCGCTTCCTCCGCGCAGCTGGCTTCCCTTGCCGACGAGACGCCCGAGGGACGCAGCATCGTGGTTCTCGCCAAGGAGCGCTTCAACCTCCGCCCACGCGATCTGGGGGAACATCATGCGGTTTTCATTCCCTTCACCGCGCAGACCCGGATGAGCGGGGTGGATATTGATGAAGGCGGAGAAACCCTCCGGATTCGCAAGGGAGCTGCGGAATCCGTTCTCCGGTGGGTGAGAGAGTCGGGAGGGATTTGCCCGGACTCCGTGCAGGCGGATGTGGACCATGTGTCAAAATCCGGCGGCACCCCATTGGTGGTGGCCTGTGCTGCGCGGGTGCTGGGGGTTGTTTTTCTCAAGGATATTGTGAAAGGCGGGATTCGCGAGAGGTTCGCCCGCCTTCGCAAGATGGGCATCCGCACGGTGATGATCACCGGGGACAATCCGCTCACCGCCGCAGCCATTGCCGCGGAAGCCGGGGTGGACGGGTTCATGGCCGAGGCCAAACCTGAGGACAAGCTTGCACGTATCCGCGAGGAGCAGGAAAAAGGGCACCTTGTGGCGATGACGGGAGACGGCACAAACGACGCTCCGGCCCTGGCCCAGGCGGATGTCGGGGTGGCGATGGGCAGCGGAACCCAGGCCGCCCGCGAGGCCGGCAACATGGTGGATCTGGAGAGCAATCCCACAAAGATCCTGGAGGTGGTGGAGATCGGGAAGCAACTTCTCATGACCCGCGGGGCGCTCACGACATTCAGCATTGCCAACGATGTCGCGAAGTATTTCGCGATTCTGCCCGCGATGTTTGCGGGCCTCTACGCAGTGGCTTCCGGCGGACGCGGCCCGTTGGGGGCACTCGACATCATGCGGCTCCACAGTCCGGAAAGCGCCGTGCTCAGCGCGGTGATTTTCAATGCGCTGGTGATTGTGGCCCTCATTCCGCTGGCCCTGCGCGGGGTGGGTTACCGGGCGCTCGGAGCGGCGACCATCCTGCGGCGCAACGCCCTGGTTTACGGGTTCGGGGGGCTCGTTGTGCCTTTTGTGGGCATCAAGCTCATCGACGTTCTTCTCACGCTGCTTCACCTCGCCTGATTTATGAAAAACCTCGTTGTTTCCTTTCGCCTGTTGGTGGTGTTGACCGTCCTTACCGGGATTCTCTATCCGCTCTCTCTGGTCGCTGTTGGCTGGTGTTTTCCGGTCCAGGCCGGGGGATCGTTGATCCTGCGCGAGAGCCAGCCCGTCGGCTCGGCCCTCCTTGCACAGAAGAACGAATCGCCCCGATATTTCCAGCCCCGTCCCAGCGCGGCGGACCATGCCACTGTGCCCAGCGGAGCCAGCAATCTCGGGCCCACGAGTGCCGTGCTGGCCGGGGCGGTTGCGGAACGCCGGATGGTCTGGGGGCCGGAAGCCCCGCCGGAACTGCTCACAACAAGTGGAAGCGGACTGGATCCCCATCTTTCACCGGAAGCCGCCGTCTTTCAGGCTCCCCGTGTGGCGGAAGCGCGGAAAATTCCGCTGGAGGAGGTGCTTGTGTTGGTGAAGAAATTCACCGATGCCCCGCAGTTCGGCTTCCTTGGAGAGCCAAGGGTGCGTATTCTGGAATTGAATCTCGCCCTTGATGACAGCGGAAAACCATGACCCCGGCCGCCCGGATCCCGACAAGCTTCTGGAACGGATCCTCCGGGAAGAGACGAAAGCCCGCCGCGGCCGGCTGAAGGTTTTTCTCGGGATGTGTCCCGGAGTGGGCAAAACCTATGCCATGCTCCGGGCGGCGCAGAAAAAGCACCGCGATGGCGTTGAAGTGGTGGTGGGCATCGTCGAGACCCATGGCCGGAGCGAAACCGCCGCGCTCATCGAGGGATTGCCGGTCGTGCCGCGGTTGCGGGTGGAGTATCGCGGAACGGTGTTCGAGGAGCTGGACATCGAGGCGATTCTGCTCTGGAAGCCCGGGCTCGTCGTGGTGGACGAACTGGCCCATACGAATGCCCCCGGTTCCCGGCATCCGAAACGGTATCAGGACGTGCTGGAGCTTCTCGATGGCGGTGTGGATGTTTTCACCACGGTCAATGTCCAGCACATTGAGAGCCGCAGCGAATCGGTGAGGCGGATTGCCGGTATTCCTGTTCGGGAGACAGTTCCCGACACGGTCCTTGATGCGGCGGACGAGATGGAACTTGTTGATGTGACCCCCGAGCAGTTGCGCCAGCGGTTGGCGGAAGGGAAAGTTTACCTCGGAGAGAGGGCCGTCGCCGCCGCGGAGAATTTTTTCCGGGAATCGAACCTGACGGCCCTGCGCGAGATGGCACTGAGACTCACGGCCGAGCATGTCGAGCGTCGTTCGCGGCAGACACGTGGCAGCGGTTCGGAGTGGCGGGGAGGGGATCTTTTGGTGGTGGGGGTGAGTGCCAGTCCCCACTCGGCGCAGCTTCTGCGCTGGGCCCGCCGTTACGCGGCCGGTCTCGAGGTGCCCTGGATGGCCGTGGCGGTGGAAACGCCGAGGGCTCTTTCAGCGGCAGACGAACGACGCCGGACCGCCCATCTCGCACTGGCGCGGGAACTCGGAGCGGAGGTCGTTCTGGCAGGTGGCACATCGGTCGCGGAGACCCTGGTGCAGGTGGCCCGTGAAAAACATGCCACCCACCTCATTCTGGGAAAACCTCAGGGGCCCGCCTGGAAGTGGTTTTTCCGTTCCCCGGTGGCATGGACCATCGAAAACAGCGGCAGCATGGATGTGCAGTTGATCCGCACCGAGGATGGGGGCGGGGCGGTGTCCGGGGAAGCGGCTCCTCCGCTGCCCGGGAGTTGGAAAAACAACCTGATCGTGCTGGGCCTGGTGGCGTCCGTGACCGGGCTCGGGCTCTGGATTCTGGAGCCCATCGGCTATTGGGCGGTGGCGGTTCTTTACCTGCTGGTCGTGACCGTGGCCGGGATCACCCTGCCGCGCCGGCAAACCTTTGCGCTGGCGACGCTCTCCGCCCTGGCCTGGAACTACCTTTTCATTCCGCCGCGTTTCACGTTCTTCATCAGCCAGCCGCCGGATGTCCTCATGTTCTTCATGTTCTTCGTCGTGGCGCTTGTGGTCGGGCATCTGACAAGCCGTCTGCGCGAGCGGGAACAACTGGAAAGCCGCCGGGAGAAACGTGCGATGGCTCTCTACGGTCTGACCCGGAGATTTGCCCATGCCAGAGACCTTGACGAGGCCGTGCTCGCGCTTTGCGGACAGGTGCGGGAGGGGTTCGGGTTGCAGACAGCGGTTTTTCTTCGTGATGGCCATGGCCGCTTTTCGTTGGATGCGCACAAAGACAGCACCTGGCAGCTGCCCGCGTCGGAGGTGGCCGTTTCGCAATGGGTCTTCACCAACCAGCGTCCGGCCGGGCATGACACGGATACCCTGTCGGAAGCGCAGGGACTTCACCTGCCGCTCCTTGCAGGCGATCACTGCGAGGGCGTTCTGGCGGTTCACCTTGCCGGAGGCGAGGGGCTGACTCCCGAGCAGCGCGGGCTTTTGGAAACCTTCGCCGCGCAATTTGCGATTGTGGCGGCAAAGGAGCGGGGGATTGATGCCAGTCGGCGCTCGACGGTTGTCGCCGAGGCCGCCAAGCTGCAGCAGACGCTTTTTGACAGTGTTTCCCATGAGCTGAAGACCCCCGTCGCCGCGATTCAGGCCGCGCTCGAACAACCACGTCCGGATCTTGCGGAACTCCGGCAGGCCGCCAGCCGCCTGCGTCGGACGGTCGGGCAACTTCTCGATGCCACACGCATTGAGTCGGGGCTCCTCCGCCCGGTGCTGGAATGGTGCGATCCCGCGGAACTCGTGACCGATGCCCTGCGCCTTTGTGAGGGGGCGGAGGAGAGGGTGATTGTGGAGATTCCCCATCCTCTGCCCGGTGTGCGGGCCGATGGAGGACTCATTGCCCAGGCCCTGTCCATCCTCATCCACAATGCCCTGACCCATGGTCAGTCCGGAGAAAAGCCCGTTGTCTCGGCAAGAGAGTCCGCCGGGAGGATCGAATTTGTGGTGAGCGACCGGGGAGCGGGTCTGCCTTCGGGACGCGAGATTTTTTCCAAATTCGTCCGCGGGGCCGATGCTCCAGTGGGCGGAGTGGGACTCGGCCTTCCAATTGCCCGACATCTTGCGGAGATTCACGGAGGAACGCTGGATGCTTTGGATCGCACCGATGGCGGCGCTGTGTTTGTCTTGGGGATTCCCACTGGTGGCACGATGAATCTTCCCGAATGAAAGCCCTTGTCATTGACGATGAAGTCCAGATCCGCAGATTGTTGCGGACCGCGCTGGAAGCCGACGGTTACGAAGTCCGGGAGGCGGAAGAGGGAACGCTGGGACTCCAGGCACTTGTCCATGCGCGGCCGGATGTCGTGTTGCTCGACCTGGGGCTTCCCGACATGAGCGGGCTGGAGGTGCTCAAGCGCCTGCGCGGGTGGAGCGAGGTGCCGGTTGTGGTGCTGACCGTACGGGATTCCGAGGCGGAAAAAATTGCGGCACTTGATGCGGGGGCGGATGATTTTGTGACGAAGCCCTTTGCCACCGGGGAATTGTTGGCCCGGCTGCGTGCGGCCATGCGGCGTTCGCGGCCGCGGGAGGAAGGGTCCGTCTTTTCCTGTGAGGGATTGGTGGTGGATCTGGCTGCCCGGAGCGTTGCCCGTGAGGGGCGCGAAATCCGCCTCACCGCCACCGAATGGGCGATCCTCGCCCTTCTCATCCGCCACTCCGGACGCATTCTCACCCACACGCAGATTCTCCGCGAGGTCTGGGGACCGAATGCCGGGGAACACCGCGAGTATCTCCGGGTTTATTTCACCCACCTGCGGAAAAAGATCGAAAAAGATCCCGCCCGTCCGGTCTTCATCCTCAACGAGCCGGGTGTGGGATACCGGTTTTCTCCATCCACAGTCTGATATTCCCCTGAAAACGGCTTGGGGACAGGATGAAGAAGATTTTTCATTATCCCGAAAACGGCGATTGAAGTAAAAGGCAGGGGAATGTTGCGTAACCAGAGCGGTTTAAATAATTCTATAGCCGCTGCTTTGCGGCGGCGAGAGCCACAGGACTGCGTCAGCAGTTCGGGCAGTGTGTTTTCACACAGCCGCTTCACTGCCGCCGCACCCCTGCAACTCTCGGCGCTCGCAAATCAGTGGCCACATTATTATTTAAACCGCTCTAAATCGCGTATTCCAGGCGGGGGAAGCCCACGAGCTGGTAGCGAGATTCGGAGGTCTGGGCAAAAGCGGCGCGATGGGTTTTTGAAAGAGCAAGGAGGCATCAATGAGTGGGTTATGCTTGTGGAGACCACCCCAGGCGGTGGAGAAGCGCAGAAGAGGTTGCTGTCCGCAGCGTCCGAGGATGGCACCGCCAACAAAGACAGCGGCCCGCAGAGTGGAAGGTTTTCTGTAACCTCAGGCTTTGGTGACCCAAACGCGGAACGTGTGCTGGTTTTTTTCACACATCACTGTGCATCAACCCTTCCGCGCAAAACGACTTTTTCCTATCGCCGTTTTCGGGTTCATAGAACCTCCCTCCCGTCTGGAGCGACCGAATCTCGCAAAACCCGCTCCGCCCGCAAAAGTTCAACCATGCAGTCCGAGCATACCGGCCCCGCATCTCAGCCGGGCACTCAACGCAAAGAGAGTCCGCGACACCCACCTGCCAATCGAAGAGATCCAGCATCATGGTCGGAATCCCTCCCGCTGTGCATTCGACCAGCGGGCGCTACGGCGAGCCCATCAACGTACCATCCGCCGAGATTCCCTCAAACGTCGGAGCCGAGCTACGATGGAGCTACGTTTATTTTGTAACTCGCTGATTATTAAGATGAGCGGGTGAAGGGAATCGAACCCTCGTGGAAAGCAGATTGGTTTTTCATAGGTT